>JAVZYK010000001.1:0-67460 GCA_038886195.1 Candidatus Pacearchaeota archaeon
TAAAGAAGAAAAGAAACCTTCTATGTTATTGCCTATATTGATAATTGTCGTTTTAGTTGTAATTGCGGTAGTTATCGTGTTGTGGCGTTTCAGAGAAAAGAAGTTAAGGCATCATGGTTATAAGTAAAAGTTTAAGCAAGGTTAGAAAAAGTTTATATTTCTTAAAAGTTTATTAAAATTATGAAAAGAATTAAAGAAAAAATTAACGAAGAATTGGAGTTGATGATTAAAAGCATTAAGTTTAACAATCCTGGAATTAGTGAGGAAATTCTCGAAGCCTTTAGGATTTGTGATAGAAAGTTCTTTGTTAAAGAGAATGTTTATGCAGATATGCCTCAGCATGTGGCTCATGGTCAAACTATTTCACAACCTTCAACGATTGCTAGAATGATTAGATTGCTTAGGCTTGAATCAGGCATTGATGTTCTTGAAGTTGGAGCCAATACTGGTTATCATGCTTCCTTGGTCGCATGGCTCGTGTGGCCAGGCAAAGTTGTAACAATTGAAATTTTTCCTGACTTGGCTGAAATGGCTCGAAAAAATGTCAAGACATTAATTAAATATTTAGAGAAGACTAATAAACAAGAGGCGAAGAAATTTACTAAAATTGAAGTCGTTGCAGGTGATGCTCTTGATCCAAAAACAAAAATATGGAAACAAAAATATGATAGAATTTATTTTACTGCGGGTGTCGAAAGCGACAAAATTAATGAAGTTAAAAAAATGGGAAAAGAACTTTTGAAAGAAAATGGTTTGCTGTTGTATCCTACACGAGAAGCTTATGATTGGGGCGCTTTAGAAATATGGCAATTGCACAACGGGAAATTAAAATTAATATTGCGTGAAGCCGGCTATTCATTTGTGCCTTTGCTGAAAAAAGAAGAGCTTGAAGAGCTTTATAGAAAAAGATAAATTTTTTATTGTAATTTTTTCTCTTTGTTACCACTTGGTTAAAACTTTTAAAAATAAACGAAAAATTTATAAATAAAAGCATATGCTGTAAAATAACCTTTTCAAAATAACTTTTATAGGCTAAGGAGCTGAAAAATGGTTAAGGATGCTTTCAATACTTTTTTTAGAAAAAAACCGGCACTGATTCTTACAGCATTGCGTAAGGGTGGAAGAGCTCGCTATGGCTCTTTACTTGCGAAAGAAGTCGATTGCACTTATAGCCATGCAGTTAAGATTTTGCAATCTTTAGAAAAGTTCGGGTTAGTTGGATTTGAGAAAAAAGGAAGAATAAAGTTAATAAAGTTAACAAGCAAGGGCCAGGACGTTGCAGACTCTATACAGAAAATAAGAGATATTTTTAATAATGTCAAATAAAGCAATTAAGCGTGGCCACGACTTTCGCCGAGAATAATTCCAGAAGCAATAATATGTGAAATTCTTAAAGGTTCTGGAATAGAACCGTGTGTTGAGCTTATTTTTATTATTTCTTTAGCTGTTTTTGCCGATATTCCAGCAACCTGAAAATAAATTTTTTTATTTTTCAATAATAAAGGTAAAGGCTTTCCTGCTTTTTTCATTAGCTCGAATCTTTTAATCGCTTTTGTTTTGTTTGCTTTTTTTAATGCCTTTAATATTTTAGTGAAATTTGGTTTATGTCTTATTATTACTATTACAGGCAACTTAGTTTTTTTATGAAGTTCATTGATATCTATAACATTAAAACCTCCAAGCGAAATGCCATTAATCATTATACATTTAAGTTGTTCCAAATGTTTAGTTTTTTTAACAAGTTCGATTAATTTTTTTGTGGAATCATCACCATCTACTTTAATATAGCAAGAAAGCAACGCATCCATATACAGACCTCCACGAAACACCGTGCCAACTACAAGAACTTTTTTGTCTTTAAATTTATTAAAAGGAGCATCATCAATGCCCAAAATTCTTATTTCTCTTTTTATGTTTTTTATCATGTTTATTAATATATTGTTCTCTAATAAAAAAATTTTATTTTTTTAAATATATCCAAAAATAACGAAATCTTTAAAAATAGACACTACTTTAAAAATACAATAACAAAATAAAAATGAAAAAATTAAAAATAAATGTTTTGTTACTCATTACGTTAATAGCAACAATAATTTTTTTAACTAATATTATTGCATCTATTACAAGTATAACTTTAATATCGCCTTCTAACAATGCATGGACTAATGACAATACTCCTAGCTTTAGTTTCAGAGCGATAAGCAATTCAGATTCAACTTTTAGTTGTCATTTAACTGTTGATGGAAGTAATGTTGTTTCTAACGATTCTGTAGTTAATAATACTAACACCGTTTTTACGAGCGATATACTGAATGATGGCTCACACAGATGGAATATAACTTGTGCTGATAGTATAGGAGTTTCTACAAGTGAAACTAGAACTATAAATATCGATAGTCAAGAGCCTCAAATTAATTTAATATCGCCTTCTGATGGCTCTAGTTTGAGTTCTAAAGAAGTTAGTTTTAAGTTTAAAGTTACTGATAATTTAGATACCTCCTTGAGTTGCGAGCTTTATGTGGATGGAGACAAAGAAAAAACAGGAAATGTGAATAATAATAGCCAAGTAACTTGGACTTTAACCTTAACTAGAGGAAGCCATGATTGGCAAGTTAAATGTAAAGATAATGCTAACAATGAAAAAACAAGTTCAGAATGGGATTTTGAAATAACAAGTGGTGCAGGAGCTTATTGTTCTGATGGAGAGCAAGGAAATTATTTAACTATTAGTATAGAAAATCCAGAAGAAGATGAAACCATAATTGCTGGAGAAAATGTTAGTATAAAGGTTAAAGTCACTAACGAGCATAGTGATGATTTAAATATAATTGTTAAAGCACAACTTTATGATTTAGATAAAGATGATGACATAGTAACCGTGACAAAAGAAACTACTATAAGCGAAGATTCAACAAAAACATTAACACTTTATTTAGAAGTTCCCTCTACTGTTAATCCCGATCATGATTTCATTATAAGAGCAAAAGTTTATGAAAAAAATAACGAAGAAGAACAGTGTAAAGAAGATTATATAAATGTCAATGTTAATAAAAAAGAACATCTTATCGTGATTAACGATTTAAAAGTTATTCCTACAATTGTTAATTGCGGAAGTAACTTTAGCGTTTATGTTGACATTTCAAACAAAGGCTTAAATGAAGAAAATGTTAAAATAATTATTAAGAACAGCGAATTGAATATAGATTTTTCAAAAACTTTATTGATTGATGAATCCAAAAATTATTATAATTCTTTTATTTTTTCTGTACCAAAAGACGCATCTGAAAAAAATTACAATATAGAGATGAAAGTTTATTATGGTGAGGATTATGAACTTTATATTTCAAGAATTGTTAATTTAGAAGTTAAAGGCGATTGTTTTGTTGAGCAAAGAGATGCATCGTTGAGTTTACAACAGGTAAGCGATGCTTTTGTTGGAAAAGAATTTACTATAAAATTGACAATTACAAATACGGGAAATGTTCCTACAGATTATTTTGTTTCAGTTTCTGATTATGAATCTTGGGCAGCGCTTTCTAGAATAGAGCCAGAAAATTTAACTATAGAAAGTGGAAATAACGGTTATGTTTATATTGTTCTTACTCCTTTAGAAAATGCTAGCGGAAGTCAAAGTTTCAAAGTCATAGTTAATTTTGGATCTGTATCAAAAGAGCAAACGATTAGTGTTGATGTAAGGAAAGAAAGCAAGGCAGCTAGTTGGTTGGAGCAGCTTAGTTTTGAATTTCGAAGAAGTTGGCAATGGTTTATAGTAGATGCTTTGCTTGTTGCTGCAATTATAGTTTTATCAATTTTTTTAATAAAAGCAAGAAGGGAAAACAAAAGACTTTCTGGAGAATATCCTAAAGTAAAAATAAGAACTATTAAAGAGAGCGATTTTAAAATTAAAAAATAATTCTCTTTCTTACTTTTCTTTTTATTTTTTTATATTTTTTAACAAATAATAAGATTTTTAAAATTACAAGAATATAATGTTTGGATGGAAAAAGAAGTTGAGGATTTGATTTTAAAATTAAGCCCTTTAGAAAGACAAGTTTTGCCTTTTTTGTATTTAAAAGACCTAAAAAAAATAGAAGAACAAACAAAATTAGGAGAAACCGCAATAAAAAGGGCAATAAAATTTTTAAAATCAAAAGGCTTAGTTAGTGTAAAGGTTTTAGAAAAGAAAATAGTAGAGCTTGATATTAACGGTATTTTATATTTGAAAAAAAATCTGCCTGAAAGAAATTTATTAAATGTTTTGTTAGAAGCTAAAGAAAGTTTAACTTTAGATAAAGCCAAAGAACTTGCAGATTTGAGCGATAATGAATTTACAATAGCTATTGGAACATTAAAAGATAAAGCTTTAATTGATGTTGTTAATGGTAAACTAGAATTGAAAGCAAAGAAAGAAGAGGCTGTAAAAAAGTTTCTTGAAGAAAAGTTCTTAGAAGCTTTGCCTTTAGAATTGGAAAAATTGACCGAAGAGCAAAGATACTGTTTCGATAAGTTAAAAACAAGAAAAAAAATTATTCGCGTCGTAGAACAGCAAGAGGTTGAAGTGGAATTGAATGAATTAGGTTTAAAAGTTTTAGAAGAATTGCCGAAATTTAAACAAGAGCTTATTGAACAGTTAACACCCGAGATGTTATTGAAAGATTCTTGGCAAGGAAAAAAATTTAGGAAGTATGACATTAATAGCAAAGTTCCTGAACTCTATGGCGGAAAAAGACATTTTGTTAATCAAGCGATTGAATATGCAAGAAAAATTTGGACTGAAATGGGTTTCGAAGAAATGAAAGGAACTTTGTGTCAAACGGCTTTTTGGAATTTTGATGCTTTATTTACAGCACAAGACCATCCCGTTAGAGAGATGCAAGACACTTTTTATATTAAAAATGTAAACGGAAAGTTGCCAAATCATCTTGTTAATAAAATAAAGAAAGCTCATGAATCTGGGATAAAAGGAAGCAAAGGCTGGCAATATAGATGGAAAGAAGATGAGGCTAAAAAGGTTGTGTTGAGAACTCACACTACTTGTTTGTCTGCGCATACTTTAGCTAAATTAGGAGAACTTAAAAATAAAAAAGAAAAAAGAGGAAAATTTTTTGCAATCGGCAAATGTTTTAGAAATGAAACAGTAGATTGGAGCCACGGCTTTGAGTTTAATCAGACTGAAGGAATCGTTATTGATAAGAATGCAAACTTTAGACATCTTCTAGGCTATTTGAAAGAATTTTTCAGAAAAATGGGTTGGGAAAAGATAAGATTTAGGCCAAGTTACTTTCCTTATACAGAACCTTCTTTAGAGATAGATGTTTTTGTTCCTGAAAAAAATGCTTGGCTAGAGTTGGGAGGAGCTGGCATTTTGAGACCTGAAGTTGTTGTTCCATTGTTGGGCGAATGGATTCCTGTTTTGGCATGGGGTCCTGGATTTGACAGGATAATAATGGACTATTATGAAATCAAAGATTTGAGAGAAATGTATAAGAATGATTTAAATAAACTCAGAAAAATGAAATTATGGATGAAATAGAATTTTAAAAATTAAAATGGCGCTAGTAAAATTTTCAAGAAAAGAATTTGAAAAACATATAAAAATAGATAAAAAAATTGAAGAGAAAATAGCAATGTTTGGAACTCCTATTGAGTATGTAAATGATGAAGAAATAGCTATAGAAATATTTCCAAATAGGCCTGACTTGTTATCGTTACAAGGATATATTAGAGCATTTCTCACTTTTATTGGTAAAAAAAAGAAACTTGAATATAAAGTCAATAAGCCAGAAAAGAATTACGAAATTAAAATAAGCCATTCTGTTAGCGGAATTAGACCTTATACAGCCTGTGCTATAGTAAAAAATTTGAAATTTGATAATGAAAAGATTAAAGAAATTATAGACGTTCAGGAAAAAATACATTCAACTTTAGGAAGAAATAGGAAAAAAATAGCCATAGGAATTTATCCTCTAGAAAAAATAAAATTGCCTATTAAATTTGAAGCAAGAAATCCAAAAGATATAAAATTTGTACCTCTTGAATCTGATAAAGAGATGAACGGTTTTGAAATACTGAAAGAGCATCCAACTGGCAGAGAATATGGTTATTTGCTTCAAAATTATAAGAAATATCCTGTTTTTGTTGATAGCGCCGGTGAAATTTTAAGTATGCCTCCGATAATAAATTCAGAAAAAACAGGAAAAGTAACTGAAGAAACAAAAGATGTTTTTATAGAATGTTCTGGTTTTGATTTTAATTTATTGAAAAAAACTTTGAATATTCTTGTCACAATGCTAGCAGATATGGGTGGCGAGATTTATCAAATGAAGTTAGATTATGGTTTTAGAAAAGAATTTACTCCTAATTTAGAATATGAAAAAATCAAAATTGATTTAAATGCGATTAATAGGTTATTAGGATTGCAACTTAATGAAAGACAACTAAAGGAATTGTTAAGCAAGATGGGTTATAGATATGATGGAGGAGAAGTTTACGTACCTCCTTGGCGTGTTGATATTTTACATGAAGTAGATATTGCCGAAGATGTTGCAATAGCTTATGGTTACGATAAGTTTCAACCAGAAATTCCTGAAATTTCGACCATAGGTAAAGAAGATGAAAAAGAAAGATTAAAAAGAAAAGTGGCCGAACTTTTAATTGGAATAAATTTTTTAGAAATATCTTCTTACCATTTGCTTACAAAAGAGGATTTAAAAAAACAAGAAAAAAAAGATATAATTGAAATAGAAAAAAGTAAAACAGATTATTGTTTTTTGAGATCAAATTTATTAAATTCTGCATTAAAAATTTTAAGCGAGAATGTTGATGCAGAATATCCTCAAAGATTGTTTGAAATAGGGATTGTTTTTGAAAAAAATGATAAAAAAGAAACAGGAATTGAAGAAAAAGAAAAATTATGCATTGTTATAACTCCTGGAAATTTTACTGATATAAAACAAGTTTTAGAATATTTAGGAAAAATGTTAAATTGTAAAATATCTCTTAAAGAAACGATCGCTCAATATTTTATTGAGGGGAGAGTTGGCAAAATTTTTATTGATGAAAAAGAATGTGGAGTAATAGGAGAAATACATCCTTCTGTTCTTAAAGCTTGGCATTTAAAAATGCCAGTCGCCGCTTTAGAAGTGGATTTTGATTGTTTAATTAATAAATTTTTAATTAAAGACTAACCAAAATAACTTTTACTTTTTTTATCATTACTTTTTTTCTGTATTTGAAGTATTGCTTCAGAAATTTCTGATAGTTGCGGCTTCAAATCTTGCCATTTTTTTAAAGTTTCTTTAATGAATGAAGCTTCTTTTTCTTCGTTGTAGTTTATATCTAAATTTATAGAGACAAGTTCCAAGTTAGTAAGTTCTTTGTAAATTTTCTCTATAGAATCCTTTTCTTTTGGAGTTAAATTTTTTAAAGAGGTTAAAATAAATAAAGGTGCCAACTGAGGATTTAAGAAGAATTCAAGGAATCTGAGAAAAGCGGCAATTTTTTCACTCATTACTCTTCTTATTTCTCTTAATAAAAAGTCAGTTTCTCTTTCCTGAATTTTTTCAATTTCGAATTCTTCATTCAGTTTTGAAAATTCAGGCAATTTGTATTTCTTTTTTAAAGGTTCATATTGTTTTTTAATTCTTTCTAGAGTGTTTTGGTTTAACATTTTTATTTATAAAATAGAAATTAAGCTTTTAAATATTATTGATACTATTGTACTATTTTAAATATTTCCACAAATCTAAGAAGAATTTATCATCAAGGATGAGGGGTTCTTTAAGATCGCAAAAATTCAGGGTTTTATCTACAGTTTGTCCATTATTGTAAAATTTTGCAAGTGTTGCTTTTTTATTTGCATTTGCTATACTTTCCATAATGTCTTTATTTTCTATTAGTGAATATATTATCTGTGCTTTTTCTTTTTCTATGTTTGTAATAGCAAATGCAACAATAGAGCCGTTTTCTAATTTTAATATTAAATTAGATTTGTAAGTTTTATGATTGGCATTATTAGAATAGATTATCTCAAGAAAACCATTTTTGTTTCTCAACATTGACTGGAGAGCATCGACTATGTAATTAGGATCCAGCGTTAATGCAGACTTGTAATGAAATATTTCTTCTAACGATTTTGCCATAAGAAGTAAAGGAGAGCCAAATATATAAATGTTTCTATTATTAAGTAACATCAAAATTTCATTAAACAATTTAATAGTTTAGAAGCCTCGGCCGAGAGTTGAACTCGGGACCCCCACCTTACCAAGGTGATGCTCTAACCAACTGAGCTACCGAGGCATTTTATTAAAGAGACAAATCTATTAAGTAGTAAGAAAGAAGCATTTAAAAAATTTGATATGTTGTAGTTATTAAAGCCCTGTAGTCTAGCGGTCAAGGATCTCTGGTTCTGGCCCAGAGGACCCAGGTTCGAATCCTGGCAGGGCTATTTTAAATTAAAGAGGTTTAAAAAAATGAAAATAAAATTTAGATACCCGAAATTAACATTGATAGGAGCAATTATTATTTCCGCATATTTTATATTCAGCAATCATTCTGTAAAAATCCTTCTTTCTCAACTTAATAGTTTTAGTTATTTCGGAGCTTTTATTGCAGGATTGTTTTATACTTATGGTTTTACAGGGCCTCTTGCAGCAGGTTTCTTTATAGATTTAAATCCTAATAACATTCTTCTTGCTGGAATTTTAGGAGGCTTTGGAGCATTAGTTTCTGATTTGTTAATTTTTGATATAACGAGATTTACTTTAATAGATGAATTTAATTTATTGAAGAAGACAAAATTTGTCGTTGGTGTGAGTAATAGTATAGAAAAAATTTTTGGGAAACAAGTCAAAGTTATGTTGGCTTATTTATTAGCTGGAGTTTTTATCGCATCACCATTGCCAGATGAAGCGGGTGTAATTATGATTGCTGGTTTGACGAAGATAAAACAATCTGTATTTATAACAATTAGTTTTGTTTTAAATACAATCGGAATTTTATTGTTATTAAGTTTATAAGTTTCCAAGAAAAACTTTTTATATTTAAGAAATAATTTAATAGCGAACGATTTAGTTAGCTCCCGTAGTCTAGCGGCCAAGGATGCGAGCCTCTCGCGCTCGCGACCCGAGTTCGAATCTCGGCGGGAGCATTTTATTAAAAATGGATAAAAAGAAAAAAGCCAAAATAAATCTTGATGAAATAGATTTCAATGATTATATTTTACATTATACTTGTAATGCTCCAGCTCAAGAGATTTTAGATGAATATAAAATAATTGCTGTTGGTCACGTTTATGGAAGGCAGCCTAGAGAAATGTTATTAATACCAAAAAAATTAATTAAAAAGAAGGGGTATAGTTTAGAAGGAGATAAACTTTCTATAAGTTCTAATTGCGAACATTTGCTTGTTAAAATAGAAGATGAGTATAAAAGAAAACATAAAAATAACTAAGCGTACTGTATAATTTTTGCTTTTTTGAATTTTTCTTTTATATTCTTTTCAATCTTTGCTTTATCTTCGTTAGAAATGTCTCTATCTAAAGAAATTTCAATTTCCCTTGAACGATATTTTTTTTCTAAATAATTAAGCAAACTCTCTAAATTATTAAATACTTTATCTTCGTCTTTAGCACTGTGTTTTAATTTTTCGCATAATTGATATTTGTTAATTCCCCAAGGAAAATATATTATATTTATTTTTTTCATTTCCCCTTGCCTTAAAATTTAAGGTTAAACAAATATATATAATTTTCTATTTTTATAATCAAAACTTTTATTAATCTTTTTTCATTGAACCTGACATGATAGATTATGAAAAAGTGGGACTTAAATGCGGCATAGAAATACATCAACAGCTTGATACCAACAAATTGTTTTGTGAGTGTCCTAGTGTTTTGAGGCAAGATGAGCCAGACATTATTGTAAAAAGAAAGCTATATGCTCCGGCTGGCGAGATTGGCAAGGTTGATATTGCCGCAGCCTATGAGCAATCTAAGAAAAAAACATATGTTTATGAGGCCTATAGTGATACAACCTGTCTTGTCGAACTTGATGAAGAGCCTCCACATGAGATTAATCAAGAAGCTCTGAGAATTGCATTGCAAATCTCTTTGTTGCTGAACGCAAAACCTTTGGCGGTTACACAAGTTATGAGAAAGACAGTTGTGGATGGTTCTAATACTAGCGGGTTTCAAAGAACTTTGTTGCTTGCTACTGACGGCTATGTTGAAGTTAATGATAAAAAAATTGGAATTGCTACAATCTGTCTTGAAGAAGATGCTGCAAGAATAATCAAACAAGATGAGAATGAAAGTGTCTTTAGACTTGATAGATTAGGAATTCCGCTTGTTGAAATTGCTACAAAACCAGAGATTTCAACACCAGAAGAAGCGAAAGCTGTTGCGCTTAAGATTGGCGAAATCCTCCGAAGTTGTAAAGTTAAAAGAGGAATAGGAACAATAAGACAAGATGTTAATATGTCAATTGAAGGCGGATCAAGAGTTGAAATTAAAGGAGTTCAAGAACCGGCGCTTATAGCTAAGACAATTGAAACTGAAGTGGAAAGGCAATTAAAATTGTTAAAAGAAAAAAAGAAAATTGAGCCAGAAGTAAGAAAGGCAGAAATTGATGGAACAACAACTTTTTTGAGGCCATTGCCAGGAGCAGCAAGAATGTATCCTGAAACTGACTTGCCTTTGATTAAAATTTCTAAAGAATTCATTGAAGAAATAAAAAAGACATTGCCGAAATTGAAACATGAAATTAGGGCAGAACTTGAAGAAAAGATGCATTCTGAACTGGCCCAAGCTTTGCTTAAAGAAAACAAACTTGAAGATTATAAAATTTTAATTAATATTTATAACCACCCAAGTTTAATTGCTAAAATGTTGGCGATATGGCCTAAAGAAATTGCGAGTCATGAGAAGCTTGCTGTTGAAATTGTTAATAAAAGATTGACTATTGATGTTTTAGAGATAATTGCAGAAAAATTAAAAGAAGGAAAAATTGAAGAAACTGATGTCAAAAAAATTATGACTGAAATTGTTAAAGGCAAAGCAATTGAAGAAGCATTGAAGGTTGAAAAAGTTGATGTCACTGAAATTGAAGGAGAAGTTAAAAAACTTGTTAAAGAAAAGCCAGGGTTAAGTGTTAATGCTTATATGGGTTTATTGATGCAAAAATATAAGGGCAAGGTTGATGCAAGTAAATTGGTTGAGATGATAAAAAAAGAGATAAACTAATGCTTTATAAAGTTTTTTCGACAAAGTTTAAAAATATAATTACGTTTCTATATAAAAGAGGTGAGAATGAAAGCAAAACTTGAAGAGAAAGTTAAAGAGAAAGATAAGTATAAACAATATGCAAAAACCAAAGTGAAAGAAGTTAAAGGACTAGAAAAAAAAGAAAAAAATAATAAGAGAGAAATTAAATTAGAAGAAATAAAGTTTAAATGGACACCATATCTTGAGAGCATCATTAAAGCAGCTTGGATTCATAATGAGATGCTTTATGTCATTTGTTTGAACAAACACATTGTGGCTTTGACAAAACATTTTTCTCAAACTTATGGCTTGCCGCAAGAAAAAGTACGTGTTGGCAGTATTGAGGATTTAATTAAAGAAATTTCTGAACATAATACAAGGGTTCTTATAAGTATTAGAGACGGCAAAATCATTTATGATCCTTTCAAACTTATAATTTCGCTTAAGATTAATATCAATAAAGGCCTTATGACCGGAACAAAAGAAGCAATCTTAAGAAAGTTTTTGATGATTAAAGATTATATTAAAGAAATTGAAAATATAAAATTGCAATATCTAGATAATATATATACGGCCACGGTTGAAGCAGCTCAAACAGCTTTAGTTTTGAAAGGACATTCCATTTTAATTCCAAGATTGATTCCTGAAATGTTAAAGCAACATTTACAAGGCAAAGGCCTAGAAAAAACTCATATTAACTATGCCACTGAAATAATAAAAACTTTCAAGGCTTATGAACATAAAGAAATCTCTCTACCTAATGGCAGAAAACTTGATGATTTAGCAAGAAAAGCCGAATTGTTTAGGGAAGCTGTTAAAAAATTGAGGTAAAAAAGGGGAAAATGAAAGTAAAAGTGAATAAAAAGATGCTTGAACAATGGCTGAAGCCATTGCTGAAATTTAAAAAATGGATTGAAGCTATTTACATTTATGGTTCTGCTGTAACAAAACAAGAAGCTAATGATATTGATACATTAATCATTATTAACGATTCGGGAGTGCCGCCCGCGCCCCAAATCATTGATTTGATTGAAAAAAGTTGCGGCATGATAGAGGAACAAGGCAAGAAGCAAGGATTGATTTTTCATTTCCAGCCTTTAAAACCATTGAGCAAATGGTGGCATCTCGTACTTGATGGCGAGCCATGGATAGTTAGCTCGTTAAAACAGCCATGGGTAATTTATGACAAAAAAGGCTTAATTACAGAGGTTTCAAGGCTTGTAAATGAAGAATTGCTTTTCCGCAAAGAAGAGAAAGCAGAAAAATTAATGGATAGAAGCGATTCTTATTTTTTAAAAAACCGAAGATTATTATTAGATAGTTTAAGAATCTTGGCTGATGCAGCAACAGAAGCAGCCCAGATTTTATTGCTTTTTGACAACAAGCTAATTTTGAACAAAAAACGCATTGTAGAAGAGCTTGAAAAAAATTATATTAAGGCAATAGGTGATGAAATTGTCGGCAATTATAAAGAGATTGTTGACTTGGAAGAGAAAATGGTAAGAGGCGCCTTGAGCGAGTTCACTGCAGAGAACCTTGATTATTATCTTGACAAAACCAAGAAGTTCATTGCAAAAGTCGAAGATATGTTAAGCAAGAAATAATTAATTCTTTTTTTAAGTTTCTTCTAAAAATAAATTTTACCCTCTATAAAAAAGATTTTTAATTGTAAGGGGTAAATACAAAAATCGAGGAAATGCTAGTAAGAAATAAGTTATAAGAAAAATTTAAACTTCAAAAAAGCATTTTTGCTTGAGAAAGACGAGATAAATTTATAAATTCAAGTTGGCAAGTTAATGTATGGTTTTAGAAAAAGAGAAAAGAGTTTACATTGATGAGATTAAGAAAGGGACAGTTTTTTTGCAAGGTTGGGTTCATGAAATTAGAGATTTGGCTAATGTTAAATTTCTTTTGTTGCGTGATGTGACTGGCGTTGTTCAGTGTGTTATTAAGGATGAAAAATTGTTTAATAAATTTAAAGAATTGACTCTTGAAAGCGTAGTTGCTTTGAAAGGCGAAGTTAAGGGCGCTGTTGTTAAAAGTCAGGAAGTTACTAATAATAAAATTGAAATCGAAGTTCAAGAACTTGAATTAATTAACAAAGCTGAAAAGCTGCCGATTCAAGTTGTCGAGAAAGGCATTTCGACTGAATTGTCAAAAAGATTAGATTATAGGAGCATTGATTTAAGAAAAGCAAAGGTCAAGGCTATTTTCAAAATCCAGAGTGAAATTGCTATGGCATTTAGAAATTTTTTCAAACAAAATGGCTTTATTGAAATACAACCGCCATGCATTATTGCTACAGCAAGTGAAGGCGGAACTGCTTTATTTCCAGTACAATATTTTGAAAGAAAAGCATTCTTAGCACAATCACCACAGCTTTATAAACAGATGGCCGCCATATCTTTAGAAAAAGTTTTTTGTTCTGTTCCTGTTTGGCGAGCTGAGAAGCACAACACCGTAAGGCATCTTAATGAATCAAGGCAGTTTGATATTGAAGTGGCTTTCGCTAATGACTTTGACGTTATGCTTTGGCTTGAAAAGGTTGTTCAATTTATTGTTAGTCAAGTTATTAAAAACTGTTCAAAAGAGCTTGAAATTTTAGGACTGAAATTAAAAATTCCAAAGGCAAAATATCTAAGTTATGATGAAACAATTAAATTATTACAAAAAAACAAGTCAAAGACAAAGGAAGGCGATGATTTGGCTCCAGAAGACGAAAAAATTCTTTGTAAATTGTTTCCCGATTCTATAGTTTTTGTGCATTCATGGCCTATAAGTTTGAAGCCATTTTATATTTGGCCTAAAGACGAGAAAAAAGGAATTAGTGCTGGATTTGATGCTTTATATGGTGGTATAGAAATTTCAAGTGGTGGCCAGAGAATTCATAAGGCTGATGTTTTAATAAAAATGTTAAAATTAAAAGGTTTAAAGCCAGAGCATTTCGAACATTACATTAATGCTTTTCGTTATGGAGCGCCTTATCACGGAGGCTGGTCTATCGGCTTAGAGCGGTTTACAATGGCTTTATTGCAACTTGATAATATTCGTGAAGCTTGTATATGGCCTCGAGACAGAGAAAGATTAACGCCTTAATTTTCATATTTAAAATAAAAAAGGAGGTGAAAATGTTGTCAGACATTCCTAAAGATTTAAAAAAAGTGCCTAAAGAACAAATTGATATGGAAATTGCTCGTGTTGGAATGATTGCTGAACTCGATGCAATTAATCTTTATGAACAACTCGCGGCAATGGCTAATAGCAAAGATTTAAAGAAAATTCTTTTTGATATTGCAAAAGAAGAGAAAACACACGTAGGCGAATTTCAGGCATTGTTGTTAAGAAGAGACAAAGAACAAGTCCAAGAATTAGAAAAAGGCAAGGAAGAAGTGGAAGAAAAAGGTTAGTTTAGTCGTTTTTTTTAATTATTGTTACTATAAAGGAATAACAAGAGAAAAATATAAAAACTTTTGAAGCTTTAATTTTTTTATGAAAAATTTAATAAAAATATTGGGCATTTCATTAGCGATTGGGCTTTTGGGAATCGGAAAAACACAAGATTTGCAAGAAAGAAAAATAAAAAAATTTTATTTCGGAGAAGAAGTAATTAAAGACATCGTAACAATAGATCCTGAAAAAATTAAATTTTATTATGTAAAAAGCTCTTTTGATATTTTAAGCAAGAAAGTAAAGATAGCAGATCCACATAACTATGCAGAGTATGTTTCAATGATAGACCCTAAAGGAGTGGCTGAATTGGCTTCTAAAATAGAGCCTAATAAAAACATTTTAGAAACCGCCAAATTAGCTTATGATTTATTAAAAAGAGAACAAATAAAATATATTCCAGATCCTTGTATGTTTAAAAGTCCTTTAGAATTCTTGGCTCTTGAAGATGAACTTAACAAAGTTGGAAAAAGTCCGATGGAAGCTTCTGTTAAAGATTATGTAAAGCATCCAGATCAAACTTTGAAAGACAAAGGTGGTGATTGTGAAGATTTATCTATTTTATACAGTTCATTACTTATTGCTAAAGGATTTCAGGCAGGTTTAATTGTATTTCAAAATCATGTTATGAGTATTTTCAAAATAGACAAAAAAGAAATTGAAAAAAATAATTTAAAGAATTATTTAAAAGACAATGATGGAAATTTTTGGATTCCAATAGAGATTAGTTCTATCGAAGATAAAGATTTTCCAGAAGCTTTAGAAAAAGGCTTTATAAATTTTTTATGCGAATTTCCTTGTTATAGGATTGTATTTAATTCTTCTTATTTTGATAAGTGAACATAAGAAATAAGAATAAAAACCAGAATAAAAATAAAAACCTTTTAAAATATGCTTGTTTTTAGTATTATAACCCTGCGTAGCTCAACGGCGGAGCACTCGGCTGTAGTCTTTCACTTGCGTAATGCACGTGTTAGACAATCGCAGGTGTTCGGCAAAACCCGAGGGGTTGGCGGTTCGAATCCGCCCGCAGGGATTTTTTAAAATGAAAGATTTGATTGAAAAGATAATATCTGAAATCCCTAAGGATGTAATTTCTTTAGAGATTGCAAAAGCTCGATCTGAACAAGACATTCTTTCTGATGTAATTGTGCCAGGAATTTATATTAATGGCATTACAAAACAAGGAAAAAATTTTGAATTAGAATATTGGCAAGAATTTAAGCCAAAAAATTTCTTTGCCGAGTTGCTTGATCTCTATGATTATCAAAAGATTGAATTAGTTGCTAAAAACATAAAAGAATATTTTGAAAATAAGGGAATTAAAGTAAATATTAGAAATTTGACTTTTTAAAATCTGAAAATGTTGCTAGAATCTTTAGTTGCACTGAGTTTTTTTTGTCAAAGTCAAGATTCAGTTAAACAAGAAGTTCAAAGAGTTCTTTGGTGGCCTTATTACGATATAAAAACTGAGGAGATAAAGAAAGAGCAAAAAATTGTTGCGCCAATTCCAATTTTGTGCTGTCATTGGGTTGTGCCAAAAGAACACAAAGTTCTTAGCACTGCACGAAGATATGCGCAGACAATTGAAGAGTTTAGAACAACAATTAGAAATTACAAGAAAAAAGGATATGAATTTATAACTGTAACAGAGCTTTACGATTTAATGTCAAACTATGATTCCACCAAAGTTAATAAAGAAGATACTTCCAAATATGTTTTAATAACAGTTGATGATGGTTTGAAATGTTTTTATGATTATGCTTATCCTATATTGCTTGAAGAAAAGGTTAAAGCGACTTTGTTTATAGTTAATTCTTGTATTGAAGATAGCAATAATAAAGGCCCTTATCTTTCGTGGAAAAACATCAAGGAAATGTATGCTAGCGGTTTAGTTGATGTACAGAGCCACACTTATGATAGTCATGTCATTAAAGGTTACAACAAATCTGCGGTTACTACTAAAGCGGCTAATGAAGATAGTTTAGAATATATGTTGAGAATTTTTACTGATTTCTTGAAATCCAAACAGGAAATTGAAAATAGAATTGGAAATAAAGTAATTGCAATTGCATGGCCTTTTGGTTTAAGTAATGATGTTGCAAGAAGATTGGCTGCTTTGGCGGGTTACAAGTTATTTTTTACAGTTAACGGAGAGAATTTTAAATTAGGTAAAACCTATAAAGATATTCCTAGAAGAGAGGCCGTATTTAAGTAAGTCTAAAAAGGTTATAGAAAGGTTTATAAAATGAAATTATTTAGTTGTTTGTATATTCTAAAAGCATAATTTTTATTGTTAAAAGATGGAAGAAGAATTGAAGAAAAACGTCGTTAGAACTGGAACTACGACTGTAGGAATTGTATGTAAAGACGGAGTTGTTTTAGCTGCCGACAAAAGAGCAACAATGGGAGGTGATGGAGCATTGCTTATAGGTCATAAGAAATTCGATAAGATTCTTTTTATTACAGATAAGATTGCTGCAACGACTGCAGGAAATGTTTCTGATATTCAGTTAATTGTAAAGTTAATTAAAGCTGAACTGAGATTGAAACAAATAAGAACAAAAATAGAACCAGGAGTAAAGGAAACAGCAAATCTTTTTGGAACGCTTACTTATGAAAATATAAGAAAATTTAGTCCAATAATAGGAATTTCTGCTTTTCTTGTTGGTGGCGTGGATAATAAAGGATTTTGGCTTTTCGAGATTGTTCCTGATGGAAGCGTTATGGAACACAAAGATTATGTTGCTGATGGTTCTGGAAGTGTTATTGCTTATGGTGTTTTAGAAGATGCTTATAAAGAAAATATGAGTATTGAAGAAGGAATTAAATTGGCTATAAGAGCAATTAGCGCTGCAATGCAAAGAGATACTGCTTCTGGAAGTGGAATAGACGTTGTTGTAATTGACAAAAAGGGTGCAAGAAAAGTATTGGAAGAAGAAGTAAAAAGCGTGCTTGTAAAAAAGTAATAAAAAATTCAAGATTGTTTTAGCAGATTCTGAAAATAAAAATATAAAAAAATAAAGTTAAAAAATGCCAGATATTTTGAAAACGATTTTAAATGAATTGCCTAATAAGGTAATTGAGAATGCAAATTTCGAAGGAGCAAACATTGTTGTTTATACAAAAGATAAAGATTTTTTCCTTGAAGGAGAAACAAAAATTCGCGAAATCGTTAATAAAATAAAAAAAAGAATTGAACTAAGAGCAAGCAAGGAACTTCTTCTTGAACAAGAGAAAGCAAAAAAATTTATTGAAGAAATTGTGCCGAAAGAAGCCGAAGTTCAAAATATTTTATTTGATGAAAATAGAAGTATTGTTGTACTAGAAGTGAAAAAGCCAGGAATAGCGATAGGTAAAGAAGGAGAGATTCTAAAAAAAATAAAAGAAAACACTTTTTGGATACCTCAAGTTTCTAGATGTCCAGCCATACAATCAAAAATTACCGAGGCTATAAGACACACTTTGTATGTAAAAGAAGATTATAGAAAAAAGTTTCTAAATGCGATAGGAAAAAGAATATATAAAGAATGGAGTCCAGAAAAAAAAGAAGAGTGGGTTAGAGTGACTTTTCTTGGAGCTGCTAGAGAAGTAGGTAGAAGTTGTATTTTTTTACAAACTCCAGAATCAAAAATTTTACTTGACTGTGGAATAAATATAGCAGCTCAAAATTCAGATAAATTTCCTTATTTCAATGTTCCAGAATTTGATCTGAAAGAATTAGATGCAGTAATTGTATCACACGCTCATTTAGATCATAGTGGTTTGGTTCCTTTACTTTACAAGCTAGGTTATAGAGGACCTTGTTATATGACTGCTCCTACTAGAGATATAGCTGCCTTGTTGGCTTTAGATTTTATTGGTGTAAGTTACAAAAAAGCTGCCACACCTTTGTATAGAATTGCTGATATTAAAACAATGGTAAAACATAGTATTGAATTAAATTATAATGAAGTTACTGACATTACGCCAGATGTTAGATTAACTTTTTATAATGCAGGCCACGCCCTTGGAAGTGCGATGATTCATCTAAATATTGGAAATGGTTTGCACAACCTGCTTTATACGGCAGACTTTAAATTTGCTCGCACTAGAGTGCTTGATTTGCCCACATGTAAGTTTCCAAGATTAGAGACCTTAATTATAGAAAGCACATATGGTAGCAAAAATAATGTTTTACCTCCAAGAAAGGAAGCGGAAGCAATTTTTTATGAGACTATTAAGAAAACCGCTGAGCGAAAAGGCAAGATTCTTGTTCCTGTTTTGGGCGTAGGTAGAGCACAAGAAATTATGATGATTGTAGACGCTGGTGTAAAAGAAGGTTTAATTCCAAATGTTCCGATTTATGTAGATGGAATGGTGTGGGATATAACTGCAATCCATACAGCTTATCCTGAATTTCTTTCTCACAATTTAAGAACACAAATATTTCAAGATAAAAACCCCTTTACTAGCGAACTTTTCAGGAGAGTCGGTTCTCCTCAGGAACGTAAAGAAGTAGTTGAAGGAGGTCCTTGTATTATTTTAGCAACTAGCGGAATGTTGGTTGGCGGAGCATCTCAAGAATATTTTAGAGAATTAGCAGATAATAAAAGAAATACGATAGTATTTGTTAGCTATCAAGCTTCTGGAAGTTTAGGAAAACAAGTACAAGAAGGATTGAAAGAAGCTAAATTTAATGTTGAAGATAAGGAAGAAACAGTTCCAATAAATATGGAAGTTGTAACTATAGATGGTTTAACTGGACATGCAGGTCGTAATGAACTTTTAAATTTTGTTAATAATTTAAGTCCGATGCCTCGTCGTATTATTGTACAGCACGGTGAACAGTCGAGATGTTTGGATTTGGCTTCAACTTTGTATAAATTACATAAAGTTGAAACTAATGTGCCTAGGAATATTGAAGCATTGAGACTTCGTTAAATTTCATTTAAAATATAGTTCTTATTCCTCTTTTGGTTTTTCTAAACACATTTTATGATATTTTTTCCAAAAATTAATTATTTCGTTTTGATAATATATTGTTTCTTTAATATACGGGATTCCTTTTACTTTAGAAACAGGTTCAGGACCGCAATTATAAGCAGAAATTCCCATTCTTACATCTCCTTCAAATTTTCTAAACATTAAAGCAAGATAATTTGCTCCTATTTGAATTGCTTTATCTAGAATAAAACGCTCATCAATTTCTTTTATAATACTGTCTGGTTTCCCTTTTACTTTGGATAATAGATCTTTTTTATAATATGCAAATAAACTATCTGCTTTTTTTCTCTTTTTTTCATAATCTAAGTAAGTAATCTTGGCAAGTTCAAATTCTTTGCTTGTAAAAAGAGAAATAGCTCTTTTATATAATTCGTTCGCTTCTTTATTTAATATTTCTGCTTGTTTCAAATAACCAGGATAATAAACTTTAAGTTTATATCCTTGAGCTGTTGAAGGCATTAATTGCGATGGACCTGCGGCGCCAACTCTAGATATAGCAAATCTTTCGAATCCTGATTCAGCCTTTATTTTTCCAAGCACAAGTACAGCATCAAGAGGAAAAACATCTTTATTGGCTTCAATTGCTTCTTGCACTATAGGAATGTAATCTTTTGCTTTTGGATAATCTTTTGTTATTGCTTCTAAGTTTTTGTAATCAGGAGCTTCTTTAAATATAAAGAATTCTGAACCAATTGTTTCAGGTTCATTAGGTTTGAACCTGATTTGAAATAATGAATCTAAAATAAAATTTTTTAAGGAATCTGTTGAAATAGTTGAAGCATTTTCTTGTTTCGGTTTTTTTGATTCTTGATATTGTGCTGTTTTAATTATTGATAATGCTGAGCTTCCAAGCAAAGTTAAACAAACTGAAACTTTCCAATAATTTTTTAAAAAAGCAGTTAAGTTTTGGGCAGCATTGTTTTTCATATTTATTTAGAAATTTTTTATTTTAAATATTTTTCTAATTGTTGTCATTTTTAAATGACATCTTTCAGAAAGATTTATAAATACGAATAATTACTATTTATTGGTTAAAAAATGAAAAAAACTTTGATATGGTTGGGAATAATTTTATCATTGATGGTTGTGATTTTTTTGTCATATTCTTTACTTTCTTCTGCCATTGAAAATCCATTTTCAACTTTAGGAACATTTAACGAATTTTTTGATAAACCATCTCCAGCAAACTGGATTCAAGAAGACAAAATTATAATATATCCTGATAGAATCGTTATACTTATTCCTAATGCTACATTGAGCAGATATGCTAATACAAAAAGTATGGATCCTGTTTTTGATTTCACTGCTAATGGAATTGAAATTAAACCCCAATCGCAACAAGACATTCATGTTGGCGATATTATTACTTATAAAAAAGGTTCTGAGTTGATTGTGCACAGAGTTATTCAAATTGGAATTGATGAACAAGGATGGTTTTGCATTACTAAAGGCGATAATTCTTTACAAAATGATGGAAAAATAAGGTTCGAACAAATTAAATACGTTACTGTAGCTATAATTTATTAAAATGAAAATCTTAAAGTTCTATTCGACAGAGCCTTTATTAAAAGATAGAGAATTTATTATTTATTTTTATAAGATGTCAAAAGAAGAAGGAAAGAAAAGCATAAAAATAATAAATGAGCTGACTGAAAATTTTTGTTATGATAGAGATTTTTGTAAAGAGCACAATATAGATTATTGCAATATAACTGGCAAAGATATTTTAAATATTAAAAGATATATTATTAGAACATTAAAGAAGTATGATTCAATATGAACAGAGCAGTTAATGATTCATTTAAAGATTTAATAGATTCCATTATTCTTCCATATCAAGTAACTCTTTTAGATAAAGTTAAGCTTGGCGCTCTTGAGAAAAAATTTGAGGAATTCAGTGAAGAAAACAAGGCGAAGGTTGTTAAAATAGCTGAAGAAATATTTGATTCAGAGATGCCAGCAAATGTTAAAGAAGGAAGATGGTATTATTGTTTGATGTATGGCGTAATTGAATTTTTACAAGAACAACAAAATAACTATCAAACTAAAGAGACAACCAGCAGTTAAAAAAGGCATTGCAGGATACATTTTGCCTCTTTCTGAAAATAAAAGCAACAGAGTTAGAGCCAAAGTTGTACAAAGAATTGTAATTATCGAAGCGAGTAAGCCATAAGCCATAAAAATAGTTCCAGCAAAAATCATTGGAAAAGCAACATCGCCACCACCTAGCGCGGCCAGATGCACTTTTACTTTTATTTTTTTCTCTTTAGTTTTTTTACCTTGCTTTTTTGCTTTTTGATTAGCAATCCTTAATTTTTCTATTCGCGCTTTATCTTTTTCAGTTAGATAAGGTAAAAAAAATCCAGTAAATGTTTTAAGATGTTTTATCTGAAATTTTGCCAAGTTCATCATAAATTTAGTTTTCCATACCGCTATTATATCATATATTGATATTGCAAGTAATAAACTTAAAGCCGCTATAACATTCACAAGAGGTAGGAATATTATTGCTAGTCCTGGATAGATAAAAAGCTCTGTTATGTTATGAACTATTATGTTTCTCTTAATTATTTTATAAAAAGTAAGAATAAAAGCTAAAGGAACTGCCACTATTTCAGCAAGAGAAATGTTTTTGCCAAATAAAACAAAAAGATTTGTTCCTAAAATCGGATATATTAATAAAGTTATGGCCAGTGTTAAACAGATAAAAACTACAAATGAGAACCAAGCTTTAATCAGCAAAGTTATTCTTATTTTTGATAACAAGAAGAAGAGAACTGAAGCTATAACTATTGCTATGATTATAGATACTATTATATTTAAAATATCTATGGGTTTTTTTAATTCCATTTCTGGTGGCACTGTTTCTTTAACTATTGAAACTTCTGGTTGCACTAATTGTCCTTCTTGAACCTTTTGCTGCGCCGTTTTTCCAAAATAAGAATCGTAAGAATTAATGATAAAGATACCTATAAGTTGTGATATTAAGAACATTAATATTATCACTAAAGTTATTTTTAATGCATGTTTCATAAGATATCTTAGAGAAAAAGCTTTATAAAATCTTTTGTCTTGTTGCTTAAATGGAAAAAGAGAAAAATGAATTAAGAATAACTCCTTACGAAGTCGTTGGAGTTGTAACTGAGAAAGATTATCAGTCTTTAATAAGAGAATTTGGGATTAGACCTTTAACATCGGAACTTTTGGAAAGAATAAAAAAGCATACAAAAGAATTACATTTTATGTTGCGTAGAGGCGTATTTTTTGCTCATCGTGATTTGGATTGGCTTCTTGATGAATATGAAAAAGGCAACGAATTTTTTCTTTATACTGGAAGAGCGCCTTCTGGTGAAACTCATATAGGTCATTTATTGCCATGGGTTCTTTGTAAATGGTTACAGGATAAATTTGATGTTGAAATGTGGTTTCAATTTCCCGATGAAGAAAAGTTTATGTTTCGTCCAGAATTAAGTTTTGACCAGGTTCAAAAATATACTTATGAAAATATGTTGGATGTAATTGCTTTAGGATTTAAACCTGGAAAGACCCATTTTTTAATAGATACGAAACATGCCAACTTAATGTATAAAGAGGCATGTAAAGTTGCGAAGAAAATTACTTTTAGTACAGTTAAAGCAGTTTTTGGTTTTACCAATGAGACTAATATTGGATCTATATTTTACACAGCAATGCAATCAGTTCCCGCTTTCTTGCCTAGCGTGTTGAAAGGCAAAAACATTCCTTGTTTAATTCCTCTTGGAGTTGATCAAGATCCTCATTTTAGGATAACAAGAGATGTTTTGCCCAAACTTGGCTATTATAAACCTTCTATTTTGCATGCAAAGTTTTTATCTGGTTTGAAAGTTTATGGTGGTAAAATGTCTACAAGCGATCCTGATTCCACGATTTGGACAACTGATTCTCCAGAACAAGTTAAACAAAAAATAATGAAACACGCATTTAGCGGAGGACAAGGGACTGTTGAAAAGCATCGAAAACTTGGGGGCAATCCTGACATTGATGTTTCTTTCCAATGGCTTTACTATTTCTTTGAACCTGATGATAAAAAAATAGAAGAAATTCGTGAAGATTATAAATCTGGCAAATTATTAACTTCTGAACTTAAAGCTTATCTTATAGATAAAATTAATGAATTCTTAAAAGAGCATCAAAAGAAGCGAGAACTTGCTAGAAAGCAGGTTGATAAATTTATTTTTAAGTCGTGATTTTTAAAATTTTCAATAATTCCTTTTTATTGGCGATATACCGAATATATTTTTTATAATTCTTTGGATCTACCTTATAGATTTTAAATTTTCTTATTTGTTTTTTATAGGAATATTGTTGTCTAGGTCCTTTATTTGCCTTAACATTCACTTCGTACACATATCCTTTTCCTGGTTTTTTATTCCCTACTATTAATAATCTATTTGGGGTAACTGCAAAAACTGTTTTACCTTTCAATGTTTTTCCTATGGCATATAATGCTGCGTGCTTAAATGTTTTGCATAAAAATACAGCTTTTTGATTTTCAAATTCGCTTAATACTTTCCCTTGTCTTGGATTTAGAAATTTTAATTTTTTTGGAGAACCATGATATAATTTCATTTATAAAAATGGCCCCGAGGGGATTTGAACCCCCGACACCTTGCTTAAAAGGCAAGTGCTCTAACCAGGCTGAGCTACGGGACCTTGTTTAAGTGAAGCAAAGAATGTTTATAAATTTTTGTTAAAATTTTTTAGATTAAAAAAAGAATTCGAATTCTCTATTTATATTTTTATTTTTGTATCTTTAATGTCTTTGCTGTGCTGGTCCATCTCACCAGCTTCAAGACAATCCCAACAAGTATGTACAGAACCATCAGGCTCTTTAACTATACCAGTTCCGTGACATTTAGGACAATTTTTTCTTGCCATTTTTTCCTTAGCCCTAAAAATAGAATGGCTTAGAGTTTAAAAAGTTTGTTATAATGAACTATCTTTTTAAATAGCAGACAAAAGTTCTTTGCTTCTCTAGGTGCTCGGCAATTTTCTTTTCTACTATCCTTTAAATTAATTATTAACAAGAGACTGAAAATAAGAGATTAAAAAAATTAAAAAAGAAGAACCAAAAAGAGATGAGAAAAAATAAAAAAAATAAAATTAAACCAAACCTTTTTCTCTTATATTTTTAGCAATCCTTCCTTTTCCTTCCTTTTCATAATAATCCGCTACTTTATCTCGCAATTCTTCTTGTAAAGGAACACCAGTAGCTTCAATTATATATTTCAAATCATCAAACCTTCCTTCCTCTGCAGCCTTTTGATAACCTGCCTGAATAATTTCATCTTTAATCTTAGGCTTTACACCAGTAAATTTCCCTTTTTAATTTATACCAAAATTATTTACTAAGTTTCTCTATCTTTCTTCTCAACTCCATTGCCTTTCTTCCCATACCTGCTCTTTCATAAGCATCAGCCAATTTTTCCATCTCTATTATCTTCTCCTCTTTATACATTCAAAAATAATAAAAAAATCTCTGAATTATTATTTTTTCTCTCTACTCTTTTCATAACTTTCTACTAATATAGAAATAATATCGCCAACGTCTCCTTTTTCTTCAGCCGCTTTTTTCGCATACTTTAAAGCCTCTTCCTTCGCTCCCACCATAGCCGCAATCCACCCAGCACCGTAATAGTTTCTTTTTTTAGCCGCTTTTTTTGCATACTCTAAAGCCTCTTTCTTTGCTCCTGCCATAGCCGCAATCCTTCCAGCACAGTAATAGTCTCCTTTTTTATCCTCTTTTTTTGCATACTCTAAAGCCTCTTTCTTTGCTCCTACCCTAGCCGCAATCATTCCAGCACCGTAATAGTCTCCTTCTTTAGCCGCTTTTTTTGCATACTCTAAAGCCTCTTTCTTTGCTCCTGCCATAGCCGCAATATCTCCAGCACCGCCATACAATCCTTTTTTAGCCCATTTTTTTGCATACTCTAAAGCCTCTTTCTTTGCTCCTACCCTAGCCGCAATCATTCCAGCATCGTCATACCATCCTCTTTCAGCCGCTTTTTTTGCATACTCTAAAGCCTCTTTCTTTGCTCCTACCCTAGCCGCAATATCTCCAGCACAGCAATACTCTCCTGTTCCAGCCTCTTTTTTTGCATACTCTAAAGCCTCTTCTTTTGCTCCTACACTAGCCGCAATCATTCCAGCATCGTAATAGTATCCTTTTTCAGCCAGTTTTTTTGCATACTCTAAAGCCTCTTTCTTTGCTCCTACCCTAGCCGCAATCCTTCCAGCCTTGTCATACCATCCTTTTTCTTCAGCCGCTTTTTTTGCATACTCTAAAGCCTCTTCTTTTGCTCCTACACTAGCCGCAATCATTCCAGCATCGTAATAGTATCCTTTTTCAGCCAGTTTTTTTGCATACTCTAAAATTTCCTTTTTCTCACTTGGAGAAAATACTTCTTTGACTCCTTTGACTGCTGGCTTGACTGCTGGCATTCCTATACTTTTTGATTTTGCATATTCTGCCAGTTCTTTAATACGATCAAAATTATTTGTTTTTAATGCCTCTTGAATCTCTCTTTTAAGCCTGTACCCTTCCCTCTCTTGCAATTTTTTGTAATCTTCTCTAGCAATATCAATAATTTCTGGCAAATGCTCTTCAACAAAAGCTGTTTGCTTCTCGAGATGCTCGGCAATTTTCTTCTCTACTGCCTCTTTCTCGCGAAACAATTTTTTATACTCAGAAAAACGCTTTACTAACTCTTTCTCCAAATCCTTTTTCCCTTTTGTCATCCCTTTTTTTTCTTTTGCCATATTTTTTCTTAGTTTTTTTGGTTTTTAAAATTTGTTGCGATGAGTGAGAATCAAAGAGACATAATAGAAAGGTTCAAGATAAAAAACGAAGAAGGATTAAAAAGGTGCTCGGCAATTTTCTTTACAGAGCCTACAACATCTGCTCGTAATACAGAAAGTTAAACGCCCGCACCGGGATTCGAACCCGGATTACAGCCGTGACAGGGCTGTGTGTTAACCATTGCACCATACGGGCACATTTTTTAAAAAATTTTATAATTTTTAAAGTTTTTCTCTTATGTAAATTTAGAAACTAAAACACTAAAAATTTAAACCCAAAAAGGCAACCATTGTTATAAAAAAGAGGCGAAAATGGAAAAAGGAAAAGAGCACGAGCATCACAAGCATTTTAAATTCAGGATCGTAGGAAAAAGCGCTTTTGAGAAACATAGAGACTTTTATGAGATATTTTTTTCTGAATTTATTTCTATAACTGGCGGTTTGATTGCCGGCTTATTTTTGCTCAATATTAAAAATAGTTTAGAGTTTGTTCCCGCCCTACTTATTCTGCTTCCTGGTTTTTTGGAACTTCAAGGAAATCTTTTAGGATCTTTAGCTGCAAGATTAAGTGTAGCTTTGCACTTGAGAAAATTGAAGCCTGAACTAAATCATGGAAAAATCTTTACTTCCAATATTGCGGCTACTGTTTTTTTAGCATTTGTTGTTTCTATGGTTTTAGGAATCTCTGCTTATATTTTAACTAAAATAATTTTTGGTATTTCGGCCATAAATATAATTTTTATTTCCATAATTGCCATGTTTTTTTCACTTGTTTTAGGAATTCCTTTAACTGTCTTGGCTATATTTTGGTTTTTTAAAAAAGGATTAGAGCCAGATGATATAATGGGGCCTTATGTTACAACTTTAGCAGATGTTATTAGTATTATAACAATTTTGATGGCTATTGCAATAATGGTATAGAAAAAATGAAACTGTTCATGAAAATTGTGCGTGAAAGCATATTTGTTTTAATTATAGCTACGCTTTTAAGTTCAATTGGTGGCATTGCTTTAAAATCTGTAGAAGAAAGTCTTGTCACCATAGTTCCTCTAATTATCATATTGCCCGCCTTGAATGACATGATTGGAGATTTTGGAATTATTTTGGTTTCAAGATTTACTACTGCTTTGTATATGAATAAAAAGATAAAAATTGTGGCAAAACATCTGTTTAAAGATGTGTTTTTAATTTCATTAATTTCTGCGATTTATATTGCAGTGATTGGAACTTTTTTTTCTTTATCAAAAGGTTTTTCTTTTAATGCCGTCTTTTTGTTAAAGATGATTGTTTTAACCCTCATTACAACTACTGGATTAGTTTTGATTAATTTTCTAATTGCTTTTTTTGCTGGCAAATATGTTTATAAGAAAAAGATTGATCCTGACGATGTTTTGATACCTTTAACTACTTCTATAGCGGATTTAGGAGCGATGATTATTTTGTCTTTGTTAGTTTTATGGCTTTTTTGATTTCAAATAAGAATATGCGGAAAAAGCGGCTATAGCGCCATCGCTTGCCGCCGTGACTATTTGCCTTAGTGTCTTTTTTCTTATGTCGCCCGCTGCGAAAATGCCTTTAATATTTGTTTCCATCGCCTGGTTTGTTAAAATGAATCCTTCTTTGTCTTTTTGTATCGGTATTTTTTTTAAAAAATAGGTAACAGGAACATTGCCAATTTCTATAAAAATGCCTTGAACGTTAAGTTTCTTTTTATTATTTAAAATTATAGATTCAACGAAATTTTTTCCTTTAATTTCTTTAATTCCAGAATTGTAAAGAATTTTAATTTTCTTATTTTTTTTCAATCTTTCAATTTGAATCGGTTCTGCTTTTAATTCTTTACCTCTATAAATTAGATAGATTTTTTTTGCATATTCTGCCAAAAGCAAAGCGCTCATAACAGCAGAATTGCCGCCACCAATTACAGCCACGATTTTATTTTTAAACAAAGGAGCATCACAAGTTGCGCAATAAGAAACGCCTTTGCCAATAAATTTTTCTTCATTGGGAATATTAAGTTTTTTTCTTTCAGTTCCAGAAGCCAAAATTATTGTCTTTGTTTTGTATATTTTGTTTCCTGTGACAACAAGAAAGTATTTTCTTTTTTTTATTTCTTTAACTTCTTCTTTAATTATTCTAATATTGAATGTCTTGGCTTGGTCTTCTATTCTTTTTAGCAATTCCATTCCAGAAATGTTTGGAAAGCCAGGATAGTTTTCAATTTTATGAGCATAAAAAGCTAGACCAAGTCCTTTGGTTATAACCAATGTTTTTAATTTATATCTTGTTGCATAGATTGCTGCTGTTAGGCCGGCGGGACCGGAGCCTATAATAATTAAATCATAAATCTCAAATCTCATTTTTTATTTCTTCTTTTACTTATATCTTAAAGATGTAAATAAGTATATTAGAGCAAGGCAGGCCCAAATTATGAATAAAACTGCAGAAGGCCAAGCGTCGTTGACTATAGAATTAATAACAATTCCTATAGCGCCTATAAAATTCAAGGTTTGATAAAGCCTTGAATTTGGTTGTATTTGTTTTGTTGTAACAAGCAAATATGCTATCAAAATTAAAGCCATGCCAGCCCAGCCAATTATTGATATTATCGATACCATTTTTTTATCTTATTTTTTATTTTTTTAAATTTTTTTATAATTAAATGAACTTCATTTAATAAAGCCAGCCAAACAATAAAGCAAGGCCTATAATTACCAATATTATGCCCGCTATAAGATGAAGCACTCTTATGTTTCTTTCACGCCATCCATATACTACATCTATTGTTGTAAATCCGAAATAAATTATTAAAGTAATTGCTATCATAGGAAGCACGAAAATTATATTATATAATAAAAGCCAAGGGATTGTTTCAATAATGCTCAATGGCTCAAGAAGGCCGCAACAAATTATATAGGGTCCCATCGTGCATGGTGTCAAAAATAATGCTACGATTAAACCAGTAACAAATGCTCCTTTTGCTGAAGTTATACTTGCAATTATGTTTTTCATTGTAGGACGCCATTTTCTTGGAACCTCGGTAACCATTCCTAAAGCTCCGTAAGCAAAAAAATCTTTTATGTTTAGCAATCCTAGAACAATTCCAATTATTCCAAGAAAACGATAAAGCCATAGTTTTATTCCAGCTATTGCAGTTAAACCCTTGAAAACATTAATTAAAACAAGGCCGTAAATAAAATACATTAAAAATATTGCTGCAGTAAATGCCAAGCCAACCCGAAGTACTTTTTTTCTTTCTCTAGGATATCGTGTTAAAATTGCTATAAGCGCCAATGTTAATACAGCAAGTTCACATGGATTGACAGCATCGGCTGCTGCTAGTCCTAAAATTGTTGGCAAAGTTAAATTAACCATTTTGGTTTATAATGGCATTTTTATATTCTTCTTTGCTTTTTACTCCGACATATGTTTTACAATCGATTATAACTGTAGGAACCGCTTCTGGAATTAAATTTAGATTCAAAACAGCTTCTTTATCTTTTTCTATTGCTAAATCGTAGTAAGAAAAACTTAAATTCAATTCTCGTTCTAATTCTTGAAGTCTTGGAACTGCAATTGCGCAAGCACTACAACCCGTCATATGAATTATCATTATTTTTGGAAGTTTATTACAATATTCTGATGATAGGATTGTTCCATCTTTAAGTGTTATTTTTTCTTTTTCTTTTGGTTGGCTTGAAACTAAAATTATTAATATAATGATTATAACTATCGCCAAAATTAGTGCGGCGTAACCCCAAAAAAGTTTTTTATTAATTTCTTCATTCATTTTATTTTCAATATTTCTTTTAATTTCTTTTGATCAAAACCAACAACTATTTTTCCATCTATTTCTGTTACAGGAACGCCCATTTGGCCAGATTTGGCTACCATTTCTTGAGCTGCTTTTTCATTTGTGCTAACATCTATGTCTTGAAATTCGATTTTATTTTTTTTCAACCATTCTTTAAGCATATGGCACCAAGGACAATGTGGTGTTGAGTAAACTTTAATTTTCATTTTACTTTAGTCTCATACTTTCAATCTCTTTTTTATTTAATTGAGAAACTTCTAGCAGTTTATTAAGCTTTCCTTTTCTATAATTAACAATGACTCGTTTTCCTTCAGGAGCATCTGAATATGACGCTGTTAAAGCCGCAGTAATTTCAATAGCTTTTTTAGTTCCTCTTCCTTGCATCAATGTTACTGGGCCTGGAAAATCTTTTAGTTCAAAAATAAAATCTTTTTTTGCTAAAGCCTCTAGCTTTTTATTTTCTTGCTCGTTTCTTCCTACAATTATTTTATTCTTACCATAACGGAAATGTCTTCCTAATTTAAGCAATTCTATATCTCGCGGTTCAATTTTTTTTCTATGTTCAAAAAGATCTCTAAGTCTTTTTGCAAATTCTTTCTCACAAAGTAAACAACCTCCGGCAGGTGTAGGAAAAGAAATCTCAAATTTTTTAGCTAGTTCAATTTGTTTTTTTCTTGAACGTCCTTGAATATCAAGCAACTTGTTTCTATCAACAAGACCTTGTTTCTCAATTTCTGTTTCTGGCAAAAGTTTCGCGCTTAGCGGTCTTAGAAGTTTGCCTTGTAAACCAGATTCTTTTTCAACCACATCTAACATTTTTCTTGTTTGGCTCATTGGTCTTTCATTAAGGACTTCGCCTGTTACAATAAATTGTGCCTTGAGCTTAGACATTAAAGCTTTTGCTTTCTTTAACATAAAAATTCTACAATCAATGCAAGGATTAATTGCAGAGCCATAACCATATTTTGGCTTTCTTATTAGGGCCATATATTCTTGAAACAATTTGCCTTTAGTACAATCTATAATTTTTAATTTAATGCCTTGAGTTTGCGCAAAGTTGAAAGCACAATCAGGCATGCAACAACCAGTACCAAATGGTAATGAAAAGTATAAAGCAATTATATCAATACCTTGTTGTTGCATTAATTTTATTGCAAGTCTTGAGTCAAGACCGCCTGAAAGCAAGGCCAGGCATCTTTTTTTAGGCATTTTTATATTAAAAAATCAAGTTTTAGGTTTTTTTATTTTTTTCTTTAAAAACAAAAGAATTAAAAATAAAAATTAGTTTATTATTGAAAATGGAATTAAACGCAAAAAGAGGCTTGCTTTTTGGAAATGAAGCGATAGTTCGTGGTGCTTTGGAAGCAGGCGTTGCTTTTGCTTCGAGCTATCCTGGAACTCCTGCTAGCGAAATAGGCGAGAGTTTTGCTAAAATTGCCAAAGAAGCAGGAATTTATTTTGAATGGTCAACAAACGAGAAAGTTGCTTTAGAAGCAGCAGCAGGAGCTGCCTTTTCTGGTGTAAAAGCAATAGTGTCAATGAAACACTATGGTTTGAATGTTGCTCTTGACTCTCTTTTACCTTTAGCTTATCTTTCTTGTCCTCTTGTAGTTGTTGTAGCAGACGACCCTGGATGTTTTAGTTCTATACAAACAGAACAAGATTTGAGAAATTTTGCATCTCTGGCGAAAATTCCTATTTTTGAACCAAGCAATCCACAAGAAGCTAAAGATATGACTATAGAAGCATTTAGAATGGCTTGGCAATACAAAATTCCTGTTTTAATGAGGCTCGTTACTAGAGTTTGCTATTCTAGAGCGATAGTTAGATTTAATAAAATCATTAAACCCAAAACCGTTGGAAAATTCATAAAAAAAGATTTTGATGTTAGTTGTGATGTAACTGTTGATTTACATAAAAAATTATTAGAGAAATTAGAAAAAATAAAAAAAGAAATAGAGAAGTCTAAATTTAATTTTATTGAAAAAGGTCAAGGAAAAGTTGGCATTATAACTTCTGGCGCAGCTTATAACTATGTTAAAGAAGCTTTAGAAAAGCTTGAGCTTAAATTACCTTTATTGAAGTTAGGAGCTATATGGCCTTTTCCTTCTGAAAATGTTAAAAATTTCTTAGAAGATTTGAATGAATTAGTAATAGTAGAAGAACTTGATCCTTTTATTGAAAATGAAATTAAAAAGCTAAAAAAAATTAAAATTTATGGTAAAGCATTTTTTCCTGAATGTGGCGAATTGAAACCAGAACAAGTTTTAATTGGCTTGGCTAAGATTTTCAAAAAGCCATTAGAAAAAGAAATAGTTGTTCCGTTTTTTTCAGTTAAGCCAAGATTGCCTTTCTTATGTCCTGGCTGTCCTCATAGGGCTACTTTTTATGCCATTGCCAAAACTTTAGGCAAACAGCACGTTTTTGGTGGCGACATTGGTTGTTATTTGCTTGCTGCAAAGCAGCCTTTCAAAATGTCTGATTATATTGTAAGTATGGGTGCTGGTGTTGGCATTTCTCATGGCATTTCTAAAGCTACGACAGAGAAACCGATTGTCTTTATAGGTGACAGCACTTTTTTTCATGCAGGCATGCCAGCTTTAGTAAATTTAGTTCATAATAAAGCCAATGTTTTGGTTGTAATTCTTGATAATAGATGGACTGCAATGACAGGACATCAACCAAATCCAACTACTGGTTTAACAGCATTAGGAGATGAAACCAAAATTATAGACATAGAACAAATAGCCAAAGCATGCAAAGTTGATTGGGTTAAAACTTCAAATGTTTATAATTTTAACCAATTATGTAAAGATATTCAAGAAGCTTATGCTGTTAAGGGAGTTTCTGTTATTATTGCAAAAGGCGAGTGTAGATTAATGTTTACAAGACAAATGGCAAGAAAAGGAGTAAAATTGCCTAAATATGAAATAATAAAACAAAATCCTGAACTAGAAAACTTGAAAGATTTTGATTGTCCTGCAATACAAAAAATAAAAAATAAATGGTGTATTGATGAAAATTTGTGTTGGAGCTGCTCTATATGTAAACAACTTTATCCCGGAAATATAGAAATGAAACAGGAGAAAAAGCAAGAGAAAAAATGAAAAAAGAGAAAAAAGAATTTAATTTAATAGTGGCAGGTTATGGAGGCCAAGGAATATTGACTATAGCAGAAATTGTAGCCATGGCTGCTTTCAAGCAAGGCTGTGATGTAAAACAATCAGAATTGCATGGTTTGGCTCAGAGAGGCGGTGCTTTAGATTGTCATGTTCGTTTTGGTAAAAAAATATATTCGCCATTAGTTATGAAAGGAAGTGCAGATTTAATTATCGCTTTAGAAGCTTTAGAAGCCTTGCGTGCTTGTTATTGGGCAAATTCTAGCACTGTTATAATTTTAAATTCTAAAACATTCCGTTCTTATTTGACATTTAAAGAAATTTTAACTAAAATAAAAAAAATAACAAAAAAAGTTTATATTGTAGATGCCGACAACATAGTAAAAAAAGCAGTCGGAAGCACAACAAGCGCAAATATTTTTCTGCTTGGCTATGCTTTAAAGAAAAAATTCTTGCCTTTGAAAAAAGAAATTGTTTGGCAAGCAATAAAAGAAAAAATTAGGCCCCAGTTTTTAGAAGAAAACAAAAAAGTTTTTGATATTGCTTTTAAAAAATGATTGAAAATATTATAGCAAGAGCGCAAGAAATAAACAAAAGAAAAAAAGTTAGAATACTTTTTCTCGAAATGCAAGATAAAAGAGTAAGGGAAGCTGTAAAAATAATAAAAAACAAAAAAATAGCAGAAGTAAGAATTCTTGAAGGAAAGGATATTGAAAAAAAATTAAAAGAAGCGAAAGAGCTTCTTGAAAAGAATAAAGTTGATGCAATAATAACCGGGGCAACACACTCGAGCGCTTTAACTTTGATGCTTTCTTTTAATTTTATTAGAAAAGATGTTAGCAGGGTTAGTGGAGCTTTTTTAATGGTGTCGCCAGAAGGAAAGGTTATGCTTTTTGCTGATTGCGCCGCTCAACCAGATCCAACGGCTGAGCAACTTGCGGAAATTGCAATGTTAAGTGCAGAGACTTTTAAAATTTTAACAAGAAAAGAGCCAAAAATTGCTTTGTTGTCTTATTCGACAAAAGGTTCAGGCAAAGGCGCAAGTCCAGAAAAAGTAAAAAAAGCTTTTGAAATTTTAAAGAAAAAATTTCCGAAATTACAAGTAGAGGGCGAGATTCAGGCCGATGCTGCTTTAAATAAAAATGTAGCCAAATTTAAAGGAGCTAAGGTTCTTGATTATAATGTTTTAATTTTTCCTTGTCTTGACGCAGCAAACATTGGCTATAAACTTGTTGAGAGACTTGCTGGTTGGCATGCGATAGGGCCAATTTTACAAGGATTGGAAAAGCAAGTTAATGATTTATCTAGAGGTTGTTCTACTGAAGATATTGTTGCTTTGGCTGCGATAACTGTGTTACAAATTGATGGACAAAAGAAATAGAAAAAAATAAAAAAGATTAAAAAATGACAAAAGAGGTAAAAGAAAATAGAGAAAAGAAAGTAGCCACGATTAATGAAAGACTTTCTTTAGAGCCTTGTCCTATAGGCTTACAAGGCAAATGTTGTAAAAACTGCTTAATGGGTCCTTGTAGAGTCGTGGTTAAAGAACAAAAAGGAGTTTGTGGCGCAAATCAAGATGTTGTTGTTGCAAGAAATTTATTGAGATTTGTTGCAGCTGGCGCAGCCTGTCATGTTGGTCATGCCTATCATTTGAAGAATTTTCTTGGAAAGGAATATCCTAAAAAATACATAGAAAAAAAAGCTCCAATTTATTTATACAAATTGTGGCAAGAACTTGGGATTGTGCCAGTGATTCATTTTGAACATTTTAAAGACATAAGCGAAGCTTTGCACGCTTCAACAATGGGCGTAGATGCTGATTATACTAGCATTTTAAAAAGAACAATGAGAATGGGGATTGTTGATGGTTATTATGGATTGTATCTTGCTACAGAACTAGAAGATGAAACTTATGGAAAGCCTAACATTAAAAAAGGAATGCTTGATCTCGGAGTTATTAAAAAAGATAAAGTTAACATAGCAGTTCATGGTCACGAGCCTATTCTTGCTCACGCGCTTGCTCAAGAATTAAAGAAAAAAGAAAATAGAGATATTAATTTAATTGGAGTTTGTTGTACTGGTACAAGCGTTTTAGCTCGTTATGGAATTCCGATGGCTGCCAATTTTGTTTTACAAGAAGAAGTTATTGCTTCTGGCGCAATAGAAGTAATGGTTGTTGATGTTCAATGTATTATGCCTAGTCTTGCAGATTTATGTGAATGTTATCATACAAAATTAATTACAACAAACAAATTATGCCACATTCCCGGAGCTTTACATTTGCCTTTTAGAACAGAAGAAGAGGCAAAAGAAGTTGCAGAGAAAATAATTAAAATTGCAAGAGAAAATAAATCAAAAAGAAAAGAAGTTGAGATAAAGAATGTAAAAAAAGAAGCAACAATAGGTTTTCACGAAGATAATTTGCCTCTGAAGGAATGGTCGGAAAAATTGGAAAAAGGAAAAATTAAGGGCATTATCGGAGTTGTTGGCTGTGTAAATCCTAGAGTTAAAGAAGACTGGATTTCTTGTTACAAAGAATTAAGTAAAGATTATATTATTTTAACTACAGGATGCATGGCTTTTAAATTAGGACAAGCTGGCTTGCTAGATGGCAAAAAATTTTTCCATATGGGTTCTTGTGTGAATAATGCCAGAATAGCAGAAGTCTTCAAAAGAATTGCAGAAATGCAAGGAAAACGGATTACAGACCTGCCTTTCTTAATTTCTTGTCCAATGCCTATAACTGAGAAAGCAATAGCAATAGGCATGTTTTTTGCTGCTCTCGGAGTAGATGTTCATTTTGGTTATCCGTTCATGATTTCAAGCGATACTACAATAGCAGAATTTTTAGAAAATGTTTTGCGAGAGAAATTTGAAAGTCGCGTTTTTCTTGAAACTTCACCATCAAAACTTTTACGAAAGATTAAAGAAGGAAATAAAAAATGAAAATCTTAATTTTTAATGTAGGTTCAGAAACTTTAAAATATAGCATCTATGAAAATAAAAATTTAATAAAAAAGGAAACCATTTATACTAGAGATTTTAAAATTGTTAAAAAAATTCTTCAAGAAGCAAAACCAGCTTTCATTGTCCATAGAGTTGTCCACGGCGGTGAAATTAGTAAGCCTTGTTTTATTAATAAAAATATAATAAAAGAAATCGAAAAATACTCAAAGTTTGCACCTTTACACAATCCTTATGAACTTGAGGTTATAAAATTATGTAAAAAATATAGTAAAGTTAAACAGATTGCTGTTTTTGACACTTCTTTTTTTGTTGATTTGCCTGAGAAAGTAAAAATTTATGCTTTACCTATGAAAATTATAAAAAAATATGGCATAAGACGTTATGGTTTTCATGGTTTAAATCACGAGTATATTGCCAAAAAATTTCCTGATAAAAATATAGTTTCGTGCCATCTCGGAGCCGGCTGTAGTATTGCAGCCATATCTAAAGGAAAAGCTTTAGACATCAGTATGGGAATGACTCCTTTAGAAGGTTCAATTATGGTTACAAGAACTGGCAGTATTGATCCTGGAATTATTTTATGGCTTGTTGAAGAATTTGGATTGAAAAAAACTAAAGAATTGCTCAATTTTAAATCAGGACTCTATGGATTGACTGGCTTAAAAGATGTTAAAAAAATTGTTGATACAAGAGGCAAAGAACAAAATGCTTTAGCTTTAGAAGTTTTTTGTTATAATGTTGCAAAGATAATTTGTTCTTATCAGGCCGCTTTGGGCAATATTGATTTAATTATCTTTAGTGGCGGAATTGGCGAAGCAAATAAATGGATTAGAAACAAGATTTGCAATTATTTGCCATTCAAGTTTGCTATAGCTGTTGTTAAAGCAAACGAAGAAGAAATAATGCTTGAAAAAGCGATAGAGTTAATAAAAACTAGCTAATTTATTTGGCAAGGAAATTATGAATTAAATTTTTCATGAAATTTTTTTTCTAAAGTAAGCATTTGTTTGTGTTTCTTTTCTAATTCTTTAGGAATTTTTCTTTTTTGTTTTTTGAAATAATCGTAAATTGCCTCACTTAAAGCTTGTTCTGCGAGTAAAGAACAATGATATTTTATTGGAGGCAATTCGCCTAAAACTTTAATTACATCTTTGTTTGTAATTTTTAATGCTTCTTTAATCGTTTTTCCCTTTGCAAGTTCTGTTGCTACGCTTGAAGTTGCGATAGCTGCAGGACACCCCAAAGTTTCAAATTTTATATTTTTAATAAATTCTTCACCCTTTTTATTTTTGCCAACTTTGATAAAAATGCGCATTATATCGCCGCATTGAATATTGCCTACTTTACCAATACCATCTGCGTTTTTAATTTTACCAGCGTTTTTAGGATGCATAAAATATTGCATAACTTTCTTGTTATAAATCATTTTTTAACTTTCTCAAAATTTTTCTATCAATTTTATTATTTTTTTATCAGCAAGATTTTTGAAAATATAATCTGCTTTCTTTTCTTTTAATTGATTTTTTGTATGATGGCCCGTTAGGACGGCAATGGTTAAAGCTCCCACCGCTTTTCCAGCCTCTACATCATGAATAGAATCGCCTATAACAATTATTTTTTTAAATTTCTTTTCTTTTGTTTCTTTATGAGCTTTTTTGACAGCCAATTTTATGAGTTTTATTCTGTTTGTAGTATGTTCGCCCGTAACTATAAAACGGAATTTTTTAAAAAGATTTGTTCTCTTAAGAATAGTTTTAGCAATTTTTTCAGAATCTCCTGTTAATATTATTAAAAAATTATTTTTGTCTTTGGATAATTTATCGATAAGAGTATAAACTCCTGGCAAGATAAATTTTTTAATATCTTTAGGAAGAATCGAAATGAAATTTTTATTGTAATTTTTAATAGCTTTTGATATTTTTTTATTTCTTATACTTTTCGGAATTTTCTTTAGTATTGCCAATTCTGTTAGAACTCTTTTGATGGTTTTTCCAACATAGTCTACTTCATCCATTCGCGCTTTGACATTAAAGATTTTTTTAAATGTCAGTTCAGTAGCTTTATTGTGAAATGGAAAAACATCTATGAGTGTTTGATCCAAATCAAAAATTATTAGTTTCATTCTTACTTTGCTTTTTTATTTAACTTCTTAAGAAGTTTATTAACATTTATTCCATGAGCTTTACAACCTTGTTCAATTGTTTCTTGCATTGACATCGGACAGCCAACACACATCATTCCTTCTTCTAATAACATTTTCGAAGCCTCTGGATATTCTTTTAGAAGTTGTGAGAATGTCATCTCTTTTGTTATTTTTTGTTTTTTTTCTTTTTTCATCTTTAAAATTTCCTTTTGCTTTTTATCTTTTTTATAATTGTTTTCAGCGCATAATAGCTGCTTCCAAAAATTATAACTCCCGGTATTAAAGCAATTCCCATTGTTGGAGCCAGAGCAATTGCACCTATTGTTCCTAAAAAACCCGCGCCTATGCTTTCTAGAATGTTGGCTATTTTAGGAACGTCTTTTTCTATATCTTTTTGTAAAGCATCTATCTGCATTATGAATTTTCCATTTCTAAATATCTTGACTTTGTGTTCTTCTTCTGAACACAAAATTGCAATATTGCCTCCCTTAGATGCTGTTATTGCCGCAGCATGCCTTGTTCCAAATCCAACAAAAGGCTTTGTTTTTTTAATCATAGCCCCATAGTTCATTATAATTCCTTCTTTATTGATTATCACTGCTCCATCAATAGTTGCTATTGCTTGTAATGTTTTTTCTGTACCTGGAGTAAGAACATTAAAAGGTTTAATTTCTTGTTTTATTAGTAAAGAATATTCTATTTTTTTTCCTTTATTTATCACGAACAGCGCTCCTTCTCCTTTTTTTGAGATATTTATTGCTATTTTCAAAATTTTTTCTTCTATTTCTTTTAATCTTTTATTTGATTTTTTTTCTTTTTGTTTCTTATCTTTTTTCACCATTTTCCTAAAGGGCTTATTTTTCTAAGAGAGTTTATTATATTTTTTAGTTGTTCTATTGTATAATCTATGTCTTGTTCAGTATTGTCTTTGCCTAAAGTAATTCTAAGCGAGCCGTGTGCTTGTTCGGCTGTTAAGCCGATTGCTGTTAAAACATGACTTGGCTCTAGAGATTTCGTTGAGCATGCAGAGCCTGTTGAGACGGCTATGCCTTTTTCGTTTAGCCTGATTAAAAGAGCCTCGCCTTCTACGCCTTTAATACTTACATTAACGTTATTTGGAAGTCTCTGCGTTGGATGGCCATTTAATTGAGATCCTGGAATTTTTAAGATTTCATTAATAATCTTGTCGCGCAATTTGGTTTGTCTTTCTGCTTCTTTTTTCATATTTTTTTCTGCGAGTTCTATGGCCTTAGCAAAACCAACTATACCAGGAACATTTTCTGTTCCAGAACGTAAGCCAGATTCATGGCCACCGCCATGCTGAACAGGTTCAATTTTTACATCTTGATTTATGTAAAGCAAGCCGACGCCTTTAGGACCATAAAGTTTATGCGATGATGCCGATAACAAATCAATATTCATTTTCTTAACATCAATAGGAATTTTGCCGAAACTTTGTACAGCATCTGTATGAAAATAAACTTTATGTTTTTTACAAATTTTGCCGATTTCTTCTATAGGTTCGATTGTTCCTATTTCATTGTTTGCATGCATGATTGAAACTAAAATTGTATCTTTTGTTATGGCTTTCTCAACGTCTGCAGGGTTTACTAGGCCGTATTTGTCGACATTTAAATAAGTCACTTTAAAACCATGTTTCTCGAGCCAATGACAAGGTTCAAGAATTGCATGATGTTCTATTTTGCTTGTTATGATGTGATTTCCTTTTGATTTATTTGCAAAAGCTACGCCCTTTATTGCCAAATTATTAGATTCAGTACCGCCACTTGTGAAAATTATTTCATTTGGTCTTGCTCCAAGGAACTTTGCAGCTATTTTTCTTGCTGTTTCTATAGCTGCTCGGGCTTCTTGGCCAAATGAATGTAATGAAGAAGCATTGCCAAATTTTTCTGAAAAATAAGGCTTCATTGCTTCGAAAACTTCTTGTGCTAACGGCGTTGTTGCAGCGTGATCAAGATAAATTCTTTTCATTTTAATGAGCTTCTAGGTTTATAGTATTGACAATTTTTATCATAAGTATCGCACTCTAGACATTTTTGTGTTACTGGACTTTCTTTATTCCAATAGTTAATTGCATAAAATTTCCATACGCATTTTTCTTCTATTTTTTGGTCGTTTTCTGTTTCTTTTGTTTTTTCTTTGTTTTCTTCAATTTTATTCTCCAACATTTTAAAATTTGCATTCTTTACATCTCTTTTTAAGATCTTGTATGCTTTTCTTCTTATCTACTTTTCCAGCTTTAAATAATTTAATATTTTTTATTTTCAAATCACTTTTATGCAAATAGCCGCGTCTTTTCATTTCTTTTACAAGCTCTTCATGTCTTTTTTCTATATTGTGCGTTTCTATAAGGCCCTTGTCTATATAACCTTTTATGCTTTTATTTTTCTTTAATGATCCAACTAACTGATGTATTTCTTTGTGCTCTCCAAGAAGGTGCTTTCTACACATTTTTCTTGGATCAACCATCCACATTCTTGTCATTTTTTGCACTCTTTGCAGATTATACAAATATAACTGCTTGCTTTTATTTTATTTATGATCTTGCTGATTTCAGCATTAGCATTTTTACCTTTTTTTATTATCTTAGCAGCCTTTTCAATTTCTTTTTCTACGGATTTTGGAAATTTAATGCTCTTGCCTCTCTTTTTGTGTTTGTATTGTGATATTGCGGCCTTAGTTATCTTTAGTTTTTTAGCTATCTCTGCGTCTTTTAGTCCTTGTTTTTCGAGCAAGTTTACTAGCTTTTTTCTTATTGCAGGAATTATATAGTTTAATTCTATCCTCTGCGTCAAACAATTGTTGATTTTTTTCATCTTCTTAAGTTAACAGTGTTAACTTTATAAATCTTTTCATATTAAAAATCTTTATAAAACTCTTTGTTTTTGTTTAAACATGAAAGTCGCGGTTTTGTTTTCAGGAGGTAAAGATTCATGTATGGCCTTGTATTATGCTTCAGAAGAACACGAAATTAAATGTTTAATTACTGTTTTTTCTGAAAATTCTGATAGCTTTATGTTTCATACTCCAAACATTAAATGGGCAAAAAAGCAGGCCGAAGCAATAGAACTGCCGATTATTTTCGAGAAAACAAAAGGCAAGAAAGAAGAAGAGCTTTTAGATTTAAAAAAAGCAATCAAGAAAGCAAAAGAAAAATATGGAATTGAAGGTATAGTAACAGGAGCTTTGGCTTCTGTTTATCAAGCTTCACGCATAAAAAAAATTTGTGATGAACTTGGTTTAAAACTTATTAATCCTTTGTGGCAGAAAGATCAGTTTGAATTGCTTAAAGAAATAGTCAAGTACGGATTTGAAGTTATAGTAACAAGAGTGGCTGCAGAAGGATTAGAAAATTTTATTGGAAGAAAAATAGATGAGCAATTTATAAAGGACATAAAAAAAGTGCATGAAAAGTACAAAGTTAATGTTGCTGGAGAAGGTGGCGAGTTTGAGAGTTTTGTTTTATGGGCCCCTTTTTTCAAGAAACGTCTTAAGATTTTAAAGAGCGCTGTTAAAGGAAAAGAATTGGACAAGTTGTTTGTTATTAAAAAAATTAGAATGGTTTAAACAATAGATTTAAATACCCTTCTTTTTAATTACTATGTATGGCGCTTTGGTGGCTAATTATTTTAATTGTATTGGTAGTTTTAATTTTAATAATCGTTTTAGGTTATTATAATCGTTTTGCTATTTTACAGAATAGAATAGAGAATTCTTTGGCGCAAATTGATGTCCAGTTAAAGAAAAGGGCAGATTTAGTGCCTAATCTGATTGAAACAGTTAAAGGCTATGCAAAACATGAGGAAAAAATAATGCATGAAGTTTCTGAAGCAAGAAAAGCTTTAGTAGGGGCAATAGAATCTAAAGATTTTGTGAAGAGTGTTAAAGCGGGAGATGCTTTACAAAATGCTCTCGGAAGGCTTTTTGCTGTAGCAGAAAATTATCCAAATTTAAGAGCCAATGAAAATTTCTTGCAGCTTCAACAAGAACTTAGTGCTATTGAAGACAAAATAGCATATTCAAGACAATTCTATAATGATTCTGTTCTTAATTATAACAATTTATGTAGAACAATTCCTGGAGTTTGGTTTGCTGCGCTATTTGGAAAGAAAGCCGGCAAATATCTTGAGATTCCTCAGGCAGAAAGAGAGGCGCCGAAAGTTAAATTTTAATGTTTCTTTAGTTTAAAATGGCGAAAGAAAGAATTTCATTTCATGATCAAATTACAAGAAACAAATGGAAGAGCTTCTTTTTAGTTATATTTGTTTTTATTGTTTTAGTTGCTCTGGGTTATGCTATTTCTTTGGCTTTTGATCCAGGATATTTTTTTATTATCATGATTATAGCAACAATTTTTTCTTTGTGTTATGTGCTCATTACTTATTTTAATTCAGACAAAATTGCTTTGGCAAGTGTTAACGCAAGAAAAGCAGATCCGATAAAACATAGAATGCTTTACCATGCTGTTGAAAATATGGCCATTGCAAGTGGCTTGCCGATGCCAAAAGTTTATATAATGCCTGGCAAACAGATTAATGCTTTTGCAACAGGCCGTGATCCGAAACATGCTGTTATTTGTGTGACAGAAGGTGCTTTGGAGAAACTTAATAAACAAGAATTAGAAGGAGTTATCGGGCATGAGATGAGTCATATCGCGAATTATGATATAAGATATATGACTACTGTTGCGGTTGTTGTTGGGGCCATTTCAATTATCTCACAAATGTTTCTAAGAAGTTTGTGGTTTGGTTCTCGTGATAGAGAAGGTAGAGGCAACGTGATTTTTTTCTTAATAGCCATAGTTCTTGCCATTCTTGCTCCGATTGTAGTAATGCTTGTTCAATTCGCGATTTCAAGAAAACGCGAATTTATGGCTGATGCTGGTTCAGTTCAATTCACAAGATATCCTCCAGGTTTGATAGGAGCATTGAAAAAAATTAAGCACGAACATGAACCAATGAAAGTTCCAGATGCGGTTAAGCCTTTATTTTTCAGCGACACTGCACGAAAAATTTCTGGCTTGTTTCAAACCCATCCGCCAATTGATGAAAGAATAAAAGTGCTCGAGAGGATGTAAAAGAGCAAATAAAGAAGGTTTTTAGTATATTTTCGTTTCATACTCAGAACAAAGGGATTAAGAATTCTTATCCGCAGCTTATCTATCTAAACTTTTTAATCATAAAAATCGATTTTATTTTATATTATTATCCACAGCTTCCACCACTGCCTGAGCTGCTAGAACCGCTGCCAAATCCTGGTGATGGATTTTGTGTTGAGAATTTTTCTGAGCAAACATTTGGCTTGCTTCCTTTGAATGCATTACATATTGCATTTGCAATGCTTTGAGGATCTCTAGGATAGATGTTTGCTTCTTTACCATCAAGAACGAAAGTTGGTGAGCCTCGAACTCCGTATTTTTCATTTAATGCTTTGTCTTCTTCCATATATTTAGAAGCTCTAGTTGTCATACAACTAGAAAGTTTATTTTCATCAATACCTGTTTTTTTAATACAGCCAGAAGCGTCGCCAGCTTCAACGAAACATTTTAAGTAAGGAATTAATTTTGAAGATTGTTCTTCTCTAATGCAGATCATTCTATTGTTTTCCTCATCTTCTTTTTGTCCGTGCATTGTGTATGAAACAAATCTTAATTCAATATTTGCTTTATTTTGGAATTTCTCCCATACAGGCAACAATCCCTTTACGGCTTGCAAACCAAAAGGACAATAACTCATGATGAAAACTTGTAATGTTGGAGCGCCGGGAATCTTTGTGGCAGCTCCCGTCGGTCCAGATGTTTTAATCTTTTTAATATCATTTAAAATTATTTTAATGATAACTTTTTGTCCAGCAAAAGGATGATTAGAATCGATGGTTATGTGAGTGGAATTTAATTCCTTTACAAAGCCTTTAGGATAGTTGCCTAATTGTACTTCTTGTCCTATTTTCGGAGTTAATGTTGTAATTATTTCATTTTCTGTAAATTTTATTTCTAGATCGCCATTTTCTGTTGGAATTGTAGTATTATTTCCCTGAAGCTTTAGCTTTATTTTTTCTGAAGTTATTTCGATAACTTCATAACTAAATAAGCCGAAAGGAATTTTTTGATTTAACGAAGGCTCTTGACTTATTTTAACATGACTATCATTAAGTTCAATTACTTTGTAAGACCATGGAGCGCCTTCTAAAGTATAGAGTTTATTTAATTCTGGTTGTTCATTAAATGCATCGATAAAATCATTTTTTGTTATCCAATTTGTTCTATTTACTTCCTTTGTTCTATTTTCTGTTACGATTCTTTCATAATAATATATTTTATTATTGTCATATTCGCCATAAGCATCTTTTGCTTCTAAAGTTATAGTTTTTGTTTCTCCTTTTGTTAAAACTTCGAGTTCTTTATCAAGCTTGTCTGTTTTAAAGCCCAGGGTTGATGCTATATTTCCTTTGGTAAATTCATTTATTCCAGAATCGATTATTGTGCCGTTTTCCAATTCTATGTTGTAAGTAATATTCAATATTTCTTGTGTGGCTTTTGGTTTTGTAAAAATTAAAACTAGAACAACTATCAGTACAATTACAGCAGCAATAAGTGCTATTAATCCTATTTTTGTCCAATTTATTTTGGATGATTTTGTTTCAACAGAAGAAACGATTTCGCTAGCAGTCATTTCTTCAGTTTTTGTTTCTGTAGTTTGACCTTCCATTTGTCTGAAATGATGGAGTTATTTATAAAGTTTTCTGCATTTTGATATAATAATACAATATGTTTAATTCAATATCGTTATATATAGACTCGCAATAGAAGAAAGGTTTTTAATAGCATTCTTTGTAAGATTTTTATGCTAACATTAAAAGAGATTAAACAAAACGAGGAAATTAAAGCTTTAATTAAGGCGGCCGATTTTTATCTCGAAAGAATGGGCTATACTGAACATGGTTCAAGACATGCCGAGCTTTGTGCCGAGAGAGCTAGAAAAATTCTTGAAACTTTGGGCTATGAAAAAGAAAAGATTGAGCTGGCCGCAATTGCAGCTTATCTACATGATATAGGAAACATTGTTAATAGACAAGATCATTCACAGTCTGGAGCCTTGCTTGCTTTTGATGTATTAACGAAGATGGGGATGAAAGTGGAAAACTGTGTTAAAGTTATGGCTGCCATCGGCAATCATGAAGAAACAGAAGCAGGATTGCCAATAACGAGTATTGCGGCAGCAGTTATACTTGCTGATAAATCTGATGTTCATAGAGAAAGAGTGAAGCAAAAAGAGAAAAGCAAATTTGATATACATGATAGAGTTAATTATGCTGTCTTACATTCTGAGTTAAAAGCTAATAAACATACAAAAATAATTACTTTGAAACTAAAAATAGATACTAAATTCTCAGCCATAATGGAATACTTTGAGATTTTTTTAGGAAGAATGGTGATGATGAGACATGCGGCAGAGAGACTTGGCTGCAAGTTTGAGCTTATAATCAACAACACAAAAATGTTTTGATGCTTTAAAGATCTTAGAGAGGAGAGCTTTTTGATTAATAAATAAAAGAAAAGTTTAAATTCGTGTTATTTATATTATGATTAACATTTAGATAAAAAGAGATGATAAAAAATGCCGGAAGATATTATTATTGGAAGAGACGAGAGTGATAAAAAGAAATTTGGAAATGAAGGTTTGATTTTTTTAGGTAAACATTATGTTAAGATGGGTCAGATTACTTCTTTAAGCAATAGAGTTATGATGGACGTTGCTAGAGCCCATGTGGTTCTTGTGGCAGGCAAGAGGGGCTCTGGTAAGTCGTATACTTTAGGAGTTATTGCAGAAGAGATTTCTAATTTGCCTCCAGAGGTTTCACAGAATATAGCTGTATTAATTTTCGATACAATGGGAATTTTCTGGACAATGAATTACAAAAATGAGAAAGAAACAGAATTAATTAAAGAATGGCAAATTGAGCCAAAGAAATTGCCGGTTAGAGTTTTTGTTCCTTTTGGTTATGCTGAAAAATGGCGCGAAAGAGGAATCCCTGTTTATAAAGAATTTGCTTTGAAACCAAGCGATATAACGGCAGAAGAGTGGTGTTTAACTTTCGGTTTAAGTTTCGTCGATCCTGTAGGAGCAGTAATTCAAGGAGCTGTAACTAGACTTCAAGAAGCAGTTGAAGAAGGTTCAATTAAATCTTTTGATATTGATGACATTATTAGAACAATTATGTTAGATAAAGAAGCTGGTAAAAATGAAAAGAATGCGGCCATTAATTTGTTCGAAGCGGCTAAAACATGGAAAATTTTTGCAACTAAAAAGGAAAAGGGAACTACCATTGCAGAATTGATAGAGGCCGGAAAAACTAGTATAATTGATTTGAGCTGTTACAGCAGCATTGGAACTGTAAATGTTCGTGCGCTTGTTATTGGACTTGTTTGTAAAAAATTATTTAATGAAAGAATGGAAGCAAGAAAGCATGAAGAGATTGAAGCAGTAAGACATGGTTTGGATTATCTTTACTATAAAGAAAAGAGAGAAATGCCTTTAGTTTGGATTTGTATCGATGAAGGCCATGAATTTTTGCCTTTACACGGAAAAACTGCCGCTACGGATGCTTTAATACAATTGCTTCGTGAAGGAAGGCAGCCCGGAATTAGTGTTGTTATAGCCACGCAACAGCCAGGACAAATACATCATGATGTTATGACTCAGAGCGATATTGTTATAAGTCATAGAGTTACAGCCAAGCCAGATATAGATTCTTTGAATTATATTATGCAAACTTATCTTTTAGCTGATATTAAAACATATTTGGATAATTTGCCTAGATTGAAAGGTTCTGCAATTATACTTGACGATAATAGTGAAAGAATATATCCTATACGTGTGAGGCCAAGATTCACTTGGCACGGCGGCGAGGCACCAACTGCAGTAAAAGTGAAAAAAAGAATTTAATTTTCTTTAAAATTGAGTTACTATTATAAAGTGAAAAATATAGAAAAATTTATAAGTACATTTATTATATCTTTTTTATGCACAGACTATATGAAAATCTAATAGGAGGGGATGGAAATTTAATTCCTGAGTTGATAAAATCAATTGGTAATTTATATTTTTTAAGGAATGATATTAAAGATTTTAGAAATGCTTTAGGTGATTTGCCTGAATTTGAAAGCCTTGAAAATATAATTCAAGTTGTTCCACCAGCGGATTTTACAGCATCAGTTGAAAACTTTATTAAGAGATTGTGGGACCAATATTGTTCTTTAAGAACAGATCCCAATTATGGAGAAAAAATTATAGCTAAGAAATTTGAAATTGCTAAAAAAATAAATAAGTTTAGAAAAGTAAGAGGAACACATCAAGATATAGATGAAGATGCAGAATTTGAAGTTTTTTTTGCTCCTTATGAAATAGAGTTTCTTAAAGATATTAAAAACGAAATTGGTAAATTATCAGAAATAGTAGAGTCAAGAAGTGAAATCATTAACGTATCTGCTTTAAGATTAGAAGAAATTATTAATAAAACAAACGAGCCAAGATTGATTAATTTAGCAATGGCGACCTATATTCGAGGAATTGGCAGCATAATTGGAGAAATAGAAAAAGACTCTTTAGCGAAATCAGCAAATGTTAATTATTTTAAATATCAAATCGTTTTACCTGAATTGAATAATTTATTTGAAATATTGAGAAAAATCCTAATAGAGTCGATTGATTCTAAAATAAAATCTGAAGCCTTTATTAGACCTTCTCCAATGCTTTTAGTAAATCAAAAAATAATTCCGCAACAGCAATATAATATAGGCACCATAGAAGCATCCCTCATCTATGATGTTGATTATTCTTTGTTGGGTCTTAAAGGTTATGAAAGTATTGGGAATTTTTTAAAAAATGTAGTTTTAGGTTTAATTAAAGATCGCAGATTTGAAGATTTTCTCGTAGACAAAACAGATAGAAAATTTGTAGAGAAAATAAAACAAAATATTCCTTCTGCTATAGAAATTGCTATTAAAAATCCGGACATAATTAACGAAATTTTAAGACGTGAAGAAATCGTTATAAAATTAAAGGATTTGTTAAAAAAAGAAAAATTAGATCCAAATGTAATAAATATTTATTTAAAATTTCTAACGGACTGGAGAAGGGCAGAAGCGCTGTTCCCAGCAATAAATAGAATTAAAAGTGTAGAATATCTTTTAAGAAACGAAGAGAAGAAAAGAAAGCTCAAGGAAGAACATGAAAATGGGAATATTTATAGATTTGATGAAAGACAAGTAGTTTATAGAAATAAGAAAACTATCAGCATTAATTTTGATATGCGCGATAGCACTATTTACGTAGATAAATTGGGTGATGAATTTAATACTTTATTTGATGAAATTTTTAATTATCCAACGTTAAAAGAACTTTGTAAAAAATATAAAGCAACTTCTGGAAAAAGAAAATATGCTGGCGATGAACAATTATATTCTTTTATTGGAATGTTCTATCCAGCAGTGAATTCTTTGCTTTTTATAAAGGAATTTTTTCAAGAATTTAAGGAAATAAGAGAAAGAAAAAAAGAAGTTTTAAAATCTAAGTATGGAGAAGATTTTAGTTTAGAATTCGGTGCAGCAATGTATTTGCATTTTTTTAATCCTGAAAAACCAGAAGATTATGAAAGCGGCATCACTATCGTAAGAGATTTGTCAAAATCTATAAAAGAAAATATTGGAAATGGAAATTGTCATCCTTCTGTTTATATAACTGAAAAAGGAATTTTTAATTATGGTTTGATTATTGCTGAGAATTGTAATTTAGAATCAAAAGAAACTTTTGTTAAATCTCTCGAAGAAGAATTAACTATTTTAAATAGAATTGATATGGCTGAATTAAAGGAAGAACCTTTTTACAAGTTACTTTTTAAAGTAAAGGAAACAAAAGGAGATATAAGATTGAAATCTTCTAAAGATTTAGAAAAAGAAGGCGTGGATCTTTTTACCAATAAATTATGTTTACATTATTATCTTTTTAATTTGTTTTCAAAAAATAAGAATCCAGAAGGAAAATACAATATAAAATATAAAGAGATGGATGTAGTGATTTCAGAGACAGATATGAGGGCCATTATAAAAAAATATTGTAGCAACTATGTTACTTATTCTATTCCTTTAATTGCTTCAGATTATCCTGATTTAATTAAAATAGCGGACAACTATCCTTTAAGAACTTCTAGAATAGCAATTTATGCGATGCCTCTAGATAGAGAAGATTTTGATAATTTTGTTCATTATTTTTACAATGATTCTTTACAATGGATATATGATAAATGGAAAAGGCTAAAGGAGGACAAAAAAACAGAAAAATGAATAGAAAAAATAATCATGTTGTGGAAGCTATATCTTGTGGAGTATCTAATAATTTAGAATCTAAATTCGAGACAGGAATTATTAAAAAAATAACTGTAGAACATATTTTTGAAAATCCTAATGAGCCAAAGTATGATGAGTTGCTTGAAGATAGAGTTACTATAGAAACTATAATTTTAGTACCGGCTAAGAAAAAAAAGACAAAAAAAGATGAAATTGAGTTTGAGACAAATTTAGTTCAGAATTTAATAGAAAAAATTTATAGAGATAAAGAAATAGCATTTACAGAAATTAAAGCCTATGATAACGAAGGTAAACCAGTCGCTAATAAATTCTGGCAAAATGCTTTAGATTCTAAATATGAGATGGAAGAGATTATAGTGAGAAGAGTTAATGAAGATGATAAAGAGATTGTTAAAGAATTTACAGAAAAAGAAATAGAGGAAAATTATTTAATATTTCAAAAATTAAAAATTGTTGGTGTTCCAAAAGAAATAGAAAAAGTTATTAAAAAATATTCTTTATTAGAGGATGTCATTCTTTATAATGCTCCTAAAGAATTTACTGGAAAAAATTGGGAAAGATATAAGTTATTAAAATATAAATTTAACGGAATTTATTATAGAACTTCTCATATACCTAAAGAAATGGAAAATTTACAAAGACCTTGCTTCTCAAAAGATTCAGTTCTTAAAGATATTGTTGCAGAAAATCTTCTAGAGATAGAAAAAGAAGAAATTTTAAAATTTTTAGAAAAAACTCTACAAAGAAAATATGAAGAGAATAAAATTAAAAAAATAATGAGAGATGATTTTAATAAGCTTATAAAGTTATTTCTTTTTGAATTGAGACAACAAATTATAAAAGATGTTTTAAGAAATCCCGAACTTGGTTGGGATAGTTTTGATTGGAGAATAAGTTTTGATAGATCTAATAATATAAGAGTTTATGATATATTTAATAAAAATGGCGAAAGAATTTATGATTTTACTTTTAGTCTTTCTTCAAACGTACCAATTAAAAATTGGTTGGTTAGAAAATTTAGCTATTTTTTTGAAGAGCCTTCAAAAGCATCTTTATTTGAAACAATGAGTGGTTATGGAAGGAATTTTGCTATAAGATGCCTGTTTGATTATTTCTCTTTATTAAATAAGCCCTTTGGAATGTCCCTTCCTTAAATAATTGTGGATAAATTTAAAAAAAGATTTGCATTTATTATTTTAATGGAAAAAAGAGGTTTTAAAAGAATTCCTAAGGGAGTCACCAATGTAGAAATGATTATAGCCGCAACTTTTTTCATTTTTTCAATAGTTATTGTAATTTATTATATCAATTTCATTGGTATTGAAAGAGAGCCTTCTGATATCTTTCTTGACATTATTGAAAAAAATTTGAGAGAAAAAAGTGAAGTAAATTATAATTTAACTTATTTAATAATTAATCCTTCTATTCAAACTGGTTGTTTTAACATATCAAAGCATTCTAGCATAATTAAAGAAAATAATGTGTTTATTAAAGAAGAAAATGGACATAAAGTCGATTTTAATGCCACTACCGATAGGCTTTTAATTAGAAATGGAGGACAGATTCACAATTATTTTATTTACACATTTCCTTTTAATGTAGTTGCTATAGATCAATTTACTCCTTCAACCTGTAATGAACTTGCCGATAGCGATTATAATTATAGTATAACTTATGAAGATAAGATTTTTGTTTATGAAAATTTGACTGATCTATTTGAGACTCCTTATAATGAATTAAAACAGCAATTGCAATTCAAAGAAGACTTTTTGATAAATTTAAGTGCGGCCGGACAAAGTTTGAGTGTAGGCGGAATAAAACCATTACAAACATCCGTTAAAGCTAGACAGTTTCAAATAAAAATTATAAATAAAACTGGAGATATTTTTGAAGGAATTATTAATATTCAAGTTTGGTAATAAAATGGAAAATAAAAAAGGATGGTTATTAATAGTTGAATCAGTTATTGCCATACTGATTTTGTTTGGGTTTGTTTTCGTAGCTATGGCAAAATACGCCCAAGAAAGCAAAGTGCTTAAAGAAGAACAATCTCTTTACGATATTGCAGAACTTCTTGCATTAAAAGTTGAAAAAAATAAAACTGTGAGGGAATATGTTTTTAATTTTAATAATCAAGCAATCGATGCACATCTTTCTAATGAGATTTCGAAGATGAAATTAAATGTTGAAGCAAGAGGGAAAATATGCGATATTGAAGAAAGATGTTTATTGGAGGAGATTCAAAAAGAAATTTATAGTTCAGAAATTATTCTTGCTAACGAGTCTATAATTAAAAAATTAAAAATTTTTGTTTGGCAAAAATAAAATGAGCTATGAACATTTTGAACACGAAGCCGATATTGGAATTAGAGGCAAAGGCAAAACTATAGAAGAGGCTTTTCAGGAAGCTGCTAAAGCCCTGTTTAATGTTGAGGTTGATATTAAAAAGGTAAAAGCAGTAAAAAAAATAAAAATTGAATGTGAAGCTTCAAATATAGAAGAGCTTTTTGTTGAATGGCTTAATTCATTGTTAAGTCAAGCCTCTTTGCATGAAATGGTTTTTTCAAAATTCAAGGTAAAAATTATAAAGAATAGAAATTTTGAAATTAAAGGTTTTGCTATGGGGGAAAAATTAAATGCTAAGAAACACAATATAAAAGACGAAGTTAAAGGTGCGACATACTCTCAACTTAAAGTTTATCAAGATAAAAAAACAAAATTATGGATTTCGCAATGTATAGTTGATGTTTAAAATGGATATAAAGAAATTTAGAAAAATCAATGATTTTGAATGGGAAATCCCCAAAACAGGAACAATGAGAGTTCCTGGAAGGATTTTCGCTTCAAGAAAATTAATAGAAGAGATGGATGATAAAGTTTGGGAGCAAGTTTCTAATGTAGCGACTTTGCCTGGAATTCAAAAAGCCAGTATAGCTATGGCAGATGCTCATTGGGGCTACGGTTTTCCTATAGGAGGTGTTGGTGCATTTGATGCTGACGAAGGCGGAGTTGTTAGTGTTGGCGGCGTTGGTTTTGATGGCGGTTGTGGTGTTAGAAGTTTAAAGACAGATTTAACTTTGAAGGAAGTAAAACCAAAAATAAAAGAACTTATAGATGAACTTTTCGTAAGAGTTCCAGCAGGTTTAGGTTCAAGAGGTAAAATTTTGTTAAGCGATTCTGAAGTTAATGAAGTTCTAATGCAAGGTGCCAAGTGGGTTGTTGAGAAAGGTTATGGAATTCCAGAGGATTTAGAATTTATAGAAGATAAAGGAACAATTAAGGGAGCGATGCCAGAAGCTGTCAGCGAAATGGCTATGAAGCGCGAGAAAAAACAAGTTGGCACTCTAGGCAGTGGCAATCATTATTTAGAAGTACAGTATATAGATGAAATTTATGACGAAAAAGCCGCAAAAATTTTTGGATTGGAAAAAGAACAAGTCATGGTTTGGATTCATTGTGGTTCTAGAGCGTTAGGACACCAAATAGGAACAGATTATTTGAAAGTTCTTGCCGAAGCTTCGAGAAAATATAATATTCCGATTCATGAACGCGAACTTGTGTGTGCACCTATAAACTCGCCAGAAGGTCAACGTTATTTTGGAGCAATGTGTTGTGCTTTAAACTATGCTCATGCTAATAGGCAAGTTATAGCTCATTTAGTAAGGCAAGGTTTTGAGAAAGTTTTTCCTAAAGCAAAGGTTGAAACTTTTTATGAAATTTCTCATAATTCTTGCAAAGCCGAAAAACACAATATTAATGGTAAAAGTAAAGTGGTTTATGTGCATAGAAAAGGAGCCACAAGAGCATTTGGTCCCGAACGAGAAGAATTACCTAAACCTTACAGAAATATAGGACAGCCGGTGCTTATTGGTGGAACAATGGGAACATGTAGTTATATTTTACATGGTACTAAAGAAGGAGAAAAAGCTTTTTATTCAGCATGTCATGGTGCAGGAAGAGCGATGTCAAGAACTCAAGCAAAGAAAAAATGGTGGGGTTCTACATTAATTAAAGAGCTCGAAGCACAAGGAGTTTATGTCAGAGCTCATAGCATGAGTGGCTTGGCCGAAGAAGCTCCTTTGGCTTATAAGCCGGTAGAAGATGTGGTTGATGCAATTCATAATGCAAATTTAGCAAGAAAAGTGGCTCGTTTGAAACCAATAGGAAATATAAAAGGTTAAAATAATAAAAGGTTAAAATAAAAATTGTTCAATAATTACGAAATCTTTAAATAGCAAAAATTTTTAAAATATATTAATAAAAAGAAGGTATTGTTTTGTCAAATGGTTATTTCGAAAACAAAAGACTTTAGAAAGAGAAAAAAAAGAGAAATTTTTTTTGGAATGCCTTTTTTGCCTTTAGCAACATTTTTAATTTTAATCATAACGGTGCTTGTTGTTTCTAGTTTAAACGAAACAAACAGGCCTCAAAATGAATTTTCTTCAAAACAACAATATGAAATTATAAAAACACAAATTACTGGCGAAGTGGTTGGTGGTTTAAATTTGACTAAGATAAATTACAATATTAATGAACCTTTACAAGGCCAGTTCAATTTAAAATTTTATCAAGGCGATTTGATTCCTGTAGCAAGCAATCTTAGTTTTAAAATTTCTGGAATAAAATGCAATTATTTTTATGTTTGCGGCGATGGTGAAACTTTGGCTCCTTGGGAATTTTATAATGTAACGGCAGGAAGATGTCAAAATATTAGTGGTTATTGGCAAACCAGTCCTTGGGAAGATTATTGTGGTGAAAGTTATAATGTTTATCCTAATGAAAATAGTGCAATAAACTGTACAAGTTTAGGAGGCAAATGTTGTGATGCTGGCAATGGGATTGGTTATTTTTATCCTAATTTAAATTGCAGTTATTCTGGAGCAAATAAAGAATGTTGGGATGATTGTGCTACAACTCAAGTTGTTAATTTAAAAACATTGGTTAGCAAATCAACAACTCCAACTAAAGGCAATTATAGTTATGGAACTTATAATAATGTTAATGGTTCTGAACCTTCGGGCCAAGGTTGGGGCTTTGGTTATTGTACTGAAACTGCTGGCGGAACTTTTGGCGGCGGCATTTTTGGAAGATTAGGCAACACTGGTTATGCCATTGGAGGCCCAGGAATTGAAATTCCTGACTTGGTTGTTTCTAGAGTTTATTTAAGTGAAGAAATAGAGAATAAAATTTATGCAACAGTTGAAAATATCATTGGTAGCGTAACTAAAGAATTTGTTGTTGTTGCTTGTTGGGGCAATCCTCCAGATATGAATTGTAAAGATGGTCAAGTAATCCCTCCAATTCCTCCTAATTGTATAGTTAAGATAATTAATCCAATTAATCAACGATGGGAAGTTAATGTAGGAAATTTAGATTTAATGCTTAATAAAAGACTTTATGTTGAAGCTGATTACTGCGAAGTTATTAATGAAGCTAACGAAAGTAATAATGTTTTATCAAGATGGATTGGTTGTTTAGATCTTGATGGTTTAGATCCTTATATTTTTGGAACTTGTGAAGATATGAATGGCAAGTATGATGACATTTGTTCGCTTCTTCCAGGAATTGAAGGAGTTCAGGAAAAGTATTGTGTAAATGCGCTGCCTTTGCCTTATTGTAGTACCAAGACAATTGAATGTGGAAAAGGAGAGATCTGTCAAGAAGGAAGGTGTGTTCAACAGCCTGTTCAGCCTTGGTGTAATGATACAGATGAAGGCAATCCTATGGTTGGAGGAAGTTGTTCGGATTCGCAAGGAAACGGCGGCTTTGATGATTGTATTAATGAAACTTATTTAAAAGAATATGTTTGTGCCGGATTTAATTGGCCGCAGTGTACTTATAATTACATAAATTGCGAAGAAGTTGTTGGAACTGGTTCGAGATGTGTTATAGATATGATTTCTGGATTCGGTAAATGTAGTGAATCAGTACAATTAAAACCAGACTTGATTGTTGAAAAAATTGAAAGAACGAGTGATATGAGAAAAGTTTTAGTGTGGATAAAAAATCAAGGTAATGCTATAGCAATTGCTCCTTTCAACGTTTCTTTAAATATAACTGGTGAAACTAATGCATTTGAAATTTTAACTTTTAATTCTAATTTAGGATCTGGTAGCAATGGTTCAATAATTGGACAAACAAATATAGAGGGTAAAACAGTTCATGTAACTGCTTTTGCTGATTATCCTTCTCCAGGCGTAGTTGATGAGTCAAATGAGTATAATAATGAAATGGCCAATGTCTATTTATCACCTTATTCTTGTCAAAACTGGAGTAATGTTTATATTGTGCCTCTTGGTTCTAATGGTTTAAACTTGAAAGCTCCTGCTGATGAAGGAAATTATTATTTGAATGTTTCTTTATATTATAATTCTAACTCTACAGGATTTGTTGAAATGTCAAAAACCTCCGCTATTTTTATAGCAAGAAGACCAACAATTTACTATTATAAGGGATGTGAAAACAACAAATGTATTACTAAAAAAAGTACAACTCCAAAAAATGATACATGTGATAGCGATTCTGATTGTACCGGGCCAGGCTATTGTAATGAGAATTGGAAATTTAAAGATTTAACTGGTTGTGTAAATAAACAAAGAAAGCTTGAATGTTACGATGAAAAAAACTGTGGCACGATTGATAAGTTGCCTCTGGGTTGTAATTATGATGCTGCTTTAGGAAGATATTTCAAGATTGAAAGTTGTTGCGAGTCTAATTGGCAATGTGATGCTTGGAGTGTTTGTTACAAACATCAGGGCAGTTCGGTTCAAAGCATGACTTGTAAAGATTTAAATGAGTGCAACCCTCAAAATTCTAGTTATATTCAGCTTAGAGATTGTTGTATAGAAGATTGGCAATGTAAGTGGGGTCCTTGTATTAATGGAAGACAAAAATTAATTTGTCAAGAAATGGCCGGTTGCGGTACAGAATTTACAAAACCTAAAGAAGAAATAAAAGAATGTAAAGAGGCCATAGCAATAGCGTGGTGGATATGGTTAATTATAATTGTGGCTGTTGTTGCTGTTACTTTAGTTATACTTTTTGCTACAAGGGTCATTAGATTGCCTAAAGCTAAGAAAGAATTTAGAGAAGAAATTGAAAAAGCGAAGCCAGAAGAAAATCTCGAATTGATTAATTATATTAAAAGCGCTTTAGCTGCAGGCATGTCTAAAGAAGAAATAAAGAAAAAATTAATCGAGGCCGGATGGCCACAAGACCTTGTTGATTTAGAGCTTAAAAAATTTTAGAATGAAAGGAAAAAAAGAATTAAAAGATACAAAATCAAATGAAAATAAAGTTAACTTGCCATCTATATCTTTGCTGTTTTTTCTATTTTCTATTGCTATTTTAATAACTTTTTCTGGAGAAACTTTTTTTATTTCTACCGGAAAAGTTATCGATAAAATAGAATTAGCAAAAACAGAATATGGAGTTAATGAAAATTTTGATGGAAATTTGAATATTATTTTAAATCAAGGAGATCATATTCCAGCATCAACTAAAGTTTATTTTTTAATTAATGGAGAAAATTATAGTTATAATATAACTGCCACTCTTCCAGGAATTATAGCTCTTTCGAGTAGTCCATGGAGCGGAAATTTTAGCTATGGAAAATTTAATAACGTAGATGGCCCTTCGCCTAGTGGAGAAGGATGGGGATTTGGCGCTTGTCCCCAAATATCTATTCCACCACCACAAACACCTCCTATAAGTACAGAAGCGATAACACAACCACAAACACCGATTCAAGGAGTTGATTTAATTGTTAGTGATGTTTATGTAGTATATGGAAGGCTTTATGCTAAAATAAAGAATATTGGAAACGAACCAACTCCTGATTTTCCTTTTTCTGTCAAAGCTTGTTGGTATAGAACTGAAGATTGTTTCTTTGAACAAATTATTAATACGGTTATTTTACCAAGTCAAGAAATAATTTTAGATATGAATTACCAAAATGTAGAAGGAAAGTCAGTACAAGTTATTGTAGATTTTTATGATGATATTTTAGAAATTAATGAATTCAATAATGAGTTTATTAAAGACTTTGGTTTTTCTCAAGGATGTGTTGATACTGATAATGGAAAAGATATATTTTCTTTTGGAGAATGTATTTCTGGAATAGTTCCTGTTTTTATGTCTGATGAATGCTTAGATGATAAAAAAATAAAGGAATGGTTCTGTGATTTAGGGGGTTGTAATTATGAAATTTTTGAATGTCCTTCAGATTATTTCTGTGATAAAGAGAAAAAGGCCTGTGTTTCTAAACAACAGATTCCTAGTTGTAAAGATAGCGATGGAGGAAAAAACTATTGGGTAAAGGGAACTTGTAAAGATGATTATGAAGAAAGAACAGATTACTGTTTAGAAATTGGAAATTCTAATGAACCTAACTTGGCAGAATTTTATTGTACTGGAAATAATTTGATTTATTATGATTCAGAATGTTCTGAATGTGGTGAAGTTTATTGCGCTTATGAAGGAACAAGAAGCCAGGGATGGTATGCTAAATGTCCTAAAGGAGAGAAACTAATAAGTTACGATTCTTTGTGTCATCTTTCTACTAGAAGAAAATTCAAACCAGTTTGTTTATTTAATGAATCTAAGAGTGAAGGGTGGTATACTCCTAACGTATGTGATATCGATCAATATCTTTGTTATTATGGCTGTAGCGCTGGAAGTTGCAAAACTAGCAATTATTCTTGTGATGGTTGGAATAATATTTATAAAATAAATTTAAAAAATTTATATCCTAGTCTTAAGACTCCCGCCCCTAGAGGAAATTATGATTTCAGTGTAAAACTAGTTTATGAAGAAACTATTTTGCCAGAGCCCATAGTTTTAACTTCAGATGTTAAAAAATTTAGTGTAATTTCTCATAAGGCCTGTCAAAATTATCAGTGTATGTGGGTTAGTGGAAGCGGAAATGATCAATGTAATGTAGATAGTGATTGTAGACCATCAGGCGGAGGCGGCGGAGGTGGTGGAGGTGGAGTTTGTAATGAATTATGGCAATTCAGTTCTTGGAGCGATTGTATTGAAGGTAAAAAAACCAGAGAGTGTTTTGATATAAGAAATTGCGGCACTACTTACGCTAAACCAACTTATTGTTTGCCTTTAGGAAATAAATATATTCAAACTGAAGAGTGTATTCCAGGTTGTCAAGAAAATTGGCATTGTAGTGATTGGAGTTATTGTAATGAAGAGACTAAAGAACAGAGTTCAATTTGCGAGGATTTAAATAAATGCAACTCATTTAATTTTACTTATATTCAACTTCGTGATTGTTGTATTGAGGATTGGCAGTGCAAATGGGGTCCTTGTATTAATGGAAGACAAGAAAAGGTTTGTATTGATCTTAATAATTGTGGTACTGAATTTAATAAACCAAGAGAAACCAGAATTTGTAAGAAAGGCTTATCATTGATTAGTTTAACTATCTTGATTCTAATTTTTATAATTATAATTCTTTTAATTCTTTACTCTACAAAAATTCTTAAATGGCCTTTTAAAAGAAAATTAAAGACCATAGAAGAAGAGTCTACAGAAGAAGCAACTTTTAAAGAAATAAAGATTTGAAAACATATTGTGATTATTTAATTTTTATAAAAAGATTTATATATTTATTTTTTTTCAATACTGTAGTGTAAAAGAGGAAATGGCTTATAAAAGATATATAAAGATAGGCGGCAAACTTTATGGACCTTATGAATATCATAGTTATCGCGATAGTGATGGTAGTGTAAAAAGTAAATATGTTAGAAAAATAGAGAAAGTAGAAGAAGAAAAGAATCGATTGAAAAGAAATCTGCTTTTTTTTAAACTGGGTTTTGTCATTTTATTGATTTTTTTTGCGATAATTTTATTTTTTTATATTAAAAATTTAAATGCTTTTACAGGAAAACTTGCGTTAGATATAACAGATAAAAATAAAATAAACGAGAATCTAAAAGGTTTTATAAATCTAGAATTTAGAGAAGGAGAGTTTTATCCCGCTAATTCTAAAATAATTATTAATTTTTATAACTATACTAAAGAATTGACTTTAGAAGAATTTATTTCGCTTTCTAATGTTGAACTCGAGCCTAGAGAAGAAGTTTTTTACACTACTTCTGGGCTTTTAGATGATCAGGGAAGCGGACTTGGTTATGGGTTTATTGGAACAAAAAAAATGCCTATAGATGTTTATTTTGAATTAATAATTGAAAAAGAAATAGAAGAAAATGTTTCTGAAGAAAATATGACTTCAGAAGAAAGCACGAATGAAAGTGAAACTACATCCCAAAGCGAGGCTGAAGAAACAGAAGTTTCAGAAACAGAAACTTCAGAATCATCAGAAGAAAATCCTTCTGAATCTTCTACAGAGCCTCAAGAAGAGCAATCAGGAGAAAATGAAAATCCTATTGAAACCCCTTTAGAATCGCCGGGGTTGCCGGATTCATCCGAAATAAAACAAGAAATTAGAGATGTGTTAACGGGCTCTGTTATTGAAGAAGTTAAGAGAATTTCAGGAAAATGTGATGCTAATAATCCATTTATCTATACTCTTGAAAGTGGCGAATTTGCAATTTTAGTTCCAGGAAGCGTTAGAACTGATAATGAAACTTTGCCCGATTCTAGTGTTAATGTAATTAATGAAGAAAACAAAGTTAAAGTAACTACTGATTATATGTTAGTTCAAGAGGGTTATGGGCGAGAATATGTTGGTAAGAAACGTCTTGTGCCTTTAAATATTGAACAATTTAATTTTACTGTGAATGAAGAAGGAACTTATTTATTAAAAGTAGATTTTGTTTATAATAATATTACCTTAGCTTCTGTTTCAAAAGAAGTTTCTTTTGAAAATATTACTAAAGTTAACGAGACCAATGAAACAAATCTTTCTTTTGCTCCTGTGTTAATTAAAGAAATTCCTGATATTACAATTTTGAAAAATGAAAAATATTCTTTTGATCTTACGGAATATTTCAGTGATCCAAATAACAATTCTCTTGAATTCGGCGCTGATGAGATGGAAAATATAACCATTGAGTTTGAAAATTCAATCGCTACAATTATTCCAGAAGAAAACTTTACTGGTTCAAGACAAACAAGATTTTATGCAAGCGATGGCGAGAATGTAACAGAAAGCAATCTTGTTACAATAAATGTTGTTGAAGCCAAAAATTATGTAATCCAAATCATTAATAAAAAGAGTGAAATTATTGACGAACTTTCTGTGAATGAATCTAAGGTGAAGGTTAAGGTTAATAGAATTGAACAGGAAGGTAAAGAAGAAATTAATTTGATTTTAGAAGAGAATGAAGATAAGATAGAGACAGAAAATAATGAGAGCTTCGAACAAGAAAATAAAAGTTTAGAAAGCAATGAAAGTTTGGAGGAAGAAAATGAGAGTGTAGACATTACAGGAAGCGTTACAGGATACGCAATTTCTGAAAAAAAGAAAGAATATAGTTCAGCTATTAATTTTGTTGCCTTATCAGACATTACTTTTATTCAGATAGACAAACCTAGTGAAAAGCAACAGAAACAAGGCATTGTTACAGAAATTATTGCTATTGAGCCTAGGGCGGCCAAAGTCGAGAGTGCAGAAATTACTTTAAAGAAAAATTCAGCGATAAATGTAGCTAAAATAGGTTTTTGTTCTGATTGGAATATTAAAAAATTTGAATGCGATGGTGAGTGGCAAGATACTGAGATTGAGTTTGAACAAGATAATGAAACTATCAAATTTAATGTTTCAAGCTTTAGTGCTTATGCTGGATTTTCTGAACTACCAGAAGGCGTTATAATTAAACTGGTTTCAAACACAGAACAATGTCTCGTAGATTGCGAAGCTGTTTTGGACATTTACATCCCAGAGAGTTTGTTTAACATCACGAATGAAACAGAGGAAAAAGGAAAAGTACAAGAAAAGAAATTGAAACTTAACAAGATTGCAAAGAAAGATTCTAAACTCATTAGCGACAAGAAGATAAAACTGAAAGAAAAGAAAAGCAATTTAATTATTGATGAAGAAAACTGGCTCGATACTGATTTGTTTGACTTGTGGTTCTTGAAAACAGCGAAAAGCCAGGGGCTTGAAGAATTTAGCGTAGAGAAGCTTGTTGATGTAACCAAAGAAAAAGTTGTTTTTGATTATGAGCCTTGTGGTGAGTCGCCTACAACACCAGGAGCAAAAAAACTTTGTGTAAAAGGCAACCATGTGGAGCAATATAATGTAGGCGAATGGCATGACTTGCTTGATGAAGGCCTCAGCCCAGGACATAATATTGTTAGAATAAAAGGCAAGAAACAAGCGACTCTTAATGAAAACAATGTTGATTGGAAAATTGCTATGGAAATAGGTAGTTATCAAGAGCCTAACTTGGCTTGGTGGAATGCCAGTTGGAGCAGAAGAGTTCCCATTTTTGTATGGGGTCCTAACGGAGCTGGGCCGGAAAATTACGCCATTCCAATGAATATAACTTATGATAGTGACATGCAAAATGATTTTGATGATTTAAGATTTGTTGATGATGATAATGTTAGCGAATTGGATTATTGGATCCAGGAAAAAAGCAATGGTGCTTGGGCGCTCGTTTGGGTTGAAATCAAAGATGCAATAAGTGACAGCGAGAATCAAACCGTTTATATGTATTATGGTAATCCTCAGGCGTCTAGTAGAAGCGACATCAGCAAAACTTTCTTGTTTGGTGACGACTTCAATGATGGAGTTATTGGGCCAGAATGGATGAATAATACAGGGCCTATTTACGAAGAAAACGGTGTCATTTTTATGAACACAAGTTCTTACACAGATGTGGCCAAACTTTACATTAATACGACAGATGACATAATTTATGATTTTGCAGTTATGGTTAAAGTTAGGCCTGATCATCTTGATTCTGGCGACTATAGATTGGGCGTGGCGGCAAAGCACAGGTGGGATGGTTCTGGAGATGGCTACAATGTTTTGATTAAATATGATAACTTAAGTTCGGTTATTTTCCTAGACGATTGGAATGCATGGGGTGATGAAGCTTACCCTGGATTTAATTATGAGGAAGGCAATTGGTATTGGTTTGAAATGAGCGTTTTAATGGGAATGTGGGGAGATATTTTGCAAGGTAGAAGCTGGCAAGTTGGTACAGAAAGGCCTGATTGGCAGATAACTCAATCATGGAGCACAAGATCGGGAGCAACTGCCGGGGTTAATTTAGGCTATTTATCTTATGGAAGTTTTGATGATTTCATTTTGAGAAAATATAGCGGTAATGAGCCGTTTGCTTATGCAATAAATACAAACCAAGAAACTGCGAATCTTGTTGTAAATGTCTCGAGTCCTGCATGTGTCGAAGGCGAGGCATATTATAGTACAATTCAAGCAGCGATAAATGCAGCAAGCAATGGCTCCTCGATAACTGTTTGTCCTGGAACTTACACTGAAAATGTTAAAGTTAATAAGACGGGTTTAAAAATCATAGCATATTCATCAAACTTGGCAGACACAATTGTCCAGCCAACTTCAACGAGCAACGACGCTTTTGAAATTACAGCCAACTCAACTTTAATTAAGGGCTTTACAATAAGAAACCCTCGCTATGGAGTTTATGTTAATGGAAATTATTGGTTTAATGAAATTATGGATTTAAACATTACTTCTGTTAACAGCCAAGGGATAAACCTCAACCAAGCCAAGAACACAACTATTTACAATATTACGGTATACAACTCCACTAGCAGCGCTTATGGTTTCTATTTGGGCAGCGCGCACAACAATACAATTAAGAATTGTGATATTAATACAACGAGTTATGCGGTTTATCTTTCTTCTAGCAATGACAATTTAATAGAAAACTCAATAATAAAAACGAACGCTGATGGGATCTATCTACATGCTAACAACAACAGAAACGTTATCAATAACAACACAATAAATGCCACTGGTTCAACTTCTAGCGGTATTTATGTTTACTTCAACAATCCGGATAATAATTTAACTAACAACAATGTTGTAAAATCTGCTAGAGGAATCAGAATAGAATCTTCAAGGACTTTTGTTAAAAACAACACAGTCTTGAATGCAACAGAATATGGAATTTATATAAGCAATTCTGAAAATAACACATTGCAGCAAAACCAAGTTAATAATTCGAGATATGGCCTTTACATTGATGGCTCTAACAAATGGCATTTCAATCATAGCATTGACACAACTAACTTGGTTAATGGCCTGCCTATTTATTATTACAACAATATAAATGGTATTGGAATAGACTGTGGCTCATTAAACCAGGCGGCTTTAAGTAATGTAAATGTTACCGCGGGCGATATTGGCAAGATAACTATTGCTAACTCACAGAATGTTATTGTTAATAACTGCAACATTAGCAATGAAAATCAACTTGGTAATGCTATAGCTTTAGTTTATTCTAACAACATAGTTGTACAAAATTCAAACATGAGCAATAATCAATATACGGTTTATCTTGAATCTACAAATAATAGCAATGTTTCTAATGTTATAAGTTCTGGTTATAAAGGAATTTACCTTTATGGTTATAGCTACAATAATGTGATAGAGAATAACAAAATTAACACAAGTGGAAGCAATGGGCATGGAATTCATCTTAACGCCTATTCTAGCAACAATGCTGTAAAAAATAACATAATCAATATATTTTATAGTGGTTATGGAGTGCGATTAGAAGGCTCCTCTTCAGGAAACAATATAACTCAAAATAATATTAGTTCCAATTGTAGTGGTTGCAATGGAATTCATTTATCCACCTCTAACAATAACAGTATTTCATACAATTATCTAAATCTTACAGGTAGCAGCGCTTATGGTTTCTATTTGGGCAGCGCGCACAACAATACAATTAAGAATTGTGATATTAATACAACGAGTTATGCGGTTTATCTTTCTTCTAGCAATGACAATTTAATAGAAAACTCAATAATAAAAACGAACGCTGATGGGATCTATCTACATGCTAACAACAACAGAAACGTTATCAATAACAACACAATAAATGCCACTGGTTCAACTTCTAGCGGTATTTATGTTTACTTCAACAATCCGGATAATAATTTAACTAACAACAATGTTGTAAAATCTGCTAGAGGAATCAGAATAGAATCTTCAAGGACTTTTGTTAAAAACAACACAGTCTTGAATGCAACAGAATATGGAATTTATATAAGCAATTCTGAAAATAACACATTGCAGCAAAACCAAGTTAATAATTCGAGATATGGCCTTTACATTGATGGCTCTAACAAATGGCATTTCAATCATAGCATTGACACAACTAACTTGGTTAATGGCCTGCCTATTTATTATTACAACAATATAAATGGTATTGGAATAGACTGTGGCTCATTAAACCAGGCGGCTTTAAGTAATGTAAATGTTACCGCGGGCGATATTGGCAAGATAACTATTGCTAACTCACAGAATGTTATTGTTAATAACTGCAACATTAGCAATGAAAATCAACTTGGTAATGCTATAGCTTTAGTTTATTCTAACAACATAGTTGTACAAAATTCAAACATGAGTAACAATCAATATACGGTTTATCTTGAAAGAACCAATAATAGCAATGTTTCTAATGTTATAAGTTCTGGCTATAAAGGCATTTACATATATGACTACTGTTATAATAACACGATTGAAAATTCAAAGATTAACACGAGCGCATTAGATGGGGCTTATGGTATTTATGTTTATAATTATGTTAATGGGACTACAATTAAAAATAATGAAATAAAAACAAATCGCGATAGAGGAATTTATATCAATCAATATTCTATGAATAATACCATCCTCAACAACAATGTAACTGTTGTTTCAACAACAAGCATTTATGGTATTCATATCATATCGTTCTCTGATTATGGCAATATTAGTAATAACATCGTCAATGTGAGTTGTACTGGGAACTGTTATGGATTTCTTGTTGGTGTAAATAATCTTACTTTATATGGCAATATTGTTTATATAGGATATTCTAATTATAATCAATATGGGATTTACTTATCTTCTGCAAGCGACTGTATCGTTAATAATTCTTTAATTAGTATTGTTTCTAGTGGTAGGGGAATTACTTTGAGTGGTTCTTCTTACAGGAATACATTGAATAATAATACTATTTATTTAAATAGTTCTAGTTCGTATGGTATTGAAATGAGTTCTTCTAATAATAATTTAACCAATAACAACATTTCTGTTCTAGGAACTGGCTCGAGAGGAATCTATTTCGGAGGCACAACTGCAAATACTACTGTTATTAATAACATAATAACAACAAACTTAACTGATGCTAATTCATGGGCATTTTATTCTGATAATGTCAATAATCAAAAGAATGTTTTTATTAACAACATGATTAAAGGCGATAATGCTTCGGCTGACACAAATATCAGCTTTAGTTATTATGGCCAAATTGCTTTAAAAGGCGTTACAACATCAGCAAGACCTAGCAATCCAAGCGGTTATGGGAATATAAATAAGTACATAAATGTAACAAATCTAAGCTCAGGCTCGTGGCTTTTCTTAAATGTAAGTTATAGTGATTCTGATGTTTATTTTGTTGATGAAGATACTTTGTTTATAGCAAGACACAACGGAACCTGGGAAATTGATACAAGCAAGTTTTCGAGCAGTTATGGAAGGGACACTGTAAACAATTATGTTTACGCAAACATAACAAACTTCTCAACTTTCGCGCCATTGGGTAACAAAAAAACAGGATGTGTTGGCGAACATTATGTTTTTGGTTGTGGCGATAAGATTAATGAATCTTGCACGATGAATGCTGATTTAAAATCAGATGGCACTTGCTTTACGATTGGAAATGATAATATTATTCTTGACTGCGCCGGCTATAGTATCAATTATTCAACAACTCAGGAAGGTTATGGCATTGATAATAGTGGCGGCTTTGATAACATAACGATAAAGAACTGTACAATAGTTCAAGAAAATCAAAGTGTGCAGGGCTTTAACATTTTCTTGAATAATTCTGACAACAGCATTGTAGAATATAACAATTTAACAAGAGGTAAAGGCGGAATTCTTGCAATTAATTCCTTTAATTTAACGGCAAGACACAATTATGGCTCTTATTTTGAATATGGCGAATCATTCAATTGGAATGTTTGTGAACCTTTCAATGATACTGAATCATACAAATATTTCGAGTCAGCAATATGGCTAGTTGATAGCAATAATGCGACAATATTTAACAATACAATTCAAGGCAATACAACTGAAGCAGGAATGGAAAATCATCTTGGAACAGAATCCGCAATAACCTTATGCAGAAGTAACTATAGCAACATTTCCAGCAACACAATTAGAGCAACAGATACTTATGGGATACATATTTATAATAGCACTTACGCTGTTGCTACTTATAATTTTGTTAATGGCTCTAGCGCTTATGGAGCAACAAACACTAATGATGGCATAATTCTTGCAGCTGGCTCTAATCATAATGTTTCCTTCAATGAAT
>JAVZYK010000001.1:67559-394380 GCA_038886195.1 Candidatus Pacearchaeota archaeon
TAATGTTGGCAGTTTAGAATTTAATGAAACAACAAACTCTAGCGGCAGAATTTTAAGACAAAACGTTACAGAATATTATCAAAACAGCACTGGCAAGTTCTTCTTTACTAATTACAGTATGAAAGCAAGCAAAAATCCTCAAAGCCCTATTGTGCAAGTCAATTTAACAACAAACCAAGACATTAATTTAACTTTAGATTCCGATGTGCCTTTGATTTATTTTGTAGCGCCAACACCACAGAACAATACAATAAACAAAAGCACTGAAAACTGGGCTTATATCAATGTTACTGTTGAAGAAACTAATGAACATGGTTCTTACATTGACTGGAACAGGAGCTTGATTGCTTATTGGAAATTTAACGAAGATTCTGGCACGATTGTAGAAGATAATAGCACTTGGGACAATGATTGTACAGTTAATGACAATGCATTCTTTAGCGCTTTCGCGAAAAGAGGAAATTCCGTTGCTTTAGATGGTGATGGCGATTATGTCGCTTGTAGTAGCACTTCGAGCTTAAGTTCAACTTTTAGAAATCACAGTTTCACTATAGAAACGTGGGTTTATTTCAAAGATGATAATTATGATGACAAAGCAATTTGTGAAAAAGCTGGTTTTGACACAGATGAATGGCTTCACATTTTAAGAAGAAATAGATTGCCTATGTTTGGTTTTTATGATGATGACTTGACTGGAAATACTGAATTAACTTCAGGCAAATGGTGGCATCTAGTATTTACATGGGATGCCAATACAAGAGCAAGAAAGATCTATGTTAATGGTGTTTTGGATGCGCAAGATAATTCTAATGGTTATTTAAATGTTCCAACATTGACTGACTTTATTATTGGTTCTTATGGTGGCGGCGCTTATTTAAATGGCTATATCGATGAATTTAAGATATGGAACAGGGTTTTAGATGAACAAGAAATTAACGCTTCTTACAATAATGGATTGTATAGACTTGAGAGAAATTTCACTAGCTTGAGTGGTCGTTATGAATATTATGCCTGTGCCGAGGACGAAACAGGCAATAGCAATTGCACTGAAACAAGAATTTTAAGAATAAACAAAGCACCAAGCGCTCCTGAATTAATTGCTCCGGAAAATGGAACTCACACTTACAATAGAACGCCTTTATTCAGTTGGAATGCTGCAACAGACGAAGATGGCGATTCTTTGCAGTATGTATGGGTTTTACATTGTGATTCTGCCGGCTTGGGAGAATCTTGCTCACCTACTGATGAAAGAACTGTAGAAAATATAACTGAAACGAGTTACATTCCAATAAATGTATTGAAAAATTTCTGGGACACGCAAGAATATTATTTATGGAAAGTTAAGGCATGGGATGGCATCGAGTATGGGCCAGAAAGCAGTATTTGGGAACTTTACATTGACTCGCTTGTTGCTTTAAGCACAATTAACTCAACAGCCGATTTTGGCGAGATGGCGCCAGGCACTACAGATGACACTACTGACAATGATCCGTGGCCAATTTCATTCCAGAATGATGGAAACTGTTTCATTAATGTTAGTATTTCTGGAACTAAATTATGGCAAGCTGTTTCAGGAAGCGACGAATCATATCAATTTAAGTTTGATTATCTTGAACTAAATTCGTTTAATTGGACTGAAAGCACAACAACTTGGACTAACGTTCCTATAGAAACAACCTTAGATTATGTTTTAAATAAATTTAATTATGCTGACATGAATGATAGCGCAGAACTTGACATTAAACTTGCGCCTTATACTTATGAGTCTCCAGGAGCAAAGAGCTCAAATATAACTCTGACTGGCTCGTTTGTAGATGTTCCTGAGTAAAAATAAAAGAATGGAAGAAAAAAGAGGAAAAATGAAAAATGGAATTTTGTTAGCTGTAACTTTCTTACTATTGCTTTTCTTAATCGATGGCGCGGTTGCTTTAGGCATCTCGCCTGGCAGAGCAACTTTTAACTTTGAGCCAAATGTTGAGAAGGTAGTTGCTTTAACTATCGTCAATACAGAACACAAAGCGATGAACGTTTCAATTCGAGTAGAAGGCGAGTGGGCGCAGTTTGTTGAATTAAATCAAAGCTATCTTGAATTTGCTCCAGAAGATGAAAGTAAAAGTATAAATTATAAGATTAAATTTCCTTCACAAATTAGTGCTGGTTTTGATGGCATTAAAGCAAAAATCGTTGTTACGGAAATCTCTAATGCGCAAGGAACTGTATCAACAAAAATTGCTGTCGAGCATCAGCTATATATTTTAACAGGAAAGACAAGAAAAATCGAAAACAAGAGCAATGAAAAAATAAATATTACTAGAATTTATACGAGAAACTATACAAAAGGCAAGGAAGCAATAATCAATATAGATATTTCTAATCCAACTGAAAAAACCATTGAAGTTTATTCTACAATATTGGTTTATGATAGTTATGGCTCATTAAGAAGCGAGTTCAATTCCACTACTGAAACAATTGATCCAAATTCGAGTAAGACTTTAGAAGCATTCTGGAATTTAAATGAATTGGAGTTAGGAAACTATGGCGGCAAGTTGTTAGTTTATTACGATAATGAAATTTTTGGGCAGAATTTAAAAATAGAAATCAAAGAAGATGCTATATTTATCGAGTTTGGAGAATTAAAACAGGAAAAGCAAGAAACAGTAGAGCAAAAGGAAAATTTTTTCTCAGAAACCAGTTTATTTCTAAAGAACAAAACGAATTTGATAATTATTGTTTTAATTGTAGTAATAATTATAATAACTTTTATTTTATATTTAAAATATAAAAAATTATCGACGATGAGTGATAAAAAAATCGCATTCTAAAAACGAAATATTTAAATAGCATTATTTCTATATATTCCTAATTTAAATAAAAAAAGAGTGGAAAAAAGTTGAAAATGAACATATCAAAAAATTTATTGGCAATTTTGTTAGTTTTAGTGATATTGATTTCAATCGTAGCGACCATTAGTGTTCTTAATACTACAGACAGAGCAATTAGTAAGGCTGCTTCTAAGCCAGTTGGTTATGGAAGAGTTAGCGTTATGGTATTGAAACCGCAGATATCTTCAGGAACTGCACAAGTCAGCGTAAATGTTTTGCCTAGGCCAAGCAGTTAATAATGATTTTGACTTAAATAGGAGATAGGCAGAAATATAGTAGAAATATAATATTGAATTTATTTATTAATTATTTGAATATTACAGCAACAATATCAAGAAATAAAAATAATGCTATAAATAATAATAAAATAAACTATAAGAAAAAATTTGAAAGGAGGTAAAAGAAAATGGCTGAAGTTTCGAATGGCTTTTTGGCTTTGTTAATAGTGATTGCCATTGTTATCGCAATAGTTGGTGCATGGACCAGTATTGACAGAGTAAATAGATTGGCTACAATAACCGGTTATCAGACCTCTGGTAAAGGTTATGTTAATGTCACAATATCGAACCAGACAATAATTAATGTTACGGCAACAGATTGTAACTTTGGCTCTGGTTATGTCACGCCTCCAGCTGCTTATGCTATATTGGCAAGTAACGGAACGAAAATTAATTGGACTGGCGGTGGAACAAGCAATAGTTTGATTATTAGAAATGACGGAAACGTTAATGTTAAAGTTGATGTTTCATCAGGCAAGAACAACACAGAATTCTTTGGCGGTGACTTCTCGTATGATGCTTATAAGGCATGGTCGTTCCATATGACTTGGCCAATAATACAAAGTGGTTGTGTGGGAAATTTGACAAACTATACTGGCGTGGATATGGACAAAACAAACAAAACAATGTGTACAAACTTAAGTGTTGGTGCCGGCGAATCTTATGATGATGAGTTCAGTGTAGGCTGTTATCTTGAGATAGGACAGGATGTTACACCAGGATTGAAGACAGATGTATGGACTTTCTGGGCCGAGCCTGTTGTTGAGTAGAACCTTAATTAGTTTTTACTTTTTTTATTTTTTTTATTTATTTGAAACTAGAATTTTATCTTGGATAAGCTTTTTGTGTATGTTTGTTTAAGGTTAGAACTTTTAGGAAATTTAATAAGTGATTTAAAAAAGCAGAAAAAAAATCAAAATATTTAAATAGCAAGAATATGATGATTATAATGATTATATGTTAGTAAAAACTAGAAAGGTAAAGTAAAAAAGAGAGGAAGATGAACAAAAAATTTTATTTTTTGATTTTTATTTTGATATCTATTTTTATCTCTATTATGGTTTCAACAAAATTGGTTTCTGCCGTTGGTATGGCAGGTATGACGACAGATTATGTTTTTTTTGAACCAGGCTTAACAAGAGTTTATCAACAAACTGTAATTTCTAATACAGACAAGCCAATGGAGCATTTAATTAGTGTTGGCGGCGACTTGGCTCAATATTTCACTTTGAGTACTGATAAGATTTTTTTGAAACCTAAGGAGCAAGGACAATTTACTGTAACGATGAAATTGCCAGATTATCTTGAGCCAGGAAAATATGTTACGAAAATTTGTGTTGTTGAAGGCGGCACAAGAGGCGCTGGTGGAGCTGATGGTGCTTCAATAGGAACAAGAGCTGGAGTTTGTTCTATTGTTACAGTTTTTTCACCTTATCCTGGTAAGAATGCAGATTTTAAATTAATAGTAAGTGATACTAAACAAGGCGATAATGCAACAATAGTGATGCAAACAACAAGTTATGGAAAAGAAATTGTAAAAGTTTATGGCGTCATTGAAGTGGCGCCAAAGGAGCTTCGTGCCGACGAGAACAAGTTTTTAACATTAAGAACTGAAGAAAGAACATTAAAAACAGGCGAGACAGTTCCTTTAAATGTTTCATTTAACACTTCTGGAATGGATGTTGGCGAATATGTTGTTAATGCAACTCTTTATTATGAAATAAATCAAACAACAAAAAATGCCGCATTTAAGATAGGCGAATTAAATATAGAAGTTTTAGATTTTACAAAAAAAGTAGAAAAAGACAAGTTAAATGTTGTGAATGTTAAAGTTAAAAGTTTATGGAATGCAAAAGTAGATGATGTTTACGCTTCTATAACTATAATTGATCCTCAGAAAAATGCCGTTAGAACAACTGTCAAAGGTCCTTTAACTTCTGTAAATGCTTGGGAAACTAAGAATCTTATTATTTATTGGGATACAACTGGTTTTTCTGCAGGCGAGTACATTGCTAATGTCAGTGTGCATTATAACAACAAAGCTTCTTTTAAGGTAGATAAAATTAAAATAGTTGAAGGAAAAAATATTTTGTCATTAACCAATATTTTGATCGGAGTTTTAATAATTGTAGTAATTCTATTAATAATTCTGATGCTTAGAATGAGGACATTGGTGGCTAAACACAAATCTATAAAAATAAAAAAAGTGAGAAAACGTTGATTATTAAGATGACAACAAGAATTATGGTTAATAGAAAAGATAAGTCCAGTTTAATAAAAATTGTAATTTTATTGGCATGCGTAGCTTTAATTGTTATAATTCTAACGTGGCTTGCTTATGATTATTACAAGTATTTTTACAAGACAAAACAATTAAAAGTTTATGATATGAAAATAAAAGTTGAGCCCGGTGTTGTAGGTTTTAATGTTGGCACTGAAGAATTGAATTTCGGCACAACTATTCCAACAGGCAGCTCTTCTAGAAGCATAGTTATTTCTTCAAACGAGGCTGTTAGAGTTTTAATTTTTTTTGAAGGACGAATGAGAAACTGGGTTAATGTTGATAAAAACAATTTTATTTTAGAAGGCAATGAAACTTTAACCTTTACAGCTCTAGTTCCTGCTAATACAGCTTATGGCAATTATACTGGAAAGGCGATAGTTGTTTTTAAAGAACCATAGTCAAATAAAGGAAGTATAATGATAAAACAAATAAAACTATAAGAAAAAATTTGAAAGGAGGTAAAAGAAAATGGCTGAAGTTTCGAATGGCTTTTTGGCTTTGTTAATAGTGATTGCCATTGTTATCGCAATAGTTGGTGCATGGACCAGTATTGACAGAGTAAATAGATTGGCTACAATAACCGGTTATCAGACCTCTGGTAAAGGTTATGTTAATGTCACAATATCGAACCAGACAATAATTAATGTTACGGCAACAGATTGTAACTTTGGCTCTGGTTATGTCACGCCTCCAGCTGCTTATGCTATATTGGCAAGTAACGGAACGAAAATTAATTGGACTGGTGATGTACTAAGCAATAGTTTGATTATTAGAAATGATGGCAATGTTGATGTTAAAGTTGATGTTTCATCGGGCAAGAACAACACAGAATTCTTTGAAGGTGACTTCTCGTATGATGCTTATAAGGCATGGTCGTTCCATGGAAGTTGTGTTATGATTCACCCCATGGCTTCCGGTTGTATAGGTAATCTGAGTAACTTAACAGATATGGACAAAACAAATAAAACGATGTGTACTAGACTTTGGGTTGGTAATGGAACTGGAGGAACTGATGCATTTTGTGTAGGCTGTTATCTTGAGATAGGACAGGATGTTACACCAGGATTGAAGACAGATGTATGGACTTTCTGGGCCGAGCCTGTTGTTGAGTAGAACCTTAATTAGTTTTTACTTTTTTTATTTTTTTTATTTATTTTAATAATAAATCTATTTCTTTTTTTATATCTTCAAAAATTGCTTTTACAGTTCTGTTACCTTCTATAATTTTAATATTGTCGTTAAGGTAATTTGGTAGAAGAAGGAATTTTTTTCTTACTTCTTTTAAAATTCTTAATTTTTCAAAAAAAGCTTTCTTTTCGCCAGTGATTTTATATTTTTCTTCCAATCTTTTTAAAGCAATCTCTGCCGGAACATCAATAATAAATGCAATATTTGGCTTTAAAAACTTTGAAGCATAAGATTGCCACGTTTCTTCCGGAAGTTGATAAGCTAAAGTGCTATAATAGTATCGGTCACATATAACTATTTTACCTTCTTTAAGCGCACCAATTATTTCATGAACGTTTTCTTTTCTATCAAGTGTAAATAGCTCAAGCCATTTTTCTCTTGAAAGGTGTGCCGCTTCTTTTCTTCTTAAAATATTCTCAATTTTTTGTCCGTACTCGCCTTTTGAAGGCTCAGAAGTTAAAAATATTTCGAAGCCTTTTTTTTCAAGATATTCTTTTAATAGCTGCACTTGTGTAGTTTTGCCATTGCCATCAATTCCATCAAACACAATAAATATTGGCTTTGCCATTTTCTTTGAATATTTTCTTTAACTTTCTATTATTTGTATAATTATTTTTCTTTCTCTCGGACCATCGAACTCACAAAACATTATTCCTTGCCAAGTTCCAAGTTGTAACTCATTATTTTTAATTGGAATCATAACACTTGGACCTATTATTGCGGATTTTATATGGGCCGCTCCATTATTATCTATTTTGTCGTGTTTCCATTTGCCATTTGGTACAATATTTCTTAAAGCTTCTAAAAAATCTTCACATATGTTGGGATCGTAATTTTCATTTATAGTTATGGCAGCCGTGGCATGAGGAATGTAAACATGACAGGAACCTTCTTTTATTTTATATTTTTTAATAATATCTTTGACTTGTTGAGTTATATTGATAATTTCCTCTTCTTTTTTCGTTTTTATAACTAACTCAAAAGTCTGCATAAATTTTTAAATTTATTTTTGTTTATAAAATTTATGAATGTAAAAAATAAAAAAAATATAAAAAACGAGATAGATAAAAAATTGAAAAAATATTTTAAAATTACTGGCAAGGCTCTTGATATTGCGAAAAAAGCAATTAATGAAGGAAAGAAGAAAGAAGCTCTGGAAGTTTTAGATATGGCTCAAAGATATTATGAGGATGCTAAATTTTTCGAGAAACAACGTCAGATTATTAACGCTTTTGCCGCTTTGAATTATGCTCATGGATGGATTGATTGTGGCTCTAGACTTGGATTATTTAAAGTTAAAGATTCTAAACTTTTTGTAATAAAATGACTAATGCAATTGATTTAAATATAGTAAAAAGAGTTGAATTCTTTATTGGCAAAAGAAATAAAAAAATTGAAAAACTTTATGAAAAACTGGGTTTTAATAAAGTTTTTTTTGTAAAAGAAGTTTCTTTTGTAGAAGAAATTAAAAAAGAAGAAAAAGATAGCTATGATTTGATTTTAATAAATACAGATAATTTAGAAAATATGCGTAGAATGATTGATAAGGCTGCCAATTATTTTAGAGTTTTAGTTCTTGGTACAAATGATAAGATTAATAGAGCTGCCTTGTCTCATAAAAAAGTTATAGCTTTAGTAAGTCCAGAATACGAAAGAAAAAAAGATTATGTAGATTATAGAAATTCAGGATTGAATCAGGTTTTGTGCAAAATTGCTCAGAATGGTGATAAATTTATTATAGAAAGACTTTCTGATTTTTTTGGTAAAAATAAAAAAGAAAAGGCGCTGCTTTTAGGAAGAATTATGCAGAATTTTAAATTGTGCAAAAAATATAAAGTGAAATTTATTTTATCTATTTTTGCAAAAGAAGAAAACAAATTAAAATCTTGCAATGAATTAAAAAATTTTGAAAGAATTCTATTTTAATTTTTTAGAACTCCAAAACGGCCAGGCGCTATGGCCAAACTGAATTATTAGATCTATGCCGAGATTTTCCGTTCCTTGTGGCAAGTCGCAAGCGCCATAACACGAGCCAATCCATATAAAAACTTTTGATTTAGTTTCTTTTTCAATCTTGTCTGCAATTTCAATAGCTTTCGACTTCAAACCTTCTGGTAGTTGAATTAAAACTCTTGAAACTTTTTGCTTTTTAATTTTTTTAATAATTTTTTTAAGTTCAAGATCATATTCCATAATATTTTTATAACAAAGGGTTTTTATAAGTCTTGTGAATTTTTCATTTTATGAAAATGAAACTCAGTGAAAAGGCTTATAAGCTTGTAAAAAAAATTCCTAAAGGCAAGGTAACAAGTTATGGAATTATCGCAAGAAAATTAAATACGAGCGCCAGGGCAGTAGGCCAGATAATGAAAAGAAATATCTATAAAGATGTACCTTGCCACAGAGTCATTATGTCTAACGGTTCCATTGGCGGGTTTAAAGGCAATCATCAGAAAGAAAAAATAAATTTGCTTAAGAGAGAAGGAATAAAAATAGAAAAAGGCAAGATAAGTAAAAGGTTTTTTTATTATTTCAACTCATAGATAAACAATTTTTCAAAAAATAAATTAGTTTCATCGATTTTTTTAAAATAATATCTATATTTTTTGAATAATTTTTCAACATTCTTGTTTAATGAACTACAAACTAAAAGAATCCTACCATTCGTTTTTAAATAATTCTTGGCTTGTTTAAGAAATTTTTCTATAATTTCCACTCCATTTATGCCACCATCTATTTCTCTATCTTTAATTTTTTTGCTTGGAAGATATGGCGGGTTAAATAAAATTAAATCAAATTTTCCTTTTATATTTGAAAATAAATTAGAATTAATGAATTTTATTTTTTTATTTTCTTTTTTTAATTTTTTTATAATTTCTCCGTCGATATCTGTTGCTATTACTTTTTTTGTATATTTTGAAGCCTCTTTTGCTAGAATCCCAGAGCCAGTGCCCATGTCTAGAACTTTGTATTCTGGTTTAATGTATTTTTTAATGTTTTTTAAAAGAAGAAAGCTATCTTCTCTAGGTTCATACATCTTAAAATTTTATTTGATAACTACCTTTTTAATTCCAAAGAATTTTTCAATTATGTCAGAAAGTTCTATTAGCCTGGACTTATTCCTACCAATCAAAGCAGCTTTATTTCCGGGCGCACTAAAAATATAAAGTTCATTATTTTGTATATCGATTTTCTTAATTTCATAAGGAAAGACAATCGATTTAATAAAATTTTCTGCATCGCGAATATTTGTCGGGCTTGTTATTATTCTGATTTTTTTATTTAATTGAGTTTTTAATTTGTTTAAATTCTCAGCATTTTTTCCAAGAGCTTTATTCAATAAGGTCTTTGGAACCACAAAAATCGTTATACCATTATAATCAAAACAATATTTCGCTTTTACACGAGTTATCTTTTCAAATAGGTTGATTAGTTGTATCGTCTTTAAATTGAGTTTTGCTTTTAACATTTTTTGATTTTATTTCTCTTTGTTGTCATCTTTGCCTTTTTTTATTAGAGAGATTGCTGAAATGTTGAAAGTTTTTTTGCATAAGTCTGCTAGCGCTTCTTTTGTCATATTTAATTTTACAATTTTAACATTGGCTTTTTTCAACTCTTCTTCTATATTCTCGGGACAATCATTAGAAAGATAAACTTTCTCTACCATTCCTTCTTTTGCTAACTTTACGGCCCTCTTTCCTCCGAAAATTAATCTGTTTTCTTTGAGCCCTGTCATTAGCTCTGTAATTTGATTTGCCATTTTTTTATTTATTTTCTTCTTTTTTGGCTATATTTTTTCTAACCAATTTCTCCTGGTCAGTTATTTTTACTAATAAACCAGGAAGGCCTGTACCAACAGGAACTGGTTGATTTAGAATAAGATTTTCTATGACGCTTACGAGATGATCAGTAGAAGCAGTTATAGCAGCATTGACAAAATGCTTTATCGGAGTTTCAAAAGAGGCTCTTGCTAGAATAGATGATTTATCACTAATTATTCCTACTCTTGTTACGCCCTTTATCGTTCCTCCCATAGTCATAGCATCTGCTACGAGCTTTATGTGTTTTTCATCGATATCTATGCCTTGTTTCTCTATAACTTTTTTTGCTTCGTTTATTATTGCTTGTCTCGCAGCCTCGATTCCTAGAACATCAAGTATTTCATAAATGTTGTTTGTGGTAGTTCTTTCTTTATCTACGCCCTTTATTTTAAAAACTTCTTTAAGATTAGAGCCAGCAGTTAGAATTATATAATTGTTATCTTTTTTTGTTAAAATTAATTGTTTTATTCCTTTTATTCCAGCGATGACTGTTTGCTTTAATTTTTCTTTAAGCTTATGAAGTTCTTTGAAATCAGCAACTTCTTTTTTTATTGAAATTTCATCTCCAGAAATCTTCACTTTAAAGTTTTTTTCTTGTAAAACTTCAGCTATCTTTTCAATTCCTAAATGTAATTCTTTTAAAGTTTCTTTGTTAAGTTTTATATTGATTTTTGAACTAGTGAAATCGATAACTATTTCTGATGCTACATCTTCGAGCCTTATTTCTTTAATTTTCGCAGCTATTTTTTTTGAATCTTCTTCATTGTTATATTCTTTTTCAAGATAAATTTCCATCGATGGAGTCGAAGGCTCCTTTCTAGCGTCGAATATTTCTATTAATCTCGGTAATCCAACCGTGACCTGCATTTCTGAAACTCCTGCGAAATGGAAAACATTTAAGGTCATCTGTGTTGAAGGCTCTCCAAAACTCTGAGCTGTAACTATACCTACAGCTTCTCCTGGAGAAATTTTATTTTCATTAAGATGTTCTTTTGTTATATCTATGCCATCTTCTCCATAACTAAATTGTACTATGTTTGAGTTAGAATCTCGAACAGTTCCATCGTATTCGACTCTTAAGTCTTGTAATGCATTGGCAAGTCTTCTATAGAGATAACCAGATTTTGGAGTCCTTAATGCAGTGTCCATTAAAGAGTCTCTTCCAGTTATAGCAGTAAAGAAAAATTCGTCGGAATTTAAACCTTTGACGTAACTTGAATATACAAAACCTCCCGCCCTTGCTTTTAAATCATGTTCTTTGTAAAAAGGAAGAGTTCTGTTAGTATAGCCAAAATTAATCCTCTTTGCCCATAATGATTGTTGGCCCACTACTGCAGCCATTTGGGTCAAGAAAAGCAAAGAGCCTCTAGAACCGCAAACAGTCATAATGTATGCAGGATTATTTACATCTATATTTTTTTTCAGCTCTTCTCCTACTTTAGTTCTAACTTCATTAAGAATTTGAAGAATTTTGATTTCTCTACTTTCTTCAAGAGTTTTTCCAGGAATTATTTCAAGTTGTCCATTATAATAAGATTCTATTATTTTATCAACTTTCTTTTCTGCTTCTTCTATTATTTCTTTAGTTTTAGTCTGAACTTCTTGTGGAGCTTTCAAATCTGCTAGAGAAATAGTAAAGCCTTGCCTTGTCAAATATAAAACTCCTAATAAAAATATTTTTTTCAAAAAAGTCATAGTCTCTTTTCTTCCTATTTGTCTATCTAATTCTCTTATTAGAGTGTTAGTTTCTACACCTATTATTTTTTCATCGATGATTCCACTAATAAGCTTGCCATTTTTAATTGAAATATAAGCAGAATGAGGACAGTCTTCTTTTTTACATTTATTATAGTAAGGACAAGATTGTCCTCTACATACTTTTGTTTTGGCTTCGAAATTTATTTTAGGCAATAGTGCTGAAAAAACATCTTTGCCAGAAATGTTTTCTTTTAAATTAAGTTTTTCAGGATCTGCACCACAAGCAATTAGAAGTTGTACTGCTAATTCTTTATCTATTTTTTTAGTAGCGGTTAAAAGATAGATTCCAGTAATCGCATCTTCTATGCAACCAAAGACATTTACATTTATTTTTGGAGAAATTAAATGTTGCGCTGCATCAAGCAAAACTTTTGCTTCTGCTCTTGCTTCTTCTGTTTGTGGTGCATGAACATTCATTTCATCACCATCAAAATCAGCATTATATGGAAAAGTAGTTGCTGGATGGATTCTAAATGATCTGCCTGGAAGAACTCTAACATAATGTCCCATTAAAGACATTCTATGTAGTGTTGGATGCCTATTGAAAAGAACTATGTCTTGGTCTTGAAGGTGTCTTTCTACGATATAGCCTATGTCCAATTCTTCAACAAGTTGTTCTCTAAGCTCTTCAGTTATTCTCTTTCTTTTGCCATCTGGTCTTATAATACCGCTTGCAGCTGGATAATCAATCTTTTTAACAATATCTTTCAATTTTTTTATGTTCTGTGAAGTAACTCTTTCTGGAACTGTTAAGACGCGAGCTATTTCAAATGGTACGCCAACTTCGTTAAGTTCGATATAAGGATCTGGTGATACTACGGTTCTTGAGCTGAAATTTACTCGTTTTCCAGCAAGATTATGTCTTATTCTTCCTTCCTTTCCTTTGATTCTTTCTGTTATCGTTTTTAATGGTTGTCCGCTTCGGTGTCTTGCGGGAGGAATATGAGCAATAGTATTATCAAAGAAAGTTGTCACATGATATTGTAATAGATCCCATAAATCTTCGATAATTACTTCTGGAGCGCCAGCATTAAGATTTTCCCACAATCTTTGATTTGCTCTTACGATATCGCTAAGTTTGTGAGTCAAATCATCTTCACTACGTTCTCCCGTTTCTAAAGTGATTGAAGGCCTTACTGTTACAGGAGGTACAAGAAGCAAAGTCAATACAGCCCATTCAGGACGACAGAATTTTGGGTTAATGCCAAGCACTTCACAATCTTCATTAGAAATTTTTGCAAGTCTTTCACGGATTTCTATTGGGAATATTCTTGTTTTTCCTATATAGAAGTTGGTTGGTTTTTCTAATTTTATCTTTTCTTGTTTTGCTCCGCAATGTGGACATTTTTTTACTGTTCTTGCTTTTTCTACCTTTTTTTGTTTTATTTCTTCATCTGTTAAAAGAATTCTGCCGCATTCTTGACAAGTGCTCTTTAGACACAATTCAATAAGTGGAAGGAATTTGATATGTAAAACAGGCCTTGCTAATTCAATGTAGCCAAAATGTCCTAAACATTCTTTTAATGTTCCACCACAAGTTCTGCATCTAACACCAGGTCCAGAAGCTCCGAGTCTTAAATCCATTAATCCTCCATCTACTGGGTAGCCATCCATATCGTAAAGTTCTGGAGTTACAATTTTTACTGCCCCAAATTTCTTAATTTGCTCCGGCGAAAATAATGAAAATTGAATTTCTTTAACTTGCTTGATGATCGGTTCCATTTTTTTAATTATTGTTAGTCTTCATATTTATTTTTCAATATTAAACGAGGCAATAAATGTAATGAAATGAGCTCTTCGAACAAAAGTTTTGAAGCATAAGATATTTCTACAGGCTCTAGTTTGGAATTTCCGCATAAAGGACATATTTCTCTTTTTCTTAACTTATCTTTAATGCCAAAGCTCCCGCATTTCGGGCAGATGTTTACTATAACGTTATCTGAACTGAATCTTTCTTTTAGCAGCAATGAAGAGCCGTGTGCAACTAATGCATCTTTTTCCATTTCTCCCAATCTTAATGCGCCTCCTTTGGCTCTGCCTTCTACCGGCTGTCTTGTTAAAAGAGTAATTTTGCCAGAAGCTCTTGCTTGTATTTTATTTGCTACCATGTATTTCAATTTTAGATAATACATGTTGCCTACAAATATCTTGGCTTCTAAAGGTTTTCCTGTTAATCCGTCGTAAAGAGTTTCTTTTCCATCAGATCTGAAGCCCAATTCCAATAAGAATTTTTCAAGTTCTTCTATGCTTTGTTCAGAAAATGCTGTACCATCTATATTTTCGCCTTTTAAACATCCAACTTTTCCTCCAAGAAGTTCGATAAGATAAGATACAGTCATTCTGCTTGGCAGTCCATGAGGATTGAAAATTAAATCTGGCTTAACTCCTTGAGCTGTAAAAGGCAAGTCTTCTTCTGGTGCAATCATTCCGATTACTCCTTTCTGGCCATGCGGAGTAGCGAATTTATCCCCAAGTTCAGGAATTCTATTGTCTCTTGTCCTTACTTGTACTATTTTTCTACCTTCACCATCTATCGTTATAAAAACAGCATCAACTATGCCCTTTTCACTCTGTCTAATAACAGTGCTGTTTTCTTTTTTGGCTCTCGCTAATGAAATTTCTTCCATTTCTAGCAAAAACTTCGGAGGAGAAACTTTGCCTATAACGACATCTTCTTCAGAGAGTTCAGCTTCTGGATAAACAATACCGTCTTCTTCAAGATTCCTATAAACTTTTTCAGTTCTATAGCCGCTTACATCTTTTGTTGGAATGCAAATTTCATCTTTTAAATTACCAGTATAATGAAGTTCTACTGAAGTATATGGCCTAAAATAAGTGCTACGTCCCAAACCTCTTTCTATTGAAGCTTTATTTATAACTATAGCATCACTCATGTTATAACCTTCGAAAGGCATTATTGCTACCACGACATTTTGTCCGGCCGGATAGAAATTTTTAATAGTGTCATAGACGAAACTCTTAACTATTGGTTTCTGAGGGTAATGAAGTATGCTTACATCAGTATCTATTAAGTCAAGATAGTTTGCAGCGTATAAGCCCAAAGCTTGTTTTTGTGTTTTACTACCTCTGTTAAGTCTAGAACTATGATCGTGATTGGCAAAAGGTACTAAGGCAGTGATTAAACCAAACATGGCTATTGGACTTATTTCAACATGAGTATGTTCTGGAGTTAATTCATCAGGAGTCATTGCTATTAATAAGTTGTCTTCTTCTGCAGCATCTACATACTCTATTATGCCTAGATTAACCAAATCATCCCAGTTTAATTCTCCTTTGATTATTGCTTCTATATGCTCTTGCTTAAGCATTGACTTGCCATCTTTTGCTATAATTAGAGGTCGTAGAACTCTGCCGCTATCCGTGGTTAAAAAAATAGTGTTTATTATTTTATCAAATCTTACACTCAATTCTTGAGGAAATTCACCGTTTCTTCTTTTTTCTCGGATTTGTTGGACAAATGTTTCAGCATTGTCTACTTCGCCTATAAATCTTCCATTATAAAATACATCAACCATTTTTTATTTGAAAGTTTTCATTCCCATTTTTTCTAAAGCATTTATGAATTCCTTTTCTTCAAGTTTCACCGTGGTGCTTACTTTGGCTAACATAGATAAATTTTTTCTTAATCCTATGCTTGTTCCTTCTGGAGTTTCTATAGGACAAAACCTTCCATAATGGGTTGGATGCAAAGTCCTCGCTTTGAAATTTTCCTGTTCAGACGGAAGTAAGCTTACAACTCTTTGTAGTTGAGATAATACTGCTAAGCCATTTGTTTTATCCATATTCTGTGTTACTCCTGTTCTTTGTCCTATCCATGAACCGGTAGCTAATGCGCTTTCAATTCTATGTGAGAATAAAGTTGACTTTGCAAGACTTTTGATCGAATAAAATTTTTTCTTCCTTGCAATTTTTAATAAATTGTGTTGTAAATCTCTAACAAATATAGTTAAATTCACTCTGAACAAGTCGGTTAACAAATCACCACTTAAACGAACACGTTTATTAGCATAATGGTCTTTATCGCTTTCTAGTTTTAATTCCTTAGCTATTAGAAAATGTTTTATTAATTTACATAATGTGAGCGCTTTTTCTTTCCTGTTTTCTGGTTTTGTTCCTATATGCGATAAGAAAGTTGAGTCAAGTCTAGCTTTAACTCTATCAAGAATTTCTTTTTTCGTTCCTTCTAGTGACATTAGTTGTGCTATTGCAATCATCGCACTTTCTGAATCTTGAATTGAAGCATGTTCATATAGATTTACTATAAGCGCTTCAGATTCCTTTCCTATAAGAGATGCAATATCAGAATCTTTTGTTATGCCCAGCGCTTTTATAACAAGAATTGCAGGAATGTTCTTGAACCTAGAGAATGAAACATAAATGATGCCTTCTGAAGATTGATTAATTGTTATAGGAATTCTATAAGCTCCGCGGCTTGAAAAAAGTCTTAAAGCAAGTCCTTTTGGAGTTTCTTCTGTAAATGCTTGATTTTGCGCTAAATCTTCTATCATCACTAAAACTCGCTCGTTTCCATTAATTATAAAGTATCCTCCTGGATCGTTAGGATCTTCATAATTTTTAATCAATTCTTCAGAAGACATTCCATGAATATTACAATATTTGCTTTTAACCATTATCGGAATTTTTCCTATTTCCACTGGAGTATATTCTTTATTTCCTATTCCTATTTCAAGATAGATAGGAGCGGAATATGTTATTTTTCTAAGTCTTGCTTCAATTGGCAAAATGTTGCGAATGGAACCGTCAGCTTCTACGATTTGCGGCTTACCTACGCTAATTTTTCCTAACCACAATTCTATTTCATCTTTAGGAATTTCTTCATTAATTGTATCGATTATTTGTTGTAGTTTATTGTCTATAAAATCATTAAATGAGAGAATGTTAGATTCTATTAAAGAATGTTCTTGAAGATATTTTTTAATTAATATGTTCATCGTATCTTTTTTCTTTATTTCGTCCTTATTTTCTACATCTGTCATTTTTAATACAGCTATGGAACAACCAAACGATAATAAAAGACTTTTCCAGTTTTAGTTTTGCGTTCTATTTTAATTATATCTCCAACTTTTGCGTCTTCTGGCAAAGCAGGATCTTTCTTTCTAATTTTTGGCAGCTGTTGTGGAGTAATATTAAATTTTTCTAGCAGTGCCTTAGATTCTTCTGGCTTTAGTTTCGTATGCTTTGGCTGTAGAACATGCATTTTTTCGACTATAAAAACAAAAATATCATAGATAGTTTTTAAATCTTTTGGTTTCTTGTTTTTTCATTCTTATTGATTATTTTTATTATATATTTTATTATTTTTAATTGTAGCCACTATTTAATAGATAAACAATCGAAAGATTTATAAATAATGTTATCTTTGAAAAATAGTAAAAATTTATAACAAAAAATGACATTAAAAAGCGATTTAATAAAAAAAATTAAATATCATTTTGGCTTAAATATTTATGAAAGCAAAGTTTGGCTTGCTCTTTTGAGTAAGTCTATAGCCACAGTTGGCGAGATTGCAGAAATTTCAGGAGTTCCTAGAAGCAGGGTTTATGATGTTCTAGAAAGTTTAGAAAAGCAAGGTTTTGCTATAGCCAAATTAGGAAAACCTATAAAATATATTGCCGTAAAACCAGCAGTAGTTATAGAACACCTTAAAAATAATATTTTAAAAAATGCAGAAGAAAAAGCAAAAAATTTGGCTTCTATAAAAGAAACCGAAGAATATAGAGAGTTGGAGTTATTGCATAGCAAAGGCATTAAACCTGTACAACCAGAAGATCTTAGTTCCGCAATAAAAGGCAAACAGAATATTTATGCTCATATGAAGGAACTAATATCAAATGCAGAAAAAGAAGTGACAATTGTTTCCAATGCAGAATCTCTAAGACAAGAAGCATATTTTTTGAAACCCATATTTGATAAATTAAAAGCACAGGGTAAGGCAATTCATATAGCAGTAAGCGATAATCCTGAAAGCAAAGTCAATTTATCAGCTTTGTCAAAAGAATTGGGAGTGCCTATTAGAAAGATAAAGATTAATGCAAAATTTTGTATAGTTGATAATTCAAAGCTTTTGGTTTTTGTTACGCCAAATGCGGATGATGAAAAAGAATTGGCTGTATGGATAAATAGTCCATTTTTCTCTAGAGCTTTAACTACATTTTTATTACCTATTTGGCACGCTTAAATTTAATTTTTATATTTTCTGTAGAATTATTCAAGAGAAAAAAAGAAAAAAAACAAAAATAGAAAAAAGAGTTTTAACCTTTAGCCATAGAGAATACTGATTTTAGGGCTACGATTATTGTAGCTGGTACGAATAACATCAACATGTTGTTTAAGATATTCTGCAAGAAAGCTATGTCCCCTATTTTTAACATTGCAAAAACTGAACCACCAAAGTAGCTAACGATTACAAGAATCGCGCCAGCCAATAAGAAAGGCTGTACTTCTACATCTGCTATGTTCAATAGTCCTATGATAATACCTATTATCACTAGAAGCCATCCAAGCCATAAGCCATATGCGAAAAATCCAAAGATTACTGCAAGAATAACTCCAATAAGGAAAGCCCACGCTCCTATTAAATTCTTTTTTTTAGACATTTTACCTCCTTTTTATTTTAATATTAAATCTAGAAGACTAATCTCTTTTTAAAGTTTTTGTTTATTTTTTTCTATTATTGAGTGAATTTTAATAGAGCGCGGGGTGGGACTCGCACCCACGAATACTCGCTCTGCAGGCGAGCGCCGTTGCTACTGGGCCACCCGCGCTTAAATTATTAATAAAATCATTAAGAATCAGTGCTTTTTAAATTTTTTATTGAATTGTTTAATTTTATTTGAAAGAAATTTCTTTTAAAAACTCAAGGATTTCTTGTTCTGTTTTATATTCCTTTTTGGTTCTGTTTTTAATGTATAGGGCATGATTATAGCCAATTATTAATTTAAAATCTCCTTTAAAAATTTCTATCTCTGGATTTTTGTTATATCTTAGAATAAAATTGTAACCTTTATCCAACGCTAGTATTTTTCTTCCAATTTCTTCTATTGTCATCAATGGGCTTTTAATTTTTTCTTCTATGTTTTTATTTTTTCCAACTTCAGTCATTTTTATTTTAAACGGGCCCGACAGGATTTGAACCTGCGACATCTTGCTTAGAAGGCAAGCGCTCTATCCAGGCTGAGCTACGGGCCCATAATATCTATAAGTATTACAAATTTATAAAGTTTTAGAAAATTATTTGTTATCTTCAACTGCTTTTTTAATATTCTCTAAAAAAGCATTTTTACAAATTTTACTAAATGCCACTACTTTATTTTTTCCATGCTCTTTTGCATATCTTAATGCAATATTTGCTTTTTCAAAAAGAGTTTGTTCGTTACTCTTTTCTTTGTTTTTTGGCATAAATCTCTCATAAAGGCTTTTTATTTCTACATTTTCTTTTTCTAAAGGTTTGTTTTGAGCCACCCCTATACTAACAGTAACACCATAGTTAAATAAAAATTTGTCCGCCATAATTAAATTACGAAGTCGTTCGGCCATCTTTTCTGCTTCTTCTTCTTTAGTTTCGGGCATAAGTACTACAAATTCTTCTCCACCGAAACGAGCCGCAATATCTGTTTCACGAATGTTGCTTTTTATTATAGTAGCAACAAGTTGTAAAATTTCATCGCCTCGAAGATAGCCGTAATTGTCATTTATTTTTTTAAAATCATCTATATCTATAATGATTAATGAAAGAATTCTACCGTAGCGTTCAGAAATTGCTAGCTCATGTTTAAACTCAGAACTAAAATATCTGTAATTGTAAAGCTGCGTTTTTGTGTCTACAGTTGCTAGATAGTATAGTTTTGCTATTTTTTGTGCGTCCAATGTTATTTCTTTTTTGTCACTGTTTTGTCCAAGAATTTTTTTAAGCCAATCCATTTTTTATATATTGTAATTATAAATTATATTTAAAAATCTAACTATTCTCGTCATATTATGATAGATTGTCATTGTCATTTAGAACAAAAGGATTATGATAAAGATCGCGAACGAATAATAGAACAGTGCAAGCAAAAGCTCAAGGCTTTAGTAACTTGCGCAGCACATCCTAGAGACATTACATTGACATTAGAATTAGTTAAAAAATATAAAGGGTTTGTTTTTTGTTCTGTAGGAATACATCCTGAATACATTAAAGAAATCTCAGAAAAAGAAATTAATAAAACAATTAAAGAAATTGAGGAAAATAAACGAGAGATTTCTGCAATAGGTGAGATAGGTTTAGATTATTATTGGATTAAAGAGCCAGAGTGGAGAGAAAAACAAAAAGAATTGTTTAGGAAAATGATTGTTCTAGCTAAAAGATTAAATTTGCCTTTAATAATTCATAGCAGAGATGCAACAGAAGACGCAATAAAAATTTTAGAACAAGAAGGGATGAAAAATAAAAGGGTTTTAATGCATATGTTTAATGATCGAAAATTTCTTCAAAGAGTTATTGACAATGATTGGTTCATTTCAATTGGTCCTGGAATAAAAAAATCAAAAGATATAAAGAAAATCGCAAGAGACACGCCTTTATCAAAGATAATGCTCGAAACAGATTCGCCTTGGTTTGCACAAGAAGGACAGAAATATGGAATGCCATTGAATGTTAAAATCGCTTGTGAGAAAATTGCCGAAATTAAACACATCTCGATAGAAGAAGTTGAAAAGCAAACAGATTTAAATGCTATTGAGTTTTTTAATCTTGGGATAAAATGAATATATTAACAATTATATTAGTGATCATTATTGCTTTGTTAGGCTATCCAACAGGGCTATTAATTGCGAAATTTACAGAAGAAGAACTTCACACAGGAAGAAAATGGTTTAAGTTGATCATTGTTGTATGTATTTTAGCAATAATTGTTTCGATTTTCATTGCTAAAGCCGAAACTTTGCTTTTTTTGATTTCAAGTTTTATTTTCATCTTGCTAGTGGCCCTAGCATCTTTAATTAAATCGAGGAAAAAGAAGTAAAATGCTATATCTCATTGGCCTTGGACTTGATTTGAAAGATATCTCATTAAAAGGAATGGAAGCAATAAAAAAATGCCACAAGATTTATTTAGAAATTTACACAACTTTGTTGCCTTACAAAAAAGCAGCTTTAGAAAAGATTATCGGGAAGAAAGTCATTATAGCTATGCGCGAGGATGTTGAGAATAAAGGAAAAGAATTTGTAAAAGAAGCCCAGAAGAAAAATGTCGCACTATTAGTTTATGGCGATCCTCTGGCTGCGACAACACACATCTCGTTACTTCAAGAGGCAAAGAAACTAAAAGTGCCAGTTAAAGTTTTACACAATAGCTCAATTTTTAATGCAATCAGCGAAACTGGCTTACATCTTTACAAGTTCGGTAAAACCGCCTCGATTCCAGAATGGCATAAAGGCTATGAACCGGTTTCTTTTTTTAATGTAGTTAAGGAAAATTTAAGCATTAATGCACATACTTTGTTACTTGTTGATATTGGGTTAAGTTTTGAAAAAGCATTGTATGAGTTGGAAAAAGCCTCGAGAGGCATGATTGATAATATAATTGTTTGCTCGAGGCTCGGAACAGATGAACAATATATAGTTTATAGCACATTGAAAGAGTTATTGAAAAATAAAAAGATTCAAGCAAAAGTCAAAGAACCTTTTTGTTTCATTGTTCCTGCTTCGTTGCACTTTACAGAAGCCGAGTTTTTAGAGTTGTTTTGAATTGAATTTAAATTTTAATTTCTAATGCTAACCCAAAAATGTTTGTAACATCTTTTCCAGAGGGCCATTTCTGTTCATTATAGAATTCTAATGCTCCAGTTCTTTTTTTATTTGTAATGCCCAAACCAAGCTTTATGTTTTCATCAAGTTTTTGTCCTATTTGAGTTAGATTTAAGTTTATTAAAGGTTTATAAGAAAAATAAAATTGTTTAAAGAATTTATAAAATTCTAACTTCATTCCAGTTTCATAATTTATGTCATAATTCCTTGGATTAATTATTTTTCCAATATAAATCTGCCAGCAATTTTGAAATTGAGAAAAGGGGTTTTTAGTTAGGGTAATTTTTTCTAAATTATAAGATTTTATTTCAGCTTCGTTTTTATTATCAACTAAATGCTGGCACCAGTGTTGGTGTGAAATTGATAATTCTATATTTTTACCAAGGGAGTGGCTTAAAGAAGCATTCCATTTGTAGAATTCATATTTCGGAGAATGAGAAGCGTAAAATGAAGCGAAAGGATTTACTTCTTTCATTAAAGTCCCTTTGGAACAATTAAAATTAAATGAAATGCCTTTGTATTTTAAAAGTTGAGATTCAAGTCCAAGTTCGACGGTTCTGTCTGTGTTCGTTATGTCTGTTATCTTCTGAATGATGATGCCTGAATTGAAATTGAATTTTGCTTTTGGCAACAACTCCAGAGAACTTGAAGTATTTAAAGAATTAGCAATTATTAAAGAAGCAAGTGAAGCGACTAAAGGAATGATTGACATTTTGTTTTTATTTATTAAATTTAATTTTCAAATTTTTAATTTTTTAGTTTCGTTTATTTTTAAAATTTCCTCAATAAACAAACATAAAATTTTATAAAGAAAAAGAAGGGAAAAATAAAAATAGGTATAAAAAATACCTAAAAATAGGTAAAATATTTAAAATAAAAAGATTTAAATACCTAAAAATAGGTAAATATCTATGAAAAGAGACGCTGAGAGCACATTTCTCGAATTATTAAAAATAAAAGCAATAGTTAAACTAACTGATATAGAAAGAGAAGACTATTTAAGATTTTTTGAGTCTACTTATAAAGATAATCTAGAAACTGCCATAGATAATTTAAGAAAACACCCTAGATGGAGTATTATCTCGGGCTATTATGCAATGCATGATTTGGCCAAGTTATTTCTTGCTAAAAAATATAGTTTAAAGATTGTCGATAGAGTGCATTTTGCAACTATTATTGCCTTGTCTAGCGTCTTGAAAGAAAATGAACAACAAATATCAGAAGCGATAGCTCTATTAAAAAAAGCAAAAGAAATTTTTGATGAAAATATTATTGGCATTAAACCAACAGAATTAGTTTCTTATTTAAGAAAGGGGAAAAGTGAAAGAGAAAAGGCCCAATACTATCATCCAAAAATAGATTTAAAGGAAATTTCTGAAAAAGCTTCGTACTTTCTTGATGGCGTTGTTAAACCTTTTATTAAACTAATGGAGAAAATAATATAGATAAAAAATGAAAAATAAAGAAATGCAAAAATAATAAAATGTTAAGTACAATTTTATCATCAAAGTCAAATTTCAAAGTTTTAAAACTATTCTCTCTTGCACCAGGCAAACCATTAACAAGAAAGACAATTAAAGAATTTACAAAATTGCCCAATGTTTCTTTAGATATGGCTTTAAATAAATTAATTAAAGAAGAAATTTTAGAAGAAGAAAAAAGGCTTTTAAAATTAAATTTATCTAATGAAAAAACGATAGCAATTCTTGAACTACTAAAAAAAGAATCAAAAATGTTAAGGGAGATTCCTTACAAGATATGGTTGCTTTTATTTGATTTTACAATGGCGGCACAAAAAACAAGATTTAAGAAAGCATTTTTATTTGGCTCGTGGGCAAAACACATTGCTAGAGAAGATTCTGATGTTGATATAGCATTAATAATAGAAAAAAAAGACATAAAACAAGAAATGCTTGTTGAAAAATTGGCTGAACACTTAGAAGATAAATACAAAAGAAAGATCCAGCTGCATTTTTTTGAAGAAGAACAATTCAAAAAAGCCAGAACCACTTTAGCAAAAGAGATACAAAAAGAAGCAATTGAGATTTTTTAGGAAAAATCAATCAAAGCAAATAACAAAAAGCAAATAAAACATAAAATTTTATAAAGGCAAAAATCTTAAAAGTTAAGGAAAAAAGAAGGGAAAATGGTGAAAAGAGGAGCGTTGTTATTAGCTGGCATTATAATCTTCTTTATTTTTGCAAGCTCATTAACATCTGCAGCAAGTTGTTATTGTGATTCTTGTGCAGATTGTACAAGTAAATTGAATAATTCTTCTTGCACAGAAGTAAAATTAACAGCAAACATAATAAACTTTGTAGGCACTTGCATTGATAATCCTGCAGGTTTCAATAACAAAGTGTTTGATTGCCAAGGATATAAAATAGATGGAGATGATCTGAGATATAATTATGGAATTTACTTAAATGGCAAGCAAAACAATACAATAAAAAATTGTGTAATTACTGACTTTTATGTTGGAATTTATTTATGGTTTTCATGGGAAAACACCCTAACAAACAACACTGCAAGCTCAAATAATTTTGGAATTTATTTATATTATTCATCAGACAACGAGATAACAAATGCAAATGTAAGAGAAAATGAGGAGATTGGAATTGTGTTATCCTCTACTAATAATACTAAAATTAAAAATTGTATAATTAAAGGAAATCCTTGCGATAAGTGTATATTTGTCAAAGGAAGTGGGGCGCGTCATAACTATATTACTAAAACTGAAATTCATTCTTGTGCAACAGGAATTTTAATTTATGATTATGGTATAGGTTCTTATGCTAGTTTAACAGTTAATCAAAGCTATATTCACGACAATACTGACCAAGGCATTAGGATTTATGGCGGTAATGAAATGGGTTTAGTTTTAATAGATAGCGTAATAACTGCCAACGGAAAAGGAGTGTATTTGGATCATCGATGGGGAGCACATAAAGATCCTAAAGGATTTCTTTACAATTCCACAATCTGTAATAATACACTTGATTTGCAAATAGATACTAAAGATAATTATGATAAAGATTGTGCTGGAAGCTATGCTAAGACAATTGGTGGCACTAACGCTAATTGTCCTAATCTTAATAATTTTTGTCCAACCTTTCCTTCTTCAGGTTGTGTTTGGCAAGGAGTTTGTTCAAGATACGTACCGGCAAAAGGTGCTTCTAGCACTTTTGAATTCCCTAACATAAATTTTTGTCCTGCAATTCCAGACGAGTGCAAAAATCAATCACCGGATCACATTGTTTGCCGCAATAACGAGGCTTATAATTGTCAGGGTTGCGGCGGATGGTATCGTGATGTTAGTTTAGATTATATATGTAAACCAAATTATTGTTTAGGGAACTATTCGACGGGATGGGTAAAATATAGAAATCATGAGAATTGCACTTCAATTAACGATTTTTATTCGGGCTGTGTAATTGACATTACTGGAGATGGGATTTATGATAAACTTTGTTGTCCTGTTTATGATAGTCTAAATTACAATATAGCTTTGTTTGAGCCAACATCTGATATGTACTCCTTTTGTCGAAGTGTAAAATGAGAAATATGAAAAAAATAAAAATAGAGAGAAAAATAAAAACAGAGGAATTATTTATGCTAACTTTTTTCGTGATAGCTTTTTTATTTGTCTCTTCGTTTTCAAAAGCCAATGGACTACTACACTGTACTGGTTGGGGTTTTCGGAATATTACAAATTATTGGGGCTGTTGTAATGGTAGTCATTTTGATGGCACTAAAGGAATAGCGATGCCTTATGTGATGCAACAAACAGTTTTTTACAGCTACCATTGTTGTGGAGATAATGATGGCGTTTGTCCAGAAGATTTTAATAGCTCGCATGCTGGCGGGCGTATAAGTTGTGCTCCTAATGGAGACCCTGATTGTGGCTCGCTGCCGCTCCAATGCAACCTAACTTCTGCGACGATAACTCCGAACTGTAGGGGCATTCCTGGGAACACTCAGGGATGTGATGTTGGAGATAATATAACTGTGACAGCGACCTTTGCGGGAAATTGTCAGGAAGTTAAGGCTCTTGAAACTAAGATTAAAGATACAAATTGTGAATTGTCTTTAGAAATTCCTTGCACAGTTAGTAGCAGTGGAAGCTGTAGTGGCGTTGCTACTATTCGAGTAGTGCCAGATGGTTGTGAAAATAAAATAGTATATTTAAGAAATGCGACTGCATGGAATGAAACTCTTGCCGGTGCAGGACAAGTGAGGATGGTTGTTACTTATAACGACACCCAACAACATCTTAACGGAGGTTTCAAGTTCTCTGAAAAAATTTTAAAGTTTATTGATTTGATTATATGGCCGCCGAGCGCGCTGATCCAAGTTGGAAACTTGTTTGAATGGAACTTGACAGCAGTGTTTTTCAATCAAACGAGCGGTGAGAATGTCACAAAGTATGTTGCAAATGACGACCCTTACTCGCAGTTTTTTTATTCTAATCCGAATGTCGCGCATCATCCTGGCTCGCCTTATCCTAACAGAATCTCCAAAGGATTCTCTGCAGGCGAAACCAATGTTGTAGGAACGTGGCCATGGCCTTGGAATTACAAACAAGACACTGCCCTATTAAAAGTTATCAATCCAACAGGTTGTGTCATATCTTTAGCAGCAATAATACCTTACTGCAGGCCTGGCGGCTGTAATGTTAGCGACAAGATCAATTTGAATGTAAAAGTCAATAGCCCTAGCTGTGATCCTGATTCAAATCCTTCAAGAATAGTTATGAAAGGACATGATTCTTCGCTTTTGTGCAATGTGGAGCTGAGTGTTGATGGAATCTATTGCGATGGCCTTGGCAACTGCAACAAAAATTATACTATAAATTCAATTTCTGATGATTGTGCTGGCAAGACTGTCATGATTAAAGTGACTGAACTTTATAATGCAACCGGTCCTTTAGCGAGCTTGCAGGGCAACTTCGGCTCATTTCAGTTTTGGGCGCCGGCGCCTGAAGAACCGAGCTATATTACATTATGGCCTAGAGATTGGCATGCTAAAGTTGGCGATAGTGTTTCTTATGACGTTTGGGCCCATTATCCTACCAATCCTCCTAAAAATGTAACAACTGATGAATATACAAATTATAGTTCGAGCAATAACGTGGTTGCTTATCAAATTAGTCCTAAAAACGTGTTTTATGGCAACAGTACTGGCACTACAACAATAACTGCAAGATATCCTAAAGGCTATAATTATGCTAAAGAAAATAGCACTTCACTTTATGTTTATCCTCATACTGATTGCGAGATTTTGGATGCTAATATGAGTTTTAATTGTGATGATAGTATTGGCGGCATTCCTCAATGTAATAATGGCGACACAATTGATTTAGGAGTTGTTGTTAATCAACAATGTTATAATTTGAATATTGCAAAAATACAAATGAGAGCTCATGAAAAGTTTAATCAAGCAAATCATGGCTCTTGCAGTTTTGATATGAATGCGAGCTTTACTCAACAAGCCTGTTCCTATAATGATGGAAATTATTTCTGCCATGGAACATGGACTGTTGGAGTTCCTCCAAGTTGTCAAGGTAAAAACGTTATTGTTGATGGAGTTATAGTTTATAATTATTCAGGTAATTTTTTAGATTCAAGACAAGGCTATATAGGAAACTTTAGTTTTGTTGAAACGCCTCAGTCATTAAGAGCGATTATTGTTACTCCAAATGAAGGCGCAACATTTAATCTCTCTGAAAACCCTGTTGCTAATTTTACACAAGCAAGCATTGGCCAGATAACTAATTGGACATGGCTTTATAGAAAGATAACAATTCCACAATCACCTTGGACAGTTCTTAGATCAACTTCAAACCCGAATGAAGCAAACATAACTAATTACGATTTTAGTTATTATGGTTGGAAAGGGGGCAATTATGATATAAACTTGACTGTTAGCAATTTAAGCTTAAGTGATGATGATATTGTTGAGATAACTTTAATTGACAACTATACGCCAATTGCCAATATAACTCGACCTTTGTGGCATGTCATACTTTATAACAATAGCGTAGTTTTTGATTCTGAATGCTTTGATCCTAACAATAATCCTTTAAACGTTACATGGTATTTTGATGATAATACTAATGTTAGCGGTCCTTATTTACAATTCAAAAATGTAACTCATATTTTTGGCCAAGCAAAACCCAATTTCTTTAGAGCATGGCTTAATGTGACTGATGGTCAAAATTCGTCAGTAGATTATGTTGAATTTAAAATAGCTTATTGTTATCATAACAACAATTATTATTTTGCAGGTTCTTGTATTGGGCAAAATAATTTGTATTGTAATAAGAATGATTGTAATGAATTTGGTGAATGCAATGTTGTTGCTGATTGTAGAAAATGTAATAACTGTCCAAGCAGCTATTATTGTGATGGGATGACTGGCAATTGTAGTCAAGGACCAGGACCACAAGGCTGTCAACAATATGATCAGCAACAGTGTAACGCTCAGATAGGTTGTTATTGGGACGCTTGTAAAGCTTGTAATGATCCACAAAAACCAATTCGCTCTTGTTCTGATTATACTAGACCAAGTGCTTGTAATAATGACAGTACTAATTGTCAAGTAGGAATGCCTAATCATGGTTTAGGAACAGAAATTTGTGATACATTGATTGAAACTCCTCCTGGAAGTGGCAATTATTCTTTAGTTAATAATTGTCACTGTGAATGGAATTCAAATATTAATAATTGTACTTTAGCTTATACTTTAATTCCACAAAACCAAAATGGCGGAGGCCAGCCGCAACCAGAAGATTGCCAGTATCAAATAATAGCAGAAGATTGTGGAAGCTGTCAAGTTAGTGGAAGGGAGGGAAGAAATGTTAGTTACAAAAGAGTTTTTGGCGATCCTAATGTTTGTGTTGATCGTTCATGGTGTCAGCCTTGTGGCTTGTTGTTCAGACCATTACCATTCTTTGAATGGTGGCAAGCCATTGTTGTAGTTGGATTGGTTGTTGTAGTTTATGCCTTTATGCTTAGAAGAAAATATTTATAAAAAAGACTAACTTGACTGGGTAAAAAGAGGTTAATTAAAAACGAGAAAAAAAATGAAAAGAAAAGAGACAAGTATGGCAATGGCAGCAATTGTGCTGTCACTTTTTATTTTATTGTTTTCATTTAGCTTTAGTTCTGCAACTGTTACGCCAGGAACGCCATTTTTTAATTTATCTCAAACAAGTTTTGGGCCAGGGCAAGTTATTGAAGGTTTCTTAAATTTTTCTTTAACCGATCATCCTGGCAATACAATTGTTAGAGCAACTATAAATCCTGGAGCTGTGACAAAAGAAACTACTCTTTTGAATTTCTTGAAAAATGCAACCGTGACTTTCAATTGTAATCCAACCGACTGTAATATAACTTATAATGCAACTAATGCTGGAACAACAAAAACAATATCTTTAAGTCAAGAAACTGAAGCTTATTATAGTTTGGTCGCTTTTGGTTCGAATGTTCAAGTTCAGAATTTAAGTTTTACAATGCAAGGTTCTAGCAATGCGCAGCCTGTTTGTTATGAAACTCCTTTTAAAGTTGATTTGCTTGATGATGGTATTATTGATTTTGAATATAAGGAAGTTTCGGGCTATTGTCCTCAGCGTGCGAGTAATTGTTTTGATCCCAGTGTGGCAACACAAGTTGGTTTGTTAAGCACTACGCCTTCCTGTCAGAAAATATGGCTCAACAAGACTGGTAAGGTTAATGTTAGTGCTGTGTTAAAGCGAGAGGGCGAGCCTCAAAACCACGATATTGAATTTTTAATTTATGATTCTAATGGATTATTAAAAGGTAGCTGCAGTGTTAGTGGCTGGGAAGTTCAAGAAAATTTTGCTCCTGTAAGCTGTATTATAGGCGAAGATGAATACGGACAGCCAACCGGTTTTTATATTAGTAAAGCAGATAATTATTTTGTCTGTGTTAAGGCCTTAGGCAATATTTATTCAATAAAAAAGGAATCTCAAGGAGAGATTTGTGGTTTTTATGGTAATCCGCCTTCATCTGTTTTTACAGAAGATTATGCAATTTATGTTTCAGAAGGTAAGTTTGCACCTTTCAATGGCGAGGCTTTTTTCAATGAAACTACAGCAATAGGAACACAAAATTTAATTGCCGCAATTCAAAGCTATCTTCAAACAAAATATAGCAATAATTGTTCTAGTGGTTGTGTAATTCCAATGAGATTTATTTCATTAGCAAGCCAACAAGTTACACTTAATAATTTAAATTTTATTTATGCTCCAGGCCCTGGGCAAAGCGGTACAATCGACCATTATTTTTATGATCTAACTGTTGTTCCGCCCAAACTTAATATGACTCAACAACTGGTTCAATTGCGAGCATTAAATACTACTGCACCACAACAACAAGGAAGCTATAGCATTAGTGTAATGATCATTGGCGGGCCTTCAGGGTCAGCGACTTTTAGAGTTGAGCCGGTTCCTCAAGTTCATAGCGTTTATCCTTTAACAGTTATTCCAGGTCAATCAACAACGTTCCATGTTGTAGCAACAGCTCCTGCTGGAAGACAAATTGTAAGTTACATTTGGAATTGGGGTGATGGGTCTGGTGAAATAACTACTACTGAGCCAACTGCTTCACACATTTATAATCAAGGAAGCTATACTTTAACTGTGAAAGTCCAAGATAATGCTTCGCTTGTCGGAAGCAAAAGTTTCACTATTGTTGCCAATATAACAAAGGAATTGTTAAACACAACGATAAATTCATTACTCGCTCGAGTTAATGCAATAACTTTACAGTTCAATGCTTTAGAGCCATGGTATAGAGACGCATTGGGTTTAAACTTATCAAATATTAATTCAACTTTGCTAACTTTCAAAACACAATTGTCAACAGCAACTCAAACACAATTGGCCTCGATGTTTGAAACAGTTAATCAATACAAGAATCAAGTTCCTTTAAATATAACTGACTCGTTGATCTTGAGAGAGTCGCCTTATTTCGTAAACTTAGAAAATATAAATCCTCAGTATATTTCTGAAATCACTGATGAAACTTATAGCTCGAACTTGGAAGAGCAATATAAAAATACCATTGTTTTATGGCAAGAAGAAAATTTAGACTTAACTCTTAGCGGTCAAATCAAAACATTTGTTTATGAAACAACTTCTGAAGACAAGTTAACTGTTGTTAATATAAAACTTGCTCCTAAGACAAGTTTAAACGAAGTTTATCTTGTTTTCTCTTTGCCGAGTGGCGTTAGTTATAGTAATGTTAAAATTAAGCAAGGAAATTTTGAAACAAGCGACTTGAATGATGCGATTGGCTTTACATTTTCGGATTTAAGCTCGAGTGAAACTATAAGTTTGGCATTGCCAGGCAAGCACGATTTTTCACAATTAACATTTTATGCTTCTCCAAAGCTTGCAGAATTGAAAGTTGAAAGTGGCACGATTATGCCTGGAAAAGAAAAAAAGGCGCCTTGGGGTTTGGCTATATTTTTAATGATTGTGATCGTTTTGGTTGTCATTGCTGTTTTGTGGTTTTTATGGCGTGGTTACAGTGAAAAGCTTGAAAAAAAATTGTTTAAGAGCCCTATGGATTTATATAATTTAATGAGTTTTATTTCAGGAGCTAAGGCAAAAGGTTTGAGAAAAGATGAAATTGAAGAACAACTTTTGAAAGCAGGATGGAATAAACAACAAATTAATTACGCATGGAAAAAATTAGAAAAGCAAGAAAAAGCAAAAGGCAAGAAGGGAAAAGAAAGAGAGATTCGACCATTGGGCGTGGGCGAAGAAGTTTTTCCTTATAAAAGCATTTACAAAAGAATTAAGCACTAGGCTTCGGAACTTTTGGGGCTGGAGACAATTTTTTCTTTACTATTGTTTTAACAGCTGTTTTTTGTGGCATTGCCGGTTTTGCCATTGCCATGGGTTTGGGCATTGGCTTTATAGGAGCTTGAGCTGTTTGAGGCATTGTTCTAGTAGTAATTGATGGCAATCCTCTTGGCGGCATGCCTCTAGGTGGAATTCCAAAACCATATTCAATTGTTGGAGGAGCCGCTTTTGGCTTGCCTTTAATTTTTATTTTGCCTGTTTTGATAAGATAGAACAGTGCTAAAATAATTACGACGATAATTATTATAATTAAAATTGTTGTTGGAAAACCACCTTTTTTCTTGCATTCGCCCAAGCAGCATCTTGAAACATCAGATGCTTGTTTAATTGTGCCTTTACAAGTCATGCTAGCATTACATGGCACACCTCTTTGTGCTGAACATGATTTTAAACATTGACCTTCACAACATTTCAATGCATCGCTTGTTTCATAACTATTGCCACCAACACAATTTTCATCTGTTTCACATTTATTATAATTACAAGTTTTAGGAATGCACCTGCCGCCTTGTATGCAACAAGTGGTTAAGCCATTGGTGTCAGAGGCATTTACAAGAACGCCATCTTTACAATCTTCATCACTAGAACAAATTTCGCCACCTTTTTGCTGGCAAGTTTGTGGTGCTTCAGTACAATAGGCTGTTTGACAACAATATAAAGTATCGCTTGCTTGAATCCATTTATCTTGCAAGCAAGAATAGCCAGAATTAGGATCACAATAGGAGCCATTAGCTTGCTGGCAAGTTAATGTTGCTGTCGAGCAAATTCCTTTACAACAATAAGGCGAGTCACTGGAATAGATGAAAGGAACTATTCTTCCTTGACTTGTACATTCTTGGCCAAGTCCACAAACTGTGCCGCCTATTTCGCTAACACATAATGAAATGCTATAGTTTTTACAACAAACTCCGCTTTGGCAACTATAAGGAACTTGGGCTTCTGTGTTTGAGCAACTTTGTTTGCATTCTCCATATTTCATTTCACAATTAAAGCTTGAAGTTAAATTACAGCACTCTAAAGTTTCAGAACAATAATAGCTTAAAATTGATCCATTTAAAACACTACAGTTTGAGACACAATTGAAGCCATAGATTTCACATTCGGTGCGCCATTCGAAATTTGGCCAAACTCCATAAAGCAAAATGGCTGTTTCTCTAATGTTATCACAACCAGGACATTCCCATGAACCGGCATTAGTTCCAGTTTTTATCTGTTGCTGTAATAATTTTTCTTTAAGTTTTGTTATATTTGCATTGATTGTAGAGCCGGTAATTGAAGCAAGGCCCGTGTCATGATATTTATTGTATGCTGTATTGTTAGCAACTATTAAGCCATCTGTACCTTGCAATAAAGCAATTGTTTCAGCATAGTTTTGCTGAGAAGTTAATTTATAAAGAATTGCTTCTGGAAGGAATTTTTTATTTTCATTTGCTTTCATAACAAGATAAGGAATAAAAATTCTTGAAATACTGGGTTGATTAGCAAAAGCATAAGCTGTCCATAAAGTCGCTTCATAATCACAATTGCCCATATTAGCAATACATTTTGTTATTAGCTTTAATGAAATCACCTCTAAAGGTTGAGCACTTAAGGTTGAACTTACGACATAATATTCTTTTTGTACTCCTGTTTTTTCAAAAAGAAAATTTCCCATAAAACTGTCGTTACAAGTTATATTGAATTCTTTTTCAAAACATTGTTGGCTCGGGTTTAATTGAAGCCAATACGTTGCATTACTAAAACATTCTGTGCTACTTAAACTAGAAACTTGGCCTTTTTTATCAAACTCGACAGAAATTTCTGTTGTATCATAGCGGATCATACAGAGTAGATTATTGTTTTGTGGCTGTGTTAACTGCAAAAGCCAATTACCTCCGATTGCTATTGTAGGTGTAATTGTATTGTTCAGAAGCCATTCGCTTGCTTTGCTTGAATCTTTATTTACAGAATCAAGAACAATTTTGGCAAGAGCTGTGTCGAAGGCATTACAACCTGAAGAGGGCCAGCAAGTTCCATTATTATAAGATTTTTGTAATAAAGATCTTATAGAAGCATCGATTTGATTTTGTGTCAGCTTTTCTTTTAAAGCAAGAAAAGAAAAAACATGTTGTTGTAAATTTAAATTTTGCCATCTTCCGACTGCTTTGCCTTGAAGCCATGTGTAAGCTTTCTTTATTTGTAAGGTTTCGTCTTGCTGCTGAGCTAAAACTGAAATAGAAAAAATAAAAAAAGAGATGAGAATTATTGCTATAAAAATTAATGAAATTCCTCTTTTCGAAACCATGTTTTTTTAAAGTTATTAAGCTTTAAAAAACTTTTTAAATATCAAAAGCTTGGGATATTGACGAAAAAAATGTTAAGCAAAAGAGGCAATAATCAAGACAAAAAAGGCCAAGTCACTTTGTTTATAATTATTGCTATTGTCATTGTGGCCATAATTATTCTTGCCTTGATTCTTGTGCCGAAACTTTTTCCTAAAAAAATTCCAGCTGCGAAAATAACTGATCCTGAAGCTTACATTCAAGATTGTATAAATCTTGCGCTAGAGCCCATGGTTGAAACTCTCGCAAGCCAAGGAGGTTATCTTGAATTAGGCAATTGTATTTTTTATAAAAATGTTTGCAGACATTATTTATGTTATGTTACAATTCCTTACACAGCCTGTGTTAATCAAGAACCATTACTTAAAGAAAAAATTGAATCAATTTTAAAACAAAAATTGCAGCAAGATAATGTTGTTTCGAATTGCATTAATAAATTTCAAGAAGCTGCCTCGAAACAAGGCTATGATGTTTCAACATGCAGCTCGCCAACATTTTCAGTAAATTTGACAGAAGGCAAAGTTAATGTGCCAATTAAATGTGAAATGACTTTAGTTAAGGGCGAAGAAGTCAAGAGAATAGAAAAAATTAATCCTTATTTGCAATGGCCTTTATATGAGTTTGTGCTGCTTGCTAAAGAAATCATAAATGACGAGATTACAAACACTGATTTTGATCAAGTTGCTTATATGTTAAGACATTATTGGGTTGAAATTGAAAAGTTCAGAACAAGCGATGATTCAAAAATTTATACTCTTCGCGAGAGAGCGAGTGGCAAAGAATTTGTCTTTGCTGTGAGAAACTATGTATTGCCGCCTGGACTGATGTAAAATGAAAAATAAAAAAAAGAAAAAGAAAACAACATGTGGAAAGGAAAAACTCTAAAAATGATAAAGAATAAAAAGAAGATAAAAGAAATTGATTTAATAATTTCATTATTTCTTATAGTTTTGACAATTTTGATGCCAATAACCTTTACAGCTTTACAACCTGAAATTGATCTTGTTAAAGGAGAGATAAAACCAAATCCTGTTATTGATTCTTTTGCTTCTGTTTTTTCAAAAGTCATTGGATTTTTTGATGTTGTGCCGAGTGTTATGGCACAAGATCTGGGTTGTTGTGAAATTATGAAAAATGGAGCAAAATGTCAAATTAGTACTGAAGATGAATGTCAATCACAATGGCATCAAGGCCAGAGTTGTGATACAATTTGTCAAATTGGTTGTTGTATTGATTCACAAGGCTTTTGTTCTAAGCAAGCGATTTCAACACAATGTCTTGTTCCGCCTGCATTAAAATTTGTTCAAAATGATCCAAATTGTCAACAAGACATTCTATGTAAAATGGGTTGTTGTACTGTTGGTTATCAAAAAATTTGGACAACTAACTTAACTTGTTCTAATATTTATCATGGTGTCTGGGACGGGAATGTTCCTGACGAATTGACATGCATTCAACAAGCTTCTCAAGAACAAAGAGGTTGTTGCAGAAGTTATGCTGGCTGTGAATACATTACGGGAGCTGAATGTTCAAGCAAATCAGGAAGTTTCTTTCCTAATATGAAATGTTATAGTGGCGTTCCTGGATGCAATTGCCAATTAAATTCTGAAGGAAAATGTGTTGAAGGATTTCCTGATTTATACAAAGCCGATAGTTGCGGAAATGCTTATATTGATGAAATTAAAGAGCAATGCTCTGCAAACGGAGGATTTTGCAATGCAAGTTCAAACAAATGTCAATCTGGAACCTGTTTTGATGTTTATGATAATTACAACAAAAACAATGGAGATTTTACAGCGCTGCCTGGAAGACATGGACAATTAAGAGAGAGCGGGGAGTCATGGTGTGTTTATGACAGGCCGGATTTGGTTTGGGGAAATGGGACAGAGCCAGCCGGTTCAAGGCATTGGAGATGTTACTGTGTGAATGGTATTGAAACATGCGAACCTGCTTCTGATTACAGACAGGAGATATGCGCTGAGACCTTGTTTGATATAAATAAAGGGAAATTAGAAGATATAAATTATACACAAAGATATTCTAGTTCAAATTATAGAAGTGTAGCGGTTTTTGTTGGCAATCCATGGAGAACGTGTATTTTACTTAATGACGAGGAAAAATGCAATGCAAATCCTGGCTGTTTTTGGATTACTGGTTTTGCGCCCCTTATAGGGAAAAACGCAGTAGATATCTTTAGGATTGAAGATGGCAAAGAGAAGGGGTGGGCCGGAGTAAGGGCGGATAGTTTAGCAGAAATCGACAGCGGAGACCCACAATTGGGCACTGTAGTTGGGCCGCCTAGATGCCTTCCAAAAATTCCACCAGGGCTTGATGTTGGTTTTTTTACTCAATTCCAAAACAAAGAGACTGTCTGCAAGCTGGGGAGTTATTCTTGCACAGTCAAAGACAGACTTTCAGGTGGAGATGAAAATCCAGAATGTGATGACAATGAATGGATGGAGTTGATGGCTCACAGATGCAGAGCAATTGCAGATTGTGGTGTTTGGTTTAATTATTTACATGCTCCTTCCGCGAGTCCTCCAGTATACACTGCAACGCAAGATGGAATTCTTATAGCTGAAGTGACTCCTGAATATGATTCCGAAGGAAACGTTAGTGCAAAAGAGATTGAAATAAACTATAAACTGTTAGATAATAATTTTACAAAGTTTGAAGAATATAGGGAGATAATAAATGATCCTTCCAAAACTTTTGATATGAAAAGGGAAAAGGGGGGAGAAGGCGGTTGGGGTTGGGCATTGTTGGTTGATGTTATAGGTTACCTGGTGGCGGCGTTATTTCCAGGAGAGTCGGGTTGGGGTTTGGGTTTAAGTTTTGAGAAGTTCCGCTTGGTTGGTGCTTGGTGGAGCGGAGAAGAAGTTGGTTTACTTAATGCATACACAGGTATCGCTATTATCTGTTTCGTTATTGCGTGGGTTATTCCGGGCCCTCAGTGGGCTAAAGAAACTTTCAGAACATTGGGTTATGGCTTTGCAGCCAAAGGCATTGCAACAGCGCTTGGAGCTTCAACTCCAGTAGGATGGATTATAGGGGCAGTAGCACTGATTACTTATGCTTTGTTCTTCGCGGTTTGGGATGTTGATCATATGGTTGTTGAATGCTATCCTTATATGCCGCCTGTGGGCGGAGATGATTGCGAAAAATGCAATGATGATCCAATGAGGCCTTGTTCTAAGTACAGATGCGAATCACTTGGAACTGCTTGTGTTTGGAAGGGCACAACAGCTGATGGAGTTCCTTGCGAACAGAGCCCTGAACAAGAGTGCGGAATTTGCCAGAAAGAAAATAATGATGGAGCACCTCCTTTGATTACAAAAGTCTCTGTAAAAGAAGAAGGTTATAGTGTTTCGCCTTCACAGCCAGGAATGCCTCCATCAACAATAGTTATTTCAAAAAATGGCGGCATTGATCCCTGGAGTTCTTTCACCGTTACACTTGAGTTTAACGAAAGAGCAGTTTGTAAATGGTATAATAAGCACACTTTGAGCTTCAGTGACATGCCTCCGGTTTGGTTTGATAGTAATACTTGGAAATACAGTCAGACAATGACAATCCCTGTAGGACAATTGCTTCAAGGCTATAATACTGTTCAGATTTATTTGAGATGCGCCGATAGCTATATGAATGCTAATATTGGTGAATATATTTTGCAATTTAACGTTTCAACAACTGACTTAACACCGCCGGTTGTTTTGGGCACAGATAGAGATTATTATAATAAATTTTCATATGGCGTGACTGAATTGCCTTTATCGATTTATGTTAATGAGATGGCTAAATGCAGATGGGCGAAGCAAGATGTTGACTATAGCTTGATGGGCGGCGAGTGCAGTACAACATTAACACAAACTGGCTTTAAGTGTAACACAACTTTAACTGGCTTACAATCAGAGCCGCCTGGAATTGCAAATACCTTTTATATTAGATGCAATGACACTTCAGGCAATGTTATGCAGCAATCTTATCAATTAATTCTTTATCCTACTTTGCCTTTAAAAATTATCAATATTATACCAGAAAACGGCGCTCACGTTAAAGGTTGTGAGATTAGTGGCGTGGAGCTTGAAGTTGAAACAGCTGAAGGAGCCGAGAATGGCAAGGCAATATGCTACTGGCAAAATGGCACTCAATGGCAAAGATTTACTGTTACGAATGATGTTGTTCATTTAACTAATTTATCTGCTGTGAGCCAGACTGTAAATATTAAATGTTATGATTCTGCATTGAATGTTGCTCAGAATTCAACAAGCTTTACAGTTGAGGCAGATCAAACACCGCCAACCATAACAAGAATCTTTAAAGATGGCTCGCAACTTGTTATAAGGACTGATGAAGATGCTACATGTGCTTATCATTATGCTTGGGGACAGAAAATTAATAATTGTAATTTTGTTGCTAACAATACAATGCAAGCAAGAAAATTTACTACAACTGGCGGAACTGAACATAGGACAGAATGGGACGACGAGCCTTGGTATGTTAAGTGTTATGACAGTTGTGGCAATGGAATAAACAATCCTTGCACAATAGTTTATCCTTCTGAACTTGAATAAAGAAAGACAGCAATTTATTTTTTATCGTCTGTAAATTAAAGATATTTTTCAGTAACGTAATGTTTAAATAGTGGATAAAAGATAAAATAATAAAGTTAAAGGTAAAAGAAAGATGGCAAATCCATTCAATTTTTTAATAAGGCTTTTTAATGATGTTTTCGGAACAAAGAAAAACATAAAATTAGGTTTTTATGGCCCTCCAAATAGCGGCAAGACAACTTTGGCTAATAGAATTTGCAAAGATTGGACTGGCGAAGAATTGGGAGAAGTATCGAAAATTCCTCATGAAACAAGAGAGGTTCAATTTAAAGAAAAAGTTGATATTAACTTCAATAATAAAAAAGCTACATTTAAGATTATCGATACTCCAGGTATAGCTACAAAAATAGATTATGAAGAATTTTTACACTATGGTTTGAATGTTAAAGAGGCAAAAAAAAGAGCTAAAGAAGCTACACAAGGAGTTATTGAAGCAATAAAATGGTTAGATGATATGGACGCTGTTGTTGTGGTTCTTGATTCTACAAAAAATCCTTATACACAAGTTAATATTACAATCATAGGCAATCTTGCAGCAAGAAAAATTCCTGTTTTAATTGCAGCTAATAAAATAGATTTAAGAGGTTCTAAAGTTAAAAAAATTGAAGCAGCGTTTCCAGAGTACAAAGTTGTTGGCATTAGCGCAAAACAAGGCCACAATATGGATTCATTTTATGCTTCGCTTTTCGATTTAATAAAAAAGAGGAAATAAAAATGGGGAAAAATATAACTTTACAATTTTTACCATATGCTGAAATAGCTTATCTTTCTAGTTATCAAAGAGTTAAGAAACTTGTGGAATTGGCTTCTCAAGAAAAAATTTTGTTAATTCAAGGAAAGTTGGCGCCAGAAGAAGAAGCTGATTTAATTTCAGAAACAATGAAAGCAATAGGCAAGAAAAGTTCAAAGTTTAAAGGAATTGAACTTGCAAGCTTTGTTCCTAAAGTTAAAAATGTGTCTTTTGGGCAGACAGTGAAAGAAAGCATTGCTCGAGCTTTATTAGGAAGCGATAGAGACGTCTTTACTGTGATTGGACCAGCAACAATTGTTCGCGAAATAAAGAAGGATCCTACAAAAATACAATTGTTATTAAGAAAATAAAAAAGAGAAAAGAATAAATACTATGAATTTTTATGTTATTTATGGCTCATCGATGTGTTCGTTGCGGAAAAATTTACAATTCTACCGCTCCCGAGATTTTGAAAGGTTGTAGTTGTGGTTCTCATTATTTTTTCTTTTTTCGCGACGAGGATATTAAGTTAAAGGAAGAAACTGAAAAATTAACTAGGGAAGAAAGAGAAGAGATAATGCAAGATATTAAAGAGATTATTGGGGTGGAAGTAGAAAAGCCAGTCATTCTTGATTTGGAATCAATCAGAATAACAAAGCCTGGGAAATTTGAAATTGATCTCGTTAGTTTGTTCAAGAGAAAACCAGTAATTTATAAAGTTGCAGAAGGAAAATATATCATAGATATTCCATCTACATTTCATTTTACAATGAAAAAAGAATAAAATAGAAAGATTTATATATTGGTTTTTATTAGTTTTTCTACAATAAAATAGTGACAAATTATTAAAAATGATCAATTATAAAGAATTTAAAAATAAAGATGTTCTTGCAATTATAAGAGATGCCCAATTAGCTATATCTGATTTGCTTGAACAAGATAGTTGGAAAAAATATGAAAATTCTGTTAGACAAGGAAATAATGAACCAGAAAAAACATTCATTACTCAAATTAGAAATTTCGCAGATAATAGGACTTCTAGAGATTTAATTTATAAATTAGCCGAAGATGCTGATAACTTAAGAAAACGATTAAGAAAAGGAGATTTGAATTTTAAAATTGACGATCAATTAAAAAAGAATATTTACAGGGCACTTTCAACTTATGTTGGACTAATAACTTTAATAGAGGGAGAAAATTAGTTATTAACCCATATAGCTCAATTGTTTCTTTTCTTTTTCTGTTTTGACTTCAGCGAGTTTTGTAAATAAATCCCGTAATTTTTCTTCGAATTCTTTGGCTTTTTGGAAAAGCGGTTTAGGATCGATTGTCAAGCCAAGATATTTATCAAGAATTTCTATTAGCTTTGCAGCTCCTTTGTTGTCGGGAAGTTCAGAATGAGTTTCAACAAAAAAACATGTCAATGGAGTTTCTTTCATTTTCATTAATAATGCTCCAGTTACTCCTATTATTATACCTTCATCTAAAGGCTTAACTTTCATTGCTTGAATCGCTTTCTTTTTTTCTTCTCTATTGGTATAAAAAAATGTCTGCGGTTCTTTTATCTGGACTGTTGATGCAACGCCCTCTAATCCAATAAACTCTTTAGCTTTCAATTCTTTGGCCAACCTCACTAAAGTGTCGGCAATCTCCCATTCTAAGCCATCAACTGGAGTTACTGCTTGAACAAGCAAAATGTTTGTTTTTTTATCATAAAAAATTTCTAAAGGATATATTAAAGAAGATTTGTGAATTGCAGCAACGGGCATTATTTTCTCACTAGTTATTCTACCTATTGGCTTTGCGCCAAGATGCCTTATAAGAAACTCTGTCGCAATAGTTGAAACAAAACCGAAACCAGGAAAGCCTTCTATAATTATAGGTCTTTCAGGCCTTTCATCAAGTTCAATTCTCATTTTTCCTCTTTTTTATTAGTGCTAAAAGTTGATAAGGTTTATAAAGCTTTTTGCTTTTTTACAGAACAGAAAAATTAAAAATGGAAGTAGAATATAAGCTAAAAGAGGTGCTGAAAAAAATAACCGGTTTGAAGGAAATAAGTTTAGAAATTCCTAAACCTGAATTTGGAGACTACGCCTTTGCTTGTTTTTCTTTAGCTAGAGAACAGAAAAAAAATCCGAATAATGTTGCTAAAGAGCTCGTCGAAAAATTGCAATCACAATTACCTAAAGAAATCTCTAAAATTGAAGCAGTTAATGGTTATATAAATTTTTCAGTTGATAAATCTAATTTTTTAAAAGCTGTTATTGAAAAAATTCTTAAAGATAAAGAAAAATTCGGTTCGTTGAATTTAAAAGGAAAAGCATTAATTGAGCATACTAGTATTAATCCGAACGCATCACCTCATGTTGGCAGGATAAGGAATGCGATAATTGGCGATATTCTAGCAAGGCTCTTAAGATTTCACGGCTATAAAACAGAGGTACATTATTATGTTAATGATGTCTCAAAACAGATGGCTTTGCTTGTGCTTGGCTCAAAAGGGAATGAAACTTTTGATGATTTGTTGAAACTTTATGTTGAAATGTCAAAAAAAATGGAATCGGATCCTGAAATTGAAAAGAAAGTTTTCGAAATTTTAGAAAAAATAGAAAAGAAAGATAAAGAAACTATTGCTAAATTAAATAGGCTTGTTAAAATAGCCATTGAGGGTCAAAGAAATATTTTAGCTAAATTAGGAATATTTTATGATTCGTTTGATTATGAATCAAAATATCTTGAAAAAGGAAAGTTAAAAGATGTTTTAAAACAGTTTGAAAAAACTAAGAGGTTAGAAAAAGATGTAGAAGGCCGTTATGTTTTAAATCAAAGCAACATGAAATGGCAATTTGAAAAAGAGATGAAATCGCCTATTCTAGTTTTGACCAGAAGCGATGGTACTGGACTTTATGTTTTAAGAGACATTGCCTATACTATTGACAAAATGAAAAAAGCTCCAGTCAACATCATTGTTCTCGGCGAAGATCATAAACTTTATTTTAAACAACTAACAGCCGCTTTGGAATTGCTTGGTTACAATGCTCCTAGAGTGGTGCATTATTCTTTTATTCTTCTTAAAACAAAAAAAGGTGTCAAAAAAATGTCTACAAGGAGAGGAGAGATCATTCTTGTGAGTGATTTTGTTGAGGAGGCTATAAAAAAAGCTGAGAAAGAAATTAAAAAAAGGAAAAGAGAAAACAAGATTGATTTGAAAAAAGTAGCGGAAGCAATTGCAATAGGGGCAATTCGTTATAGTATTGCAAAGGTTGAACAAGATAAAGGAATTTTATTTGATTGGAATGAAGCTTTGAATTTTGAAGGCAATTCAGGACCTTATTTACAATACGTTTATGCTAGAGCTTCGAATATTTTGAAAAAATTAGAAGAAAAAAAAGGAAAGTTAAAAGAGGCAAGTTATAATGATATTAATGATAAAGAATATACTCTTGCTAAAGAACTTTCTTTATTTCCAGAAATAACTAAAATTTCTTTAGAACAATTAAAACCTTATTTGCTTTGTAATTACGCTTATAAGTTAGCCCAACTGTTTAACGATTTTTATGAATCTTGTCCTGTAATCAATGCTGAAGCAGGAATCAAAGAACGGAGAGTTTCATTGGTTAGAGCTACAAAACAAGTTTTAGCCAATGTTCTTAATATTATTGGAGTCCCAGTTCTTGAGGCAATGTAATATTTAACTGTAATGTTTTTATATTTTGTCTTTTTAATTATTTTATGTCTTATAATGTTTATGTTGAAACTTATGGCTGTAGTGCGAATCAGAGCAATTCAGAAATAATGAAGGGAATTCTAGCCAGTCATGGCTTTAATATAGTTAGCAATGAAAATATCGCTGACGTTGTAATTATAAACAGTTGCATAGTTAAAGGACCAACACTCAAGAAAATGGAAGAAAGAATAAAGCATTTTTCTATAAAAAAAGCAAAATTAATTGTTGCCGGTTGTATGCCTGAAGTTTTTTTAGACCGAATTAAGAAGTTTGCTCCAGAAGCTTCTATTGTAAGCGTTCATCATATTAAAGATATTATAAAGGCTGTGAAAGGTATTTTAGAGAATAAACGTTTAGAATTTGTTGGAAAAACTAAAGAAATAAAATTAAATTTGCCTAGAATTTCTGAAAATAAAACAATTGGAATAATTCAGATTGCTCAAGGCTGCATAAATGATTGTAGTTATTGTATTGTTAAACGGGTTAAAGGCAATTTGTTTTCTTATCCTATAGAAAGTATTATCAAAGATGTTAAAAATGCTTTAGCGCAAGGATGTAAAGAGATATGGTTGACAAGTCAAGATAATGCCTGTTATGGAGTAGATAGAGGGAATAATGAATTGTCTTTATTATTAAAAGAAATTTTAAGTTTAAAAGGCAGGTTTTTTGTTCGTTTAGGAATGATGAATCCTTCGTCTCTTTTGCCGATCGTAGATGATATTATAGAATGTTATAAAAGCGATAAAATGTTTAAATTTTTACATTTACCTGTTCAAAGCGGTTCAGACAGAATATTGAAATTAATGAATAGGAATTATAAAGTAAAAGATTTTTTATTTATAGTTAATAAATTTAGGAATACATTTCCTGAACTAAATTTGAGCACAGATATAATAGTTGGTTTTCCCGGCGAGACTAGAGAAGATTTTAGAAAAACTTTAGAACTTGTTGAAAAAATTAGGCCAGATATAATTAATGTTTCAAAATTCTGGCCAATGCCAGGAACTAAAGCAGCTACATTGAAACAAATCGATGAAAAAGAAAAAAAGAAAAGAGCAACTAAATTAATGAAATTGCATAACAAAATAGCTCTTGAGAAAAATAAAGAATTCGTTGGAAAAAAGATGAAAATTCTAATTGATGAAAAAGGTTTTAATGATAAAAACAGCAAAAGTTTTTTAGGAAGGAATGAAAGTTATAAACTTGTTGTGGTTAAGTTTTTAGAGAACTGCAGAGAAAATTTAATTGGAAAATTTGTTAATGTTAAAATTACAGATTATAGAAATCATTACCTAATTGGAACTTTAGAGACTAAAAGATAGAGACTAAAAAATAAATTTTAAATATAAAAACAAGTATAATTATTTCTTCGTTCTACCTCTTTTTTGTTCTTGAGCAGGCCCGCTTTATTGCGGCAGCGGTTCTTTTATTGTAGTTTAACTTTATTCAAAGGAGTCATCTTTTCCCATGATGAATCAAAAATTTGTGCTATTGCGTTAGCGAAGAATGGACTATTGATCCAAACTCCTACATCGTAATTTGGATGTACCTCTTCATCGTCTAAGATTAAAAACATAAGTTCTTTGTTGTCTGTTAGCGCGAATCTTGCCTTTATTTTGCCGTGTTTCACTTCTGCTATTTTGCTAAGTTCTTTAGCAATCTTATAGTTTTTTGGTGTTATGGGCGCCGCTATTCTTACACTCACTCCTCTTTTTTTTGCTCTTTCTATGGCAGCTTTCAAACTTTCAAATTTTCTATTTAAACCATCTGCTGTTGTAGCTATTGTTACATTCTTTGTGGCATTTCTAATCATCATATCTAAATGATTGTAAATGTTGTGTCTACCCCTGATAGCACCACTCAAGTCTGTAGGTTCAATATATTTTATTCCTGTCGTATATAGTTGATTTAATTCTTGAAGTACGTCGCTGTTTTTTAGTTCGTCTAATCTTTTTGACATATCTTGCGCTTCTCTTACAACATTTCTCTTAACTCTCTCAACAACTTCGTCTGGTTTTAATGCTACAAATTTTATTGGCTTGCCCAATTTCATCACTACAAAACCTTTTTTCTCCAAAGATTCAAGAATGTCATAGGTTCTTGATCGAGGCACTCCAGAAATATCGCTTAACTCGCCTGCTGTTGAAACGCCTCTAGAAAGCAAAGCAGTCCACACCTTTACTTCGTAGAGATTTAAACCGAAAATCTTGCGAAGTCTGCTCAAAAACTCTTCTTTAACAACCATTTTTATTTACTTTAGCATAACGATTTTATAGTCATTAGTGTTCTTAATATAGAGTAGTATTTAAAGTTTTCTATACTGAATTTATATTACATCAAAAGATATTTTGACTATTTTATTTTTTATTTTTTCTTCATAATTATATTTATATTTTTTTGATGATTTTTCGAGTTTTATTTCTACAGCATTGACTTTTTCTTTTATTATTTTTTCAGAATTTTTAACATATTTTTGCAATAATTCATCTAAGTCTAAAGTAAGCATTATTTTTTGCTCTTTTGTTAACCCTGCTTTTTTTCTTGTTTCTTGTATTGCTCTCATTAGTTCGCGAACATAGCCTTCGGCTTCAAGTTCTGGAGTTAGCTTTGTTTCAAGTTCTACTTCTATACCTTCTTTCTTAGTTAGTTTAAACTCAATTCTTTTAACATTAACTTGTCTCATTATTATTTCCTGTAGTTCTTTACTTATTTTCTTATTTATTTTAATTGTAAGCAGCGGTAGAGGCCATCTTAATCCTAGAGATGCAGCTGATCTTAAAGCCAAAGCTTTTTCGATTATTTCTAGCGCTACGGAAAATTCTTTTTCAAGTTGAACATCTATAGCTTTTTCATTTACTTTTGGCCATTCGGCCATATGAATCGATTCTTCTTTTAGTCCAAAAGCATTTTTCATTTCTAGGAAAATCGCTTCTGTTATATAAGGACAAACAGGTGCAAACAGTTTAATTATATTTATCATTGATTCGTAAATCGTATAGAGAACTGCTTCCTTTTCTTTTTCTGAACCTAACGAAGATTTTTCTCGAACAAATTGAATATACACTCTACTAAGTTCTAAAAATAAAGTTTCTATTTTTGCAACAATTTCGTCAAGTTTATAATTTTCGTAAAGCTTCGTAACTTCTTTTATTGTTGAATTTAGACGTGAAAGAATATATTTTTCTTCAATCGAAAGTTCTGGTTTAATTTTTACAGGATTTTTATTGATTAGTTTGGCGAGTTCAAGCAAATAATTTTTAATATTCCAAAGAACGTTTATATTTCTTTGCTTTTGTTTCATTCCTTCCCATGAAAAATTAAGATTCTCTCCCGCCCTACATTCAGTCATATAATAGCGGAATAAATCGACACCATATTTGTTAATAACTTCATAAGGAGAAACAACATTGCCAAGAGATTTTGACATTTTCATGCCTTGCCAATCAAGAATCATGCCATGAACATATACTGCTTTATAGCAAGATTTTTTTAAAGCTATAAAACTACATATTTGAAGCATAGAAAACCATAATCTAATTTGTTCATTTGCTTCTAGAATAAAATCTGCTGGGAACCATTTTTTAAAAAAATCTTTTCTTGAAGGATAATATAAACAATTCCAAGAAGTAGTTCCAGAATCTAACCAAACATCAAGAACATCCGGAATTCTAGTCATTGAATTTTTACATTTAGGACAATTTAACTTTACAGAATCAATCCAAGGTCTATGCAAATCTTCTGGCAATTTATTTTGAGATTTTTCTTTAAGTTCTTCAATAGAGCCTATAACTTCTATTGTTTTACAATTAGGATTAGAACATTCCCATATAGGCACAGGGGTTCCCCAAAATCTTTGTCTTGTAATACTATTATCTTTTAATGATTTTATCCATGAATCGAAAGCATCTTTAGCCCATTTCGGAACCCATCTAACTGATTGATTCGCTTTTATTATATCTGGAATTAAATCTTCTATTTTTAGAAACCATTGTTCTGTTGCTCTAAAGATTACGGGATTGTGGCATCTCCAGCACAGAGGATATTCGTGTTCAACTTCTGTGGTGGCAAGTAAGGATCCTTTGACTTTTAACATGTTTATTATTTTATCATCATCTTTTTTTGCTGTAAAACCCTTTAAGAAATTAATTTCAGTTAAACATCCTTTTTCATCTAAAGTATTAAAAGGAGGAATGTCATATTTTTGTCCAACTTCAAAATCTTCAGGCCCACATCCTGGAGCACAATGAACAAGGCCCGTACCAGCATCTGTCGTTACATATTCTTCGCTTAATACAACTGTATGAACGTTTTTGTGTTTTTTCTTTAAGTCATCAAAAATATTTTTCATTTCTTGATAAAATGGATGTTCATATTCAATACCTTCAAGTTCTTTACCTTTTATTTCTTCAATTATTTTAAATTTCTTTTCAAAAACACTAGTCATAACAACATTTGCTAAAGCCTTGGCCAGAATCCAAATTTCGCCCTTTTCTTCTCCTTCTTCAATCTGAACTTTTACATATTCAATTTCGGGATTAACCATTACAGCAAGATTATAAGGAATTGTCCAAGGAGTTGTTGTCCATATTATTAGATATTCTTTAGATTTGTTTTTTAGTTTAAATTTTAGGAAAATGCTTTTGTCTTTAACGCTTTCATATTCAAGTTCATGTTTTGCGAGAGCTGTTTCACAACTTGCACACCAATGCATAATTTTCTTTCCTTTGTAAAGTCTTTTTTGTTCCCAAGCTTTTTTGATAAGAAACCATTCATTGCTCATGAACTCATTATCTATTGGTTTATAAGCATTCTTGAAATCCATCCAGACCGCAAGTTTCCACAAGTCTCGGTTCATTTCAGCCAATCTTGCTAAGGAGTAGTTTTTACATTCTATGTTAAATTTGTCTAAACCGAACTTCAGAATTTCTTTTTTATCTTTAAGTTTGAGTAGTTTTTGAACGGCATTTTCTGTTGGCAAGCCATGCATATCGTAGCCGGCACGATCCCAAACATTAAAACCTTGCATTCTTTTGAATCTTAAAACAGTATCTTTTAAGCAATTATTCCAAGCATGTCCTATATGAAGATAACCTGATGTGTAAGGAGGGCCTTGTAAGAAATAAAATTTCTTTCCTCTTTTGTTTTTTTCTTTAACTTTTTCATATATTTTATTTTTATTCCAAAATTCCAATATTTCTTCCTCTTTAGTTTTAAAGTCATATATAGTCATTTTACAATCAAATATTATAAATTAAATTCCTCTTTTTAAATTTTATTTTTAAAATAAAAAAGAGATAAAAATAAAAATAAAAGAAAAAACTTTACCAATCTTCATCAATATCTTCTTCTACCTCTTCATCCATTTCTTCATCATCAACGTCTTCTGAAAATTCTTCATCTTCTATATCTTCTTCATCTTCTGTTTCTTCCTCTTCTTCATCGAAATCTTCATCTTCTTCTTCAAAATCTTCTTCATCTTCAATCTCTTCCTCTTTCTTTTTTGACATCTTAACTTGTAACCTCCATTTAATCAGTTGTTTTTAACAAAAATAAGGGCTTTATAAATTTTGCTGTTTTCAACGAATCTTATAGAAAAATTTAAAATTTTTTATTTAAAGTTTCTAGTGTTAAATACTTTGTTTTTTTCAATTAAAGTTATTGCTGCTTTGTCTCCAATTATTTCTACTTTAATAATTTTGTCAGGATTACTTAGATCTACTTTTGGCTTATTGACTACGTCTGTTAGTTTTATGATAAGGTCTTTAGGATATTCTTTTTTTGTTTCTCTTTTAGCAAGTTCCATTTTCCATTTTTCTTCATTTTTTATTCCTTTTTGAATTTCTGCTATCGTTTTTTGCATTTCTTTAATTTCTGCTTTACACCAGGCATCAACAGGCCACCAGCTGAATGTATAGTTAAATTTCTCTACATCTTTTTTAATAATTTCAAAAAGCTTGTCGATTAATTTTCTTGCGTCTTTAACTTTTAGTTGTGCTAAACCGTTGCTTATTTTCATTATTTTTCCACTTTTATCTATTTCTTCTAATAATGCTTCAATTTCTTTTTTAGCACTTTCTTGGTGCACTGGGTCAAAAGTAACCAATAAGTTAATTTCGGCCATATTATTTCTTTAACACCTCCTTATTTAAAATAAAAAATATCTATATATAGTTTTCTATATTTTTAAATACTAGTTTTTAATCTAAACGGCAGCCATTCTTCTTAGTTTTCTTTTTCTTTTCTCTCGTTTCATGCGCTTGCGCTGCCACTTCCATCTCATTTGCCTCTTTTTTTTCCAGCGTCTAGATGAGCGCTTCATTTTAATCTACTTATTTTTCATAGCTTTTTTAAATTCTGCAAGAAGTTCTTGATTTGTTTTTTTAATTTTTTCTATTGTTTCAAGCAATACCTTTTTAGCTTCTTTTCCGTTAGTTCTTAAGATAAGATGAGGATTCTTGCTCGGATGTTCGCGCTTCCATGCCGCAAGCTCGGTTGCTTTATCTTGCCATAACATATCTCGCATTAATTCTGCTATCGTAAGATTGTCTATTTCAATTTCAATAAAATTCTTTTCCTTTTTGATTACTTTAACTTCCATTTTAATTTATATAGAAGTTTTTTATCGTTATTTAAATCTTTTCTTCATGCTGTTCCTTTTTTTCTTTATTTTCTTCAGTTAATTCTGTATCAATTTTTTCTTCTATTTCTTTTGTTTCTTTTTTTGATATCAGCTTCATTCTTTCTAGAATATCTCTTATAGTGATTCTTTTTGTAGCTTCTGAACTGAAATCTAAAGGAATGTCAGAAACTTCCTCTTGGGAAGGTTGTGAAATTTGTGATGACAATTGAGTTAATGATCGCGTAGTTGCTTGAGATTGCGACTGGAAATCTTTAAAATTTTTTTCTACATATTCTTTAAATTCATCTTCATCGAGAACTTCAAATTTTTTTCTTTCTGTTTTGAAAGATTCTAAAGGCTCTATCGTTGAGGATGTTATTTTGGCTTTTTTTTCTTCATACCTTTTTCTTAAATCTTCAAGTTTAACTGGTTGAGGCCTCTCGATTCTTTTCGGCATTATTCCTGTCAACCTTCTCATTACATCGCTGACTGTAGTCTTTTCCATCTTTTCAATATTGATATGAGAAGGTTTTTTTAGAACAATAGCGTTGTTTGCTATAACACATCTGTTACATATTCTTTTAGCTTTTCCGTCTACAATAGCATCTACAAGAAAATCTTTTGTAAGGCATTCTTCGCATTCTTCTTCAGGTTCATTTCTAAAAGATTTTAAAGACTCAAACATTTTTTTTTTTAAGAAAGAAATAAAATTTATAACTTTTAATATTTTTCTATATTCTATGATATCCATTGTAATTCCTACATTAAATGAAGCTCAGAATATTGAGATTCTTTTGAGAAGGATTATAAAATTGAGAAATAAGTTAAAAGATTATGAAATAATTGTTGCGGACAGCAATAGCAAAGACAATACAGTCACTATAGCTAAGAATCTCGCTTCTAGATATAAATGGCCAATAAAAGTTATACAAACAGGAAATGCTGATTTAAGTAATGCGATTGTTAGAGCTTTGTTTTCTGTACGAGGAGATGTTGTTGTAATTATGGACGCAGATCTACAGCATCCTCCCGAACTTTTACCAAAAATGTTACAAATTTTAGAAAAAGGAAACGATATTGTGATAGCTTCTAGATTTGTGAAAGGTTCTAAAATTAATTTTGGTTTTTCTCGCATTCTAGTATCAAAAACTTATAGATTTTTGGCTCATTTGTTTGTTCCTAAAACTAAAGGAATTAAAGATCCTGCTTCTGGTTTTTTTGTTTTTAGAAAAAAAATTTTAAAGAACGTTAGACTTAAACCTTTGGGATTTAAAATACTTTTAGAAATTTTGGCCAAAGGAAAATATGATGGTGTTGTAGAAATTCCGTTTAATTTTAAAAATAGAGAAAAAGGTAAAAGCAAATTTAATTTTAAACAAACAAGTTTGGCTTTTAAACATTTGTTAAAGTTAGCAAAGCATAACAAAGAACATTTGAGATTTTTAAAATTTCTTATTGTTGGTGCAAGCGGCATAGTTGTTAATGAAGGATTGCTTTGGCTTTTGACAGAGTCTGGTTTATTTTATCTTTTTTCAAGTTTAATCGCTATAGAAGCTTCAATTGTTTCAAATTTTATATTAAATGATTTGTGGACATTTAGAAAAGATAGAAAAGGTTTGTTTTTTACAAGATTTTTGAAATTTAATTTATCAAGAGCAATGGCTTCTTTAGTAATTAATTTTATAGTTCTATGGCTCTTAACTGTTTTTGGTTTACATTATTTAATATCTAATTTAATTGGAATTGTAGTTGCGACTATTTTGACTTATCTTACTAGCTTGTGGTGGGTTTGGAAATAAAAAATGAAAAAGAGAAAATTTAAAGATTGGTTTAAAAATAAAAATGAATTAATTATTTTTCTAATTTCATTTTTTATAGCTTTGACTTTCTTTTTATGGCAACGCAGATTCTTTTCATGGGATTTTTCGGTTTATATGATGAATGCAGAATATGCTTTGGGTTTAGGTAATGGTTATGGAAATTATTTTGAGTGGCTCAGGCCTCCTTTTGTTCCTTTCTTACTGATGATTTTTAGGCCTCTTGGAAGAACTTTTGCGGCCTACTTCTTTGTAATTTTTTCTACATCTCTTTATTTTTTCTCTTTAAAGTTATTTCATGATAAGTTCCTAAAGAATATAGATAATTCGTGGATTTTTTATATTTTTGCTATTAATCCTTTTGTGCTCGGCTATGGCTTAGGCATTGGTACAGAATTGATTTCTTTATCTTTAATCATTCTTTTTGTTGTTTTTTCTTTTTCTCCTGTTGGCTTTGTTTTTTTAGGATTGTCTATTTTAACAAGATATTCTAATGCTATTTTATTTCCATTGGTTTTTTTATCCAAGAATATTAAGAAAATATTAATGGGATTTGTAATTATTTTAATGGTGTTTTTACCATGGTTTTTTATAAATTATGTGTTTACGGGCCATTTTTTTACTAGCGTTGGTGATTATTATGCTTTAAATTCTCTTGAGCAAGCGCCAGCAAAATTTGACTTATGGTTGTTATCTTATCATTTATTACTTGCTTTAAACGCATGTTTGCCTTTCTTAATTCTTGGAATTTTTAAAAAAAATAAGAATGAAAGAAAAAACAAAGAATTGTTTATAATTATGATTTCCATTGTTATTTTGACTTTGTTAATGTACTCAATTAATTCTATAAAAGAACCTAGATTTCTTTTCAATCTTGCATTGCCCGCTTGTTATTTTTCTGTTTTAGGTTTTAATTCTATCGAAAAATTAAAAGGTGAAAAAAGGACAATAGTAAAAACTGTTCTGATAATTTTTCTTTTAGTTTTATCTCTTTTTACATTTGTTTTTGCAGAAAATACTAGCAAAGGATTTATTGGAGAAGAAGAAATGACAAAACAAATAATTAAAAAAACAGACAATTGTACTATAGCGAGCGATTTATGGATTTATTTTAATTGGTATGGAAAGAAGGCAATTCCTGCCCCGATGGCGCTGAATTTAGTTGAAACAAACGAACCAGAAATTTTTTCAATGATAGATCAAGGTTACAATATAATTTTATTTAAAAATTCAGAATCATTTACTAAAAATAAAAATTTCGTAGAAGATCTAAAAAATTATTTAGTAGAGGATAATGAAAAGTACATTTGGCTTAGAAATAAAGAAAAATGTAAAATTGACGAAAAAATAAACAGAACATATATAGATTCTTTGAAACCTTTTGGCGAATTTTCTAAAGACTTCAGTGGCTGCGATGCTTTAATGACTAGATTAAACTTGAGGAAAGTATGTGAAATGTTTAAATTTTTATAAAATTTTTGTAAGAATCGTAAAATTATAAAAGCATTATAAAAGTTCTTCCAATTCAGATTTGACAAGGTAACTGTATTTTTCTCCATTTATGATTAAAGTCGGTAGGCCAGTTATGTTGTATTTTAAGATCAAAGCTTTAGTCGCTTGATTTTTTGAATTTGCATCAAATGCAAAAACATAAACAGGAGCGCCTTTCTTTTGTTCATTATGTTCATAAACAACTTGATCAAGAATTTTGCCTTGGTCTTCACAGCCATCAACACTGCCCTTCGGATCTGCTTTTTTGTTTGTATAAAAAAATAAAACTATATTGAATTCCTTGCCACATTCATATTTAATCATTTCAAGCTGTTGCAAGGTTTTTATTTCTATAAGTTCGTATATTTCTTTTTTTGCCATAACTTCTTCATTTTCTTTCCCAAGTCTTTTTTCAAGTTCTGTTAGCATTTTTCCTAAAGAAGCCTTTTCTTCAAATAAATCCTCTATATCTAAATTACAAACGTCACGTTCTAAAACAGAATCTCTTACTTCTAATGCCACTAAGTCGACAAGAAATCTTTCTTCTGTTTGCTTGAATTCTTCTAATTGAGTCATTGCTATGTAATTTCCAAGAAGCAATCCAAATAAAAAAATTATGGTTGCTAAAATTAATGCTGTTATTAACAGCCATAAATTGGTAGATTTAGATCTTTTAATCGAACTCATTTTAAACTATTCTTTTATTATTTTACCAACTCACTTTTAATTTAAAAACATATTTTATTACTCCTTCTAGACAAAAAAGTATTAAAATCCACCCATAAATAAATACAAAAACAAGGTAATCTAATAAGTTGATTTTTTCTTTTAGTTTTGTTAATGCGAAAGAAAAAAAGAGAACTGAAAGCAATAAAGCAAAAATGCTTAGGATGATTCTTGGATCAGAGATAAAAAGTAATGCTTTGAATAGATTAATTTCAAATTCCAGTCGAAAACGTACTCCTAGTAAAAAATCATAAATTAAGTTATAAGCATTATATACTAATCCATATAAAACTATCGATGCAGCAGCAAGCATTATGGCAGTTCCTAAAATCACTGTAACTGGCAAAAAAAATGTTCCTAGCGCGCCATATTTCGGAGAAATGAGATGTTTATATTTTACCATATTTTGGAAAGTTCCATGCCACCATCTTATGCGCTCTTTTCGCAATTTATTAAATTTTTCTGGGACTATTGTAGTAATTTTTTTGTCTAAAAAAACTATATTATAACCTAAGGATTTTACTCTAAGAGCTATTTCAAAATCTTCTGTTAAAGTTTTTTCATCATAGTAGCCGGCCTTTCTGAAAAATTCAGATTTAAATATAGTAAAAGCTGGGGCAATACATACCGCATCGACCCTGCCAAGCAAATATCTATAGAAAGAAGTCATCAAATATTCTATCTTCTGCATCCTTGCAAGAAATTTTTTTTCGTTGTAGGGCATCATCCAAGAGGTAACTGCCATTACATTTTCATCTTGGAAAAATGGAATGGCCTCTTTTAGCAAGTTTCTTGGGATAAAAGTATCTGCGTCAAGATGCGCTATTAATAAAGATTTTTGATTTTTTGTTAAATTTTGTCCTTTTTTTGAAAATAAATATCTTAAACCGAAATTAAGAACATGAGATTTATATCCTGTACTTTTTTCTCTTTGTAATAATATTATTTTTCTGTTTTTTTTAGAATATTTTTTAATTAAATCTTGTGCAACCTTTGGAGTATTGTCGGTGCTGGCATCATTTATAATTATTGTTGTGATTTTTCCTTTATAATCTTGGTTAATTATTCTTTTTACACACTCTTCTAGAACTTCTTGAACGTTTTTGGCTGGAATCAAGAAAACCACATTTGGAAAAATATTTGTTGTTTTTGGTTTTTGCTCTTTCTTAAAAAGTATAAGTAAGTAGAATATGGCTATAAAAAATCCAATAAATAATATAGGATATAAAACCCATATAGGCAATTGAGGAAGTGCCGCCATAAGATAAAAAAGCCGGAAATGATATAAAAAGATTATCCTATTTTAATGCAATCTTTTTTAGATTGTTTTTATTATGCTAGAGCTCTAGTTGCTGTAACTATTAGATATGTTATTATAAGCAAAATTGTGCTGTGTTTTATTCCATATTTTATTGAACCTTCGCTGAGTTTGCCAATTACTAAGCCGGCAAACAGAGCTTGCATTAACAAAAGAATGAAAAAAGAACGTTCAATAAGTTCTTGGGAGGCTTGTTGTCCGAAAGAAATTCCTATGCCTTCTACTTTAGCACTTTCTAGGCCTGTGGTGCCAAGGGCTCCTGTAATCATGGGTATGAATTTTAATTCTACAAAAAGCATGATGATAATAAAAATAAAGAAAATTATGTAGCCCTGTACAACCATACTATAAACTCTAGAAGCCCTTTCTTTTTTTAAATCTTCAATTTCTGTAACATTCTTTACTACCGCAGTAAGAACATTTCCTATTTCGCCACCAGAAGTTTCAGCTTCTATGATAAGTTCAATACTCCTCGATACAACTTTGTTTTTAACTTCAGATGCAAAAGTTCTTAATGCCTGTTTTAAAGGAATGGCTAACAAGATTTGATTTGCAAGTTTTTTAATATGGGGTGTTAAACTTCCATAATCTTTTGCAGATACATGAACTATGCTTCTAGAGATGGAGCTTCCTGCTTTAACGCTTTCTACTAAATCTCGAACAAATTCAAGGAACATCTCTTCTTTTTCTTTTTCACGACCAGTTTCGGTAATTATAGATATTAAGAATGGAATGACTGCAATCACTACTGCCAAACCTATTAAAAAGAGCAAGAGTTTAGTTTTAGCAAAAAAAATTAAACTCAGGATTATTAAAACAATTCCTATTACAATGCTTATTATTTGTATTTTTTTTACCATTTTTGATTCTTTATTTAATTTTTAAACTTCTGGTTGAGTCATTTTTAGAAAAACTAAAAATGCTATATTTAATACTGCAATTGCAACAACGCCTAAATTAGCCAATACCGAAATGTTCATCGCTAAGAAAGTAGTTCCAAGGACAGACATTATTGCTAGGATCAACATGAAAATTAAAGGTGCAGCTATTAGTAACGCAGTGTAAATGTCAGAGTACATTCCTATGACAGCAGTATAACGTTCTCTGCTTAATTTATAATCCAACAACAAGTTTTTTGCCTTTTCATTTAAATAAGTAGTTAAGTCACCTCCTGTTGTTATTGTTGTGGCCATGCCATTAAGTAAATCGCTTAATTTTCTACTTGAAGTTATCTTAGCTACATTTCTTAATGAAGTAGTTAAATCATAGCCGTAGATATTTATTTGGTTAACTATTTTTCTTATTTCAACGCTAAACGCTCTATATTCTTTAGTTAAAGCTATGATCGAGAATATTTTTGAAGGTTCAACCTTGCTAGAAGCAATTGCTGCCATATGAGAGACAGCAAAAGGCAATTCAGCTTCTATTTTTTTTCTTGTTGATGATGCAACATTTGCAGGATAACTTAAGGCAAGGAAAAATACTATTGAAGTTACAATTAGGGCTATAACAAGATTTCTTATTACCGCAACAATTGTTCCTTCTAGAGCAAATGCGAGTGCTAAAGCCATAGTAACTGAAAGGATTAAAGTAATGAATGTTATAAAAACAATTAATGAAATGTAGGCTGTTAGCATATATGGCATATTTGCTTTTTTCAAGTCATTGCCAAGGCTTTTGAATAATTTTCTTTTAGAAAGTTTATAGGAAAATTCTCCGAAGATTTTGCTGGCAAATATAGCAAAAGCAGAAGGTTTTGTAATGATGAGATATTCTTCTTTTTCTTCAACTTTCTTTTTAAGTCTTGCTTTCATATCTTTAATCGCTTTTTCACTTAAGTTCAATTCTTCCATAAATTTTTTCTTGCTCTCGTCTTCTATATAAACGGGCCCGGTTGCTGTAACTATCCTTTGAATTTTTAGAGGCAAACTTTCTTTTTTTTCAGCTTTTACAATTTCAAACCTTAAATTTGGTAAAAAAGCCGTTATTGAATTATTGATTAACATTATTTGTTTTATTAAAGATTGAGAAGTTTCTTCTAGGATTTTTTTTTCATCTTCTTTTGCTGTTTCGTATGCAAGAGCTATTGAGTTGAGTTCTTCTAGTATATTTCTTATTTTTTGAATATTTGCTCTAACTTTATCTATTTCTTCCATTTTTTTATTTAACTTAAACTTTTTATTTCTGCATTTATTTCATTATTTATTTTTTCAAGTTCCTGTCTCAGCTCATTAAATTTCTTTTCATCTCCTAGTTGTTTTGATTGTTCTAAATCAAATAATATTTGTTCTGCAGAAACAACAAGTTGCATTAAAAAAGTTATTTTTTGTAAAGAGATCATTTTTTAATTAATTTTGGCGGCAAATATTTTGTTAGAACCTCGCTAGGATTTTTATAATAATCATTTATTATTCTTTGCACTTCTGTAAAATCAAAAATTTTCTTTTTATAAAGTTCAAAAATGAGTCGTGTTCTTAAACGAAATTCTTCTAACAATTGCTCTTTGCTTAAACCATATCTTTTCATTATTTTTTCAAAAACTTTACTTTCTGTTTTGAAGAAAAAGGCATCTTTTGCAGGATCCCATATAAAAGGGGTGTTAGTAACTGCAATTCCTTCCGGAGTAACTTCAACAATTTCAACTATTTCTCGAAGCCTTCTTGTTTCTTGTTTTTTAACTATTGCATGAGTCATAACTGCGACAGCATCTAAAGTATTGACTAAAGTTGGTGAAAGATTTATTGGAGGCGTCTCTAAACGTCTTATAACTGCTTCAACCGAGTCGGCATGCATTGTACTTAAAGAAGGATGACCTGATGCCATCGCTTGAAATAATACAAATGCTTCTTTACCTCTAACTTCACCAACAATAACGTAATCAGGATTTTGCCTGAACGATTCTTTTAATAAAGTAAACATATCTATTTCACCAATTCCACTTATGCCGGTTCTTGCAACGCTTGGCAGCCAGTTTTCTCTTGGCAAGTTTATTTCTCTGGTATCTTCTACTGAGACAACACGCGCTTCAGGAGGAATAAAAAAAGCCAAAGCATTTAGCATCGACGTCTTTCCGGATCCGGTTCCTCCAGCGACTAAAACATTACATTTGTATTGCATCAATATCCAAAAATAAGCCAACATTTCTGGTGAAAGAGTATTCATTGATATTAGTTGAATAGGAGTCCAAGGAATTTTCGTGAATTTTCTTATAGTAAAAGTAGGTCCTTTACTAGTGACTTCTGTTGTATAGGTTGCATTCACTCTTGAACCATCAGGAAGAGTTCCATCAAGAAGAGGCGAGGCATAAGAAACATACCTCCCACATCTTTGTGCTAATTTTTCTACAAAACTGGCAAGTTTATTCATATTTTTATATATGAGATTGGTTCTCATATTTCTGTAGATTCTATGTACAATATAAACAGGAGTTCCTACTCCATTACATTCTATGTCTTCAATAAAGAAATCTCTTATTAAAGGTTCTATTTCATTTAAACCGATAAAATCTCTATAAATATAATAAAAAAGCCTGTTATAACTATCTTCACTGACATTTCTGCCCAATTCTTTTAAAAGAACCTTTGTCATTTTATCAAGATACTCTAAGATAGCTTCCTGTGTTTTTTCAGTTACTGCTCCAAGATTGATTAGTTCTAACATTCCTGCTTCAAGTTCTTCAAGAATTTTGGTTTCAAAATCATTCAACAAAGGTTCTTCTATATCATAAACTACTTCTCCAATGTTGGGATTCCAGTAAATGTGAGCTGTAACATAAGGCGAAATTAAAACATATCTAACATTAATTTTAGTTTTATCTTCTATTCTTGGTAAAGAAGGTATTTCTGGTGTGAGATTTATTGCGGGGTGCTTTGGTTTAGGTAATCCGGGAGGTTTTGGTATTGAAGGTGGTAATGGAAAAGGCATTTTCTTTTTTACCTCTTTTATTACTTAAATAGAAGAATTTGTTATTTAAATCTTACTTCTTCTTTTCTTTAGTTATCCATTTTTGTTTTCTACTTCTATTCATATTGAAATGTTTTCTACATTTGCTAGAACAAAAATGAAGTATTTTGCCTTCAAGAGTTACAAACATGATTCCTCTACCAGGTTCAATTTCTTTTGAACAAAAAAAACATTTTGTCATTTTTCATTAAGTGAAAGCTCCTTTCATAACTTTTGTTTTTATTCGTCTTGCTTCAATTTGTGTTTCACGTAACATTAAAATATCTTTCAGACGTATTGGACCTTTAACATTCCTTCTTATGGTTTTGCCTTTTTCAGGGCCTTGCAGTATTTTTACTTTAACTTGAGTTAATTCACCCCTAAAACCCGTTCTTCCCAATATTTCTTCGACAACGGCCGGAACTGCTTCATTGTAAATTATTTTTTCTATACCTTTCATTTCTGTAGCTCCACCTTCTCGTAACCTTTGCTGTTTTTTGCTTCCCATTCTTATATAACTACTTGTTTAATTTTTTATTAAATATAGTTTTTTATTTTTCCTTTTTGATTAATTGTGCAATCTGTGAAGCCGCATCACCAGCATCTACGATTGCAACGGCAGATGCCGCTACATTAATTCCTGCTGAAGCTCCTAACTTTTTCTTTGAATCCACTGTAACGAAAGGAATGCCTTTTTCTTTACATAGAGCAGGCAAATGTTGTGTTATTTCTGCAGGTTGGACATCTTCTGCTATTACTACTAATTTTGCATTGCCACGCTCAATTGCTTTAGTAGTTTCATTAATGCCTTTTTCTATTTTTCCACTCTTTCTTGCAGTTTCTACGATTTCATAGACAGAAACCATTTTAACCTCCCTCATATTTAATTAAATCAGTCATATGGTTAAAAGAATTAATGAAAATTGCTTTAAAAAGATTTCTAAAAACAAGCCATAATTTTTCTAATGTTTGATTGTATCGTTTGTGTCAAAGCATAAGTATCAAAATCTTTTCCTCTTATAAAATCGTTTGGATTTATTTGTTTATCATAAATTATAATATACTCTTTTCTTTTTTTATTTATTTTCATTAATTCTACAGATGGAACAATTATTGAATTGAATCTTGTTTTATTTTTCTTTAAATTGTTTTTTAATCTAATTTTATAAGCTAAAGCTAAACCTCTTTTTGCTATGAATTCTTCAGGATTGTCTGTATTAAAATTTCCAGAAACTGCTATTAATACATACCTTGGCTCATTTTTGTTTAGATCCTCGGTATCAATCACTTCTGCTATAGTTTCTAAATCTTTTTTAGCACATCTTGTCTCGTTACCTTCAATCCATTTTCCATTTAACAATCTTATAAATGGTTCTAACCACCATCTTTTAAGATACCACCTGGGCATTTCTTTTTTTATTATTAAATAAAACTGTTCTTTCAAAGCAAGCCCTATCGGAATAGATCTTTCTATATTTGTATGCGTGGTTGCTATTACTATTCTATAACTATTGGGCACTTTTTCTAAGTTCTCTTTACCATAAGTTTTTATGTCTCCTAAAAATGAATATATGGGCGTAAGAACAAAATTAGATATAAAATTATAGAATCCTTTTTTAATGCTTTCATATGCCATTTTTCCTTTTTAAGCCATATAAATTTATAATTATTTTTGCTTTTAAATATATAAATAAAAAAAGAAAAAGATAAAAATAAAAAAGAAAAAACAAAGGGTTCAAATAAAATAAAATAATTTTCCCTTGTTTTTTATTTGGCCTTTCGTTTTCTTCGGCTGGTCTCCGATTGGCTTTTTCGTGTTTGCCTTTTTTAGTAGTAGCTTTCAAGTTCTGGTTTTTCTTCAGTTGTTTTGTTTTGCTTTATCAATGTGATAACAAGTAAAACAATGATCACTACTGCAAGCACTATTCCTACTATCATTAAGAAAATTTTCCAATCAAATGCAGTTCCTGAAACATTGGCAGAGAAGTTATATTGCTTAGCTTCATTGCCATATTTAACACGAACTGTGAAAGGATAAATTCTTGATTCTGCATCTTTGTCAATCTCTAAGTTGATTGTAACAATCTTGCTTTCACCGTTGTTAAGTCTGAAAGTCGCAGGAACAACTGTTGCAGTTGCCCAACCTTCTGTTCCCAAAACCTCGATTATGAAGTTTTCAGAAGTTTCTCCTATGTTGGTTATAAACAAACTGTAAGTTGCAGTTGAACCTTTGTTAGATTTAACTTCTGTAATTTGAGGCATTATCTGGATGTTTCTTTCTAGTTGCTTTTCAACAACAATTGTTCTCGTTTCCTTGTCACTGACTTCAGTATTGTAAGCTTTTATTTCAAGAGTGTAAGTTCCTTCAGTGTTTGGTAATGGAAGAGCTATTGTAACTTTTTCAGTATCTTCAACTTTACCATAACCATCGTAAGCTTCAATATCACCAACATAGACATTTCTTGAAATGCCAAGTTCTGGTATGCTTACTTTGAGATAAACGTCTTCTGCTTTGTGATTGCCTCTGTTCTTAACAACAACATCAACGTATAAAGTGCTTCCAGCATTGAAAGTGCTGGTGCATTGGCCGCAGACACCTCTGTAATAGTTTTGATGGTCATACAAGTCAATGCTTAGGATGTCAAGAACATTGGCAATTCTTTGAACACTCATGTCTATCTTGGCTTCATCAACACCAGTTAACTCGTGGTTGCTTTCAATTTTGGCATACAAAGTGTAAAGAACTCGAGCATCAATGTCATGAGGAATGTCTAAGACCAATGTCTTAGAGTAAAGATTTCCTCTGAAAACATCGAATTCAGTTGTTCTTGCTTCTATTTCCTCACGATAACCATTAAGCCATACATGTAACTTAACATTGCTCAAGTCTTTGTTGCTTTTGAAAACAACCTTCACAGAAAGTTGTGAGTCTCTCTCTAGAGCTGGAGTTGAATACTGGTAAGTATAACATCTCCATCTCACAATGGTCGCTTCAGTTGTTGGAATTGTTGGATCGTAAGGAGGCCAAGAGTATTGATAGCAAAAACCATGCCATACAGCGTTACCTTCAACATAAACAGTCATTTCTTTTATATCTGGCATGCTAGGTTCTTGCCATGAATCTGCTAAAACAGTTGTAACTGCAAAAATTGCTACTAAGGCCATAACAAAAAACAAGCCAAGTTTGTTTTTCATTTTGTTTTGTTTATTTTTAATTTAGTTATTTAAATTCAGCGATTTATCACGATTAAGATCATTTAAATCGCCTAATTATTACTATTTTATAGTTAAAACACCTTTATAAACTTTTCGTTTTTCGGTTTTTTGATACTACTTATAAGAAATTACATTATCTTAAAAAAAGAATGTAAAAAAATTTAAAATGTTTTATAAATCGACGATAAAAAGCGTTAGGATAAGTTGGTGGTAACATTCATTTGAGCCACTTAACATCAACATCATCAGTTCGCTCATAAGGCTTGATGTCCGCTTTGTCAGGCGAAATTGTTTGGCCCGCTTTAAACATAAGTATGCCTGTCCAAGCTATCATTGCAGCATTATCAACAAGAACATCATTAGGAGGCCAAAAGGCTTTAGCCCCTCGCTCTTTGCACATTATGCTTGCCATTTCCTGAAGCCTTTTATTGCAAGCAACACCACCACCAAGCAACAGTTCATTTTTCTTGAGATGAGCCATGGCTCTTTCGCTTACTTCAATCAACATAGCAAAAGCATATTCTTGTAAAGAAAAAGCCAAATCCTCAAGCTTAAAACCTTTATCATATTTTTGTTTCAAGTTAGTAAGTAAGCCAGAAAAAGCAACATCCATGCCTTTAACAGTGTAAGGCAATTCTATCAGATTGTTGCTTTTGCTAGCCAATTCAGCAATTTTTGGGCCGCCTGGAAAGCCCAAACCAACATAGCGAGCAAAAGAATCAATAAAATTTCCTATACCAATGTCAAGGGTTTCTCCAAAAATCCTATACTTTCCAGCAGCATAACTTATTATTTGTGTATTGGCGCCTGAACAATAAAGCAGTACAGGATCTTTGCATTTGCATAACTTTCTTCCTATTTCAAGATGAGCAATACAATGATTTACTGGCACGAGGGGCTTTTTTGTCTTTCGAGCCAGTTCTTTGGCAAGATACAAGCCTCTCAACAAGCATGGAGCCAAGCCAGGGCCTTGAGAATAAGCTATAATGTCTATATCGTTAAGCGATAAGCCGGCCTCATTCAGCGCCTGATTTAAAACCTTGTCCTTTACAGCATCGTGATGCTTGGCAGCTTCAACAGGAATTATGCCTCCTTTTTCTGTCGTGTATGTGTCTTTTACATTGCTCAAGATTTTGCAATCCGAATCAACAATAGCCACACCGAATGTGTGAGCAGTGGCTTCGATGCCCAAACATAATAATTTTTTCACCATCTTATTTTCTCTTTTTTTCATGAATAATTCAGCAAGAAGGGATTTTTATATTTTTATAATAAAAAGAAAGAGGCTTTTAGCGCCCAAAATCTCTCATATGACTGGAGCAATTGTTGGTCCAATTGGAGAAATAGTTTGTATAAGGAATAAAAACAATTTTAGAAGACCAATTAAAACAGAAAAAAACGATTCTTGTTTTGGGAGCACAAGGAAAGTTTAAAAAACTTTTTGAATATTATTGGGAGCAATGGAACAGAAGAAGAGAAAAATTAAAGATACCAATTAAGGTAATCTATAATGCAAGTCTAAAAGAAGAAAAACTTAAGCAAAAAGAAATTTTTAAATTGAAACTTGCTACTATTAAATTTTTGACAAAAGATTTTGATTTTCCGTCTACTATAAATATATGGCATGACAAGGTTGCTACAATTTTATGGACAGAACAACCACTTGCCTTTGTGTTTGAAAGTAAGGAAGCTACAAAAAGTTATACAATTTTTTTTGAACTTCTATGGAATTTAGCAGAATTTTGAATTTTTTTGGCTTTATAATTTTAATGATTTTACATTTTTTATGCGTGTGGAACCAAGATTACTCCTATTTCGTTACGTCCCGTCGGCTCTCGCCTTCAACTCTCGGTCTTCGCTAACGCTCAGAGGACTTAACAACGATACTCAGAGTCTTTCAAACTTCCTAGATACAAAACTCTTATATTCATATTTTCATAAAAATTAGAAACTCTGCTTTGAAAAAGAAATAAATCTATTTGAGATACATCATATCAAATTTTGCTTGTTTGCCCTTTATTGTTAAGATTCCTGCCATTCCATTATAAATTTTTCCATCTAAGTTTTGCCATATCTCGAGTGTACCAAAATTAGCAGTAAATTGCTTTGCCCATTCTCCTTGTTTAATTAGTTTTCCATCATATGTTGCAGCATATCCGCCAGCTTCGTGAATATGTCCGACAACTGCAAACGGAATATTATTTTCTCTCATCATTTCAGTTGTAGTTACATCACCAACATCATTTCCAGAATAAATAGTTGCAGGACCTGCTCTTCCATCGGTTTTAGTTTTGCCTGCACCATGAGCAATTAACACGACTGCATCATCCAATCCTTCACGAAATTTTCCTGTTGCTCTAATGAAATCAGGTTTTGCCCAATAGCCATCATCTGGAATAAGTTGCCTTCCAGGAATTTTAAATGTTTGATAACCAGGCAGACTTACAAAATCAACATCATCTCCATCAAAAACTCTAAACTGCGTCATATCAATGACATTTTTATATTTTGCAGTTACTTCAGCAAGAGCCGATTCATAATCTTTTTTTCTTTCATGATTTCCAGGAATTACAAATACAGGCAAACCAGTTTCAGCAACTACTTCCAAAACTTGTTTTATTTTATCTTTATCTGAGTTAGAATCTCTTTGACCATATCTTATTGTTTCATTAATTGCCAAATCTCCAGGCATAATAATTCCATCTACTCCCATTTCCTTGAATTTTTGTGCAAACGCTCTTGCTTTCTCGACCTCTCCATGAGCATCAGAAATAACACCATATCTTGCTTCATTATCCTCATCAGAATTTAATTGAGAAACCTTATTTCCATCAAATCTGTATTCCCCCCCATTGATTGTTCTGACTATTGGAGTTGTCTGACTTACCTTAGACTCTAAATCATTTTTACCTTTACATCCAACCACGCCTAAAGCAAGAGTTCCTAGTAGTCCATATAATATTAAATTTTTACATTTCATAACATGACTAAAGAGGCATTTACTTATAAAGCTTTCGGTAGATTTACTACTAAATAATTACTATGATAAAAACTACTGCCCCCCAACTTTTTAGTCCTTCGGACATTTTGTCTGCTTCGCAGTTATTCTATAAACCGACGATAATCCAAAATATTATCTTTAACTCTAAAATTTTGCCTTTGGCATCGTTACACTAAAGATTAGGTCTTCCCTTTCGTCAGACGCGTACAATATTATGAGCCAAGAAGAAACATTGATTTAGAAGAAGTCTGAATTTTGTTCTTAAAAAATATAAGAAAAGATTAGAGGAAGATTCCTAAAGAATTTGCGGGATTTGAAGCTTTCTTAAATTTTTTGATGATCTAATTTTTCTTTTTCATAAACTTCAAACTCTCGAAAAAATCTGTTATTTCAGTTCCTGGATACTCCGACCAGCCTATCCCCCCATTTTTTCAACAAATTTAAATATAAATGAATTCTAACGAATTTATGCTTGAACCATTAATTGTTACTTTCGCATTAGTACTAATTTCAGAGATTGCCGATAAATCCCAATTAGTAATCCTTGGGCTGGCGTTGAAATACAAATCCCCTCTTAAGATTTTTCTTATCGGATTATCTGCTCAGGTTTCAATGGATTTGCTTGCTATTCTTGCTGGCGCTTTTTTTAGTTTTTATTTGCCATTCAACCTGATTAAGATATTGATTGCTATTTTGTTTATTCTTTTTGGGCTATGGATTTTCGCTCAGCCATATTTCATCAAAGCCAAAAACGGCGGTAAAAAACTTTCAACTAAAATGCCCTTAGCAAGCTTATTTCTAACTGTTTTTCTTAGTGAATTTGGGGATAAAACACAGATAACATCGGGCTTATTGACTGCCAAATACCAATCTCCTGTTCTTGTCCTAATAGGATTGACTTCAGCTCTTGCAGTAGTGATTGCGATATATGTTTTAATAGGTACAAAACTTGCTGAAAAAATCCCAAGCAAGGCGATAAACGTAGTTACATCTGTTCTATTTATTCTGTTTGGTTTATTCAGTTTGTTAAGTTAATTGCTAACGCTCCTCCCTTGACTACATTCCCTGAAAAGATATATTTTTAAATCCTTTAAAATAATTTGAAATATGAAAGAGTTACAAAAACGAATCAAAGAATTTTGTAAGTTTCGCTGGCTCCGAAAATGATAGTTAATAAATCTCAATTTTCTATGTGCAAACGCTGTGAATTTGATGCCAAATGTTGTAAAATTGTGCCTCCCATGATTTTTGAATTTGAACGAATAAATTTTCAAAATCACATAATTTTTGATAAATTTAAAGGTAAACAAATTCCTTTATTAAAAAAACATGGCAAGACTTGCATTTTTTTGAAAAATAATAAATGTCAGATTTATAAAAAAAAAGACCATTTAATTGTATAATATTTCCTTTTGATATTAGAAAAATTAAAGGAAAACTATATTCTAAAGTAAAATCCATTACATCCATTACGACAGTTGAAAAGTTTAAAGAAGTTATTGAGAAAATGAGAAAATGTGACAAAATATATGGCAAAGTTATAATATCTGATTTTTATGACTTGCCGGAAAACCAAAAATTTGATTGTATAATTGGAGATATTTGGCCAGATATAGATGCAAGATTTTTAAAAGATTATGTAAAATTTAAAAATAAAGCTCAAAAACTTCTAAAAAAGAACGGTAAAATTTTGGCTTGGGGTAAAGACTATTTTGAATTTTTATTGAAGAAGAGAAAGCTAGCTTATTAATTCCTAATAAATTTCTAGTGTGTGCGCCCAAGACAAGATTATATTTTATCGGCTTCTTTTCACTCCAACTTTTTTACAATAACGCGCTATAGGGCATTTGCTGCACAGGGGTGAGATTGGCTTACATATAGTTTTGCCGAACAAGACAAAGATAGCATTAAACTCTCGCCAGTAACGTTTTGGCAAGATTGACTCGAGAGCTTTTTCTGTTTGTTCTGGTGTTTTTGTTTTGACCCAGCCAAGGCGATTAGGAATTCTGTGGCAATGGGTGTCTATAGGCAATACATTCTGACAAAAAGCAAATGATAAAACTATGTTTGCTGTCTTAGGACCGATGCCTTTTATTGATAGCAATTCTTGTTTGTTGTTTGGGACTTTTCCTTTGTATTTTTCAAGTAAGACTTTTGAAACATACTTGAGTGTGCGGGCTTTCTTTTTATAATGGCCAGAACTATAGATAAGCTTTTCTAATTTCTTAAGAGGCATGTTCGCTATAGCTTCTGGAGTAACAGCAACTGCAAATAATTGTTTTGAAACTTTTTCAGTGTTTTTGTCTTGGGTTCTGAGCGAGAGAAGGCAAGAAATAAGAATTTTGAAAGGATCTTCTTTTTGGCAGCGCATCCTGTTGAGAGTGGTTTTCTCGCTGTAGTTAAAATATCTTGCAAGAATGTTCATTACCTTATCGATATTTTTTGTTTTCATGTTTGTTATAAATATCAATTAGATTTAAAAAATTTTAGAATAAAATAAAAAGAAAAAAGAAAGAACAGAAAAAGATATGAGTTTTTACTTCTTTTTCTTTTTTCGTCCGCCACGAGCCATCTTTGCTTCACAGACATTACCTTTTGCATCTACATAGTATAAGTATCCTGGTTTTCTCTTCACTGCATTCTTTATAAGGACTTTTCCCATTTGTTTTACCTCCTTTTAATTTAGTAGGCTAATTATAACCTTAGCCTTTTTAATTTAAATTTTAAAAGACAAGGTTATATTTAAATGTTTTGTTCGACGATATTTTTACTTTCTAGCGACGAATTTGAAAGCTTTTTGAACTTGTTATAAAGTTTGTCTATCTTGGCTCTTGTCACGACATTATGATGTAAAAAGCCACCACCAAAAGTTTTAGGAATGTGTAAGAGCTCATGGATAAGAGTCTTGATTTGCTCTTCTTCTTTTTGCTTGTCATAAGTTTCAGAAATAACTTCAATAACATAAGCAGGCTCCATTGCTAAAACTTGTTGCATTATCTTTGGTAAAGCATGGCATCGGGCAATAATTCCTTTTGAATTTGAACCATAGCTCCTTACACAATAAACTCGTTCTGGATTGATGTGATTCAATTCAAGAACTTTAACAATTAACTCAATTCTTTTCTTTATGTCTGGTGCGTCTTGATATTTTATTACCATTTTTTATAATGTTTATCTTATTTCTATAATTTTTTCTTTTGAGCTTAGGCCTTTTACTATTCTTATTTGAGAGCTTGAAACTTTATAATGTTTTGCTAATGTTTTGATTAACTCGATATTGGCTTTATTTTTCTCTGCCGGCGCCTTTATATAAGCAATATTTTCTTTTTCTACAAATTTGCTTTCAGGAGAATTGGGTTTTATTTTCAATTTTAACAACATATTTCGATAAAGAGAAAAACATTTATAAAGTTAGTTGTGAACTTTAATCTATTGTTTAAAATGGGATTGATGAGTGCAAGAAAGTTGAAAAAGAAGCGCAAGAAGGCGCGCTGGGCTGATTGGAACTATAGAAAAAGAATGTTGCGTTTAAAAGAAAAGAGCGATCCTCTTGAAGGTGCAAGTCAAGCAAGAGGAATTGTTTTAGAAAAAGTTCAATTTGAAGCAAAACAGCCCAACTCTGCAATGCGTAAATGTGTTAGAGTTCAGCTCATCAAAAATAACAAACAAGTTACTGCTTTTATTCCAGGAAATCTTGCTCAAAGATTTATTGATGAACATGACGAGGTTATTATAGAGTCGATTGGTGGCAAACAAGGTCGTGCTAAGGGCGACATTCCTTGTGTTAGATATCAAGTTATAAAAGTCAATGATCAGCCATTACAAATGCTTGTAAAAGGCAAGATTGAAAAGGGAAGAAGATAAAAATGGATGTAAGAAAATTTTTTAAAGATTTTATTGATACAGAAAAAAATTTGTGTGAAGCTCAAGGAATAACTGAAATTTTAAAACAGGAATATGGAATTCAATTTGGTAAAGGTTATGTTTTTTATTTATTAAGATCAATAGAGAATAAGAGAGTTATGCATAATGAAGCTGAAGACTCTTTTTTAGTGTTAAAATGTAAGGAGGAGTTTGGTGAATAAAATGAAAATTTTTGGCATTTATGATGTTTCTGAAGTAAAAGTCGAAGATCCTGGATTAAAAAGATATATTAATCTAGACGCCAAGTTATTACCGAAAACAAAAGGAAAAGCTAGAGAAAAATTCGGAAAAAGTAAAGTGAATATTGTTGAAAGACTGATTAATGTTTTAGCGACACCAGGGCATAGAGGCAAAAAACACAAAATCATAACTAGAGTTTCTGGCAAATATTCACAAGAAGCAAAAGTTGTTTTAAAAGCATTTGAAATAATTAAAGAAAAAACACAACAAAATCCAATACAAGTTTTAGTAAAAGCAATTGAGAACGCAGCTCCTAGAGATGAAATAACTACAATAGAATATGGAGGTGCTCGTTATCCTCAGGCTGTTGATGTTTCTCCTTTACGGAGAGTCAATCTAGCCTTGCATAATATAGTTCATGGAGCTCATGATAAAGCTTTTGATTCCAAGAAAAAGCTTCCAGAAACTTTGGCTAATGAAATAATACTTGCAAGTCAAAACAATAGCGAGAGTTTTGCTATAACCAAAAAAATAGAAATGGAAAAACAAGCAGACTCTGCAAGATAATTTGTGAAAATTAAAAAGTTAAAAATGGATTTGAAGGAGACTATAGAGAACGATACTAAAATAAGAAAAGATAAATTTGGAAAAAAGATAGCCCCATATGTAGATATAAAAATAGAAAATGTGAGACTAATTAGAAGCTCTGATCCAGATTTGAAACAAATAAAAATCGATTTTTCAAAAAGTTATGATAATAAAATTAGAATTCCTTTTTCAGATGTTATTTCTGTTGAAGGAGAAGATATTAGTTCAAGAGAAAAAATAAAAAATTGTGCCATAAATTATTTTGATAAAGTTGTTAAAAGTGTTGAAAAAGAAGGAATAATTAGTATTAAATATTCCGAAAATCGCTATGTTTTTCATAGAGAGCTGAAAGAATAAAATGGCAAAAGAATCCAGAATAGAGAAATTTAAAAAATTGATGTATAAACAGAGCAATATTAGAAATATTTGTACAAGTGCGCATATCCATCATGGCAAAACTGCTATGACTGACAATTTACTTGCAGCAGCAGGAATGATGGCCGCAAAATATGCTGGCGATTTAGATAAAGGAATGCTTACTTGGCAACACGAAGATGAACAAACAAGACTATTGACAGTAGATGCAGCAAACGTCTCTATGGTTCATGAATATGAAGGTGAAGAGTATCTTATTAACTTAATAGACACTCCAGGACACGTAGATTTTTCAGGAAATGTGACAAGGGCAATGAGAGCTGTCGACGGTACAATAGTTCTTGTTTGTGCAAGCGAAGGAATAATGCCTCAAACAGAAACTGTAATAAGACAAGCACTAAGGGAAAGAGTAAAACCAACCTTGTTTATTAATAAGTTTGATAGACTAATTACAGAACTGAAACTTAGTCCTGAAAAGATGCAAGAAAGAATTATAAAAATAATTAGAGATTTCAATAAATTAATTGAGAAATATGCTGAGCCAGAATATAAAGAAAAGTGGAAGGTAAATATAAACGATGGAAGTGTTGCTTTCGGTTCTGCAGTTGATAATTGGGCGTTATCGGTTCCATTTATGAAGAAAAGAAACGTTACTTTTAAGGACATAGTTAAAATCTATGATATGAATGAAGCTGAAAGGAAGGAATGGGTTTGGCAAAATGCTCCGTTATATGAGGTTGTGCTTGACATGGTTATAAAGCATCATCCATCACCTTTAGAAGCTCAGAAATATAGAATTCCAAAAATATGGCATGGCGATCTTGATAGCGAGATGGGTAAAGATCTATTGTCTTGTAATCCTAACGGAAAAGTGGCATTTATTATAACGAGAGTTATTGTTGATCCTAGAACAGGAAAAGAAATATCTGTAGGAAGGCTTTTTTCAGGAACACTTAGAGAAGGTATGGAAGTTTATCTAAACACAGCAAAAATAAGACAAAAAATTCAACAGGTAATGATTTATGATGGTATTAAAACAGAGCCTGTAGAAGAAATACCTGCAGGAAATGTTTTAGCAATAGCGGGAATATCTGGCAATGCTAGCGAAACTATAACAACCGAACCCGAAACTACATTTGAAGAAATAACTCATATTTTTGAGCCAGTCGTTACTCAAGCAATAGAAGCTAAAAAACCCACTGATTTACCGAAACTAATAACTGTATTAAAACAAGTTGCAAAAGAAGACCCAAGTATTAAAGTACAAATTAATGAAGAGACAGGACAACATTTATTAAGTGGTATGGGCGAATTGCATTTAGAAATTATTGCTAATAGAATAAGAACAGAAAAAGGTGTTGAAATCAAAACAAGTGAACCAATTGTTGTCTATAGAGAAACTGTTACTAAAGCTTCGAAAGAATTTGAGGGACGATCTCCTAATAAACACAATATATTTTATTTAAAAGTAGAGCCTTTAGAAGATGCTGTTTATCAAGCAATTAAATCAGGAGAAATTCCAGAAACAAAGATAAAGAAAAAAGATGAGGCACTTTGGAAAAAACTAGTTTCTTTAGGAGTTAGTAATGAGGAAGCAAGACAATATCGAGAAATTTATAGAGACTCAGTTCTTCTTGACAAAACGAGAGGTATTGTAGCTATAGGGGAAGTGATAGAATTAGTTATGGCCGCATTCGAACAAATATGTGAGCAAGGAATACTTGCAAGAGAACCTTGTATGAAATTAAAAGTTTCGTTAATTGATTGTAAGTTACACGAAGATGCAATTCATAGAGGTCCTGCACAAGTCATTCCTGCAGTAAGGGATGCTATAAAAGCAGCCATTCTTGATGCGAAACCTGTTTTATTTGAACCCGTACAATTGCTTAAGTTTGAAGGTCCTATGAAGTTTATGTCGGAAATGACTTCTCTTATACAAAGTAAAAGAGGGCAGATACTTAATGTAGAGCAAGAAGATGAACATATTAGTATCGAAGCTAAAATGCCCGTTAACGAAATATTTGGTTTAAGTAATGAATTGCGTTCCGCTACTGAAGGCAGAGCTACTTTTTTCCTTGTAGATCAACTTTTCGAACAAGTTCCTAGAGAGCTTCAAGACAAAATTATAAGGCAAATAAGACAAAGAAAAGGCCTAACTGAAACTCAAATTTAAAATGATACAAAGAACTTTGGTTTTGTTAAAACCAGATGCGGTACAAAGAGGCCTAACTGGCAGGATTCTCGAAAGATTTGAAAATGCTGGTTTAAAAATTGTGGCAATGAAAATGGTTTGGGCTGATGAGAAACTTGCGGACGAGCATTATAAAGACTTAGGAGAAAGACGAGGTCCGGAAGTTAAGAGAAGAATGGTTGAATTTTTGACAAAAACAGGACCAGTAATAGCTTTAGTTTTAGAAGGAGTCGAAGCAGTAGAAGTGGTGAGAAAACTTGTTGGCGGCACAGAGCCCAAAACAGCTCTGCCAGGAACGATTCGTGGCGATTTCGCACATCTTAGTTTAGTTTACGGCGATAAAAAAAACAAAGGTGTGCCTAATTTAATCCATGCTTCTGGTTCTGTTGAAGAGGCAAAAAAAGAAATTTCGTTATGGTTCAAGCCTAATGAAATTCATAGTTATAAGCTTAGTTATGAAGATCATGTTTTATAATTAAAATTTTTTAAAAGAGGTAAAAAATAGAAAAGAGTTAATAAAAATGGTTAAAGAAAAAGAAGAAAAGTTAAAATTAACCTTTAAGCCAATTGTTTTAGGAATTTCTGGAACAATTGCTAGTGGTAAAGATTTTGCTGCAAACTATATTGTTAAAGCCTATGGTTTTAAGAAAATAACTCTTAGCGATTATCTTAGAGCAGAAGCATTGAAACGAGGAAAAAAACCAAGTCGTGATTATTTAAGAAAATTACAAGCAGAACTCAGAAGAGAATATGGGGACGATTACCTTATTTCTAAAGTTATTGAAACAATTTTGAAAAAAGATCATATGAGAATGAAGAATGTTGTTATAGTTGGTTTAAGAACTCCTCTAGAGACAAAGCTTGCTAAAGAAAAATTGAAAGCAAAATTAATTTTTGTAGATGCAAAACCTTTTATTCGTTATATGAGACAGAAAAAAAGACACAGAGCTTCTGGATTTTCTAAAACTTACGAACAATTTTTGCATGAAGAAGCTTTAGAAAATGCGGCTTTTGATTTTCATAAAGTTAAAAAAATGACTAATTTTAAGATTGATAACAGCGGAACAATTGATGAAATGAAAAAACAAATTGACATTATTATGAAAAAATTGAAATTAAAAAAATTAAAGAAATAAAATTATAAATGATCTCATTTTATAGAAAAATTTTTAAACCCTAACCTCTCAAAAACTTATAGTTAAGGGGATTTTTAAAATTAATTAAAAATAAAAAGATTTTATTGAAAAATGACTGAAAAACAACCCATATATATCTTGCCAGAAAATGTTCAAAGAATACTGGGTAGAGATGCTCAAAGAAACAATATTCTAGCTGCAAGAATCGTAGCAGAAACAGTTAAAACAACTTTAGGGCCTAAAGGCATGGACAAAATGCTTGTTGATAGCATTGGCAATATAACTGTTACTAATGATGGTGTCACAATTCTTGAAGAAATGGAAATCGAACATCCTGCAGCAAAAATGATGGTAGAAATCGCTAAAACTCAGGAAGCAGAAGTAGGTGATGGAACAACTACTGCTGTAATAATTGCAGGCAAATTGCTAGAAAATGCTGAAAAATTGCTCGATGAAAAAATTCATCCAACCGTCATAACAAGAGGTTATAAAATAGCTGCTGAGCGAGCACAACAAATAGCTAAAGAATTATCTGTTAAAGTTTCTCTTGAAGATGAAAATTTATTGAAACAAATAGTGATGACTGCAATGACTGGCAAAGGCGCGGAGTCAGCAAAAGAAAGATTAAGTGAAATAGTAGTTAAAGCAGTAAAACAAGTAGTTGAGCAAAATGATTCTGGTTTATATATAGATAAAAATAATATAAAGTTAGAAAAGAAAAAAGGAGAAGGTATAGAAGATACAGAGCTTATTAATGGTATTGTAATTGATAAAGAAAGGGTTTCTCCAGACATGCCTGCTACGGTTAAAAATGCAAAAATAGCCTTATTAGATATGGCAATGGAAATAAAAGGTCCTGAAACTGAAGCTAAAATTCAAATTACAGCTCCAGAACAGCTTCAGGCTTTTATTGATCAAGAAGATAGAATTTTAAGAGAGATGGTTGAAAAAATAAAGAAAGTTGGAGCCAATGTTGTGCTATGCCAAAAGGGAATTGATGATGTTGCTCAATATTATCTTGCTAAAGCAGGAATTTATGCAGTAAGAAGGATAAAAAAGAGCGACATGGAATTAATTGCTAAAGCAACTGGTGCAAAAATAATTAGTAATTTAAATGAATTAACTCAGGAAGATTTGGGCAAAGCAAAACTTGTAAAAGAAGTTAAAGAAGGTGAAGAGGAAGGCATGACTTATATTACTGGTTGTGATAATCCTAAAGCCATTACAATTTTAATTAGAGGCGGTACAGAACATGTAATTGATGAAGTTGAGAGGGCTATAAAAGATGGTATCGGCGATGTTGCTGTTGCTCTTGAAAAAGGCTACGTTGTTGCGGGCGGAGGCGCATTTGAGATGGAATTGGCAAAAAGGCTTGACGAGTTTTCACAAACCATTAAAGGAAGAGAACAATTGGCTATCAAGGCATTTGCGGAGTCTCTCGAAATAATTCCAAGAACCTTGGCTGAAAATGCTGGTTTAGATCCTATAGACATTTTAACAGAGCTTAAAGCAAGACATGACAGAAAAGAGTTTAATGCTGGCTTAGATTTGACGAGCGAGTCTAAAGAACAAGCAATATGTAATACTCTCGACAAAGGCATTATCGAACCTCTTGAAATTAAGAATCAAGCCATTAAGAGTGCAACTGAAGTAGCAACAATGATTTTAAGAATTGATGATGTAATAGCCGCTGGAAAAAGTTCAACAAAAATGCCTGAAGCATCTGAGGAAGAATATTAATCTTTTTTTATTCTTAATGTTTTTTTGTTGAATTAAAAAAAATTATAAACCATCTTTTCCTCTAAGAAAGTAATAAAATAGAAAAAAAGAGGTAAGATGAAACGAGCAATTTTGTTTATTTTTCTCGCCACTTTAGCTTTATTTTTCCTAAGCTTTAATGATGTCAAGGCAGACTGTATCGGCACGACAAAAAATTTCAGTTGTGCTGACAGAACAGTTAATATAACTGAATCTTGCTATTTGAATGAAAGTATCAAGATTAGTGGCCATTCTTGTTTCGAGATTCACGGAAACATGTTTAATGATATTAATGTTGATTGTAATGGCTATAAAATCCAAGGCGATGATGCTCAAGACACTTACGCTTTTGGTATTTTCGGGCAGAGAGTTGGGGTAAAAAATTGTATTGTTGAGGATTTTGACAAGGGGATTTATAGTGAAGGAGTTCAAAGCATAGGGATATTTAACAATACAGCCAGAAGCAATAAAAACGGATTTTACTTTAAGAATGCTAACCGTAACAACGTGGCTGGCAATATAGCTTACAACAATGAATTGGGCTTTTATGCGCAAGACTCAAACAATCTTGATTTTTATCACAATATTGTATATAATAATTTTGTAGGATTTTATTTAGAATCGAGCAACAACAATAAAATCTTTAATTTAACTGCATATAATAACAGTCAAAGAGGAATAAGATTCGAAAGAGCATCTAATAACACAATAAATCAGAGTATAGTAAATAATAATTTTGGCGATGGTATATTTTTCTGGAGTAGCGATTATAATGTTATTAGCAACACAGTCGCTAACTTAAATACTGGGCAAGGAATTTATTTATCTGGTTCTTCGCACAATATTATAAGTAACCTTACCATTTTACGCAATGAAGATAATGGGATTTATATTAATGAAAGTCAATCGGAAAACAACACAATAAGAAACAGCTATTTTGAAGATAATGATAGAGAATGTATTTTTATTGACGCAGGACATAATAATAGAATAGAAGGAAACGATCTTAATAATTGTACTAATGGGTTAAGCTTGTCAAATTCAGAAAATAACACAATTCTTTATAATGTAGCCCGCGCTTCTTCTAGAAACGGTTTTTTCGTTAGCTCCAATTCTAACAATAATTACCTTGCGCACAACATTGCTTATGATAATGATTTTGGTTTGTCGGTTAATGTTTCTTATAACAATACTCTTTTTAATAATACAGCCTATAATAACAACAATGGTTTTGGTATAGGTGGAGGAGTCTTGTCCAATAACAACCTCACAAGAAATGTTGCTCATCACAATCAGGAGAATGGTTTTTATATGCTGGGGGCACTTGGTGGTGTCAATATTCTTGAAAACAATCTAGCTTACAGCAACTCCTTGTCAGGAGCGCCATCGGCTGGCTTTGTAATCCTTGGAAGCAGGCACCCCGTTCTTATTAATAATACCGCCCAAGGCAATCTTGGCGGCATTGCTTTGAATGAAGTAGAAAACGCAACTTTAATAAACAACACGATGAGCAACAACAATTTCTACAACTTTGCTTTATGGGGCTACACAAATGAGCATCACAACCATAGTATTGACACGAGCAACAAAGCAGATGGAAAGCCAATTTATTATATAAAGAGCATAGAAGACACAAGTTTTGATTCAACAAATGCCGCAACTTTTTATTGCATATGGTGTGATAATGTAACAATTAAAAATTTAATAATATCGAGGCAAGCTTTCGGAGTTTATTTCTGGAGAACAAATAACTCGCGCGTTGAAAATGTTCAAGGAACTTATACTTATAATTTAATAAGGCTTGCTGGTAGTTCAAATAATGTTTTTAATAATGTTAAAATGGGCACAAATTATAATTACGACTTTGAATCTACCATCGGCTTTTCGAACTGGACATTTATTTCTGGCCTTGGAGCTTTAAACAATACGTTTTATGATTTCAATTTCAATGGAGTTATTGTTGATTTTGTAGCAAGCAATATTGCAATGAGAAAAACAGGAACTATTGCTGCGCCTTCTGGCTACAAGATAATTAATAAAAATGTGGAAGCTAAAGATCTTGACGATTCAGTTGATGATCCTTATCTTTTCATGAATATAAGCTATACTGATGCAGATATTGAAGGCATGCAAGAAAGTTCTTTGTTTATAGCAAGATATAATGGCACTTTAGAAATGAATCCTTCTGTGTTTTCGAATCCTCATGGCGTCAATATTGCAAAAAACTATGTTTATGCCAATATAACTGATTTCGGTAGCGGCTTTGGGGTTATGGGTAAAATAGTGGAACAAAAAGCAGGCGGAGGTGGTGGAAGTTATGTGCCTCCTGTTTGTGGTGATGGCAAATGTGATTCAAAAAAAGAAAATTATTTGAATTGCCCTCAAGATTGTGCTGCTCCTTTAGAGCCGCCTGAAAATGTAAGTGAGGATTTGGGCGATGTTGGGGAGGGCATTGAGTTTGAAGGCAAAAGCGGTGAAGCCTTTAAGTTTAAAGTTAAAGGACAAGAACATGTTGGACAGATAGATGGAATCAATGATAATGGAATTACTTTGTTTATATGGAGCAATCCATTGAAAGTTAATTTAGTCATTGGCAAAGCTGAACAGCTTGACCTGGATAGAAACAATCTTGCTGAACTTGAAATTTTATTGAAAAAGATTGAAAATGGCAAGGCTTTATTGTTCTTGAAAGAATTGAAAGAAGAAATTGCTCCTAGCATAAGTGAGCCAGAAAAGGAAGAAGCTGTTAAAGAAGAAAAGAAACCTTCTATGTTATTGCCTATATTGATAATTGTCGTTTTAGTTGTAATTGCGGTAGTTATCGTGTTGTGGCGTTTCAGAGAAAAGAAGTTAAGGCATCATGGTTATAAGTAATATAAATGATGATAAAAATTTAAAAACTCTTTTTTCTTTTCTTGCTTAAGCGCCAGTAGTCCAGGAGTTAAGACGCTTCCCTGCCATAAGATTGATAAAAAATTGCAGAACGGAAGTGACCCGGGTGCGAATCCCGGCTGGCGCATTTTAATTATGAATCTTGAAAAACTAGTGAAAAATGAAAATAAAGAGGAAAAAAATTTATATTCTTATAAACCATCTTTAATTGTTAGAGGCTTGAGTTGGTTAATCTCAAAATTTCCTTCACAGAAAAAAATTTCTTTGTATGATTCTTATTTTAAAGATGCTGCCGTTTTTGTATTAAAAAATAAAAAAATAGATTCATTGTATCTGGCGCCAGTTTCTAAAGTACTGGAAGATAAGTATGAAATTATTGAAAGCAACAGAAATAGAAAGATTAAAAATTTATTTTTAACATCTGCTTGTTCTTTATCCACGCATTATACTGGCAAAGCATTGAGCAAGACATTAGAAATAGTAATTAAGAGTAATATCGGCGCTCTTCCTGGAGACGTTTTAAAAAAAGTAGCTGAAGATGTAAAAATTCGTTATGGCATTGAAGAAAAACCAGAAGATTACGTTAAATATTCTTTAATAGTTGGAGCAATAAATGCTTCGTTATTAATGGCAGCAGCTTATAAATTAATAAACATGCCAGAAACTCCTTCCTTGCCTTTTTTAAATCCTCTAACAGAAAGTTTAGGAAATTTTAAACTATGGCTAACTAGATATACTCTTTTTGCCGAAATTCCAACAAGAACGGCTTTTCTTTATAATAAACAAATCTTGGGAGTTTTGCCTTTAGAATTTGCTTATAGAATTTATAATCCATTTATAAAACCTTCATTAGAGAATTTAAAGATTTCTTTAATTAAAAAAATATTTAAATAGCTCAATGCTTTAATTAAAAAAGAGGCCCAAAACCTAAAATGTCTGAAGTTAGTCCAGTATATGAAAGTAAAATAGTTCATGCAGGGATTTTTGATTTTAAAACCATCTATAATTTTCTTTATGATTTATTTACGTATTATAATTATGTTGTCATAGAGCAAAAATATAGTGAGAAAATAAAGGCGGAAGGCAAAGAATTAGAAATATTGTGGCTTTGCTTAAGAAAGATAAATGATTATTTTAGATTTAGAATTAAAGTTAGAATATTTATTGTAGGAATGAGTTCTGTAGAAGTAGTGAGAGAGAATGTAAAGGTAAAGAGAGATAAAGGAGAAATAGAAGTTAAAATTGCTAGCTATCTTGAAAAAGATTATGAAAATAAGTGGGAAACTAATCCAGTAACTAAATTTTTGAGAGGCATTTATGATAAATATATTATAAAGTCAACAATAGAAGCTTATGAAGATGCTGTAGCTTCAGAGGTTGATGAAATCTTATCTCAATTAAAATCCTATCTTGCTTTAGAAGGAAGAAGATAGTTTTATGAATGTTACATTAATTCTTCAAGTTGTTTTTTAATTTTAAGAAGTTCAGCTTCTCTAAGTTCTTTTTTTGTTTTTTTAATTTTCTCTTTTTTTGTTGGTGGTGCTTGTTTTATTGTTTTTAATGGCTTTATCGTTTTTAATATTTCTAAAGATTCTTTTGGGAGCATTGTTTCTATTTTTCTTATTTCATTTTCTATTTCTCTTATTCTTGAAATTATTCCTATACTGTTTCTTTTTTTTTCATTTCTAATTTTTTCAAATTCAAAACCTTTATTTTCAACATTAATGGTTTTTACTCGAATATTTTCAAGAGCATCTTTTATTTTAAAGACTTCATCAACTTCGAGTTTTACATAGACGGCCATCTTTATTAGATTTTTTCAGAAAGATTTTTATTAATTATTTCTAGCTTTTCTTTTAACTCTTGAAGTTCAGAATGCCAGTCCGCTACAACTTGTTCTTCTTTAGCTTTAATTTCTTTCAATTTGTTTATTACGGTTTCTATTTCAGATATTTTTCTTTCTATAACTTCTATGCTTGCTAAAATCTCTCTAAATTTATCAATCTTTATAAATAATGGTTTTGCTTCTTTAATCATGGGTTTTTCTATTTCTTCTGAAGTTTCTGATGATTTTTTCATTTCTATTGTTAATTTTTTTGGAGCTTCTTCTAAAGCTTTTGAATTTTCTTCTATTTCTGGCAATTCCGGAAGTTCTGGCATTTCAGGAAGTTCAGGCAATTCTGTTTCTTCTATAAATTCTGCTTTAGATTGTATGGCTTCTTTTATTTTTTCTGCTTCTGGATAAGGACTCATTGGAGGAGGTTCTGGAATTTCAACTTTTTTCTTTTTTTTGAACAATGGCATTTTTGCTTCCTCTTTTTTAATTTTTCAGTTTCGAAGAAAAGATTTTTAAATATAAATACCTTTTGTCTCAATTATAATCATTATATTGTTACAACAATAAAAAAGAGATGATTGTTTTAAATTCATAAATTTTACGAAATGGTGAAGCGAAAAGACGAAAGACTTGTTTTGATGCTGAAAGAACTTGTATCAAAAATTGCTGGCAAAAGTTCGGAACCAATAGTTGATGTTCTTTTTAATAAAAGCAATGTTAATGAGTTTAAAATTGCTGATAATTTAAAACTAACTATAAATCAAACAAGAAACATTCTTTATAGAATATCTAATTTTGGAATATTAGATTCTACAAGAAAAAAAGAAAAACGCAAAGGGAAAGGATGGTATACTTATTTCTGGACATTAAACATAGTGAAAGCTCTTCAAGTTTACGAAAAGATAAAAATGAAAGAATTGGAGCTCCTTGAACAGGTTTTGAAGAGTCATCAAACGAAACAATTTTATACCTGTAGCCAAGATAAAATCGAAATGAGTGAAGAAACTGCAATGCAACATTCTTTTATGTGTCCTGAATGTGGGTTATTGTTACAGCCGATAGCTAAAGAAAAAAAACTTAAGGAAATAAATTCTAAGATAGAAAATGTAAAAAACAGTCTTCAGGCGATAAAAGAAGAACTAAAACTAAGAACTCCAAAAGCAGTCACAGTTAAAATAAAAAAAAGTAAAAAAAAGAATAAAAAAACCAGTAGAAAAGAAAACAAAAAATGATGCAATCAAGAAAAAAAAGAGAATTTTATAATTTTACTTTAATACTCATCGCATTAAATTTTTTGTTTTTTCTTTTAACACTTATACTTCAATATATTTATGGTGACATTATTCTTGAAAACATTGCTATTCAGCCATCTTTTATTCTTAAAGGAGAAAAACTTTGGACCATTTTTACTAGCATGTTCATGCATGCTAATTTAATGCATCTTTTTGTTAATATGATGTCGTTGTTTTTCTTAGGCTCATTTTTAGAACGTTTGATAGGAAGTAAAAGATTCTTATTCATTTATATTGTTTCAGGAATTGTTGCTTCTTTAGCATTTGTTTTTTTTGCTTTGGTTTTTAAATCTGATTTAAATGTTCCGGCAGTTGGAGCTTCTGGAGCAATTTTTGGGGTAGGTGGAATTTTAGCGGTGCTTACACCTAGGTTGCCTGTTTTTATTTTATTCATTCCTATAGCAATGCCGATGTGGTTTGGAATAGTGCTAATGCTTGCAGTTATGTGGATTGTTAGCGCAATTGTTGGATTGCCTATTGGCAACACAGCCCATTTAGGAGGTTTCGTCGCTGGGTTAATTTATGGTTTCTATTTAAGAATTAAATATAAGAGAAGAGTTGCAATTCTTGATAGAATTTTTAGATAATAATTTCGTCGAGCCTTTAAAAAACTTTATAAAGTATATTTTCTTAAAATTTTATGTAGTTTAAAATGGTTAAGTCTAATCTTAAGATTCAAAATATAGTAGCAACAACTTCTCTCAATACTAAAGTTCCTTTGACAAAACTCATAAGGACACATAGCAATACAGAGTATAATCCAGAACAGTTTCCAGGTCTTGTTTTAAGAATTAAAAAGCCAAAATCAGCAGTTTTAGTGTTTTCATCAGGGAATTTAGTTTGTACCGGGACTAAAAGTGTGAAGCAAGTTGGTCAGGTTATCGCACAAGTTATTAAGCAACTACGTAAAATCGGAATCAGGGTTAAAGGAAAACCAAAAATCAATGTTCAAAACATCGTAGCAAGCGGAAGCATAAACCTTAATTTAAATCTTAATGAATTGACATTAACTTTAGAAAATACAGAATACGAGCCGGAACAGTTCCCAGGCCTCGTTTATAAACTTAGCGAACCTAATGCAACTTTTCTTTTATTTAGTAACGGCAAACTTGTTTGTACCGGAACAAAAAATAAAGCTCAGTTAGATGAAGCAATGAAAAAGTTAATGAAAAATACAAGAGCTGCTTTGAAATGCTAAGAATTAATTTATTTATTTTTTTCTTTTTTTATTTTTAATATTCAATTACAGTTCAAAACAATAAATTATAAAAAGAGAAAGCTTTCAATATATTATTAAAGTTTAAATTTTTAGGCATATTGTTAAGATTAAAGGGGATTGAAAATGACTGAAGATTTGTTAATTGAAGCCAAAGAATTTTTTGAATACTATAAAAAAGAAATTGGAAAAAATATAAAGAAAGGAAAAAACGTAGTGAATGTTTCTTTTCAAGATTTGGCTTCTTTTAGTCATGTTCTTTCTGAACAACTACTTTTAAAGCCTGAAGAAGTACTATCAATATTGGAAATAGCTTTAGAAGAAACTCACCTTGTAAAAAATGCAAGAGTAAGACTTTTAGATTTGCCTCAATCACAGCAAGTAAAGATTAGAGAAATCAGGGCAAAGCATTTGAATCAATTAATTTCTATCGAAGGAATAGTGAGACAGGCAAGTGATGTTAGGCCACAAATAGTTAATGCTAAATTTGAATGTCCAAGTTGCGGAACAGTTATAACTGTTTTACAGCTAGATAAAAGATTTCGTGAGCCATCGAGATGCTCTTGCGGAAGAAGAATGGGTTTTAAACTTGTAAGCAAGGAAATGGTGGATGCTCAGAGACTTGTTATTGAAGAAAGCCCGGAATCTTTGAAAGGAGGTGAACAGCCTAGAAGAATTAGTGTTTTTTTAAAAGAAGATTTAGTAGAGCCGAAAATGGAAGAAAGAACAACTCCAGGATCTAGAATAAGAGTTATAGGATTATTAAAAGAAGTGCCTATTCCTTTACAATCGGGAGCAATATCTACTAGATTTGATTTTGCTATAGAGGCGAATAATATTATAGTTCTTGAAGAAACTTTTGAGGAATTGGAAATTAGTGAGGAAGAAGAAAGGCAAATTAAAGAACTTGCCGCAGATCCAGAAATTTATAAGAAGCTTGCTTTAAGTATCGCTCCTAGTGTATTTGGTTATGAACAAATAAAATTAGGTATAGCTTTACAACTTCTCGGCGGAGTTAAGAAAAGAAGAAGTGATGGAACTTTCTCTAGAGGTGATATACATGTTTTGCTAGTTGGCGATCCTGGTGTAGCGAAAAGCGTCATACTTAAGTTTGTTTCGAGTATAGCTCCTAAAGGCAGATATGTTGTTGGTAAGGCTGCTACACAAGCAGGAATTACTGCAACAGTAGTTAGAGATGAATATTTAAAAGGATGGGCTTTAGAAGCCGGAGCAATGGTTTTAGCCAATAAGGGAATAGCCTGTATTGACGAAATGGAAAAAATGTCAGAAGAAGACAGGAGCGCCATGCACGAAGCTATGGAACAACAAACAGTGACTATAAGTAAGGCCAATGTTCAAGCTACGCTTAGAGCAGAAACTAGTGTTTTAGGAGCAGCCAATCCTAAATTTTCAAGATTTGATCCTTATGCGCCAGTAGCTCAGCAAATCGATATGTCTCCTACACTTATTAATAGATTCGATCTAATTTTTGTTTTAAAAGATATTCCTGAAAAAACTAAAGATGAGGCAATAGCCACTCATGTTCTTCTTGAGCACAGAAAAGCAGCACCTAAACCTCCAATAGAGCCTGAACTTTTAAAAAAATACATAGCCTATGCTAGACAAAAAATTTTTCCAGAATTAACAGAAAAAGCAGTGGAAGAAATAAAAAATTTCTATGTTAATTTAAGAAATGCTCCTGCGTTAAGTGAAGATGCTATTTATCAAAGACCGATTCCTATAAGCGCTAGACAATTAGAAGCTTTAATTAGACTTAGTGAAGCAAGCGCGAGAGCTCGTTTGAGTAAGAAAGTTACGAGAGAAGATGCATTAAGAGCAATAGAAATAATGCATTTCTATTTATTGCAGGTTGGTATCGATAAAGAAACTGGCTCACTTGATATAGATAAGATAGTAACCGGAATTCCTGCAAGCGAAAGAAGTAAAATTGTTTTTGTGAGAGATGCTATATTAAAATTAGAATCTAGAATAGGAAAATTAATTCCTATAGATGAACTTAAAGCAGAGTTATCAGAAAAAATTAATGATGCAGAATTTGAAGAAATATTAGATAAATTAAAGCGCAGTGGAGATATTTTTGAACCTAAAAAAGGGTTCGTTCAAAGGATTTAAAAAATACAAACTATTATGTTCAAGAACTATAAAAAATAAAAGAACATTTAGAAATTGAGCTGAATAAAAATATTAAAAAATGCAAGAGGAAATAAAAAAGAGATTTGTTGCATATAAAGTGTCCATCGGACAGTTAATTAAAGGTAAACCAGAATTTGAACAAGAGAGATTTTCTAGATTGGTACTTGATGGAAAAGAAATAGTGAGAGTAAATATAATAGCAACAATCGTAGATAAGTTTATTAATGAAGATGGTTCTTATGCTTCTTTGACATTAGACGATGGAACTGGAACAATTAGAGTAAAAGCGTTTAGTGAAAATATCGCTATGTTTAAAGATTTTCAATTAGGAGATACTGTAAAAATTATAGGTCTGCTTCGTTTTTTTAATGATGAACTTTACATTTTACCAGAGATTATTAAAGATATTGACGCAAGGTGGTTGCTAGTTAGGAAATTAGAGCTTGCACAAGAATATGGAAATATTTATGAAAATAAAAAGGAACAAATTTCAAATCAAGATTCCTTCTCTTCAACAGAAATAGAAATAGAAAATGAAAAAATTGAGTCCGAAAAGAGTGAAGAAAAATCTTTGCGTGACCAGATAATAGAAACGATAAGGGAGGCTGAAGCTGAAGAAGGTATAGATATTGATAAATTAATAATGTCTTTAAAAGCGCCGGTAGAAGATATAAATTCTACAATAATCGAGCTTCTCGAAGAAGGAACAATTTTTGAACCAAAGCCTGGAAGATTAAGGATTTTATAGTTTTGTAATTTTTTAGTAAAAAGATATTTAAAAAATAAAAAGATATTTAAAAGAATATTTTATTATCTATCTATGAAAACAGATCAAGATAAAAAATATAATGAATTGCTCGAAAAACTATATAAACAAGTTAAGAAAGTTGAGACCACAGAAAGATTTGAGGTTCCTAAAGCAGAGGGCATGATTGAAGGTTCAAAAACTATAATTACGAACTTTTCACAAATTTGCTCAATTTTACGAAGAAAACCAGAACATGTTTCGAAATTTCTTTCAAGAGAGCTTGCCGCTCAGACAATTATTGAAGGAGAAAGACTAATATTTAATAGAAAATTAACAAGCAGTCAAATAAATGAAAAAATTCAAGCTTATGTAAAGGAATTTGTCTTGTGCCCTGAATGCGGCAAGCCAGATACAGAACTCGTTAAAGAAAAAAATTTCATGTTTTTACATTGTTTAGCTTGCGGAGCAAAACATAGCGTTAGAGCAAAAATAGTTTAAGATATAAAATGGGAAAAGAAAAAAAATTCCTTGTTAAAATTCATAAAACTTATCGCGAAATTGTAGCAGTTAGTGATGTTGGTTTATTAGGAAAGCGTTTTGAGCAGGATAATCTTCAATTAGAAATAAATGAACATTTCTATGGAGGAGAGGATAGTAAAGTTGTAAATGAAAAAATATTATTAAGAATTTTAAAAAAAGCTAAAGAAAATGACGCTTGCTTTAATTTTGTAGGTAAAAACTCTATAAATGTTGCAATAAAATCTGGCTTAGTTGATGAACGTTCTATAATAAAAATACAAGGCATTCCTCACGCATTATGTTTGTTATAATTCTAAAAAAATTTATAAATTGCTTTAATTTAATATTCGAAAAACGAATAAAAAAATGTTTAAAGATAAATTAAATTCAAATGAATTTAAGCATGACAACGAACAAGAGTATGAAACAGAACAGCGAGAGGTAATGAGAGTTCCATTGCCAAAAGGAAATCAAGTTATAGGCATACTCGAGCAACGTTTGGGAGCCAATCATATGTTGGTTAAGTGTTTAGATGGTAAATCTAGGAATTGTAGGGTGCCCGGGAGACTAAAAAGAAAGCTATGGTTACGTGAGGGAGATGTTGTCCTTGTAGAGCCTTGGGAGATAGGTGGTGAAAAAAGAGGAGATATTTTAATTAAATATAATCCAGCTCAAATAGAGTGGCTTAAGAAAAAGGGTTTCTTAAAAACAACTGAGTTGGAATTTTAATTAAGAATGAGAAAGTTATTTTTTTCTGGAAAGGAACTTTATAGGATTCTTAAATTGAAAAATAAAATTAAAAAATTGGAATCTAGGTTGAAAGTTGAGATCAATATAAATGAAAAAGGAACTATTATTATTTTTAACAAAAAGAAAGATTCTTTTGCTGAATATGTGGCTTCAAAGGTTTTAGAGGCTATTGCCTTAGGTTTTGATTTAAACACTGCAATGCAATTATGCAATACTGATTTTACTTTAGCTAAAATAAATGCAAAAGACTTGGTTAGAAGTTCAAGGGTTAATCTTGCTGTTGGCAGGGTTATTGGTAAAAAAGGAAGAACTAAAGAATTAATTGGAGAACTTAGTGGTTGTAAATTAGTTGTTAGTAATCGTACCATTTCAATAATCGGACGTACAGATAATGTAGAAACTGCAAGACAAGCGATTATTTCATTAATAAAAGGTTCTAAGCAATCTAACATCTATAACTATCTTGAAAAAAATAAAAGAAGGTTAAAAATTTTAGAAGAAGAAAAAATAGAAGAATTGATAGAAAAATAAATTTATAAAACATCTAAACTTAACCTCTTTGAGCCCTGGTAGCTCAGTTGGTGGAGCACACGGCTGTTAACCGTGGGGTCGGCAGTTCGAGTCTGCCCCAGGGCGTTTTTTATTTGCTTTTCTCAAAAAATTTATAAATTAAAAATAATTTATTGAAGTACATTATATGGGCCCGTAGCTCAGCCTGGTTAGAGCACTGCTCTGATATTAGTTGCAGCCTCTTAAAGGGGGTGATGAAACTGGAGCGTTTTTACGCTTCACTGCAACTATTATGACAAATCGCAAGATTTGTTCAGAAAGGCAGGGGTCCTGTGTTCAAATCACAGCGGGCCCATCCCATTTTCAAATTTGAATGAACTTTAAAAAGAGGAAAGATGGAAGAAAAATCACGTCATCTTATTGTTCTTATTTTAATGATTTTATTTATTGTAATTATTGTAACTGAAGTCATTTTTTTAATAACAGGAACAAGAATTAATTTATTAGTAAAAAACAATTTACATCCAGAGCCTGGAATTACTGCTAAAGAAGTTTATGGATATATTTCTATTTTCATACTTCCTAGATGCAATTTTCCCCTAGGTCCTGGGTGGAATTTTTTTTCTTTATGCGCCGATCCTGAAGACAAAAGAATAAATTCAAGTTTAGGAAGCACTTCTTACCGTTATGTTTTGCGTTGGAACACAACAAGAATGGAATGGGACATTTATTCTCCTAGAGCATCAGAAAATCCTTTTGAAAATTTTACAACTAACGAATCTTTTTTTGTTCTCGTTTACGACAATGAGACTATATTTTTCGCAGGTAATGAAAGCGGCGATATGAATATAACCATGGTTGAAGGATGGAATGCTCCTTCCTGGCCTTATTTATTTGATACTAATATTAGTAAATACTTTAATGAAACAAAGCATCGTTATATGATGAAATGGTCAAATCCTTTACAAGAATTTGTTATTTATTCTCCAAGAGCGTCAGAAAAGCCCTTCACAGAAATATTTAAATCCGAGGGACAAATGTTATACGCATATAATGACCATATACTTATATATAATAAAACATACTTACAAGATCCCTAAAATAGAGCTGAAATAAAATGAAAATAAAAAAAGAGGTATTGATTTTAACATTTTTTGCTGCATTTTTGATAACAATTACTATTGCTTCTGCAGACATTTATATGGGGACTTGTGAAGGTTATGTTTTTTATTTGAATGGAACTAAAGTGGTTGGCGCGAATGTAACTGTAACAGTTATAGGCTGTACAACGCCGCCTCAAAATTGCGTAAGAAATACGACAACAGATTCAGGAGGCTACTATGTTGTTGCAAACTTAAACTTGCCACCTCATGGAAATGTAAGTGTAACGGCTCAAAAAGGAACTTATTATGGCACGAACACTGGCCAAGCAGACGCTTATCAAGCGGCTTACGTTAATGTAACGCTATGCGAAGCTCCCACGTCACCAACTCTTGTTCCTGTGAATGACTCGCATTTTCCTAACATAACTTTCTGGTTTAATTGGACGAGCGGCTCGAGCCCTTATTCAACTTTTGATCAATGGTACTGGCTTGGGGCTTGGCAAAACGCAACTTCACCACAAAGCAAGACTAATTTGGCCTTTGCCAACTATACTTGGGGCGCTCGTACTTGTTTGATTTCTATGCCTTCATGCTGCTCGCCGCCCGCCTATGATGATTTTTCTGTTTATAATCATAGGCCTTGTATGCCTATCTTAACGCCACAAAATGATACGACAAATAACACAGTTGTTTTAAATTGGACGAGCAACACTACTGCACCGTGCCCAGATGCTGATAACGATACAACTTATTATAATTTTAGAATTGATGGCAATTTAACTACAAATGCAACGCCGCCACAAGTTATTTCTGGTTTAGATGGAGGCTGGCACATATGGCAAGTTCAGGAGTGCGATCCTTGGGAATGTAGCGATTGGGCAACAGATACTTTTAATATTTACAATACGGCTTGTCCAGCACCGAATTTAACTGATCAGCCCCATAGTTGTTCAAACGTAGTAAGATTGCAATGGCAATCAGCTACGACAGATCCTGATGGCGACCCTTGTTATGATGAATTTGATTTCAATGGTTCAATTATAACTAATGTAACTTCACCACAAATTATAACCTTGACACAGATGGATTATTATATTTGGAGAGTTCGAAGTTGTGATAATAAAGGGGCTTGTTCTCCTTGGGTTAGTGATAGTTTTATTTATTGCAGTTGTTTTGGTAATGTTACTGTAGAAGAAGAATGTAAGAAAAGAATTATAGGTGGCGCCGGTATTAGATTGGTTGGTTATGAACTTGTTGTTTATTCTCCTAAGGAACTTTATCCTGGTGATAATTTTGAAATTAAAATTAATTTCAAGCCATTTGATAATATAGTTAATTTGAGTTTTAATGTTGATACACCAGAAGGAATTTTTGTTGAGCCAATAAATTATGGTTTTGTAAAGAAAAACGAAGAAATAAATATTACGATGAAAGGGAATGTTTCTTGGGGAATAAAAGAAGATAAATATGTGGGCTATATTAAAGGAAAAGATAATGAAACTGTTTTAATAAATAAACCTATTGAATTTAAAGTTATGGTACCTCCTTCTATGATGATAGGATTCTTTAGAACTGAATGGCCTTATCTACCTTTGTACTTGATTTTATTGCTACTTATATTGATTATTTGCATTTATTTATTAAGAAAAATTTTAAGAAAATTATTTAAAAAGAATAAAGGAATAGAAATGATAGAAAAAGTTAAAGAGGAAGCAAAAAAAGTTTAAAAGTATTTGAAATTAGAAATACTCTAAAATAAAATGAAAAAAAATAAAATAAAAAAAATAGAAAAGAAACATAAAAAAAATAAAAAAATTTTTGTAATGCTGTTGATTATGGTAATTGTTTTGGTAATTTTAGTTTTATCTTTTTTAATTTTGCCTGAAGAATCTAAAGAAATTTCTAAAGACTATAAAGACATGTTTAAAGAAAAACCAGAATTCATTATAAAACAACCTTTATTTAATTCTACAAGAGCCAAAGCTTATTTGCCAGCTGTAGATAGTGAAGGCAATGGTGTAATAACGCTTCTCGTAGTCGAAGCTGTTCCAGGAAGTGGAAGGACTTTAGTAGATATAGATAATTTATTATTTTGGGGAGATACTCAACATAGCATTCGTATTGCTAAAAATGTAGCTTCTAACATTACTGGAATTGATGTAAATAATTATGACTTAGTTTATAATATTTATGCTAACGCTAGCGTAATAGGAGGTGAAAGTGCTGGTGCCGCTTTAACTATTGCTACAATTGCCGTTCTTCAGAACAAAACTCTTAGAGATGATGTTATAATTACAGGAACGATAAATCATGATGGAACTATAGGACCTGTTCAAGCCATTTTGCCTAAGGCAAAAGCAGCTAAAGAAAACAATGCTACTTTATTTTTAGTTCCTTTGTTACAGAGTATTGATATTGTTTATGAAACCCGCGAGCATTGCGAAAAATTCGGTCCTACTGAATTCTGCACTACTGAAAAAATTCCTAAAAAAATTAATATTTCAGAAGAGACAGGAATTGAACTAAAAGAAGTAAGTTCGGTCCAAGAAGCATTACAATACTTTTTTAAGGAATAAATGCGAAATATTTTTATGATAATTAAAAAAACTTCCTTTGATTCTTACTGCTTAAAGAATGAAAGAAATATTGCGAAAGGCTGTAAATATTGCGTAAAAGGCAAAAAACTTGTACTTTTTATATCAGGAATCTGTAATAGAAATTGTTTTTATTGTTCTCTGAGTTCAAAAAGAAAAAATAAAGACGTAACCTGGGCAAATGAGAAAAAATGTAAAAACATTAATGATGTGCTAGAAGAAGTTAAGATATCTAAAGCTAAAGGAGCCGGCATAACTGGAGGCGATCCTTTATGCAAATTCAAAAAGACGGTAAAATATGCAAAAGCGCTGAAAAAAGCTTTTGGGAAAAAATTTCATATTCATATTTATCTACCAACAAAATTTGTAACTAGAAATAAATTAGAAAAATTATCAAAATATGTAGATGAAATTCGTTTCCATCCTATTTTTTTGACGAATAATATCGAAGTTATAAGAGATGAAATAAGTAAAATTAAACTTGCTTCAAAATTTTGGGATATTGAAAATATTGGAATAGAGTTGCCATTGATTCCAGATAAGTTTATAGAGACTATTAGAATAATTCGTGCTGTATCGCCTTTTATTGGATTTGTAAATCTTAATGAGTTTGAAATCAGCGACACAAATTTTAATTATGTTATTAAAAATTATGAACTAAACCCTGATAGCTATACTATTAAAGGTTCTAAAGAGATGGGGTTAAAAATTATGAGAGAGTTGAAAAATTCAAAACTTAAAATTCATTTATGTACCGCCAAGACAAAAAATTTTTATCAATATAAAAATAGATTAAAATTAAGAAAAATCTTGCCTTTTGGCTTTAAAACAAATGAAGGAACTGTTAGATATTTCGTTATTTATTTTAAAGATCTAAAGAAGTTGGATGAAATTAAAAGATTTAAACAAATTTATGTAGATAAAAAAAATAAAAGATTTATAGTGGGAGAGAAAATTGTTCCAAAATTATTGAAATTAAAATATAAAATAGCCCGAGTAGAAGAATTGCCTACGGCCGATTCAACTTTAATATCTTTAGAATACTTGTAAAAAGTATAAAAACTAAAATGAAACATGTCGCTTTCGATATTGTAGGAAATATAGCGATTTTACAAGCCAAAGAAAAGAAACAAGAAAGAGCAATGAAAAAATTTGCCAAAAAGATATTAAAAACACATAAAAATATTAAAGGTGTTTTTTTAAGAAAAAAAATTCAAGGAAGATTAAGAACTCCAAAATTAAAATGGCTCGCTGGATCAAAAGAAACAATTACAATCCATAAAGAACATGGATGTTTTTTTAAACTCAATATAAAAACATGTTATTTTTCTCCTAGACTTGGAACTGATCGCATTGATATTGCAAATAAAGTTAAAAAAGGGGAAAAAGTTTTGGTAATGTTTTCGGGAGTTGCTCCCTATCCTATCGTTATTGCAAAACATAGTAAAGCAGCAAAGGTTTATGGAATTGAATTAGGAAAAGAAGCTTCCAAATATGCTCAAGAAAATGTAAAATTAAACAAACTTAAAAACATAGTTCTGATTCAAGGAGATGTAAAAAAAGTCATTCCAAAATTAAAAATAAAATTCGATAGAGTTGTAATGGCAAGGCCCCAGCTTAAAGAAGATTTTTTAAAATATGCTTTTCTTGTAACAAAAAAAGGAGGAATAATACATTTTTATGATTTTGTTAAAAGTTTTTATGAGTCTTTTAATAAAATCAATGATGCTGCTAAAAAAGCAAAGAATGCTGTTGAAATCTTAGGCTTTAAAAAAGTTCGTGAAATAGCGCCTTATAAATTTCATGTTAGAATAGATTTTAAAAAGCTATAATGTTTTAATATAAAATTAAAAAATAAAATGTGTTTTAAAAAAATATGGAATTTTTTGTGGAAAAGTAACAGCATATTGAGTTGGATAATTGATATTGTATTGATTTTTATTATCGTTAAATTTATTATTTTTCCTGTGATGAGTCTAGTTCTAACTACATCTTTACCACTTGTAATAATTGAATCGAGGAGCATGGAACACGAAGGCTCTTTTGATTCTTGGTTTTCCTTGCATGGTAGATGGTATCTTGAAAATAATATAACTGCTCAAGAAATTAAAGATTATTGGCCCTGGCAATCTGGTTTAAATAAAGGAGACGTTATTGTTGTGAAAGGATCTAGAAATAAAGATTATAAAAAGGGAGAAGTTATTATATTTAAGATTAAGGAACAAAAAACTCCAATAATTCATAGAATTGTAAGAATTGAAGAAAAAGAAATAAATGGAACTGTTGAAAAAATATTTTCTACAAAAGGAGATCATAATGATGGTCAGCTTCCTTATGAACTTGAAATTAAAAAAGAACAAATTATAGGAAAAGCCTGGCTTAGAGTGCCTGCGATTGGTTGGGTTAAATTGTTTTTTGTTGAAATTTTCAAATAATTGCTATAACTTTTTAGTTTTGAATTTAAAACACAAGATTTTTAAACCATAAAGCGATAAACATACAAAATAAAATAAAAAAATAAATGTAAAATGCAATTTTGTCCAAAGTGCGGAACAATACTCGTGAAAAAAAAGACTAGATTCTGTTGTCCTAAATGTAACTATTGTGCTAAAGAGAATATTAAAATTGTTTCTAGTGAAAAAGTAAAGAAAGAATCAAAAATAGATGTTTTGCATGAAAAAGAATCTAGTGTTTGGCCCGTGGTTACGGAAACTTGTCCTAAATGTGGCAATAATAAGGCATATTATTTTAGTGCACAGATGAGGGCTGGCGATGAAGCGGAAACAAGATTCTATAAATGCATAAAATGCGGATATTCTTGGCGTGATTATAGTTAATTGTTTTTCATTTATTTTTTAATTAATTTTTAAATAAACTTTAAAAATATAAAAAGCCTTAGTTGAGCTAAGGGCCCGTAGCTCAGTTGGTTAGAGCACCTGACTCTTAATCAGGGTGTCGGGGGTTCGAATCCCCTCGGGCTCATAAAAAATGCAAAAAATAGAATTTCTTAAAGAACTAAATAAAGTTAGGGAATATATAGTTATTGTTGAAGGAATTAAAGATAAGATGGCTCTTAATAAACTTGGTTTTAAAAGAATTGTTGTTTTAAATGAAAATGGCAAATCGATAAAAGAAAAAATAGAAGAAATAGAAAAAATTGCTAATGAAAGTAAATCTAAGGTATGTATTCTTACAGATTTTGATAAAAAAGGCAAAAAACTTTATTTACAGCTTAAAGCCGAGTTATCTGTTAGAAATATTAAATTAGACAATCATTTTAGAGCAATACTTCTAAAAGAAAAAATTAGTCATATTGAAGGACTGGTTAGTTTTGTTAATAGATAATTCGAAATTTTTTATTCTTCATATTCACCAGATTCTGTTTTTCTACAATTAGCGCACAAATATCTGTTGCCTACTTTATAAAGCAGATCATAAACGCCACATTCTTGGCAAGGCCCTTCTCTAACCCATCTATATTCATCTATGGCTTTTATTCTTTTCCATTTTTCTTCTTCTTCTGCTATTTTTATATTTTGAACCATTATATCGAATAAATCTGGTTGTATTTTCAATATGTCTTTTTCAGTTAATAAACCTATGACATTTCCTTCTACAACGACTGGCAGCCATCTTATTGCTTTCTTTTTCATTATCATTAAAGATTCGTATAGATCTTTACTAGGACTTATGCCTATAACGTGCTTAGTCATTATTTTAGATACTGGAGTTTTTTTCAAATTGATTCCTTTTGCAACCGCTTGCATAATATCTCCTTCTGTAACAATACCTCTCAATTTCTGGTTTTCTTTAATGATCAATGAACCAATATGTTTCTTTGTCATTATTTTAGCACAATCGACAATAGTTGTATCCGGAGTTACTGAAATAAATTTTTTTGTCATCACGTCACCTACTTTTATTCCAATTTTCATAGTTTAAATCAGAAATTTTTTCTTTAAATATTTTACTTTATATTAATAAAAATTTGTTAATAAAAATTTTCAAGCTTAGTTTGACTTTTTAGGTTATTTAGAATTTTACTTTTTTTTACAAATATTTCTATTGGTAGAATAAAGTTTAATTGAGCTGCTTTTAAAGCTTCTTCAACTGTTGTGAATTTCTGGGGTTTTTTCGCCATCGCTTCTCGTGTAACTTCTCTTAAAATTCCGACACCACAAGGCGCCCAATATTCTTCACGAATTTCTCGTAAAACCAATATAGAGGCTTGCCTTTTTATTTTTTCAAGATATTCGCAAACAGCCAACCTATTTGCATAATAAGCTCCTGTAACGCTTGAAGCATATTTTTTTCTTGGGCCATAGAATTCATAATCGTGCCACATCGCGATATTTTGACTTGAACCAAAGTAGCCTTTTGTACTGGCTTCAATTACTTCAAAACTCCAACATCCAGGAATTAATAGAATATTATAATAATTTCCTAGATAGTTTGCGCTGAATAAGAGAATTTCGTTTATTTCTTGATAATGTTTTATTTTTTTAAGCAATTCTTTACTTATGGTATCGTCAGTTGCAGTAACTGCCCATCTTGTAGGAACCAGTTTTCTCTGAAATTTCATCCCCAACATACCTGCGCTTAATATCTTAATTATGTGGCTTATAGCTATTTTGGCTTTATAGAGTTCATTAATTGCTTCTGTTGCTTTGGCGTCAGTATCATTTGTAAGATAATCGACTTTTTTTTCTACTTTTAAATTAGATTCTATTTCTATTTCTTTAAGGGGAGCTGGATTGCCTATTATTGGAACGTGAGAATCTAAATTTATTTTTGCCTTAGGCATTTTTTTTAACTTAAAGTTCGCATCTACTGATTTTGTAGCAAGAGCTATTTCTTGCATTTTTTCTAAGAATTTTGTTTTTTTAGCGGCTTTTGGTGATTTAATTTCTGAGACGAATCTTGAATAAATCATTCTTGATCTGTATGATAGTATATCTTGGATAGTTGCTTTTCTGGCATGCCAATATTCTGGCATGCTTAAATATTCTGTATTTCCGTATTCGTTTGGTGCTATAATGCCGGCAAAAACATAAGGATAATTATATTGACCCACAAAAATCTCTGGAGGAGACGAACCTGAAAATTCTAAAGAAATTTTAGGCCTGTATTGTTTTAATTGTTGTAGAATTTTACAACTTCTACCACACCATCCACGACCTTTACATCTAATACATAGATCTGAATTCATATAAAATGAAAAAATTAAGAATTAAAATAGTTTTTCCTCACTTTTTAATTTTACCCTGCTTTTTTGATTTTTATCCCTTCAAATCACTGATCCCAATAATCAAAAAGATTATTCCAAACAAAACAATAAAAACCACTATTCCTCCTTTTAAAAACTCCAATGCCGCAATACCCCAACTATAAAAGAGAGGTACTGATGTTACTATTAAAATAGGCAAAACTATCAATATTATTCCTAACAAAATTTCAATCCACTTGTTCATAAAAAGGTTAAACAGTTTTTATTTTTAAATTTTTTTATTTTTTAAATATCTAAAAATTTAAAAAGCCAAGATTGTTATAATAAAAATGGAAAAAACGGGTGATAAAATAGTCATAGGTTTATTGATTATTGTGCTATTATCTCTTATAATATTTTTTTTAAGCCCAAAATTAATTATAGATGGTAAAGCGACAGCACCGCCGCCACACACATATCCTGAAAGAAGCGGCCATGTATGCGGTAATGGAAATTGTGAAAGTGGTGAAAATTACTATGATTGTCCAGAAGATTGTTGCGGCGAGGAAGATATGCAAGTTAGAACACAAAATTCGTGTTGTGAAGGTTTAACTGCCGTTATAGATGTTTGTGAATTTGAATGGCCCAAAGAAGAAAAAGTGGAATTGCCTGTTTTGCCTCCAACACCTCCTTCTACAGAAGCTATAAAAGAATTCCCTCCAGGCACTGGGGCAGCTATAGCTCCTCCTCAACAAATTCCTGAAAAATATTGTTGGTTTTGTGTGAATTGTGGTGATGGTAAATGTAGTAAACATGAAACGGGCGAGAATTGTGCTATAGATTGTGCTGTTTGCGGTAACGGTATTTGTGAGTCTCCTAAAGAAACTTATGAAAATTGTCCAGAAGATTGTTGTGCACAAGCAGGTTATAGAGGAAAAGCTCCTGTAAAATGTTGTGAAGGTTTAAGAAATATTGATCCTTGCGATGTTCCTAATCCGCCTCAATATTGCACTATAACGATGAAACAAGAAGCCTGTATTAATTGTGGCAACGGCATTTGTGAAGAATATGAGAATGTTAAAAATTGTCCAGAAGATTGTTTATCTGTCGTAGCCAATTGCGAAGATTTGCCTAAATTAGAGATTTCTGCTTTAGATAGAAATGACAAAATTGAATTTTGGTGGCGAGCTGACAGCATAATTCCTGAATCTAGAGTTTATATTAAAGAAGCTGATGAATGTATTAGTCAAGAATGCAATTTCGGTCAAGAAAATTTAATAATAAATAATTATCAACCGGGAACATCGCCTCAAGAATACTTTATTGATATGCCTCAAGATAATTTAAAATTTTATAAGTTTATTTCTAAAGTAAAAATTGGACCGAAAGAGGCCAATTGCAAGCCAGAATGTATGTTCATTGATAGTGACAGTGAAGGATTTTATGATCCTTGTTTTGAAGCACCAAAGTTGTTAAAATACAGCTCTTGCGCTAACAAAGAAGCTCATTGCTGCTTCAAAGGAACAAGAAGCGAAGGTTGGTATGATGTCGATTGTGATAAAGCTACAGAAGAAAATTTAATCACATATGATTCGACTTGTCATCTTGGAGCCATGCTTTGCGAACAGGAATCGGATTTAATGGTTAAATATACTCAAGAATTTAAAAAGCCAGAAGAAAGAGGAGCTTTAACTGCCAGAACTGGAGTTAATTGGTTACATTTTGTAAATTTTGGCGGAATAGTTTCAAGCGATCAGTTGCTTAAAATCGGAGGCTCGCCTTTTGATTATGTTGCTTATTGGGATCCAGAAAAACAAGAGCAGCACGGAACAGCAGAAGGCGATCCAAAAATGGTTTGCGAACAAAAGCCAGGACAAAAACAAGGCGTTTGTTATCTTGAGCGAGTCTTTACCGGCGTCTTTACAATGAAACGCGGCCATCCTTATTTCGTCTCACTTCGAGTTCCTCAATTTGACATGACTTATGTCGGCAAAATTCCTGAACATGTGACGTTTGAGTTCAAGTATGGGCCGAGCAACTCAGGGCATGCTAATTATATTGTTCTTCCTTTAGACACGACAATAAAAACAGCAAAAGACTTATGTGAAGCTAAAGCAGACAACGGCCAAGATTTAATGAGCGATGATGATAACATTGGTTTCTGGGATGTTGAGCAACAAAAAATAATCATGCCTGCGGCAAGATGTTTTGAAATTAAAAATGTTCCTGGTTATAACTTTAATCTTGAAGCAGGCAAGATTTATTTAATAACAGTTCCTGGAGACAGAACTTGGACACAAAAATAATTGTAACTTAACAATAGTAAAACAAAAGATTTATAAAGTTCTTTGAATTGTTTTACAAATGAAAATTGTCAAACCTTTGATTACGGCAGGATTAATAGGATTAATTTCAGAAGTTGGCGCTCAAACAATAGGACAGAGAGTTTGGGATGCACACAATGGAGTAAGTTCTAATGGAACAATTGTCAATTGCTGGGTTAATAATGGAAGTTCTGGAATTCAAAAAGATACTGTTGATATCTATGGTAATTGGTGGGTACCAGCAGGCAATTTTAATCCACCGCCAGTTGCAGGTGATACAATAAAATCAGTTGATACTCTTGTTTATGGCGGAATAATTTATACAGGAAGGATGAGATGTCTTTATACTGGAAGTAATACTAATATTCCAACTGGCTTTTTAGATGATCCTAACAAAAACGTTGTTGCTTTGAGTGTTGGAGCAAATAAAGTCAAAAACAGAAGTTTAAGGCCGCAATACAAAATGAATGCAAAAGGATGGCTTCAAAAAAATCCTAATCAGAAGATTCAGTTTATTAATTATTTTAGAAGGGCTTTAGGACAAGACAGTTTGGCTATTGACACTACAGACATTCATAATCAGCTTTATTTCAATCTTGAAAAACAAGATTCAATTTGGCGCCAAGGAGATGTTTTTATAACAATGATTTATCAGATCAAAGGCGACACAATGTGGTATCAATATTTCAGTCAAGTTATTGATACGACAAAATATGGCAGGGCATCTATAGTTGATTCTTTAAGATATACTGCTGATTCAATGATCATCGGCATAGTTGAAGAAAAGTTAGAAAATAAAGTCAAAGAAGGCTTAATTATTAAACCAAATCCTGCAAGGAATTATCTTATTTCAACTAAAGAAGCCATTTTATATGATGCTTTGGGAAGAAAAATTAAGAAAATAGATAAAGGTAAAAACAATCTTGATTTGAATTCTGGAGTTTATTTTGTTAAGAAAGATGAGGATATTGAAAAGTTAGTGATTTACAAGTGATTTGGCGGCCATCCTTATTTCTTTCATTTTTCTTATAAAATAAGAAACTTTAAAAATACCTTTTCTTTATCTTTAAAATAATCTTTAAAATAAAAAAGAAAAATAGGAACAAAAAATGAGATCAGCTTACAGCTATATTTCAGAGTTATGGAAAAGGCCGAAAGAATCTTTAGGAAAGTTATGGAGAGAAAGACTTATAGAATGGCGTAAAAGTGAGACGGTTGTTAGAGTTGATAAACCTACTCGATTAGATAGAGCTAGAGCTCTTGGCTATAAAGCAAAACCGGGTTTTGTGATTGTGAGAGTTAGAGTAAGAAGAGGCGGCCATAAAAGACCGAGGCCAAGAGCTGGTAGAAGAAGCAAAAGAATGACTATAAGAAAAACACTCAAGATGAATTATCGATGGATAGCTGAACAAAGAGCTGCAAGAAAGTTCCCTAATTTAGAAGTGCTTAATTCATATTGGCTTGCTAAAGATGGCAATTATGCTTGGTATGAAGTTATTTTAGTTGATCCAAACAGGCCAGAAATAAAAGCAGATAAAAATATTGGTTGGATTGCAAGCAAGAAACACAAAGGCAGAGTATTCCGTGGATTAACAAGCGCTGCGAGAAAATCAAGAGGATTGAGAAAAAAAGGTAAAAGAGCAATAAAAGTCAGACCTTCTTTAAGAGCGCATGAAAGAAAAGGCAAGTAATTAAATACTTAAACACACAAAAATTTAAATAGATGACTATTCTTTCTTTTAGTAATAAAAAATGGTAGAATATCAATGTGAAGCTTGTGGTTATAGATTTTATAGAGAAAGGTTGCCTTTTAGATGTCCTTATTGTGGTAAAGAATCAAGCATAAGACCTTCTCCTAGTGCAGAAGAAATTATGAACGAAATCGAAAAAGAAGAAGCAACTAAATAGATTTTAGATTTTATTTTATAAAAGAACATCTTGTTTGAAGAAAAGAATTCTTAAATTCTGAATTAAAGAAAATTTATTTAAACTCAATTTTGTTTATTTTTTATAAAAAAGAAGTGAGAAAATGTTAAATAGTGATAAAGAAAATTTTAAAGAAGAGCTCGAATTAAAAGCAATTGAGGATGAAAAAAAAGAACGAGAATTTGAAGAACTTTTAGATGTAATAAGGCTATTGACTCCTGGAACTCCTCTTCGTGCCGCTATTGATGATATTGCTCGTGCTGGAATGGGCGCTTTAATTGTTTTAGGCGATTCTCCAGAAGTTTTGAAAATTAAAAATGGTGGAATAAAAATTGATTGTAAATTTACGCCACAACAACTAGTAGAGCTCTGTAAGATGGACGGAGCAATTATTTTATCAGATGATTTAAAAAAAATAGTTTATTGCAATACTCAACTTGTTCCAGATCCCAACATAGAAACTAATGAAACGGGTACAAGACACAGGGCGGCTGAACGTACAGCAAAACAAACTTCTAGACCAGTAATTGCAATATCAGAAAGAAGAAAAACTACAAGCCTTTATTATAAAAATATAAAATATCAATTAAGAAATTCTGATGAAATTTTAAACAAAGCAACAGAAACTCTTAGAATGTTAGAAAAACATAAAGAAATTTTGAATGAATTGCTTATCAATCTCAATATTATGGAACTTACAAATTTCGTAAGTCTTAATGAAGTAGTTTTATGTATTCAAAGAATGGAAATTATTTCTAGAATTACAAGAACAATAAAAAAATATATTATTGAATTGGGAGCCGAGGGCAATTTAGTTAAAATTTTGCTCAAGGAAATTATAAAGGGTTTGGAAAAAGAGAAAGATTTGTTATTGAAGGATTATAGTAGAAACTGGGGCTTTACAAAAACCGCATTGCCATCTTTAACTCTTGATGAGTTAATTGAGCCAGAAAATATTATAAGAATTTTACTTTATTCTAGTCCAACAGATCCTGTAAAACCAAAAGGTTACCGATTATTGTCTAAGACTTCACTAAATGAAGAAACTATAGAGATTCTTGTAAATAATTTCGGAACTTTACAAAATTTAATGGAAACTTTGAGCCTGCAATCAAATAAACTGGTAGAAATTATTGGAGAAAAAGATACAAAAAAATTAGTAAGAGATTTTGAAAATTTGAAGGAGCAAGCTCTAGTTGGAAAGAAAATTTAAATTAAATGTAAAAAAATGATAAGTCAAAAACAAATAGAACAAGTAAGAACATTTCTGGAAAAAACGCAAAATCCTTTGTTTTTTTTTGATAATGATGTAGATGGCTTGGCTTCTTTTCTTTTGCTTCGTAGATTTTGTGATAAAGGAAAAGGCATTGCTATTAAAAGCTTTCCTGATTTGAATACTTCTTATTCTCGTAAAATCGAAGAATTTAAGCCAGATTATATTTTTGTTCTAGACAAACCATTGATTGAGAAAGGTTTTAGAGAAGCAGCACAACAATTCAATATTCCTATAATATGGATAGATCATCATCCAATTCCAGATTATGCAAATGAAAATAACATTTACTATTTCAATCCTTTGACAGAAGGAAAAATTAATGAGCCAGTATCTTATATATGTTATAAAATAACGGGAAGAAAAGAAGATGAATGGATAGCAATGATAGGCTGTCTTTCTGACTGGTTTATTCCTGATTTTTCTGAAAATTTCATTAAAGAATATCCTGAACTATTTTCCAATATAAAAAGTCCTGCAAAGGCTCTGTATGAAACAGAACTTGGAAAAATAATTAAAATTCTTAGTTTTGCATTAAAAGATAGAACAAGCAATGTAGTTAAGATGTTAAAAAATTTGCTTACAATTAAAAATCCCAGAGAATTATTAGATGCAAGTTCTCCTAAGATGGTTTCTATATATAAACGATTTAATCAAATAAACCGAAGATATGAAAAAATATTAAACAAAGCTAAAGAACTTGCCAAAAATCATAAAAGATTAATTTTCTTCCAATATGGAGGAGATTTAAGTCTTAGTTCAGAAATTTCTAATGAATTAATATATCTTTTTCCAGATAGAGTAGTTGTTGTTGCATACATTAAAGGAACTAGAGCCAATGTATCAGTAAGAGGAGTATTTATGAATGTTAGAGAACTAGTGGCAAAGGCTTTAGAAGGAATCGAATCGACAAGTGGCGGCCATGAACATGCCTGTGGAGCTACTTTGCAAGTTGAAGACTTGCCAAAATTTAGAGACAATTTAATAAAACTTTTAAAATGAAAAAATCAATTAATGATAAAGAGTTAATGAAGAAAATAGGAATTGATAAAAGATTGTTGTCATTATTTAAAAAAAGAAGGGAGGAAGCTTTGAAAGAAGCTAAAGAAATAAAAAAACATTTTTTTGAAAAGAAAATAAGAGTTCTTGGAATAAATGGCTCGAGGCGCATTAAAAATGATTGCCCAGCAGAAGATTCAACAACAGAATGGCTTCTTGATAAATGTTTAGATGAGGCAAAAAAACTGGGAGCTGAGGTAAAGAAAATTAATTTAATGGAATATAATATCGAACCTTGTAAAGGCTGCTATAGCACAACAAACACTCAATGTCATTACAAATGCACTTGTTACCCTGAAGGCGAATATGGAGATGATATGACTAATAAATTATACGATATTGTTTCGTGGGCTGATGTTATTGTTTTTGCAACACCAGTTCATAATTTTAAAATCTCTTCTCATATGTCTTTATTTCTTGACAGATTAATAAGTATGGACGGAAGTCTCGCTCCTGCAGACATATATAATGTTAAAAATAAGAAAATTAATATAAAACATACTAAATTTATAGAGTTAACTGGAAATGAAAAATTTGGATCTGGATTTTTAAGAAGATTAACAGGAAAAATAGCTGGAATTATAGTTTCTGGCCATGAGGTTGGCGCAAGTATGGTGATATCTTCTCTTTTTATGACTTTAAATCATTTTGGAATGGTTTTCCCACCATTTAGTAATATGTATGCAATTAATACTATATGTGAAGGAACGTATAAAGATAAAGAAAAATTAAGAAACGAGTGTTATGAAAAAGAGGCTAGACGATTGGCAAAGAATTTAATTACTGCTGCAAAAGTATTAAAAAGAAATAATGATTATTGGTGGGTTTATGATGGAAAAAGCAATTAAAATGGAATTCAAAGAGATTAAGCACATTAAAATTGTAAATGGAATAAAAGTTTCTGAACTTGTGAATAGAATGAAAAATGTTGGATTTGGTGCTAAAAATTTAGCAGAAGCTTCAAATATTCTTGAAACAGCAATCAGAGATAAAGAATGTAAATTATTTTTTGGAATGGCCGGCGCTCTTGTGCCTGGAGGAATGAGAGAGATAGTGATTGATATGTTAAGAAAAGAATTTGTTGATGTTTTTGTTACAACGGGGGCAAATTTAACTCACGATTTAATTGAAGCTCTTGGATTTAAACATTATCAAGGATCAGCCAATGTTGATGATGTTGAATTAAATAAAAAAGGCATTGACAGAATATATAACGTTTTTATGAAAAATCAAGTTTATGAACATCTAGAAAAATTTTTTACTAAAAATTTTGATGAATTATCGAAAACAACTTCACCAAGAGAATTTTTATGGAAACTTGGAGAGTTAGTTCATAAAAAAAGCATTTTAAAAATTTGTTACGAAAGAAAAATTCCCATCTTTTGTCCAGCATTAACAGATTCTGGAATTGGTTTAATGGTTTGGGGCCAACTTATTAGAAAAAGGAAAATAGAGTTGGATTTTTTTAAAGATCTGGCCGAAATTATAGAAATATCTTGGAGTGCTAAGAAGACTGCTGTTTTGTATATTGGTGGAGGAGTTCCTAAAAATTACATTCAACAAGCTTTACAGTTTACAAAACCAGCAATTTATGGAGTTCAAATCACTACAGACAGAGCAGAACCTGGCGGTTCTAGTGGAGCTTCACTTAAAGAAGGAATTTCTTGGGGAAAGATGTCTAGAAAGGCAAAATTTGTAGATGTTTTTTGTGATGCTACTATAGCTTTACCTTTGCTTTACGCTTCGTTAATAGATAAATTAAAAATAAAAAAAGAGGGTTAGATGAAAAAAAATATTCTTAAATTATTTATAACAATTTTAATAATTTCATTTACTTTTAATTTTGTTTCAGGACAAGAGCTTAATCAAGAATTTAATAGTTCTATAAAAAAAATAGATTTATTGATGAATATTTCCAGCACCATCTATAGTGAAGCTGAAAAAATTATAGTTAATTTAACTTTATTTCCCAGAGAAAATGAAAATTGTATTGTTAATTTAAAAACAAAACCTGTAGCTGATATAGGAGATGAATTCATAATTTTCAACTTTAGTGAAAAAGGAAAATTAAACTATGTGGTTGAGTCTAAAATTAGTAGTGAGTTTTTATTTAAGAAAATTAATAATGTTGTTTTACCTTTTAACGTTCCTTCAGAACTAGAAATTTATACGAGAAATTCTGAATATATTGTTATAGATTCGTATATTAAAAATAAAGCTTATCAGTTAGTGGCCCAAGATAAAGATGCTTTTGAAACTTTATACAACATTGCAGAATATGTAAGAAGAAATATGAACTATTCATTAGAATATCAAGAATTAAGAAATGCTTCATGGATTATGCAAGAAAAAAAAGGCGTTTGTAGTCATTATACAATTCTTTTTGTGTCAATGGCTAGGGCTCTGGGAATTCCTGCTAGATTCGTTTCCGGAGTTGCTTATAGCAATAAAGACAAAGCAATTAGAGAACATGCTTGGGCTGAAGTGTGGCTTAATGGAGAATGGATTCCCTTTGATGTAACGTTTGGTCAGTATGGTTGGCTAGATGCAAGTCATATTGTATTGAAAAGAAGTCTCGACGCAGGTTCATCTTCTGTAGAATATAAATATGTGGGAGAAATAATTATAGAAAATTTAACAATAGATACAAAAATAATTAATCAAGAAGGTTTAGTAAATTTACCAATTGAGATAAAACTTTCTCCTTATGTAGATAAAGCTGGTTTTAATTCTTATGTTCCTATAGAAGTAACTTTGAAAAATCCTTACAATTATTATGTTTCTGTTCCTATTTATGTTTCTATTGCTACTGGTGTTTTTGGAGAGAGTGAAAAAATATTTTTACTAAAACCCAACTCAGAAACAAAAAGTTTTTTTATAATGAAAGTTCCTGATAGTTCTGAACTTAAAGAATGTGGTAAAGAATGTTTGGCAAGTTTTGAAGTTAAAGATAAATTTGGTAACTCCGCTATTACAAAAATTTTAATTGGAATAAATAAGCCCCGAATATCATTGCAAGAGGCTGAAAATATAATTAGACCGTATAGAAAGGAAATGATAGATTTTTATTGTAAGAGCAATAAAGAATTCTATTACGATTATGAAAACATCTCCATAGTATGTCAAGCAAAAAGTCCTAGAAATGCAAATGTAAGTATATGTAATCAAAATATTTGTAAGAATATTACACTTAATGCTAATGAATTGCAGAATATTGAATTAGAAGTGCCAGCAAATATCGTTAGAAATAAATCCATTGATTCGATAGAGATGACTTGTATGATTTTATGCATAATAACGAGAGAGCTAAAAGACATTATTGCTGTTTCTTGTATCGATATGAAGCTTCTCACTATGCCTGAAGCAAAAATCGCAACATTACAAAACACAGAAGCAAATTATGGTAGTAAGGGTGATTTAAGTGCAATTATAGAATCAAACAACAATATAAATGCCGAACTAAAGATTGTAACGGAAAAATATATTGAAACTAAAAAGATTTTTCTCAGAAAAGGAACAAATATAATTCCTCTAGAAATAAAAACTTGGAAATTAGACGTAGGTAAAAATTCAATATCTTTAACTTTAAAATATAAAGATATGAATGATAAAAATTATGAAGATAAAAAAGATTTTACATTTATCGTTAAAGACACGAATATTTTTACAAAGATTATTATTTGTTTAATTCATTTATTTGACTAATTCAAAAACTTTAAAAATATGCATTTTATAAAATTGTTATGGGATTAAGAAAAGGTCATTGTTACACAAAAATAGAACGCCCTTATACTCGCAAATCTAAAGTTAAAAGTAAAAGTTATATCAAAACAATTCCTCCGTTGAAAATAGCGAGATTTGAGATGGGTGATGTTTCTGGATTTAATAAAGGAAAATACAATTGCTTTGTAATGCTTACAGTTACAGAGCCAGTACAAATAAGAGACAATGCTCTAGAAGCTGCGAGACAGTATGCACATAAAAAACTAGAAGAAAAATTAAAAGGAAATTTTTATTTCGTTTTAAATGCTCATCCTCATCACATTTTGCGTGAGAATAAAATGTTAACTGGGGCTGGTGCGGATAGAATGCAAACAGGAATGAGCCATAGTTTTGGAAAGCCTATAGGAATAGCTGCTCAACTTATGAAAGGAGACAAAATTTTTAGTGTAGCTTGTAATAGGGAAGCAATTCCAGCAGTTAGAGAAATTTTAAATAAGATAAAATCAAAATTGCCAGGTAAAAAAACAATAGTTGTAGAAGAAATAAAAAAATGATTTTTTTCTAGTTAAATTTAAATAATCTCTTTTTTTACTTTATAAAAAGAGGGAAGATGGTGGATGATTCAAGAAACATAGTGTGGCTTTCTGAAATAACTAAGAAAGACGTAGCGATAGCTGGTGGTAAAGGGGCAAATCTTGCTGAAATGTATAATGCAGGATTTCCTGTTCCGCCCGCTTTCATAGTGACTGCTCAGGCTTTTGTTACTTTCTTAAGAGAATCCGGATTAAAAGAAAAAATTTTATCTATAGTGAATAAAATTGACTTAGAAAATACCTCTGAACTTGAAGCCAAAGCTAAAGAAATACAACAAATGATTATTAAAGAAAAGATGCCTGAAACTCTTGCTGATGAAATTCTTGAGGCTTACTCTTGTTTAAGTTTAGACAAAGAGATTATATCTGATATAAAAAATCCTTTAGATTTGGCAGAAGTTAAAGGAGAAGATGTTTTTGTAGCGGTTAGAAGTAGTGCTACAACAGAGGACTTAAGTACGGCGTCGTTTGCGGGACAACAGGAAACTTTTCTTAATATTAAAGGTAAAGAAGCTTTATTAGAAGCTGTACAAAAATGTTGGGCTTCGCTTTTCACTGCAAGAGCAATTTATTATAGAGCTAAAAAAGGATTTAGCCACGAAACTAGTTATATTGCAGTTGTAGTTCAACGAATGGTAAATTCTGATAAATCAGGAGTTATGTTTACTATCAATCCATTAACCAATAACAAAAATGAAATTGTAATAGAATCAGTATTTGGCTTAGGCGAAGGAATAGTTTCTGGAACAATAGAGCCAGATAGTTATGTAATTGATAAAAAGAATTTAGAAGTTATAAAAAAAAGATTGGGTTTGAAAAAATTGCGTTTTGTAAAAGATGAAACAGGCAAGACGGTTAAAGAAGAATTGCCAGAAGAACTTCAGAAAAAAGAAGTTTTAGAAAGCTCTGAAATAAAAAGCCTAGCAAATTATGGAATTGACATTGAAGAGCATTATAAATGGCCTCAAGATATTGAATGGGCAATTGAAGGAAATAAAATTTATATAGTTCAATCCAGGCCAGTAACTACGGTAGAAAAAGAAACAAAAAAAGTTGAACTGCAGGGCAAAGTTCTTATAGAGGGACTTGGAGCATCTGCCGGAGTTGCTTCTGGAGTTGTTAAAATAATTCGTGATTTAAAAGATTTGCATAAAATTAAAGAAGGAGATATTCTCGTTACACGTATGACTAATCCTGACATGGTTGTTACAATGCAAAAAGCTAAGGCAATTGTAACAGATGAAGGAGGTCTAACTGCTCATGCGGCCATAGTTTCAAGAGAAATAGGATTGCCGTGTGTTGTTGGAACAAAAAAAGCAACGCAAGTTTTAGTTGAAGGTTCTATCGTTACGGTAGATGGAACTAATGGAAAAATATACGAAGGCGTAGTAGAAATAAAAGAAAAAGAGAAAGAAGAAAAGCCGATTAAACCAACGCCACCAGCTTTGGCTAAAATGTTGATTCCTCCTGAAGTACGAGAAGCGTTCGAATTGGCAAGAAAAAGAAAAGAAGGAATTGAAGGAGGAGAGGAAAAAATTTTAGTAAAAGTTAATTGTGATTTGCCAGAAGTTGCTGAAAAAGCTGCTGCAACTGGAGCTGATGGAGTTGGACTAGTTAGAATAGAATTTATTATTGCTAAAGGAGGAATACATCCGGCAGAATATATTAGAAGAGGTAAAAGTGAAGAATATTCTAAAATACTGGCCGATGGAATTGAAAAAATAGCGAGAGCTTTTCAAGGCAAAAGTGTTTGGGTTAGAACAAGCGATATTAGAACAGATGAATATAGAAATCTTAAAGGCTCAGAACAAGAGCCAAAAGAAGATAACCCAATGCTTGGATGGCACGGGATTAGAAGAGGTTTGGATGAACCAGAAATTTTGAAAGCCGAATTCAGAGCAATAAAATTATTGCACGATAGAGGTTATAAAAATGTGGGTGTTATGATTCCATTTGTAATTAGAACAGAAGAAATTAAAAAAGCTAAAGAGCTATGTCGAGAGGTTGGACTTGAACCTGGAAAAGATGTTGAATTTGGAGTTATGATTGAAACTCCTGCAAGCTGTATGATTATTGAAGAATTATGTCGAGAAGGAATTGATTTCATAAGCTTTGGTACCAATGATTTAACTCAGTTGACTTTAGGCATTGATAGAAACAATGAAAGACTGGCCCGTTTGTATGATGAGATGCATCCCGGAGTATTGAGATTGCTTGAAATGGTAATAACTGTTTGTAAGAATTATGGTGTTAAAACTTCTATTTGTGGCCAAGCCGGCTCAAGGCCCGATATGGCAAAATTCTTAGCTAAGAAAGGAATAAATAGCATTTCTGCAAATATAGATTCCGTTGCTTTAATAAGAGAGGCTATTAGAGAAATTTAAAAAGATGTATTAAAAAATAATAAAATTTTTAAACTGTCTTTTATCTTTTAGATAATTTGTAAAAAATGGTTATTGATATTTATATAAATTGCACCAAATTTCCAGAAATATTAATAACACCTATACTTACTGGTAAAAGATATGATCCTATTGAATTTAATTTTTGCAAAGATAGTATTGAAAAATTTAAAAACCTCCTAGAAAAATATGAGGGTCATTCTGAAAAATATAGAATAAATTATGTGATGTCTGAAGAACAAATTAATTTTCTTATAAAAAGAAATATAAAAGTAAAAAAAACAATAGAGGCTATAGTATGTTTATTAGAGCAACAATATAAAACTTTGAAACAATAAAAAACAATAAATTTTTTAATACTATTTTCTTCTTGTTTTTATGTTAGAAAAGGAGGCTATTGAAAAGGGTATTGATATTGAAGCTTTAAAGGAAGAACAAAGAAAACTTGCTAAACTCGTATCTTGTAAAGATGCATTTGATTTTAATAACGCTACAAGATTTGCAGGCATAGATTTAGAAACATTAAAAACAAAAGAAATTCTAGCCGCTATTGCGGTAGTTGATGAAAATATGGAAATAGTTGAAGAAAAATATGCAATTAGACCAATCAAATTTCCTTATATTCCTGGCTTTAGAGCTTATAGAGAATTGCCTTGTATTTTGGCCGCTTATGAGAAGCTGGAAGAACAACCAGATGTTTTTTTTATAGAAGCTCAAGGAATATCTCATCCAAGAGGTTTAGGATTGGCAAGTCATTTAGGAATTAGTATAAATAGACCAGTTATAGGAATAACGAATCATATACTTATTGGTGAAGAGAGAGGCGATGATGTTATATTGAATGGAAAAGTTATAGCAAAGAAACTCATTACAAAAGAAGGTTCGAAACCATTTTATGTTTCTGTAGGCCATATGATTTCTCTTTCTTCAGCCGTAGAGCTTGTCAAAAAATGTGTTAGAGAGCCGCATAAACTTCCAGAGCCTCTTGTAATGGCAAGAAAAATGGCTTCAAAAATAAGAAAAGAGATAGAAAGATAATAAAAAATAAAGTCCTTTATCTTTTACTTTTTTAATTCCGCTAATTAATTTATAACCCCACAACGCCTATTTTTGTAGCGATTATTTTTAATTTGTCTATGAGCTCCTTAGCAGTGTCTTCTTCTATTTTTTTGCCCTCTCCTGGTTTTATTTCTTCCTCTGTTTTTATCTCAATAAAATTAATTAAGTCTCTAATGTCGTTTTCAATTTCCATGATTCTTTGTTTTATGTTGCCATCTACTGGTTTATATTTCTTTTTAGTTGAAAGCCTCATTTTATTTAATTAATACCTCCTTTTTAATATGATGATTAAACAATAATCTTTTTTAAATTTTTTCTCAGTTATTATATCCATTTAATTTTATATTTATTTCTAAATGGCGCCACAATTCTGAAGGAGTTAATGTAGATAGATGTTCTTTTGCTTCTTTTATTCCAAATTTTTTTACATCTCTAACTTCTTTTACTTTCGGCGTCATTACTAAAGCGACTGCAAATCTTGCAATTCCACTAATTAAAAATACAATTAATATTGAAGAAAGTCCAAACAAAGTTAAATGGGTTGAAGAAATGAAACCTCCCAGTGTAGCGCCTATAAAAACTCCGATTCCAGTCAAGAGATTTGAATAAGCAACACATAATGCCATTCTTTGACGAGTTACTGCATCATATATGAAGTTGCTAGAAGCGAGGTTAAAGCCAGCCCAAACCATTCCAGAAAAAGCTTCTATTAAAATAAGGTATGGAATTAAAGAATTTTTATTTATAAATATAGAAACAAACCACAATAAAGGCACTAAAGGAATTAGAAAAGAAGTTATTTTTGTTGCCTTTATATTACCATAGCGATCAACAAATTTTCCCCATAAAGGCATAAAAAGCAAGGAAGTTAAAGAACTTGCCAATGTAACTAGAATCCATTGAAAATAACTAAAGCCGAGTTCTTTTAACATATAAACTGCGAAAAAAGGAGAAGCAATTGCTGTAGCAAGCTGCATCAAAGCTACAAGAACTGTAAATTTGCCAAAATTGCTTTTAGGAATATAACGAATAAATTGCCAAAAACTAAAATAGTAGCCTTTTTCATAGCTAATTTTTGGTTCATATTTTTTTGAGAGAATTAGCGTTGAAATTAATCGTGCTATAAAAGCTATAGTGAATAAAATTACAAATCCTATAAATATTTTTGTTTTTGCAAAATAATCAAGAATAAAACTGCCGGCCAACATAGAAACGAGCGCTACAAAACCAACAATTCGGTTTCTGTTACCAAAATATTTTCCGGAATTTTCTGTCACTATGTCTTTCATCCAGGAGTTCCATGCTGGCACGAGCATTGCTCCAAATAAAGTAAGTAAAGTATAGATTATTATAAGGAGAGTTGGCGTTATAGTTGAGTTAATGTTAAAAATAAAATATAATGCTCCAATGCCGATTACAAAAAGCCACATTATTGCTTGAAGCAATGCTCCTAAAACAACAATTTTTTTTCTAGAAGTCTTTTCCATAAGTTTTGGTGTAAACATTTGAGAAAAATTTCCTAGCAAAGAAGGTAAAGAAGTTAAGAAACCTATGTGGGCATTTGTAGCACCTAGTTTTAAAGCAAAAGGAGTTATATATCTCATGCCAAGTCCTTCACTCACCGAATATGCGCAGCCTTCACGAATGCTTAATATCTTTGTTTTTTCTATTAATCTACGTTCTTTTTTAATTTTCCTTTCTTTTTTCATTTTTTGTTTGCATTTAATAAAAAACAAATTTATAAACTTTTTTAATTTTTAATATTTAATGAAATGAGTAAAAAAGAGAAAAAAGAAAAAATGACTAAACAAATAACCAAAACACACAATTCTGAAATAGCCAAGATATTTTTTGAAATGGCTGATATTTTAGAAATGCAAAACGTTCAATGGAAACCGCAAGCTTATAGAAGAGCTGCTAAAGCAATTGATTCTTTAAGAGAAGATGTTGAAGAAATTTATAGAAATTATGGTTTAAAGGGTCTTAAAGAAATTCCAGGAGTTGGTGAAAATCTTGCTAAGAAAATCGTTGAATTTATTAAAACTAATAAAATTAAGGCTTATGAAAAATTGAAAGCAAGCATTCCAGCCCATGTTGCTGAACTTTCACAAATTCCAGGTATCGGGCCGAAGAAAATAAAAAAACTTTACCAAATTCTACATATAAAAACCTTGAAGGATTTAGAAAAAGCATTGAAACAACACAAGATTGCTAAATTGCCCGGCTTTGGTGAAAAATCTGAAAAGGCCATTATCGAAAGCTTAAAAATTAAAAAAGAAAAGCGCAGACCTTTGGAAGAAGTCTTGCCGATAGCAAATTCAATAGTTAAAAAATTAAAGAAATCAGGGGTTGTTGATAAAATTGACGTCGCAGGATCGATTAGAAGAAAAAAAGAAACCGTTAGAGATATTGATATTTTAGTTACATCAAAGAATCCTAAAAAAGTTATGGATATTTTTACGACATTGCCCGAAGTATCAAAAGTGTTAGCAAAGGGGCCAACTAAAAGCGCGGTTATTTTGAAACAAGGAATTCAGGCAGACGTTCGTGTTGTTCCGGAGGAAAGTTATGGGGCAGCATTAATGTATTTTACTGGTTCAAAAGAGCACAATATTAAGATGAGAGAAATTGCTATGAAAAAAGGTTACAAGTTGAGCGAATATGGGTTATTTGATAGAAAAACTGGCAAACTTCTAGCTTCAAAAACAGAAGAAGAAATTTATAATAAACTCGGAATGAATTATATCGAGCCCCATTTGCGAGAGAATAAAGGCGAAATAGAAGATGCAATGAAAAAATAAAAATGCGCCAGCCGGGATTCGAACCCGGGTAACAACCTCTCTCTATTGGGGATAATAAGGGGTATCCCCTTATTTGGGAGGGTTGTGTCTTGCCACTGGACTACTGGCGCGCAAATTACTATATATTCTTTAATAAACAAATCTTTATAAATTTTGGTCGTAGTTTAATAAAGTAAAAAATGAGAAAATACAGAGTTTATATAGCAGGAAAATTGAATGATGTGGCTGTAAATTATATTAAAAATTGCCACATCATGCTCGAAGAGGCAGAAAAAATCAGAAAGGAAGGCTTTAGCGTTTATGTTCCTTGTCTTAATTTCTTGATGGGGCTTTATGCTGGTAATTATAAATATAAAGATTATTTTGAAAACTCGCAACCATGGCTCGAAGTTTCCGATGCTTTATATGTTTGTAAAAATTGGAAAAAAAGCGAAGGGGCTAAAAAGGAAATTGAAAAAGCAAAAGAGTTTAGAATTCCAATTTTCTATGATTTAGAAAGCTTAATTAAATGGCGAGAACAAGAGCTTAGAAAGAAAAGAAACAAATAAAAAAGGTAAATAAGATGGAAACTAAATTTTTATTTGTGCCTGTTGGTGAAAAGCAAGGCGAGAAAGGCCAAAACTTTTTCTATTGTCCTAGAACAAGAAAGATTTTTGGCCCTCTAGCAGATTTGATTGTTGAGGAACATTTAAAGCATCTGCTTGAATGTGCTTGTTTTACTATTCTTTCAAAAACAGAGGGATCAAGAATTATAATTAAATGTGAAAGGACCCAAAATCTGCATTCATTGTGCCATATAGAAGTTAAGTATGAAAATCCGGCGCATCTCAAAAGAATTGAAAATATAATTAAAATCTACACAGAAAATTACAACAATGGCAAGTCAATTGCTGTAGAATTGCCAAAAAAATTTTATAAGCCAGAAGGAATGAGATAATTGAAGGTAAGGTTTTTAAAGTTCAAGACTTTGGGAAAAAGCTAAGGAAAGAAAATGAGAATAAAATTTAGTGATAAAGAGCTGTTAGGAAAGAAAACTGGTAGGCCTAGAGAATGGCCTTTATATTGGAACTTTATAGGGAACCCTGAAGAGGAAAAAACGATATATTATTTTTTAATTGTTAATACAAACAAAAGGCAGATTGAAGATATATCTGGAATTATCTATGGACAAGTCCCTGCACCCATAGAGGCTAAACAGAAAGATGGCGGAGTGCAAGATTTGTTTTATAGAATTATCACTGCAGACACGCATAATCAAAAAATAGATTTATACAAACTAAAGAGGGCATACAATGGCGAACTTGAGAAAGACATTAATCTTTATGAAGGCAAAGATCCAGATAGGCTTGAAAATTATGTTATTAAGAAACTCGAAAAGATGTTAGATATTAATTAAGCAAACTTTTTAAGTCCATCTTTCTTTAACGTTTAATGAAAAAGAGTAAAAAATACTATATTACCACAGCTATAGATTATGTAAACGCAAGGCCCCATATAGGGCATGCATTTGAGAAAGTTATAGCTGATTCTATAGCAAGATGGCAAAGGTTGAATGGCAAGCAAGTTTTCTTTTTGACAGGAACTGATGAAAATGCCCAAAAAAATGCACAGGCTGCTAAAGAAGCGGGCATACCAACAAAGCAATTTGTTGATAAAAATGTTAAGGCCTTTATTGAATTGTGCAAGAAACTCAATTTGAGTAATGATGATTTTATCAGGACTACCGAGCAAAGACATATTAAGGTAGCACAAGAAATTTTTGAGAAAGTTTACAAAAAAGGAGATATTTACAAAGGGACTTATGAAGGGCTTTATTGTTATGGCTGTGAAGCTTACAAAACTGAAAAAGATTTGGTTAATGGAAAATGTCCTCAACATCCAAATCGAGAGATTGTAACTTTGAAAGAAGAGGCATATTTTTTTAGATTAAGCAACTATAAAGCCAGGGTTGAAAAATTTGTTAAAAACTATGTTGTTCCGGAAAAAAGAAGAAATGAAATTCTTTCAAGATTGAAAGAAGAGGAGCTTCGAGATTTGTGTGTTTCAAGACAAGGCTTAGATTGGGGTATTGATGTGCCATTTGATAAGAAACATAAGATTTATGTTTGGTTTGACGCGCTTATTAATTACATCTCAGGATCGCAAGGAAATTGGCCTGCTGATTTGCATATTATTGGCAAAGACATTAATTGGTTCCATAGCGTGATATGGCCCGCTATGTTAATCTCGGCAGGTTACGAGCTTCCAAAGAAATTGTTGGTCCATGGTTTTTTGAACTTGAGTGGAAGAAAGATAAGTAAAAGTATTGGCAATGTTGTAGATCCTTTGATATTGATTGATAAATATGGAACCGATGTAGTGAGATACTCATTATTGAGGTGCTCTATTTTTGAGGATTCAGATTATGGCGAAGACATTTTAATAGAGAGGAACAACAAAGAGTTAGCAGATAAACTTGGAAATTTAGTTTCTAGAGTCTCAGCTTTGGCCGAGCAGCATGGCTTAGAAAAATGTGAAAATAAATTATTGAAAAAATTGAAATTGAAAGAAATTAAAAAATGTTTTGAAAATTTTGAAGTTGATAAAGCCCTAGCTTTAATTTTAGAATTTGTCGATGAATGTAATTTATATGTTCAAGAAAATGAGTTATGGAAAACCCATGATAGAAAAAAATTGTATGAGTTGTGTGATTCAATTAAAGCAATAGCAATTTTGTTGTGGCCTTTTATGCCTGAAACAAGCGAAAAAATTGCTAAAGTATTTGGGTTTAAAATAGAAAATTTAAAACAAATTGAAAAACCTATTGAAATTAAAAAAATTAAAAAGAGCGAAATCCTGTTCAAAAAAATTGAATTGAAAGAAGAATCTAAATTAAAAGAAAAGGAGGTTGAAAAAGAAAAAATGGAAATAGTGCCGTTTAAAGAATGGCAAAAAATTGACTTGAGAGTTGGCAAGATTCTTGCAGTAAAACCACATCCTAATGCAGACAAGCTAGTTTTGCTTGATATTGATTTGGGCGAGCTGGGCAAAAGAACGCTAGTAGCAGGAATAAAACAATATTACAATGAAAAAGAGCTGAAAGGCAAGCAAGTCGTTGTTTTCACAAATCTTGAGCCAAAAGAAGTTAGAGGCATCAAGAGTGAAGGGATGATACTTGCTGCAGTGAACAAGGACAAATCAAAAGTCATACTAATTGCGCCCGAAAAAGAAATTGAGCCAGGAAGCAAGGTCGAGTGAAATAAACATTTCTGTGGAAGTAAAAAAAGAGAAAAAGAAGAAAAATCATTTAACTTTAATTTTCTTTGTCGCGATTTTCTTTTCTGCTTTAGGCAAAGTTATTGTTAAAATGCCGTCTTTGTAGCTAGCTTCCGCTTTTTCTGGAATAACTCTACAAGGCAAAGTCATGCTTCTGTAAAAACCTTTATATGATCTTTCTGCCCTGTAAAAACCTTTTTTCTTTTCTTCTATTGCTTCCTTTTTCTTTGCTTTTATTGTTATTGTGTCTGGCGTTACATCAATATCTATGTCTTCTTTAGAAATGCCCGGCAACTCAACCGCTAGCTTAAGCTCATTTTCTGTTTCTTCCATGTCAACTAAAGGTTCTCGAAATTCTGGCATTTCAAAATGAAATTCTTGCCATCTTGGCATCGACCATTCCCAAAAATGTCTCATAGCCCGTCTTATTCTTCTAAATTCATCATCAAAATCATCGAACATTTTACACCTCCTTTTAAAATTGCCTTAGACTTTATTTAAATAGCGTGTAAAATTTAAAAAATTTTCGAAAACTTAAGAAAGCCGGGTTTCCATCTATTTAATAAAGAATCCTTTATTTCCTTATATCTTTTATATTCTGGATGTTTTTTACATTAATATTGTAGCCGTCGCAAAGATAAGATAAGCAATCAAGATGGTTTTTGATGATATCTTTTTCTTTGACCGCGCCCGTGTCTAAGCCCATCTTCCATATACACTTTTCTATTAGTTTTGGCTTTATTTGAGTGTATTTTGTTTTAGCTTCATTAAAGAATATTAAAGACTTGTGAAAGTTTCTTTCAGTTGCTGCTATGATTAAAAGTTCCCTACAGTCATCTATTTCTAATTTCAATGGATTTGAATCATAAAGGTTATTTTTTAATAGAAATTCATATTTTTCATTTAACTTCCGAACTTTCTTGTAATTTTTTGTTCTATTGAGAGTTTCATTTCATCCAGCAATGCAAACAATTTTCTTGTTATTTCCTCTATATTCATCATTTTATTTTGTATATTTTTATTTAAGATTTAACAAAATTTATTTAAAGTTATTTTTAAGATTCTTCAGACTTTATAAAAAAATTTGTTATAAAAAAGATAGAATGGGCCTGCGCGGAATCGAACCGCGGATCTACACCGTGTGAGGGTGTCGTCTTAGCCACTGGACTACAGGCCCTAATAAGAAAAGAAAAGACATTATAAAAATTTATTCTTGATATATAATTATATTGCCTCTGCCTCTTTTAATTTTTCTAACTTTTCCTTGAGCTTCTAAATCAGCAATAATTAAAGACATTTTAGCTTCACTAAGTTTTAGTTCCTTTCTAATGTCTTTTTGTGTCACTCGTCTTTCGCGCTTTAAAATTTCTAAAGTTTTTTTCATTGCTTCATCACCTATTGGCTTTTCTTCTTCTAACTTTTCCTTAATTGCCTTTGCTCTAAATTTTCTTCTCCTTTTTATAGATTTGGCTTTTTTTCTTTCTCTTAAGATTAGATAAATTATGATAAATGCCAAAAGCAAAATTGCAATTATTCCACCGATTAAAGTCCAATCTGTTTTCTTTCTTTCTTTAAGCAAATCTTCAATCATTTTAAGTTCAGATTCATCAAATTCTATGTCTTCAATATCGGGAGTTTCGAACAAAATTAAGTCTAAAGTGAAAGAACCTTCTGCCGGTACAGTTATTATTTCTTTATCATAAAGCAAAGTTCCCTGGATAGTGTAAAAAGCTTCTATTTCATAGCTTCCTTGAGGCACTACGAAAGAATAATGGCCAGTATTTGCTACAAGGCTTTGTTTCGGCGTACTATTAATTTCAACTATTGCTTTCTTAGCTATTTCTAAATCTGGACCATAAATATTGCCTTGAATTGTTGCTGCTTTAACTGAAAAAATTGATAAGATAAAAACTACTTCAATAATTACAACAAAACAAATTTCCTTAGCCTTTTTCATAGAGGCTTTTATTCATTTCTATTTTAAATATTTTGTGTTTTTTATATTATTTTTTCATAAAATCTTTCAATACTTTCTCTTAAATTAAAGATATAAAGCTTAAATATCCCTTTTACGCAAATACTTTAGAAAGTTTATTTATAAAGTAAAAAAAGCCCATAGATTCAGCATAAAAAATAGAAAATGAGCTTGCTAGATATTTTTGGAAAAAACAGGAAAATAGAAAACAAAAATAAAAACAAGGATGACATAGAAATAACAGCAACTTATAACTTAAACGAAATAATTGGAGCGCACGAATCGAAAGATCAAGAGGAAGTAGCAAAAACAAATAAAATAGAAAAACAGGAGAAGTCAGAAGTGCCTTTTACAATTGTAAAAGAACCGATTGAGAAAACAATATTTGTATTTGATGAAGCTTTTGACAGCAACGAAGGAAATTTAATTAAAAGGATAGTAAGAAAACAAAAAGGGATTTCATTTTTCTCTATTTCTAAAAAAGAAAGTTTTGAAATTATGTCAAAACTTTATAAAAATGAAGGTGAAGATTTGATAATAATAAAAGGAAATTACAAGAATATAGCCTCAGATATAGAAATAGAAAATTTTCTAGAAAAAATTTTGAATAATAAAAAGTCAAAAATTTTACGTAGGTCTTTAAGTCTAGAAAATTGCAAGAATGAAAATAAAGACTATAGATGGATGATTAGGAACTACTTGAAAAAGTTAAATATAGAAGCAGGATTAAACATTCGTGTTAAAAAAGGTTTAGAAAAAAAGGTGGAAGAAAAAATAGAAGAAGAATATAGTGAAAATAAATGTGATAAAAAGATTATAGATATTCCTAAACCTTTAGAAGTTGACGAGCCTAAAGTAGAAATGCCTACAGAAGTGCCTGATTTTGTTAAAGAAATTCTAGAAGAAGAAAACCCTATTGAATTTATTTTTACAGGCGCCAAAATAGATAAAGAAAAGATAAAGAAGAATGAAGAAAACGACACTTTGTATAATATTGTAATAGATGAAAGTTATAGAAGTAAAATCTCTTTAACTAATGATGAACTTAAAAAATTATCTCTTGCCATTTCGTATGCATGGAAAAAAATGTTTCCATGGTGTGAAGTTGAAATAAATGAGAATGATTTTATAAGAATTGGGGATTCTATTAGTGAACTAGTTGATGCTATTTCATTTAAACTTAAAGAAAGAGAAACTGGAAAGTATACTGGAGATGTTATCAAAGTTAATAATGATTTTTTTGTAATATGGAGAAATGGTAGAGATTATTATGCTAAACCTACTGAAAAAATAGCTCCATTGCTTGTAGATGTTGCTAAAAAATATAATTTTAATGAAAAAAATTTGGCGGAATATATTAATCCTTTAATAGAGCAAGTTTTTGAACACTATGTAAAGAAAAAAGGAGTTACGATAGAGCAGATAGTTACAGAGAAAGGAAAAGATGCGAAGGAGTTTGAGTGCAAACCAGGAGTAGCTTATGTAGACTTTTCTGACATGTTTGTAAAGGATATAACGGCTTGTATCGAAGAAATTGCTGAAAGTAAAGGTAGTTTGGCCGGTCTGGTCGCAACAGAAGAATACAAAGCGCCAGACAGCAACAATGCTGGTGAGATTTACTTGAAAAGAGAAGATCCGAAATTTGCAGAAGTTTTTAAACATTATCCTAAATTAGATAAGTTGAAGAGCATCGCTACTGGGCCTTTATTTATCAATGCTATTGTTGAAGCATACCATAGCAATATTAATATTAAAATTAAAAAACTAGAGGAAGCGGCATTGCTTGTCAAAACTTTGCCAAAAGAATATCAAAGCATTGCTTATTCTGTGATTATGGAAATGAAAAAAGAAAGTAAGCATACTCAATCAAATGCTCAATCAAAACTAAATAAAATTACTTATGCTTGAAAGGAGGTTTAAAAAATGAAATTGCAAATTTTATCATTTGTAGTAATTGCTTTAGTTGTCTTATTGCCTTTAGCTTCGGCAGCGATGCAGCAAGGAAACAAAATATTGCCTATAGTCGGCGATAAAACAATGACTAGAGAACAACTTAGAGAAAAGTTTCTTGGAGAAGAGAGTTTTAGAGTACAGTTAAGAAACCAGATTCGAGAGTGTATTGGAAATGAATCTGTAGAATGCGAAGGAATTAGAGAACAAGCAAGAGAAACAGTAAGAGGAGTTATAGGAAAAGTATGTCAGAATACAGAGGAGATAATGGAAAGAACGAGGACAAGAATCCAGAACAACCCCAAATTAACAAATGAAGAAAAAGAATCTATGATTCGAGTTGTAAATGAACAGAGAACAGAATTTGAAGGTTTGTGTGAAGGCCTAGAAGAAATGGATAATGAACAACTTAGAGAACGAATTAGAGAGATGAAACAACTAATGCGAGAAACTAAAATTAAGTTTGGCATTGCTAAAGATTTAATTCATTTGAAACGTATTGGTCTCGTAATTGAAAGGGCAGAGCATCTTGAAACCAAATTACAAGATTTTATAGAAAAATGGAATTGTAGCACAAATGAAACACAACAACTTGCAGAAGATTTCAATGCAAAAATCGCTGAAGCACGAGCAGATTACAATGAATCTGTGGAATTGTGGCAACAATTTAAGGAATCAGTTAAGAATCACGAACCAAACACCGAGCTTTTAAGAGAGGCTCAAGAAAAAATGAAGTTAGCTCAATTTAAACTAAAAGAAGCGCATCTTGTATTAAAGGAGATAATTATTGAGCTAAGAGAGTGTAAAGATACAGAAAAAGCAAAAAGTTAGAGTTAAGAAATAAAGATAAAATGGAATCAAAAATAGTTGTTTTGGGTTTGTTTATAACAATGATTATTTTGTTGGCGATTGTCTCTGGAGCAGGTTGCGGCAAAACGAACACAGAGGTCGAAGCTCAAGAACTTGAATCAACTTTTGGGGAATTAGAAGACCTTGATAACGAAATAAACAATTTGAATATTGATGAATTGAACGAAAGTGAGCTCGAAGAACTTGAAGAGTTGTTTTAATTAGTTGAATTTTAATTTTTTTGTTTTTTTCTCTTTTATCTTTTTAAAATAATTTTTTAGTTTTTTAGTTAAAGAATTAGAATTTTCTATTAAGCCATCATCTTCTTTTTTCTTTGGTTCAGGTTCTATAATTTCTTTCATGTAGAACGGAATAAATATTTGTTTTGGTTCTGGAGCTATTTGTTCTTTAAGTTCAATAACTTTTTGATATAATTCCTCTTGTTTTGTTTTAATTATAAAAAACGAGGGAGGACATTCAGATTCGATATTTTCTAAAACGTCCGTAAAAATGTAAAATTTATTTTTAATATTTTCTTGATCTTGATAATTTAAATTTAAAGAATAAATTAAATTTTTGAAAAAACAATAATTTTCTCCGAAGGCTTCAACGAAGATTAAACCTTTCTCTCTATTCCTATATATATTGACTTCCTTCTTTTTAAAAGGAGGCATTAAAGGCGTTTTTGCTTTAATTTCTAAAGACTTCTCTTTTATTGCTTTAAAATTGGCATACAATATATCTTCAAAGTCATAATAATTCCAAAAATCCAAGATAAACTTTATCAAATTATTTTTTGACATTTTATTTATTACTATTTATTACTTTTACTTAATTTTTTAATCAGAATTTCTCTTATGTTGGCATGTATTTCTTTATTATAATTTGGATTATATTTAATTATTTTTTGACAATAATTTGGTTCGGTACAATAGCCTAGAATACATTTCGGTCCTATTAAGTTTTTTAATTCTGGAATGGCTTCTTTTATCAATTTTTCTTTTATTTCGGTTGTTTCAAGTCTTTCTGGCTCGCAAGTTGTACATAACCTTAATGACAGCTCTCCTAAAGTTAAATTATATAAATCATAGGTTTCTAGAGTTCTAACTCTAACACATCTAGGCAATATGTAAATTGCATCTCTGGCTTCGATTCCATTTTGAATCAGATGTTTCATTAACAAAATTTGTTTTGCAGAAATATCAATGTAGTTAAATAATAAAATTTCTAGTCCTTCTTTTTTTAAGGCAGAAGGAATTACAATTGCTTGTTCAATTTTTTCTGTTAAATTTTTTAATTTTTTTTCATTTGGACTTTTTTTATATTCTTTAAAATTTTCTTTTAAAGAAATTATAGTTTTATAGGAATTTTCTGCTGCGTAATAAATTGATTCAACACATTGCTTTAATGTGGCGTGTCTTTTTTGCTCTCCCCAAACGCGCCATGATATTGCACTTGCAGTTTGTAGATATACTGAATCATTATATCTGTCGATTAAATCTCTAAAAGCAAGCAAATTTCTTCTTGCTTTTTTTTCAATTTCTTCTGGATTTTTTAAAGCGTATGTTTCTTTAAGCATTTGTTCAATCTCAACAATATTTTCTAAAAATCCGTCTGTAAATTTAACATTGAAATTAACGAGAACGGGCTTTAGAGGATTATCATATTCTTTTGCAATTTCTGTTGCAATGTTTTCTTTCGGAGCTTTAAAAACATTCCAATGTAAATAAGTATCACGCAAAGCGGCTTTTCTTGCATCATAAATTTTTTTCATATTTGCTATTTTGACAATTTCTTTTTCTATAATTTCAACAAGATTTTCTATTTCTCTTGGGAAGAAAATTTCGCCTTCATTTCTTTGATACTCGAGCTCATTTGATAATGTTATTATTGCTGAAATTGGCAAAACAATATAGAGATTGCCAGAACCATTATAAGCCATCATTTTGCTTGCGATTTGGGGTCCTTCTTTTTCTCCGAAAGTTTCTATTATTTTTTTATAATTTTCTAGTGCTTTCTGTGAAACTTTTATATAAAGTTCTTTCAGATGGCTATTTTCTTTTTTATTTAAAATTTCTGGAACAATTAAATCTTCAATTAATGCTCGTCTGCCGCTTGTTGTAAAACTTCTAGAGTTCACCAAACCAGTTAGCGCAGGATCTATAAATTTGCTTCCTTCAATTCCAAGAACTATGCCAGCCGTACCATCAAGAGAATGGCCACGAAGAACTGAACTAGATAGTTTTTTAGTAATAATATCTTCAAGTTCTCCTTTTTGAATTGCATTTTTAATTTCAAGTTCTAGGCTTTCATTAAATGAAATTTGTTGAGAAACTGCTTTCTGTAAAAAAGCAATAATTATATCAGCTCCTAAAAAATTTTTTGAAACTATGTTTTTTATTTCAGAACTTTCTATTTCATATCTTGGCCAGTATCCTAGAAGTCTTACCTTTAATCCATCTTTTGACCATTCCATTTTTGAATTATGATTTCAAGTTTTTAAAGAATTTAGATGTTCTGAAATATATTTTAAATTATAAAATTTCAACTACAAGGACTCCAGCCACATTCTGGGCATTTGCCCTCTCTACAACCTTCTGCTGGAATTAGAATCCCTTTACCGCATTGTTTACATACACCACCTTTTTTGCCTTCTTTTAAATAAAAAAGATTTTCTTTAACAATTTTTTCTAGTTGTTCATTTTTTCCATTTTGAGCTAAAAATTTTTCTAAAGTTATTGCGATTGCGTCAGGACAAGATAGAACTTGTTGCTCTCCTTTAATATACGGTCTATTACACCTTATCCCTCGAAGTTGTTCTATTATTTTTATAGGATCTATGTTTGCTCTCAATATTGTTGAAGCTAAACGACAGAGTCCTTCGGTTTGTGCAAGCAAACAACCCCCGGCTTTTCCTATGCTAGCAAAAATTTCGCGAGGATATTTCTTTGAATTTTTTTCTTCATAGGAAATATTAATATAGATAGTTCCACATCCAGTTTTTTCTTTATATCTTATTGCAGGAAGCATTTCTGGTAATTTGCGCATTTCAACAAATTCTTTTTCTTGTTCTTTTAATTTTGATTCTAAGACTTGTTTCTCTCTGCTTCCATCTCTATAAACCGTAATGCCTTTGCATCCTAGCTTGTAGGCTAAAAGATACGCTTTTTTTACATCTTCTACTGTAGCATTGTAAGGCAAGTTTATTGTTTTACTTACTGCATTGTCAGTATATTTTTGAAATGCCGCTTGCATTTTGACATGCCATTCTGGCGCGATATCTCGAGCAGTAACAAAAATTCTTTTTATATTTTCTGGAACTTCATCTATGCCTTTTAAACTGCCATTATTTTTTTCAATTTTTTCAATTATAGTTTTATAATCTATACCTATTTCTTCAAGAGCTTTTTCAAGTTCGTTTACAACGAATTTTCTTTTTTGACCATCTGCATCAGTGTGAGTATAAATTAAACCAAAATAAGGTTCAATGCCGCCGGAAGCTCCTGCGATTATTCCAATTGTGCCTGTTGGAGCAATTGTTGTTGTAGTAGCGTTTCTAATTGGTTCTTTATAGATACTATATTCTATCGCTGGAAAAGGCCCTCTTTCTTGAGCTAATTTTTTGGATTCGTCTTTTGAAATTCTATTTATAAAATCCATCACTTCTTCTGCAAGTTTTAGAGCTTCATCTGAATCATATGGTATTCTTAATTTAACAAGCATGTCTGCCCAACCCATAATTCCTAAACCTATTTTTCTTGTTTTACGAACCATTTCATCGATTTGTTTTATTGGATAATTCGACATGTCTATAACATTGTCGAGAAAATGAGTGGCTCTTCTTACAATTTCTTCCAATCTTTCATAATTAACTTTGCGATCTTTTACCATCAATCCTAAATTTATTGATCCAAGATTACAAGCTTCATATGGCAACAATGGTTGTTCTCCACAAGGATTGGTTGATTCAATTTTACCCAAACCCGGAACTGTATTGTATTTGTTTATAGTATCTATAAATAAAACTCCTGGCTCTCCATTTCGCCAAGCCGATTGGGCTATAATATCAAACACTTCTCTTGCTTTTAATTGAATTTCTCCTTTTTCATTTACTCGACATTCTAGATTACTATTAGTTTCTATAACTTTTCCATTAACTATTTTAAAATTCAATTCATCTTCTCGAATCAATCCTTCTTCTACACTTTTTAGATCATTTTTTATATCTTCAATAGTGAAAGGATATATTTCTCCTTTAAATCTATTATATAGAGTAAAATACTCATCTTTTTCTAAAGCTTCCATAAATTTATCGGTCAACAGAACTGAAAAATTAAAGCTTGGAAAAGAACCTTCTTCAGTTTTAGCTAAAATAAATTCTAAAGAATCTGGATGATCGACAATCATGCAACCCATGTTCGCTCCTCTTCTGAAACCTCCTTGATTGATAGAATTAGTTATAGCAGCGTAAGCTCCTATAAAAGAAACAGGTCCAGAGGCTTTGCCATAAGTAGTTGAAACAAAATGATTTTTTCTTCTAATATTAGAAAAACTAAATCCAGTGCCGCCGCCACTTTTATGTATGGTGCCAGCATTGGCTATTTGTGTTAAAATTCCGTTAGGGCCATTCATATCGTCGTCTATAGGTAATACAAAACATGCGGCTAGTTGTTGCATTTCTCTACCAGCATTCATTAAAGTTGGAGAATTAGGAACAAATTCTCTTTTAATCAACATTTCATAAAATTCTTCACCAGTTTTTTCAAAAGCTGTTTCTCCTCTATAACAAAGATCAGGATACGCTATATTTGCAGCAACTCTCGCCATCAATCCTTTTACATCTTCAAGAGCAATCCCCTTTTCATCTTTCATAAAATATCTTTTTTTTAAAATAGACAAGGCATTTTCTGTAAATTCTGGTTCATAATCTAAAGTTATTAATTTTTTTTCAAGCGCCGCCGTTTTAGTTTTATCATATTTATCACACAATCTATAAATTACAAAATTTAATTTCTGTTCCATTTTTTTTATTTTTTTTATGTTTTTTATTTTTTATGTAAATTATTTAAATTTAACTTATTTCTTTTATAGTTTTCCTAAAATCTGAAACGTCTTGAAATTCGCGGTAAACTGAAGCGAAACGAACATAAGCAACTTTATCTAATTTTTTTAAAGCTTGCATAACGAGCTCTCCTATGAATTTGGAAGGCACTTCTGGGCCATAGGCTCTAATCTTTGATTCAATATCATTAACTATTTTATCTATTGCTTCTTGACTTATCGGTCTTTTTTCACAAGCTTTCATAATTCCTGCCGCAAGTTTTTCTCTAGAAAAAGGTTCTCGCCGTTTATCTTTTTTAATGACGCGAACGTTTGTCTCTACGCGCTCATATGTAGTGAATCTTTTTTTACATTTTTTATTAAGACATTCTCTTCTGCGTCTAGTAATGTTTTGAGTATCTCTTTTATCTATCACTCTTGTTTCGCTATTGCAATAAGGACACCTCATTTTTTTAATCACAACATGTTGTATTTTTAATTTCAATGACAACAATATATTGTTAATTATTTATAAATATTATTGTTATGAAATATAGGTTTATAAAAATTTCCTTTAGAAATGACTATTCAGTTATTATATAAACACGATTTTTTCCTAAAGCTTTGGCTTTGTAAAGCGCCATATCTGCAAGATGTAACATATGATGAATTCCTTTTTTTGTTAATTGAGAAACCCCGGCACTTATCGTTACTTTATCGTATCCTTTTTCTAAATCTTTGGAAACTGCGGGAATTTTTATTTCTGATATTCTCTTTCTTATTCTTTCTGCCACTTCTTTTGCTTTTTCTATATCTGTATCGGGAAGTACAATAATAAATTCTTCACCTCCATAGCGAGCAACAAAATCTTCCTTGCGAGTTAATTTCTGTACTTCTTTAGTAACTGTCTTTAATGCCATATCTCCCTGAAGATGGCCAAATCGATCGTTATATTGTTTAAAATTATCGATATCGAATAAGATGACTGAAAGGGGCAAGCCGTGTCTTATTGCTCGTTCCATTTCGTGGCTTAGCAATTCATCAAGAATGCGACGATTAAAAACACCAGTTAGATGATCTCTAGTAGCAAACAAATAAAGTTCATTGAATAATCTTTCTAAGACCGTTGACTTTGGCCGGGGTTTTTTTATTTCTGTTTTAATTTCTTTTGATAATTGATATAAAGTATCAAACCTCTTTTCTTTATTCCTATTATCTTTTTTTATTTCTTTCTTATTCATCATCTTTTATCTATTTTTAATCGTTTTTATATTTTATATTTTTATATATTTCAAAAACAACAAGACCTAAAATAGCCAGTAAAAAGGTCATTAATAATTCTTCTGACTTTAAAGGAATAAGCTTAAAGATTAGATTTAAAGGACTATAAATTATTATTAAATGAAGTGCTATTGAAGCAATTACAGCAATTATGAGATATTTATTAGAAAAAAAACCTATTTTTTGTAATGGTTTATTTGAACGACATGTAAAGACAAAGAACATTTGGAATAAAATAGATACAGTTAAAACAATCGTTCTCGTTTTATCAATTTCAAACTTTGAAAGGCCAATATAAAAAGCAATGAGCTCTATACCAAATGCCAAAATGCCAGCCATCAATATGAAAGTTAACATTCCTTCTAGAATGTTTTTTTCTTTAAGCGGTTTTCTTTTCATAACATTTTCGCCTTTTTCTATACTTAGTGCCAAAGCAGGAATGCTATCGGTAATAAGGTTCATCCATAAAATTTGTAATGGCAATAGAGGCAAAGGCAATTTAAGCAAAATAGAATACAGAATTAAAAATATTTCAGAAAAATTAACGCTAAGAAGAAATTTAGTAAATTTTTTTGTGTTATCATAAACGATGCGGCCTTCTTCTATTGCTTTTACTATTGAAGCAAAATTATCATCCATAAGAACTATATCGGCAACGTCCCGAGTTACATCTGTTCCGCGAATGCCCATTGCTATTCCGATATCTGCTTTTTTCAAAGCGGGCGCATCATTAATACCATCACCTGTAACTGCAACTATCTCGCCTTGTTCTTTAAGCAAGGTTACAATCCTTAATTTTTGTTCTGGAGATGTTCTGGCAAAAATTACAGTTTCTTTTAATTTGGCTTTTAGTTCTTCATCGCTCAACATTTCTATTTCTTTACCATTCATTGCTTCTCCTACTAGGCCTATTTTTTTAGCCACTGCTTTTGCGGTCAATAAAGAATCTCCAGTAATCATTTTTACTTCTATACCTGCTTCTTTACATATTTTGATTGCATCTTTAACTTCGGGTCTTGGAGGATCGAGCATGCCTTGTAATCCTACAAAAACTAAATTAGTTTCGGCTTCTTTTTGATTGACTTTTTCTATTTTTTTAAAGGCAAATCCTAAAACTCTCAAGCCTTGTTCTGCAAGTTCTTCATAAACTTTTAAAAGCTCCTGTTTTCTTTTTTCATTAAGCAATAAATATTTTCCTTCTACGAATTCATATTTACATCTTTCTATTATTGTTTCAGGAGCTCCTTTTACATAACTATACAATTCAGAATTGCTTTTTCTTACAATAGACATCATCTTTCTTGCAGAAGTAAATGTAAATTCTTTAACTCGCAATTCATTTTTTGTTAATTCCTCTTTATTTAAACCACAAAAAATCGCAGCTCTCAATAAAGCTTGTTCTGTAGGATCGCCAAAATAAATTGTTTTGCCGTCAAGTTTCTCTGCTCTAGCATTATTACATAGACAATTTATTTTTAATAACATAGAAGCAGTTTCGTTCTTTTTCACATCATCACGAGCTTGATGGAGCTCTTGAATTTTATTGTTATAAAATAATTTTACCACCTCTATTTTTTCTTCTGTCATTGTTCCTGTTTTGTCAGAACAAATCACTGTTACTCTGCCCAAAGTTTCAGCTGCTGGCAGTTTTCTTATCAAGCTATTGGCTTTGAACATTCTTTGAACAGCCAAAGCTAAACAAATAGTTATAACTGCCGGCAATCCTTCAGGTACTGCCGACACTGCCAAACTTATTGCAGTAAGCATTGCTTCTATTCTATCTAAACCAAAATAAATTCCAAGAATTGCGATAATAAAACAAAGAGCCATAATAATAATGCCTAATTTTATAGCAAAACTATCAATTGTCTTTTGCAAAGGTGCTTTTTCTTGTTTTGTTTTTTGAATAAGAGAAGCAATTTTACCGAATTCTGTATTCATTCCTGTTGCTACAACGATGGCTTTACAAGAACCTCTTACTACTGTGGTGCCAGAGTAGATCATATTTTGTCTTTCTGCAATAACTGTTTCTGGTTTGATTTTTTTGGCAAATTTATCAACAGGCGCGCTTTCTCCAGTTAAAATAGCTTCATTACACTGAAGTTCGTGGCTTTCTATTATTCTGGCGTCTGCCATTATCTTGTCTCCTTCTTCTAGTATGAGAATATCTCCTGGAACGATTTCTGTAGCTGAAATTTCATAAAGAATGTTTTTTCTTAATACTCTTGCTTTAGGCACTAAAGATTTTTTTAGATTTTGAATTGCTTTTTCTGCCTTATAATTTTGAATAAAACCAATAAAAGCATTTAATACAACGATAGCCAAAATAGCATAAAAATCAAGCAAATGAGCTGCCAGTAAGGAAATTATTGCTGCTATTAAAAGCAAATAAATAAAAAATGAATTAAATTGTGAAAGCAAGATTATAATGGGCCTTATTTTATGTCTTTCTTTTATTTCGTTTTTGCCATATATTTTTAGCCTTTCTTGCACTTCTTCTACATTAAGACCTTCTTTGGTTGAATTTAATTGTTTTAATACTTCCTCTTCTTCAAGGGCATGCCACTCTATTACAGAATTTTTATTTTTTAATTTATTATCCTCTTTTTTCATAAGAATGAAAAGAAAAAGGCATATTAAAAACTTACTAAAAGAGAAAATATTTTAAGTATGGTTTTTCTTAGTTAAAATGTAAAAAGAGGCAAGATTATAGAATGGATTTTTTAAACATAACCAGCAATGCAATTTTGGAGTTTCAGAAATCAATTAGCCATATATATTTAGATAGTTCCATTTTATTAAGCGTTTCTTTTGTCGTTATAGTGGCAGCCATTTTGGCTTTAATATCTAAATTGCTTAAACAAGAGTTCATTCTTGCCTATATTGTTGCTGGCATTGTTATTGGGCCTTTAGCTTTAGGATTAATTAAAGATAAAGTGATGATTAATGGTTTTGCTGAAATTGGCATAACTTTTTTGCTTTTTACAGTCGGTTTGGAAATGAATTACAAAAAACTTAAAGAAAGCTTAGGAATTTCTGCAGTTGCTGGTATAATTCAAGTTGTAACCGTAGCTTTAGTGAGTTTTTTTATTCTTATCGCTTTTGCTTTTTCAAAAACAGAGGCGCTTTGGCTAGGAATTGCAATAGCCTTTAGTTCTACAATTGTAGTTACAAAAATCCTTGCTGATAAAAATGAATTAAATACATTGCACGCCAGATTCATTATTGGCATTATGCTTGTACAAGACTTGCTTGCCATAATTGCCTTGGCTATTTTAACAAAGGAATTTTCTATTTTATTTGTATTTTATACTTTAATAAAAATATTTATTCTTTTATTAGCCGCTTTTCTTGCAGTTTTTATTGCCAAAGGCATATTTGAAAAGGCTTCTTCATCAGTAGAGCTTTTATTCATAATTTCATTGGCCTTCTTATTCATCTTCGTTCTTATTACTTATTTTCTTAATTTTTCAATAGCCATAGGAGCTTTTGTTGCCGGCATAATTCTTGCTAATACGCCCTATAAACTTGAGATAGAAACAAGAACCAAAGCCTTGAGAGATTTTTTTTCAGTAATGTTTTTTGTTTCAATAGGCATGATGTTAACAAGTATTAATCAAAGTATTTTGCTGCCTTTGATTCCCATTCTTTTTGTTTTAATAATTATTGAACCTTTAGTTACTGCTTTAATTTTAAGATTTAAGGGATATAAAGCTAAAACATGTTTAGATATTGGTTTTTCTTTTGCTCAACTCAGCGAATTTACTTTAATTTTAATGCTTACTGCTCTAAGTTTAGGCATAATAACACAGCGCGCTTTTGATTTAATTGTTTTAACTGCAATAATTTCCATTGCTATAACTCCTTATACAATGAAGCTAAGCAAACCTTTCTACAAGTTATTTAACTTTATAGATAAATTTCCCACTACAAAAGAAGAAAAGAACTATAATTTAGGAAAGAAAACAATTTTACTTTTGGGTTGTCATAGAATGGGTTCTGTTTTCCTCAAAAATCTTGACAAATATAAAGAAAAATTGCTTGTGGTTGATTTCAACCCAGAAATTGTAAGTGCTCTGGCAAGACAAAAAATATCTTGTGTTTATGGAGATGTTAGCAATGTTGAATTTATGAATTCCTTGCCTTTAAATGAGATTAAAGTTGCAATATCTACAATTCCTAAAAAAGAAATTAACGCTTTATTAATTAAAAATCTTAAAGCAAGAAACAAAAATGTCTTTATTAGCGTAGTGGCTGAAAAAATTCATGATGCTTTAGAACTATATGATTTGGGAGCAGATTATGTAATTTTGCCTTTAATAACTGGCGCAGAGCACAGCCTTGAGTTAATTAAAAAAATGAACAAACAGGAATTTAAAAAATTCAGAGAACAGCAGATAAAATATTTAGAAGAACTGCATAGAACTCTTTATTAAATTGCTTTTATCTCCTTTATTCCCATTTCTTTCAGCTGTACCCTTGATATTGACTTGAGCAATCGTTGTATATTATAAATTTCACGCTTCGCTTTTGCAAACAAACGATTGTTCTTGACAAAAGCTTTGGGCCATCTTTTTTTGAAAGCTTTGATATATTTTTCTTCTACGGTTAAAGGGGGACCTTTCACAACATATTCTTTAGGGGGTTCTTTTAGTATAAAATAGAATGTTGCTTCGAGAGTTTTTTCATTAAAGTCAAACTCGCCTCGCAAAACTTTAAAACCATTCTTTTTCATCAAGAAATACAAGAATTCATAAAGTTTTTTGAGTTTTGCACCAGCAACATCAATTTTATTTTTAAAACTTAAAGCTTTCAATATAATTAATTTTGATTCCATTTTTTTTGCTTGCAATTTTAATTTATCTACATCAACTTTTTCTTTGAAAAAGTAGGATTCTGATGGATGATTAAGAAACTTTTTTACTTTTTCAATAAATTTCTTTAATGTTTCGAAACTTAATGCTGCAGTAACGTTCCTTTCTTTTTGAACAGGATCAACAAGAATTATCGGTGAATAAAGTTTGGCTTCATTCATCTCTCCGAGAAGTTGCGATTTTGACTTATAATGATGTTCCGGATCGATAATTATTCTAGTTTCTAAACTTGTAGGAAGTTTCCATTTAGAAACTGCTTTTAGAAATTTTAAAAAAGAACCATAATAAGAAACAAGAACTTCAAGAGCATAGCCGCTAAAGCCTCTGATGTAGCTTTCTGCACCATAACAATCTGCAGCATAACAAAATGCTTTGGCAAGTTTTATTTCATCTGCAAGTTTCTTATCTTTCTTTATTTTGCTTAAAACATAAGAAACATGTAGTGGAGAAATGTCAGTGATATTTAAAGCCTGATTTGCTTTTTTTATTGCTAAAATTGGAATAAGTTCAAGAGTTAGATTCTTGAACTTGACTTGGAAATAATTGCGTGAACCTTTTAATATTATGTATTTAATTTTTACTGAATTGAGTGCTTGTTCCAAGAAATTCGAAAGTTGATTTGATTTATTTTTAAATCTTGAATAAGGAAATAAGACGAAAATGTCAATATCATAGGTAACGTCTCTTTTAATTAGCGTTTGCTTTGCTAGAGAACCGCCAATGAATATTTTGGCTCCGTATTTTTTAAGTTTGGGTTTTAATTTCTTCTCGAATTCTAGAAGAGTTTTAGTTATGGCGATTTTTTCTTCCTGAAGTGGCGTTATTTTTTTTATGACTTTTGTTAATATTTCTTTCATCTTACTCTCTTTTTCTTAGCCTAAGCAAACCTTTTTAAATTTATAAATCTAACTTATTACAAAATAATCATGAATTAAAAAGAGGTTAGGAAAAAATGTTGAAAATTGAAGAAGGAACAATAATGAGTTATTGGTGTTTTGATGTAGGTAATGAAATAAAAATAGAAGAAATCGAAAAAGTTCTCGGGAAGAAAACTGAAAAAGTTCTATTAACTTATGAAAGACTTACTCCAGAGTATGTTCAGTACAAAACTCCTCCGCTATTTCTAAGAATGGGAAAGGAGAAAATAAATGGTAAAGACTGGGATGTTGATATTAAAATTTATGATTTTGGCGTTATTATTGTAAGGCCTTGGATCGCAGTTAAAGGTACGACTAAAGAAATCACTAAATTTCTTACTTTTTCTGAAGTAGAATTAAAGAAAAAAGTTTTTTCAATTTTATATAAAATACTTGAAGAAATTAAAAATCAAATAGAAAAACCTGTAATTGAAGTGGAGAAAAATTTTAGCAACTATAATATTTTTTTCATACAAAAATTTGAGCGAATATGGAAACCTCAAGAACTTATAAAAAGATTTAGTGAGGATATTGCTCATTTAATTCGTTATGAAAATAAAAAATTAAGCGAAAATGAGGTAAAGGATATAATGAAAAATCCTTTATCCTATTACTCCGATGATTTAACAATTATAGATTTTTATTCTTCCTTGGTATATGACCCTAGAAGAAGCTATGATGTTCCTGATGTTCTTGAATATGCTATTATTGAATTAACTGAATTAAGAACTTATGACAATTTTTTAGATGAAGTTTTAGAAACGACTTATGATGAACTAAACAAAAAAAGATTTTTTGCCGGCGGATCTATTATTAATAAACTTTCTCAAATTAAATTGGAAGTTTCAGAAGTTAAAGAAAAAGTTGAAAATTTTATTAAACTAATAGATGATTCTTATCTCGGCAAAATTTATGTTGCTGCAAGCAATAAGTTTTATCTAGAAAAATGGAAGTCCAGTGTAAAAGAAAAATTAGAATTATTAGATAATCTTTATACAAAGAGTTGGGAAAGATTACAAACAAGAAGAATGGTTGTGTTTGAAGCAGCAATAGTGATTTTATTTATTCTTGACATTATGTTAATTCTTTTAGAATTGTTCAGAAAAAAATTAGGACTTTAAATATATTTTATCACTTTACAACAACTGGCTTTATTCTTTCTGCTATCTTTTTAGCATAATCTAATTTTTCTTTAGTTTCTGAATAAATTGTAAAAAGCCTTTCGTTTTTCTTAACTGTATCATTAACATGTTTATGTAAATAAATTCCCGCACTTTTATCTGCTGGCGAACCTGCCAATCTTGCGATTCTTGACATTTTTTTATTGCTAATTTCAACGATTTTACCATCTTTATCTGATTTAATATCTACACTTAAATCTGACAATCTCAATTTTTCGTCTATTTTTTCCGGCTTGCCTTTTTGAGCTGCTATAATTTGTTCAAACTTTTTAAGAGCTTCCTTCGATTCCAATATCTCTTTAACAATACTATCTGCTTTCTCTTTTGGAATTGCCAAAACAAAAGAAAGCAAAGTTGACGCTAGAAATGTTGCTCTTTTTTCTAAATCAAGAGGCCTGTCAGGTTCTTGCCTTAAGATCTTTATAACATCTCTCATACTAAGAATGGGACCAATTCCGTTGCCTACTGGTTGTGAACCGTCAGTTAAAGTAACTATTAAATTCAAACCAACTTTAGAAGCAACTTTCTCAAACTTTTCTTTTAATTCTCTGGCTTCTTTAATTGTTGGCACTTTTGAACCTTTTCCAAAAGATATGTCTATAAGAACGTGAGTTGCTCCTACTGAAAGTTTTTTTGACAGTATGGATGCTATAAGCTGCGCTTCAGGATCTAGTGATAAAATGCGTTCAACTTGTATAATTTTATCATCTGCGGGAGCCAAACCTAAAGAACCGCCCCATACAAGACAGGCATTGGTTTTTTTAATTATATTTTTAATTTCGTTTACATTAAATTCTACTTCTGCAATTGTTTCAACAACGTCTGCCGTTCCTGCAGCACTCGTTATAGCTCGTGATGATGTTTTTGGAATGACCGCCCTCATTTTAAATTTATCTATTGCTGCGGCAATTATGCTTACTACAATGGGAGTAGTTCTATTGCCTTCTACACCTCCTATGCTGTGTTTATCGATTATTATTTCTTTATCGAGTTTAAGTTGATTACCAGTTTTAACTAGAGCCCTAGTTAAAGAAGCTATTTCATCAATAGTCATACCATGTAAATAAACTGCTGAAACAAAATAAGCTACTTCTGCTTCTGTAAGTTCATTATTGACTATGTCTGAAATTATTGAGAATATTTCGGTAAATGTTAAATGGTGGCCATTTAATTTTTTCTTTATATATTCTACACTTATTGGCTTTAATGCCAAATTTACTTCAACTACCTCTTTATCTTTAAGTTTAAGCGCCTTTATTATTTCTTGTGATAAGGCAATTTCATCTCTATTTAGAATTGTTGTTCCTCCAGTAATATCTATAGGGGCGACTATTTCTTGCTTCTTGCCATAACGTTTAATTCTGACTCTTTCTCCGGCACGGACATTTAACCATTTAGAAGTATCTTCATGAACTATTGCAATAGGCCTTCCTGCCAATAATCGCAAAGCTTTAACTTTTAAAAGCATCTTTAATTTACCTCTTTTATTGTTTCTTTTATCTGTTTTTAATTTTTATTAACTAATTAATTTTATATGTCCTGTTCTATAAAGCTCAATAAACATTAATAAATATTCAAGGATGAGCGGCCCTATCACAATACCGACTGGACCCATCATAGCCAGTCCTCCTATTATTCCTATTAAAACAATAACTTCGTTTATTTTACCTTTCTTTCCTACAACAAAAGGTTTTATTATGTTATCGATCCATGAAACCACTAATGCTCCAAAAATAAACATAAGAATTCCATTAGTATAGTTTCCTGTAGCCATCATAAAAACACTTACAGGAACCCATACAAATGCTGGGCCTATAAAAGGAATTACTGCAAACAAAATGGCTAAAAGAGTAAAGAATAAAGGTGATGGAGCTCCAAAAATGTAGAAACCTATTCCTGCGACGGCTCCTTGTACAATGCCTACTATAACCTGACCATAAATTGTAGCTGAACTTATTTCTTTAGCTCTCTTAATTAACTTTTCATTAACCTCGGGACTAAAAGGTAAAATTTCTTTAATGTAATTTATTATTCTAGGACTTTCCTTTAATGAGTAATAGGCTATAAAAAATGTAACGAAAAGTTGCAGTATTATCGTAGGAGCATTTGTTAGAACTTTGCCTGCAGCATCTGCAAAATTGCTTGCCAAAGTTATTATTGCTTGTTGTATTGTAATAGTTATTTGTCTAGTTACCTCAGGAGACTCAAATACTTTTGAGAGAAGTCTGTCTATTAATGTGTAAAAATCTATTTTTTGAATTTCCATATAAAGTGTAAAAGCTTCTTTAACCGAAATTTGAACTATAAAATAAAGAGCAACAGCAAGCACTATAATTGTTATCAAACATATCAATAATGCATTAATCGAAGGATTTTTTATTATCTTGTTTGTTTTTTTATAAATAGGCATCAATATGAATGCAAGTACAAAGCCAAACAATATTGCTGTTAAAAAAGGCTTAACTAAAATGAAAGCTATGACAAGTAATGCTAAAAGAATTGCTACAGCAACTACTTTTCTTGAAGCCTGGTGATTTGCCGGACTACTAGCCATTTTTTAATCAAAGTTTTCATTATAAATAGTTCTTAAACTTTTATAAACCTTTTTAAAGTTATAGAGATTAAAAATTAATATAAAGAAACGAAAAGTAAAATATCAAAAAATGAGAAGGCCTGTTGTATCGGGCGAATTTTATTTAAGTGACAAGAGCGGCTTAAATAAACAAATAGAGGCTTGTTTTTTTAATAAATTCGGCCCGGGTTCGCTTCCTAGAGCGTTTGATTTAAAACAAAAAAAGATTGCTCTAATAGTTCCTCATGCAGGCTACCAATATTCAGGACCTTGTGCTGCTCATGGTTATAAAGCATTGATGGAAGTAACCAAAAAAGATCTAGCTGAAACTTTTATTTTAATTGGACCAAATCATAGTGGTTATGGAAAGGTGCCTTTTGCTTTGTCCTTTGAAAATTTTGAAACTCCTTTGGGACTCATAAAAAATGATATTGAGCTAGGAGAAAAAATAGTTGAAGAGGCCAGCTATCTAGGATTGCAGAAAGATGAACAAGCCCATAAATTTGAACATAGTATTGAAGTGCAATTGCCTTTTTTGCAATTTTGTTACAATTTATTGAAAAAAGATTTTAAAATAGTTCCTTTAGTTGTGGGAACCGGAGATTATGAAAAATGTTTAAAAGCCGCAAGCGCCATAGTAAAGGTTTTGCGCGATATTAAAAAACAAGATAAAGTTTGTGTTATTGCTTCTAGCGATTTTACACATTATGGCTTAAATTATGGATTTATTCCTTTTACTGAAAATATTAAACAAAATCTATATGAGTGGGATAAAAAATCTATAAACTATATTTTAAAACTCGATAGCAAAGGATTTTATCAAGAAGCTATAAAAACAACAATTTGTGGAATTGCCCCAATTGTTATGACAATAGAAATTGCTAAAGCAATTGGAGCTAGAAAAGCTTCATTGTTAAAATACTATACTAGTGGCGATGTTGTTAATGATTATAAAAATGCGGTAGGATACGCAAGCATTGCTATTGAATAAATGAAATAAAAATATACAAAAAATTAGAAATGAAGATAAGAGAATGGAAAAGAAAGATAAAAAGAAAAGATTTGAAGATTTTTTTGAAAGGATAGAAAAAAAACTTGAAGAGGGAAAAGAAATAAAAAAAGGGAAAAAAGTAGAATATACTCCTTTAAAGGCTTTAAAAGAAATTACCTATAAACTGAAGAAAAGGAAAAGCATCATTAATGATTATGAGTATATAGAAGATAGAGGGAAATTAAAACTGATTGTTAGAGAATATATGAAGGGAGGGAGAAAATGGTATGAAGGACCTTACAAAGAAGAAGTTTATTCTTTGAAAGCCGAAAAGAACCCTCTCGCTCTTAAAGAGCTTGCCGTATTATTTTATGCATTTTTTGAAGCATTAAAGAAGAAAGAAAAAGGATATATCGAAGGATGGGATGATGAAGGTAACAAAATGGGCACAAAACACTATGTTGAAAATTTGAAGAAATATGAAAAGAAACTTCTAGATAAATACGAAAAAGAAATGGAGGAGAAAGAAAAAATAAAGAAAAAAGAGATAGAAAAATAAATGGCTTTAAGGAATATTTAATTATTTCTTTGAAGTTTTCGTTGATAAATAAAGTTCTTCAATCAATTCATAGATGTTCTCTAGATTTCTTCTATAAACATAGAGCAATTCTGGCCAGAAGTATTGAGAAAATTCTTGAGTTTTATAAAAACTCCATTCTTTTCTCAAATCTTTGTCCTTCGAAACATAATTTTCAACTGCTTTTATAGCTTTTTTATCAGGCACTTTTGGGATCAAATATGTAAAAAGTTCTTTAGTAGAATTTATATATTGCAATTTTTTTAAGCTCTCTATAGTTGCTCTAACCCTGTCCTCTAATTTTTTATCTTTCATTTTTCTTTTATCATTCATAGTTTTTTAAACAAATGACTATTTAAAAAGTTTTTTAATATCTTCTAATTATTTATTACTATATTGTGGTTACAAAACGAAAGATTTATAAAGTTAATTTTCTGTTGAAATTACACAAAAATAAAGGAGGAAAAGAATAAAAATGAATAACGAAAAATTGGCCGATATAATAGTAAAAGCTTTAGGAATTGGGGCTTTAGTAGGTATCGGAGCAATAGTATGGAAATTTGGATTAAATCCTGCTATTAAAGATGAACGAGATTTGAAAAGGATTATGAATCCCGAATCTACTATTACTTATAACGGTACAATATGGAGCTCTTGGAAAAAATATGGAAAACCATATGGAGTAAAGTGGGATATCTGGATGAAAGGAATTGTAGATTATAATAAAATAAGAAACCCCGATTTCCCTGGAACATATAAAGTTCCTATTTTAGAAAAAAATGATTGAAGAAGAAATAAAGAAAAGCTATAGAAGATTAGTAGAAGAATGTATAGAAAAGGAAGCTTTTTTCAAGGATAGGAAAACTGATCGTTGCATGTTAGCCGAGAAAGTAAATGACATTTATCTTATTCAATGCCCGTATTTGCTAAAGTGTAATTGCCATTATAAAAAAAATTAAAGAACAAAAGTTTAAAAGTTTCTTTTTCTTTTTGTTTTTATGGCAATAATAAGACAACCCATCGTTACTGTAGCAGGTCATGTTGATCATGGCAAGACAACAATTCTTGATTCAATTAGAGGTACTTGCATAGCAGCAAAAGAACCTGGTTTGATAACGCAAAAAATTAGTTTTACTTTTGTACCTAGCGAAATTATTGAAGAAAGATGTTCTAAATTGCTTAAAAAATTCAATATCAGGCTTGAAATTCCTGGCTTTTTATTTATCGATACGCCAGGACATGCGGCTTTTTCAAATTTAAGAAAAAGAGGTGGTGCTTTAGCAGATTTAGCTATAGTTGTCATCGATATAAATGAAGGAATAATGGAACAAACTCGTGAAAGCATAGAAGTTTTGAGAGCAGGAAAAGTTCCTTTTATTGTGGCTTTAAATAAAATTGACAATATTACGGGATGGACAAAAAGAAGCGAAAATTTACAAGAAAATATAGAAAAACAAGCGCAATTTACAAAAGAAGAATTTGATAAGAAACTTTATAAAATAATTAATGATTTTACAACTTTGGGTTTTGATTCTGATTTATTTTATAGAATTAGCAATTTTACAAAACAATTGGCCTTAGTTCCCTGTTCTGGCAAAACATGTGAAGGTCTGCCCGAGCTCATTGTTATGTTGGCTGGCTTAGCTCAGAGATTTTTGAAAGGTAAACTGACTTTGGGTGAAGAAGGCAAAGGTACAATTCTTGAGATAAAGAAAGAAAAAGGTTTCATTACAATTGAAGCAATTCTCTATGATGGAGAACTTAATAAAAAAGATAGTTTAGTTATAGCTACTTTAGAAAAACCAATCGAGACAAAAATCAGGGCGCTTTTTGAAGCGCTACCTTTAGGTAAGGGTTTTAGGCCTTGTGATAAAGTTGTCGCCGCTTCAGGCATTAGACTTTATCTTCCAGAAACTACAGAAATAGTTCCTGGCATGCCTTTTGTTGTTATTAATGAAAAAAACATAAAAAATATTGAAAATATAAAGAGCGCGTTACAAAAAGAAGTCCAACAGCAATTAAAACTGGATAAAGAAGGAATAATTGCTAAAGCGGAATCTCTTGGCTCTTTGGAGGCTTTGTTATTTTTGCTTAGAAAAGAAGGAATAGAAGTTAGCAAAGCAGAAATTGGAAATATAAAAAGACAAGATATTGCTTTGGCTGTTGCAAATTTAGAAACTCAGCCTTTAAATGCCGTTATTGTTGGTTTTAATGTTGATATTGAAACTGGTACGCCTCTTGATGAACGCATTAAGATAATTAAAAGCGACGTTGTTTATCATATTATCGAGCAACTTGGGAAATGGCGTCAAGAGAAGGCCTTGGAAATTGTAAGAGAAAAACTTGAAAGATTGAATTGGCCTTGTAAAATTAAAATTTTAAGAAACTGTTGTTTTAGACAAAGCAAACCAGCAATTTTTGGCATAAGAGTTGAGGCTGGAATTTTAAAACCAGGAGTTCAATTAATTAATGAAGAAGGTAAAGAAATTGATAAAATAAAAAGTATGCAATCTGAAGGTAAGGGGGTTGAGAAAGCAATGGCTGGCCAAGAACTTGCAATATCTTTACCCAATATAACCTTTGGTAGACAAATTAGGGAGGATGAAATACTTTACGTAAACTTGAGCGAAGAAGAATTTAAAAAGTGGAAAGAGAATAAAAAATACTTAAGTGCCAGCGAAATTAAAGTCTTACAAGAGATCGCTGAGATTAAAAGAAAAACTAAGGCAACATGGGGAATTTAATTCCTAAAGATTTTTAAATATCCAAAAATAAAGATTATCATGCCATTCAAACTGGATATAGGCGATCCTAAATCAAAACGTACGGTTCACTTAGAGACTAATAGCGACGCATTTATTGGCAAAAAGATCGGGGAAAAAATTAGCGGCTCTGTGATTAAAGAAATTCCTGATTTTAAAGATTATGAGTTTATTATTACTGGCGCTACTGATAAAGCCGGATTTCCTGCTCTAAGCATTGTGGAAGGAACAGGAAGGAAAAGAGTTTTGTTAAAAAGAGGCCCTGGAATGAGAACAAAAAGACCGAAAGGATTAAGATTGAGAAAATTAATTAGAGGAAATATTATCGCCGAAGATATAGCACAAATCAACTTGAAAGTTTCAAAGCACGGCGCAAAAGGCTTTGATGAAATTTTTGGTAAGAAAGAAAAAGCTGAAGCTAAAGAAGAAAGCAAAGAAATCGAAAAGCCAACGGAAGAAAGGAAAGAAGAGAAGGTTGAGGAAAAAAAGGAATAAGTTGACTATTTCTCAATTAAAATTTTTGATCAAATTTTTATCCCTTAACCCTAAATAAGATTTTAAATATAGTAAAAGAAGATGGGGTTTGTTAAATTTGTTGTCACTTTAAAGGAAAAATTTAAATACCTTTAAGCCCGTGTTTTTCTATGGCAAAAACAATTGACAAAACGGTTTATGAAATAATCGGATATGCCAAAAAATATTTGGAGAAGAGCAAGGATGATAAGTGTTATATTCAGCCAGAAGAATTTCTTTTGATTTTACAAAAAGCCCTGAATGATGGTATTGGACCTGGATATGAAGCAGTCAGATTAAATAAACTTCAAGATAGAATGAGTAACTATGTTCATGAGATTCTCTACAAAGGAATTAATTTTATTACAGCCACGCCTAAGAGGATTAAAGTTGATTACGAATAAGATGTCACTCGCGACTATTATTTCGAGTTTGGCATTGATTGCTCAGGCAAATCAACCGACAGTTTATGAGCTGCCAGTGCCAAAAGGCAAGTTATGGGATATAAGCAGAGAATACGGGGTAAAGGAACAAGTAATTTCGCTGGACGCTGATTCCACACAAGATATAATCTACAGAAGAATCAGCGATGAAGGAGAAGCTACTATAATTGATTTCGGAAAAGATGGAAAGGTTGATTATGTTATAATAGTAGACGGAAAAAAGAACGAAATTAGGATATACAACCCAAAGAACAAAAAAGACGAGTCGGGCATCAGCGCAGCTGAAAAACGGTTGAAAGAGACCATGGATTTTCTGTTGGGATACCAAAAAAGATAAAATGGCAGAGGAAAAAGGAACAGACAGGAAAAGAGAAAAAGGAAAGTATAGAATTAATTGCGCTAAAGAGCGTTGCGATTATCTTGGATTTAGATACATTTGTCTTAGCCTTGAAGAATAGTGGCAAACTTGTTTTTAAGAATCAATATCAAAAACACGAGAATGGCCCTTATTTCCATGCGTTAAAGTATAAAAGTGATTGGTACATAACCAAAACAGATAACTATATCAAAGATTTTTTTGTTTGATAAGAAATATTTAAAAGTTACTTGGCCTTGTTCTATTATAGTAACTACTTTAAAATAGAAAATTTTTTAAATGCTTCTTGCTTGTTCAAATAATGGTTTCTAAAAAATTAAAACAAAATTTTTTTAGAAGAAAGGCTGAAGATGTTGCTAGAGAGCTAATAGGTAGGAAGCTTGTCAGAAATTTAGAGGAAAAAATTTTATCAGGGATTATTATAGAAACAGAAGTACACTCAAGAGAACAGAAAAGGACTCCTAAAACAGAAGGAGCTTTTGCTGATGCGGGGATAATACATATGTACCCTTCACAAGGCAAGTTAATCTTGGCTATTGCAACTGGTGACTTTAATGAATACTCTGAAATCTCAATAAGAGCTTTAAAACCCTTAGAGGGCATAGAAAGAATGATAAAAAATCGAGGGACTAGAGATTACACTACTCTAACTAATGGGCCTGGCAAACTAACGCAAGCATTGCAGATAACTAAAGATTTCAATGGAAAAGCCATCTATGATAGTCACGAGTTATGGATAGAGGGCGAATCTGCGAACAACTCCCAAATTGTTTATAGTAAGCAAGGCAACTCAAAAGACTCAGGAGGAGTGTTCAAACTTAAGGATAATACGGAATAGAAGGATATAGACCTTTTTAAGATATTCAAGAATTAAATTGAATTTGGCACTTTCAGCGTTTATGAAAAATGTCAGAAAATTTAGAAGAAAAAATTGATGAAAGAAAACATGGAATAAAATGGCAAACAAAAGAAGAATGGCAACGATATGGCTTAGAACATGGTTATGATAAAAGAAATCCTTCGAGTTTAGTAAAAAGCGAGAATAAAGAAGAGAGAAGTTGGATAAGTAAAGGCAAGCGGGAAGGTTGGTATAAAGAGTTTAAGTTTGAAAGAAAACATGGAATAAAATGGCAAACAAAAGAAGAATGGCAACGATATGGCTTAGAACATGGTTATGATAAAAGAAATCTTTCGAGTTTAGTAAAAAGCGAGAATAAAGAAGAGAGAAGTTGGATAAATAAAGGCATGCAGGAAGGTTGGTATAAAGAGTTTAAGTTTGAAAGAAAACGTGAAAGAAATAAAGATGCTCATTTAATTGAAATTCTTAAAATATATGTTAAGAAATAAGAAAAAGATAAGTGTCCGCTTTTAATGTTCATTCGATAAATTAAGTTAGTCATTTTTCCTTCAATTATTTTACGCTTTCTTGCTTTTTCAATGAAAGCTTGATAAGGTGTTCTTAATTTTCCATTTGTCAGGCTTACAAAAACGATAAGAAGGTAAAAGTTTTAAAAGAGGACCAACTATTCTTTATTATGGTTAATATTGAAATTACAAAACAAGTCACAAAGCAACCTGTTTTGAATATAGGCATAGTTGGCCATATAGATCACGGCAAAACTACGCTACTTTATCAACTTACAGGAGTTTGGGCAGATAAGCACAGCGAGGAACTGAAAAGAGGAATTACAATTAAATTAGGTTATGCTGACGTAATTATTAGAAAATGTGAGAAATGTGAAAAATTTACAATAAAAAAAGAATGCGAGTGTGGCGGCAAAACGAAAGAAATTAGATATGTAAGTTTCATCGACGCTCCGGGACATGAAATGCTAATGGCAACTATGTTGGGAGGAGCCGCAATAATTGATGCCGCATTACTTGTTATTGCTGCCAACGAGCCATTTCCACAGCCCCAGACAAAAGAACATTTGCTTGCTCTGGAAGCCAAAGGAATTAAACAAATTATTATTGTTCAAAACAAACTAGATTTAGTAACAAAAGAGCAAGCCTTGAAACAATATGAAGAAATAAAGAAATTTATTAAAGGCACTATTGCAGAGAATGCTGTTATTGTGCCAGTATGTGCTCAGCAAGGAATTAATATTGATGCTTTACTTGAGGCAATAACTGAATTGGAAATTCCTGCAAGAGACATTGAATCAAAACCTTTATTTTTAATTGCTCGTTCATTTGATGTTAATTTGCCTGGAACGAATGTTGAAAAACTTGTTGGAGGAATTCTTGGTGGAGTTCTTAAAAAAGGAAAACTTAAAGTCGGAGATATTATTGAAATAAAGCCTGGACAGGCAATAAAAAAACATGATAAAACAGAATATAAAACAATAGTAACAAAAATTTTAGGATTAAGAACCGGACAATTTTCTTTAGAAGAAGCTTTTCCTTCCGGTTCTTTAGCGATTCAAACTTCCCTTGATCCTTTTTTAACAAAATCAGATGCTTTGGCTGGATGTGTTGCTGGATTAAAAGAAACTTTACCTGAAATTACATATAATGTTAAATTGAAAACTCATATATTTAAAGAGATTGTTGGAGCTAAGGAAGAAATAAAAATAGAACCATTAAAAGCAGGAGAGTATCTTATGTTAAGTGCTAATACAACAATAACTTTAGGAATCGTAACAAAAATTAAAGACGATGAAATTGAGTTGAATTTGAAAATTCCAATAGTTCCTTTCAAAGGCGATAGAGTTGGTATTGCAAGAAACTATCAAGGACATTGGCGCCTTATAGGTTGGGGTGAATTATTGTAAAAAGGCTATAAAACAAAATATATTTTCTTAAGAATAAATTATTTTAAAGTCAGTTAATTTTTAATACAAATGTCAAGATATGGGTGCGGAATTTGTGGCAAAATAGCAACACATATTGCAATAATTTACTATCCTTTTATAAAAGACATGTATGTGTCAACTGACTATTTGATTTGCTCTGACAAAAATTGTCAACAAGCAATTAGCAGAGAACTTACTGAAGGCTCAAGAGACAAAAATGTTCAGATTTATCCTTTGAATTTTGATTCCTTAAAACTAATTCCAGATCAATATCGAGAAGAAAGAGAAAAATTAAAGAAGATTATTTTACAGAGTAATTTGGCTCGCGGGATAGAGAAAAAAGCATTAGAAAACTTGAAACAAACAAAACAAGACAAACCCACTGACTTAAAGCTAATCCAAGGAAATTTATTTCATATTCTCGAAGAAAATCATTAAAAAAACGAAAGAAAGAATAAAACAGAAGGAAAAATAAAAACATCGAACTTCTTTTTTCTAGAAGTTTTTTGAATCTCGTTTCGTAGCCTTGTTCTTTTATCTGTTTAAATCTTAAAAGAATAAAAAATAATAATAGAGCGTAAAAAGATTCATAGAGTTGAGTTGGATGTCTTGCAATGTCGTTTGGAGTCTGGATTGCCCAAGGCAAAGAGCTTTGAATGCCATAATCATCCCAATTCAAAAAACAACCTACTCTTGTTATTGCAATCGCGAGCAATAGATAAGGAGCGACAATGTCAAGAATTTGGCTAAAAGTTATGTCTTTCTGTTTTCTTGTGTAGAGCCATACAAATAACAAACTAAGAAAAGCGCCATAACTTGTTATGCCTCCTCGCCATGTCATGAAAATTTCTAAAGGTTTTTGCCAGAAATATGAAAAATGTTCAAAAACATAAAATAGACGAGGGCCTACAGTTGCGCCAATCAAAATTAATAAAGCCAAATTGCAAATGTGCTTATCTTGAATTTTTTGTTTTTTGGCTTCGCGCCAAGTTAGTAATAGAGCAGTAATAAACCCAACAACAAATATAAAACCCCATGTAAAAACTTTAAAGTTTCCTATTTGAAATAAAACATGTAAAGGTTCGAATTGAATCATAAATTATAAAATTGGAAGCCATATAAAAATTTATCTTATTTATTTTTGCTTTTTCTTTTTCATTCTTTTAACCATATTCTTTGGAGTTTTTCTCTTTCATCTCTTAACTGTTCATATCTTAGAATATAGCTTTCCAAAAATCCATAATCATATTCTCTCTTCAACTCCTCTATTCTTTTCAAAAAAGCTATTTCTGGCCCATAATCATAAACGCAAGTTAAGTTAAGGTTTTTCTCTATCAAGGTCAACAGGGAACTCAATTCACTTTTAATATGTGCTGGTAGCATATTTTCTAAAGATTGTTCTGAATGTTGTTCATCCATTTTAATTAATTTTATATTTGGTATTTTTTATTTTTTTCATTTGCAATATTATACCACTAATTAATAGTAACAAATAGAAAGATTTAAATATGCGCTTTTCTTGTATATTTCATGAAAAACATATTCAATATAAAAAATTTTAGAAAAATTTTGGAAGAAATTATAGATGACTACACAATATTATATAAAAAAGGACCTTTCATATTGAAAGAAAAAAAACTTAAAACAAAAAATCACAAATATCGTACAGATAAAGGTTACATTGACGAAGAAAAGGGAATTATAGTGATTAATTATCTGCTTTCTAAAGAAGAAAGAGCAATAACCTTAAATCATGAGCTAATTCATGGTAAATTCCCAAATTTAAGTGAAGATAAAGTAGAAAACTTGGCATTAAAATTATTTAATAAATATGGTATAGGTTATGATTTTTATAAACCAAGAATAAATCAAAAAAAGAAAAGATGAAAATGACAAAAGAAAGAAAAGATAAAAAAATATTGAAGAGTGTTTATAAAAACATTAGACAGTTGCAAATTGAAAATAATCAAAGTTATTGTAATAATTTTTTTGAATTTACAAATAATTTATATCCTTGGGCCAAAAAGTTAGAAGATATCAATCAAAACCCAAGTCCTTTGCTTGCTTTTTGTATCGGAATTGATACGAGAGAATCTAACTATCTTAAACAAATTGGAATTGAAAACAATAAACAAATTTTGGATATAGTTTTAGTTAATGAATTTTTAAATTATATTCTAAAAAATACCAATCTTGATGAAGAGGAATATAAGTATCAAAATCTTGATGAATGTTTGAATTATTTTTTAAATCAAAAAAATCCATTAAAAAAAGAAAAACGTAAAGGATCTTTTTTAAAAAAGATTTTTAAAAAAAATGAAAAAGATACGAATGAAGAAACTTTAGGAAAAGCCTTAGAAGAAAAATTTGAATTAAACAAAGAAAAATTATGTGACTACATAAATAACTTTACAAATAATCTTTACACTTCTTTTATTGAAATTCTAAAAAAAATGAATGGAAAACTTAATGAATTAAATCTTTTAGAAAATTATAAAGAAAGTAAGGAAAAAATAGATAATCTTAAAAAAATTGGAATTGAAAAGAAAATATATATTAAAGAAAAAAATGAAGAAAAACTTTTGAGCGACAAAGAAATTAAAGATATTGCTATAAATTATGCTTTAAAAGAAATAGATTTTATTAAAGACAACATTTCTTTAGTGAATAATTATGAATTCTATAAATTCTTTTTTCAAGACGCTGTTCAAGATCATTATTCTTTTTTAAAAGAATTCTTACTAAGCAATATTGAAAATGATAATGAAATTGAAATGATTAATAAATTGGATGAAATCGTTGAAAAAAAGAAAGAAATTTTTTCTGAAAATTTATCGGAATTACAAGATGAACTTCTTGAAAGCGCTCAGGAGAAGGCGCAGAGTGGAAATTTAAAATACAAGGAAGATTTATTTAATTTTATAAATCTTTCAATAAACTATAGTCAAATTTTAGAAGAGGATAAAGAAGAAATAAAAATATTATATAATATTTATAATCCAGATTTACATGTCAAGATGAATGAAAAAAATAAAGAAGAGACATTGCCTCTTTATAAATTCTATAAAAATTTATCAGAAACAAGTTTAATTAAGAATATCCTTAATATAGAATTAAGTTATATAAAAGCGAAGAATCATGCGAAAAATTTATAAATTCTAAAAGCACGAAAATTATACTTAAAATGTCACGGATGAGTGCCTTAATAACATGTTCATACATTAAGGTATGATGTTGTAAGGGCAATCATTCAGTGAACTTATGATTCTAGCCATTTCCTTTGTTTCTTGCGACTATCTCTAATTCCAGTTTATCCTGCTGGAGAGTGCTGCTATCTGAATTCGACTAAGCCATGCAAGTTACCTTGCTGTCGTAAGACAGCAGGGGGCGAACTGCTGAGTAACACGTAGCTAATCTACCCTTGGCTTCTGGATAACCTCGGGAAACTGAGGCTAATCCGGAATAGGCGAAGAATACTGGAATGTTTCTTCGTTGAAAGCTTCGGCGGCCAAGGATGAGGCTGCGGCCTATCAGGTAGTTGTTGAGGTAATTGCTCAACAAGCCTATGACGGGTAGGGGCGCTGAGAGGCGGAGCCCCCAGAAGGACTCTGAGACACTAGTCCTAGCCCTACGGGGTGCAGCAGGCGCGAAAATTTTCCAATGCGCGCAAGCGTGAGAAAGGAATTCAGAGTGCTCAAGTTTTTTGCTTGAGCTTTTGCCATGTGTAAAAAGCATGGCGAATAAGGACTGGGCAAGACCGGTGCCAGCAGCCGCGGTAATCCCGGCGGTCCGAGTGGGACTCACATTTATTGGGTCTAAAACATCCGTAGCCGGCTTTTTAAGTCTTGTGTTAAATTGTTGTGCTCAACACAACAGCTGCACAAGATACTGAAAAGCTAGAGACTGGGAGACGTAGCGAGTACAGCTGAGGTAGCGGTAAAATGTGTTAATCTCAGCTGGACTAACAATGGCGAAGGCACGCTACGAGAACAGTTCTGACGGTGAGGGATGAAGGCTAGGGGCGCAAAATGGATTAGATACCCATGTAGTCCTAGCTGTAAACACTGCTCACTAAACATTGTGACCTCCTCGAGAGGTTGCAGTGCTGAAGCGAAGGCGAGAGTGAGCTACCTGGGGAGTATAGTCGCAAGACCGAAACTTAAAGGAATTGGCGGGGGAGCACTACAAGGGGTGACGCGTGCGGTTTAATTAGATTCTACCCCGTGAACCTCACCAGGAGCGACAGCAGAATGAAGGTCAGTCTGAAGGGCTTACCTGACACGCTGAGAGGAGTTGCATGGCCGACGTCAGCCTGTGTCGTGAGATGATCTGTTAAATCAGGTAACAGGCGAGACCTGCGTGTATAGTTGCTACCCGGTAAGGGGGCACTCTATACAGACTGCTCCCGCAAGGGAGAGGAAGGTGCAGGCAACGTTAGGTGAGTACGGCCCGAATCCCCTGGGCGACACGCGCGCGGCAATGGCGGCAACAATGAGTTGCGATGCCGAAAGGCAAAGCTAATCCCAGAAATGCCGTCCTAGTCCAGATTGAGGCTTGCAACCCAGCCTCATGACGCTGGAATCCCTAGTAATCGGACGTTAGCAGCGTCCGGTGAATAATGTCCCTGCTCCTTGCACACACCGCCCGTCAAACCAACCGAGTTATGCCTTGGTGATGTCCCTCGGGAAGGAACCTCGGCATAGCAAGGTAGGTTAAGTCGACACAAGGTATCCGTAGGGGAACCTGCGGATGGATCACCTCCTATAAATTTTTTTATGGCTGAAGAAGTCCTGAATGTTTTGCCCTTACAATAATTTTAAAAATACTACGGCTCTTAAAAAATAAGGGCCTGTAGTTCAGCGGTAGAATGCCTCCCTTGCACGGAGGAGGTCCCGGGTTCGATTCCCGGCGGGTCCATAATATTCAAAAAACGTTATATTTTAATAAAAATGAAGTAGGTAAAAGCAATTTTACCTACGGAGTTTGATGCTTAATTTTTAAGCAAATGAGACGTTGTATGAGGAATAGTTTAGCTTCCCTAAAAGCTGCTAGACGGATGACTTGGCTTAGACTGCGATGAAGGACGTGGCAAGCTGCGATAAGTCCGAGGGAGCTGCACGCAAGCCTTGATCTCGGAATCTCCGAATGCGAAACGTTATTCCTGAAGAAGGAATATCTCTCTTTTGAGAGAGCTGACGCCGGGAATTGAAACATCTTAGTACCGGCAGGAAAAGAAAACAAAAGTGATTCCCTGAGTAGCAGCGAGCGAAAAGGGAATAAGGCAAACCGAATTTTCTATCGAAAGATAGAAAAGATGTGGAGTCGGGCAGGAGTACAGCTAAACTGTCGAAGTCGAAGTTTCCTGGAAAGGAACGCCATAGAGAGTGATAGCCTCGTAGACTAAGACAGCATGCTGATTTCCTGCTTTCAAGAGTAGCGTATCCCGGTTAGGATGCGTGAAGATGGCTCTACTAAGAGCTAACTTTAAATATGAGTCTAAGTCCGATAGCGCACTAGTACCGCGAGGGAATGTTGAAAAGCACCTCTAGCGAGGAGTGAAAAGACCTGAAATCTAGCAGCTATAGTTAGTTACGGCTCTCTACGGAGAGTTGTAACGTACGTTTTGGAAAACGGGCCAGGGAGTTAAGGTAAGTGGCGAGGTTAAGTTGCTTCTGCAACGTAGCCGTAGCGAAAGCGAAGCCGCGCATCGAAAGAGAGGCGGCGTGTTCTAACAAGCATTAGTCACTTGCCTTAGACCTGAAACCAAGCGATCTACTCGTGAGCAGGATGAAGCTTCCCTAACGGGGAGTGGAGGTCCGAACAAGTGCTACGGGCAAGTGCTTTGATGACTCACGAGTAGGGGTGAAAAGCCTATCTAGCTTGGCGATGGCTGGTTCCTGCTGAAATATACTTTCGTATAGTCTCTTGTTAGTTGGCCAACGCGGTAGAGTACGGATTGGGCATGCAGGCATCTTTTGATGTCGGTGTCCTTTTCAACTCCGAACGTGTTGGCAACGCAACAAGGGAAACAGGTGTGCGGGGTAAGCTTGTACACCGAGACCGGAACAACGGAGACTAAAGTTAAGGTCCCAAAATGCTGACTAAGTGCATCGAAAGGAGTCCTGATTCTGAGACAGTGGGGAGGTAGGCTTAGAGGCAGCCATCCTTTAAAGAAAGCGTAACAGCTCACCCATCGAGAATCAGGGCACTGAAAATTGACGGGGCTAAGTCAGCTACCGAGACTTTAGTGTTTTTCCTTCGGGAAAAACAGGTAAGCAGGCGTGCTGTTCGGGTAGAAGCTTCTTCGTAAGAAGGAGTGGACCGAATAGCAATGAGAATCCTGGCGTTAGTAGGATCTTACTTGTGTGAGAACCACAAGGGTCGTAAGAGCTAGGGTTCCTCGACAATGTCGATCAGTCGAGGGTTAGCCGATCCTAACTGCTACCTTAACTGAGTAGCGGGAAAGGGAAGCCTGTTAATATTCAGGCGCTGCTTGGCAATGTTGAAATTCTCGGTGACGTTTTGGGATAGGCAGAGTGTCTCCGAAAGGACATCTATCGCGAGAAAGTTGTGGATCGTAATGAAGAGAAGCAACTGAATCGCGATAGCGAAAGTCTGTTGATTCCTAGAACCCGTGAAAAGCCGAGAATGGAGTTGTCAAGCAATCGTACCTAGAACTTGCACTTGTGCTCTTGCTGAGAAGGTAAAGACCTGCAAGCTTAAAGCTAGTAAGGGAACTCGGCAAATTGGCCTCGTATCTTCGGTAGAAGAGGTGCCTATGTTTGTGCCTTTGATTCGTAAGAATTGGAGGTGCAAGCGTAGGTTGCAATAACAAGGACCGCCCGACTGTTTATCAAAAACGTAGCCAAGTGCTAAGCCGAAAGGCTTCGTACACTTGGTGAGACCTGCCCAGTCGCGGTGTTTGAAAGCCCTTTCCAAGGGGCCTAAGACCCGTGAAACGGCGGGCCTAACTGTGAGGCTCTTAAGGTAGCGTAATACCTTGTCGTCTGAATGGCGACTTGCATGAATGGTTTAACGAGGTGGTCACTGTCCCTACTAGCGAGCTTCTGAACTCACCCTCCTGGTGCAAAGGCCAGGGACATCTAGTGGGAAGCGAAGACCTTGTAGACCTTTACTGCAACTTGTCGTTGAATCTTGTAGTAAAATACATAGCGTAGCTAGGAGAGATGAAGCGAGGCTTCGGCGTAGCGGATCGCCAATGTAACACTAGCTATTTTTTTACAAGATTCTAACTCGAAAGAGGACAGCGGCAGGCGGGCAGTTTGGCTGGGGCGGCACCCTCCCGAAAAGATATCGGGAGGGCCCAAAGGTGAGCTCAACATAGTTGGAAACTATGTGTAGAGCGCAGGGGCAAAAGCTCGCCTGACTGTGGCTCGCATAGAGAGAGCTGCAGATACGAAAGTAGGGCCCAGCGAACTCTTGAGGCCTTTTAGTGGGGCCCAAGAATGACAGAAAAGGTACCTCAAGGATAACAGGCTCGTCGCGCCCGATAGTCCACATTGACGGCGCGGTTTGGTACATCGCCGTCGGCTCTTCCTATCCTGGCTGTGCATAAGCAGCCAAGGGTGCCGGGGTTCACGCATTAAAAGGGATCGTTAGCTGGGTTAAGAACGTCGCGAGACAGTTTGTTTGATATCTACTAGATGTGTTGTTGCCTGAATGGAACGAAGCTCTAGTACGAGAGGAACGAGCTTCGGGAGCCTCTGGTTTAGCGGTTGTCCTTACAGGGCAGGCCGCGCAGCTACGCTCTGTGCTGATAAGAGCTGAACGCATCTAAGCTCGAAGCAGCCCGTAAAAATAGGCAACTAAGGCCGTTCTAGAAGAGAACGTTGATAGAGTTGGGGTGTACGCAAGAAGCTTCGGCGACTTGCTCAGCCCGCAACTACTAAAAGCCTCAAAAAACTAAACTATTCCTTGTACAACGTCGATATTAAAAAGAAACAATGAAAAAGAATCTAGATAAATCTTCTGGCCTTTTTTATCGTTCCGCTGATACCGACACATTTCAAATCAGTAAAAATAAAAGAAGCTTTTACTTTATCAACCCATTTTGTCGTTACGCTTACAATCGCGTAGTTGTTTTTAACCTCTATATATAAAGGTCCAGCTTTTGCATAACCATAAATTCCTATAAAATCAAAAATCGCTCCATCAATTTTTTCCTTAAGCTCTTTTTCATTAGTTTCATAAATGGGCTTTATTACCAAATAATGTCTTTTTTCTCTAAGTGTTGGCAAAAGCTTTAATTTTTTTTCTTTTAATTTCTTTGTTTTTTCTTTTTCATTCATTTTAGATTAACTCGCCACGCACTTGCCATTCACACAAGAACAATTCTTAATTTTACAATTATAAACTGCGGTACAAACAAGCTCATTCATACTAGGACACTTTTTTAATTTATCTTCGTAAATTTGAGCCATCGCCCTTGGCATGCAAGCTTCTTTGCCGCCCATATTACAAGGACAGCAAGTAGTTTGAATTTTAACGCAATCACCATCGCTATAACATTCTTGTGGCTTACAACCTTCTTGGCCATTAATAAATATTACAGAAATTGTCGCTATAAAAATAAAAATGAAAAAAAAATTTTCCTTTTTCATATAATAATTAAAAAAAACAATATTAAAAAATGTTTCTAAAGTTAAAACTTAATAAGAAACCGCTCTAAATGATTCTTCTATAGCTTCTTTTGGCCAGCCAGCTTCTTGAAGCTTTGCTGTAATTTCTGCTTTTGTTGCGCCGGTGGCTAAAGCATCTTTAATATATGATATCAGTTCAGGATAGGATGTTTCGGCTGCTCCTGCAGTTTTTGATTTGCCTTTCTTTGATTTAGGCATTACGAAAACAATAATTACGATTACTGCAACCACAATTATTGTGGCTATTATTACAATCCATATCCAGCCACTTACAGATGGCTTTTCCTCTACACCATAGATGTGATTTAATATTGATTCTATCTCGCTTTGAGACCAGCCTGCTTGCTGCAATGCTCTTTGAACTTGTGAACGTGTAATGCCTTGGCTATATTGTGCTTGGACATATTCTATTATTATATTCCTGTCACAAGTGCGTTCAGTTATAGGAGCTGTCGAACCGGTTACATTAGGGCTGCAAGTTGTGGAAGTTAATTGACAAGTCCTTGTTTGTGTTGATTGTGGAGAACACAACGCGGGTTGCCATTCGTCACAGCTGTAGTCAGATTCTGAGCAAGGAATTACAACAGTACAATTTTGAGTTTCAGTTTGTGTTATTGCTCTATATCTTTCGCATTGAGGATTCGTGCCTATATAAGTACAATTTAAGATTCTTGATCTTGATTGTTGTCCATTCACGCAATTGCTCCAAGCACTCCAATCTTGTATTATAGGAGCATTAGCACAATTATAATAAGAATCATAACATTCTGCAGGAGCTGAAATTTCTTCTCCAACCGCGAAAGGAGCTTTTATTTCAGTTATAACGCAATACTTTCTACAACTATCTTCACCGTAATTTAAACAACCTTCGCTACAATTAGCATTAGGAGTTTGATGATTATATAATAATTTTAATGTTAAAGCATAAGTACCGTTTTGTGTCGGAGCTTTGAAAGCAGCAAAAGCGTTGTGATTTAAATCTATAACGTAAGTATTATCCCATCCGCGGCAGTTTAGTGGAGTGGAGCTTGTATTGCCTGTGTCAATACAGGCCGTATAACCTTCTCCTGCAAGGATAGGATTTGGAGGAATGCCCTGCGGATAGCAATAATCTATCAAATCTATTTCTCTACCTTCTATAATAACCCTGCATTTTTCTGTGGTTTTGTTGAATTTTGATGGTGTTGAAGATAAAGCTTTAAAGCCTTCAAAATTTCTAACTAAAGAAGGAGTGCATCTATCGTAACATGCAAGATCTTCAGGACAAATGAATTGATCACCTAAATAATTTCCTAATCCGGCTCCTTTAACACAACAGTTTTTTCCTCTAGATGTGCAGTTTAATGAAGGTTCGGTTCCATATTTTCTTAATTCAACATTGTCAAAATAAACTCTTTGGCCATGGATTTGGTTATTTTGATCTAAAACACCATAAGAAACAAGAGTTACTTCTGTAATTATGTCAGTTACATTCCAGCCTGCTTGTATCCAAGCAGAATATAAGTCTATTGAATAATTAGAAACGTTGTTTTGTGGTGGTGGGGACATTGATATGTATTTGTCTGTTGATGTATTTGAAGGCTTATTACATGAATTTGGAGATGTAGGAACTTTATACCAGAAGTGTAAATTTCTTGTAGCAGTTGTATTTATTGAATCTACTCCCTTTACAACAATTTCAAAGGCACAACCTTGACTTTGAATAATTGGTGTTATAGTTGTATAAGCCAAAGTCCATCTTATTAATCCTCTTTGTCCTGGCACTGGTTGTGGCGAAGGTTGGACTGGAAGTTGAGCTTGAAAGTAAACTTCTTTCGGTTGATTTTGTTGTTGATTTTGCTGATAGGAGTCAAATTTTAATTCTGGTACAATGTTTTTTGATTCAGTTTTTTCTTCTATAGTTTGGCCAGTACATTCATGTAAAGAAACATTATAAACGCAAACAAATATATAACGAGTTGCTGTTTTACCTTCATATGTTGCTGTTACAGTTATTGTTGTTGTTCCCTTTTCTGTAGCATTAAATTTAACAACCTTTTCTGTTGTTGCATTTAAAATTCCAACAGAATTATTTAAATTAGTCCAAGAATATGTAGCATTTACAGGAATGCCTCCAGTATAACAAGTTGTTGCATTATAACAAATATACATTGTTGCATTATAAATAGAATAGTTGCCTTTTTTAACCATGATTGGTCCCTGAACATAAATTCTTGTTGAACTTGGTACCAAATCTTTAACTGCGAATTGTCTTGTTCCTAGAGGTTGAGAAACTGTTGCAGTAACATTTGGAATTGTATAAGCAACATCGGTTGAATCTAAAAATAAAGCTTTTTCAAGAGTGATGTTTCCTGAAATAGGATCTATTAAGTCTTCTACGCCTATTGCTGTAGGATTTGTACCATATGGAATAGTCATCCAGTTTGGAAATCTAAGCGGAGCGTTAAATTTACTATTTAAAATTAGTTGAATGCAAGCAGGACCCATTAAAAAGCAACATTTGCCTTCTGGATCTGGTTCAATTTCAACACACTGCCCATCAGTATAGTTGTGCCAATCTATTGTAACACCATTTGGACAAACGTATTTGAGCTGACAGTCTGGAACATTTGTAGAAATAGATATTTGAAATTTAGTTTCTTTTGGTAAAACATCTAATTGCTCCATTTGTAATGTTATTACTCCTTTAATTCTTTCGGAAGCATTATATTGTGTTTTGTCAAGTTGTATAGAAGCTATGGCTTTGCTGGTTGTTGGTGTCTGTATTTGTGAAGTAGGAACTTTAAATAAAATCATTGTGACAATTATAACAAACACAAGAAATAAAGCAAGAATTATTTTTTCTAGAACTCTTTCTTTATTATTCTTGTTAGTTACAATATGGCCCCTGCTTTTATGAAGCTGTGGCCTCTTTTTTATGGCCATTTTAGCTTGTTAAAAATAATAAAATAAGCTTTAAATATATTTCGCTGAAGCTTTAAATATATTTCGCTGATTTTTTTACAGTCAAAAGGCATTATAAATGGAATTGAAAACATTTAAAAAAATACATTTCTTGTTTTTAGCATGACAAAAAAAGAGAAAAAAAGCGAGTTTGATAAGGTATTAGATATAAAAGCAATAGAGAAAAAATGGCAAGAGTTCTGGGAACAAGAAGGGATTTATAAATTTGATATAAAAAAGAAGATCGAGTTTTCTATAGACACCCCTCCGCCAACTGTCTCCGGGAAGATGCATCTTGGTCATGCTTTTTCTTATTCGCAACAAGATTTTATAGCGCGCTTTCGAAGGATGTTCCATGGCAATATTTTTTATCCTTTTGGCACAGATGACAATGGCTTGCCAACAGAAAGATTGGTAGAAAAATTAAACAACGTTAAGAGTAAAGAAATGACAAGAGCTGATTTTATCGCATTGTGTTTAAAGACTTTAGATAATATTCGCGAAGATTTTATACAAGATTGGAAAAATTTAGGAATTAGTTGCGATTATAATATTTATTATTCAACAATTGACAAACATTGTCAAAGAATTTCACAGAAATCATTTATAGAACTTTACAAAAAAGGTTTAATTTATAGAGCAGAATTTCCTACTGTTTTCTGTGTTAATTGTCAAACTCCTATTGCTCAAGCGGAGCTAGAAGACAAGCAAGAAACTACTTTATTTACTACAATCGCATTTCCTATTAAAAATTCTAATCAAAAAATTGAAATTGCTACAACGAGGCCAGAATTTCTTGCTTCGTGCTTGGCCATTTTTGTAAACCCAAAAGATGTTCGATATAAGAAATTTATAGGAAAGAAAGCCATTGTACCTATATTTAATCAAGAAGTAGAAATTATTGCCGATGCTTCGGCAGAAATGACTAAAGGAACTGGAGCAATGATGATTTGTAGTTACGGAGACAAATACGATGTTGAAGCGATCAAAAGACACAAACTCAAGCCCAAAATAATTTTTAATTCTGATGGGACTATGAACGAGCATGGCGGTAAATTTAAAGGAATGACGATTAAAGAAGCGAGAGAAGCTATATTAAAAGAATTGCAAGAAAGAAAAATTATCGTGAAACAAGAAAAAATTTTACATGTAGTTAATGTTCATGATAAATGTGGTACCCCAATAGAATTTTTACCAACGAAACAATGGTTTATTAAAATTCTTGATAAAAAATCTGAACTTATAAAACAAGGTAAAAAAATAAAATGGTATCCTGAATTTATGTTTAAACGTTATGAAAATTGGATAAATGGCTTAGAATGGGATTGGAGTATTAGCAGAGAAAGACATTTTGGTGTTCCGATTCCTGTTTGGCAATGTAAAAAATGTAATGAAATTATTTTACCAGATGAACAGGAATTGCCAGTCGATCCAATAAAAGATAGACCTAAAACTAAGTGTAAATGTGGATCGAATGAGTTTGAACCAGAAAAAAACGTGCTTGATACGTGGGCTACAAGTTCTCTAACGCCCGAAATTGCTCTTTCGTTAATTTCAAAAGAACCTGAAAAACTAATACCGATGACTCTAAGACCACAAGCTCACGATATTATAAGAACTTGGGCATTTTATACAATCGTAAAAGCATTTTATCATTACAACAAAATACCGTGGCAAAATATCATGGTATCTGGTTTTGTTACTTTAGGTGGAGAGAAAATGGCAAAAAGTAAAGGCATCGTAATCGATCCAAAAACAATTTTAAATAAATATGGAGCTGATGCTTTAAGATTCTGGGCTGCATCAAGCAGACTAGGAGAGGATTTAGAATATCAAGAAAAAGATTTAATAACGGGACAAAAAACTATAACTAAATTATGGAATGCTGCAAAATTTGTCTCATTACATTTAGCTAAAGTTCCTAAGCCTAAGAAGCTCGAAGCATTTGACTCGTGGCTTCTATCAAAATTAAACAAACTTGTGAAAGAATGTACTGAAAATTTCCTTAATTATGAATATAGTAAAGCAAAGACATTAACTGAACAATTTTTTTGGCATATTTTTTGTGATAATTATCTAGAGATAATCAAAAAAAGAATTTATCAAGGAACTAAGAATGAAAAGGCTTCTGCACAATATACTCTTTATGAAGCATTTTTAACTCTATTGAAACTCTTTGCTCCAATTATGCCACACATAACTGAAGAATTATATCAACAGCATTTCAAAAAATATGAAAAAAACAAGAGCATACATATTAGTAAATGGCCAAAATTCAATAAACAACTTATCAACAATAAAATAGAAAAAAAAGGCGATATGGCTCTAGAAATAATAGGAGAAGTTAGGAAAGCTAAAGCAAGGGCACAAAAATCTCTTAAAACTGAAATCATACTGACAATTGAAAAAGAAACTTTGCAAAAACTAAAGCCTTTGCTCGAGGATTTGAAAGCAGTTACGGCAGCAAGAGAGATAAAAGAAGGTAAAAAAGGCGAATTTGATATTAAATTCTTGTAGCTTTTTCAGAGAAATTTTTAAACATATGATTATTAATTCCTACATAAAACAATAAAAAATGGAAGAAGCAGAAAAAGCCAAACTTAAAGCTTTGATTGAAGAACTTGAAAGTCACAGGGGTAGACATACTGAACTTATAACAGTCTATGTTCCTGCTGGATCAAATATAAATCAAATAATGGCTCAATTAGTATCTGAACAAAGTACAGCCATGAATATTAAAAGTAAAACTACGAGAACAAATGTTATTGATGCTCTCGAACGAATTATAAGACATTTGAAACTTTATAAAAAGCTTCCTGAAAATGGCCTCGCTATTTTTTGTGGCAATGTTAGTAAGACAGAAGGACAACCGGACATTAGATTATGGGCCATCGAGCCGCCACAACCAATGAAAACAAAGTTCTATAGATGTGATCAAACTTTTGTTTTAGAGCCGTTGAAAGAGATGCTAGAAGCTACAGAGGTTTATGGTTTGATTGTTCTTGATCGCAAAGAAGCAACTTTAGGATTATTAGAAGGCAAAAGTATAAGAAAATTAAGACATCTTACAAGCGGAGTGCCAGGCAAGATTAAGGCTGGAGGTCAGAGCGCTGCCAGATTTGAACGTTTGACAGAAGAAATGGCGAAAGAGTTTTATAGAAGAATTTCAGAAAATGTTAAAGAATTGTTTTTTGATATGCCGAAATTGAAAGGCATCATAGTGGGAGGCCCGGGGCCTACGAAAGAAGAGTGGCTCAAAGAAGGTCAGCTTGTAACCGAGCTTAAAAGAAAAATTATTGCTGTTAAAGACATAGGCTATACTGATGAAAGAGGATTGCACCATCTTGTTGAAGCTTCAAAAGAAGAGTTGGCTGAAGCTGAGATAACTAAAGAGAAAAAAATTCTTGAAAAATTTTTCTCAATCTTGGGAAAAGATTCTGAAAAAGTTGTTTATGGTATAGAAGAAGTTACTAAGGCCCTTGAAATTGGAGCGGTTGATACTCTCATTATTTCAACTTCCATCGATAAAAAAACAGCTTCGGAATTAGAGGAAAAGGCAAAAAATATAGGAGCAGAAGTAGTGTATGTATCTAATGAAACACATGAGGGAATTCAATTTCAAAATTTAAAAGGCATAGGAGCCATTTTGAGATTTACAGTAAATTAAAAAAATGGAGGAAGAAAATATTGAAAATATAAAAAAAATAGAAGCTGCGCTATTTCTTGCTGCAAGATTTATAGATATAGACACCCTCGTAAGAGTTACTGGGATAAATCCCATAACGCTAAAGGAGCTTTTGGAAAAACTTAAAGAAATTTATGAAAAAAAAGATTCGGCTATAAGCATATTAAAAAAAGAGCTAGAGGGTAAGGAATTGTGGAAAATGGATATAAAACCAGAATTCACATTTCTTATCAATAAGCTAGCAAGTGGTGAAGCTGAATTCACAAAAGCTGAACAAGAAACTCTTGCGATAATAGCTTATAAACAACCAATAAAACAAAGCGTAATTGTAAAGATAAGGGGAAACAAAGCTTACGATCATATTAAACATTTTCTTGAAGCCGAACTTATTAAGGCAAAAAAAGTTTCAAGGACTCTTGAGTTAAGCTTGAGTGAAAAATTTTATAATTATTTCAATTTATCAAAAGATAAAAAAAAGGTAGAAGCAAAAGATAAAGATGCGAGCATTAATTCCTGATACTAATTTTTTAATTTATCTTGTTAAATATAGATTGTTAGATGAATTAGAGAAAGAGAATTTTAAGATAATAACAATAAAGCAAATAATAGATGAATTAAACAAAATTGAAAAGAAAAAAACAGCCAAAGTTAAAGATAAAGTTGCTGCTTCGATTGCAAAAGAATTTTTAAATTCGAAGGCAATTTTAGAAGTTCAAGAAGGTGAAACAGATGATGCTATTATCACTTTGGCAAAAAGGTTTAAAGCCACTGTAGGAACGATGGATAAAGAATTAACTAAAAAGGCAAAAAAAGAAAAAATAAAGATTATAAAAATAAGACAAAAAAAATATTTAATAGAAGAGTAAAATAGAAAATGGCGCGTAGAAAATACAGAAAAGGAGTTTTTATAGTAGTTTATATAAAAAAACCCGTTCGTTATTTATTATTACATAGAAAATTACATTGGAAAGGTTGGGAGTTTCCTAAAGGAGGTTTGCTTGCAAATGAAAAATATAAACATGCTGTAACAAGAGAAATCAAAGAGGAAACTGGATTAAAAATTTTAAAAATGAGAAAATTTAACATAAAAGGCAAATTCATATATGATAAAAAAACACAGAAAGAAAGAAAATTCAAAGGATTCGAGTGGAAACTTTTTGCTGTAGAGGTAAAAAAAGATAAAGTAAAAATTTCAAGGAAGGAACATGACAATTATAAGTGGGTAAGTTATTCTCAAGCTGTAAAGCTTTTAAAATGGCCTAATCAAAAAAAATGTATAAGAATAGTAAATAATTTATTAAAAAGATTTAAAAATCCCTCTAAACATAAATAAACATTGTGTAAAAATTTAAAAAATGTTTTATATAGTTGAAATTGCTGATCATGTAAGAGTAGAACCAGAGCTTTTCGCTCTACCTATAAAGGAAGCAGTTAAAAAACAACTTGAAAAGATTTATCAGAATTATATTGACGAAGAATTGGGTTCGGTGGTTGCTGTTTTAGATGTTTTGCATGTTGGTGAAGGAATTTTAATTCCTGGAGATGCTGCTGCTTATTATGATTCTGTTTTCAAGCTGCTTGTATTCAAACCATTGTTACAAGAACTGGTTTATTGTCAAGTTTCTCAAATTACAAATTTTGGTGCTTTTATGAATTTGGGAGCTCTAGAAGCAATGATACATATAAGCCAAACTATGGAAGATTTTGTAAGTTTCAGTAAGAGCGATGCACTAATAGGTAAAAATTCTAAAAGGTCTTTGAAAAAGAATGATCTTTGTATCGCTAGAATAGTGGCAATTAGTTTTAAAACGATGCCTCCTAAAATAGGGTTGACAATGAGACAACCAGGTTTAGGAAAAATTGAATGGATACAAGAAGACAAAAGAAAAGCAAAGATTCAAGCAGAGAAAATAGCAAAAGCTGAAACTAAAGAAAAAACAAAAGGAAAAAAATAAAGGAAATATAAAAAATGATAAAAGGAAAGAAAGTTTGTAAAAAATGTAAAATTTTTGTAGAACAAGATAAATGTCCTATATGTCAAGGCACCAACTTAACAGAATCTTGGAAAGGAAAAATAATAATTATAAAGCCAGAAGAAAGCGAGATCGCAAAGAAATTGAACATTAAAACAAAAGGAACTTATGCTATAAAGGTTTAGAAACCCTTTAAGCATATAAAATGAAATTAAAAATTGAAAATCAAGAAGAGAAACCTTTGGTAGAAAGGCGAGAACTACTAGTGAAGATAGAAGATATAGCAGCCACTCCTTCAAACGAATATGTTAAAAAAGAAATTGCAAAAATAATAAATGCACCAGAAGATTTGATCGTTGTAAAAAAAATATTGCAGAAATTTGGAAAAAGAGAAGCGGAGGCCATAGTTTTTATATACAACTCTCCAGAATCTTTAAAAAAATTTGAACCAAAGAAAAAAGAAAAAACTACTGAGGAAGCTTCTGCAAAAACTGAGAAAAAAGAGGCAGAAGATAAAAAATAAAAATGGCAAAAGTCGTTAAAAAAGGAAAAAAGAAGAGGAAACCAAAAAAAAGCAGCGAGAGGTGGAAAAAATATAAAGTTTTAGGAGAAAAAATTGAACGCGTTTCTAGATTTTGTCCTAGATGCGGGCCTGGTATATTCCTTGCAGAAAATAAAGACCGAGTTTTTTGTGGAAGATGTCATTACACTGAGTTCAAAACAAAAGAAGAAAGCAAGAAAAAATAAAGAAAAAGGACTAAAAAGATAATGGTTGTAAGCTGCTAAAAATTCCCTTGTTTGTTTTATAAATACAAGCCCTCTTTATTGTTCTCTTATATTTTTATTTGATTGAAAACCCTGGGAAAGGCTATCGGGAAAATCAAGGAGATGCCCCTCAAGCCTTTCCTGGGTAAAAAGAGGTGATAAATATTAAAAGTAGTTAAGGTTTATAAATCTTTCGTTTTTGTAGTAATTTTATAGTGGTTACTCAATCTTATTAATGCGCTTTTATTAAAAAAAATATGTTTAACCAAAAACCAGAAAACATTTTCAGCAACTTGAATAATATAAAAAATACGAAAAATAAAAACAATCAAAAAATAAGTCAAGAACAGCTTTATGATATGTTGATATCTAAAGAGCTTAGTTGGCAAGCCATAATATATGATTTAATAAGAACAGAGCAACTAGATCCTTGGGACATAGATATAGAAATTCTGGCTGAAAAATATTTGGAAAGATTACAATTTTTGCAACAGGAAAATATTTTTTTTATATCGAGTAAAGTTCTATTGGCGGCGGCTTTGCTTCTTAAGATAAAATCAGAAATGTTGTATAAAAACATGCAATCTATAGACGAAATTCTTTTTGATAAGAAAAAGATAAAATGCGATGAAATAGTAAATAATAGCATAATAGATTTTGTTGTAGGAGATGAACATTACGAACTTCTGCCTAGAACTCCTTTACCAAGGAATAGAAAAATAACTTTGCAAGAATTGATGTCTGCACTTGAAAGAGCGATGAAAACAGAACATAGAAGAATAAGGAAAGAACTAATAAAAAATAGGGCCAACTATGAAATCAATTTTGTTTTGCCTAAGAAAAAAATAGATATAAGGGAAAAAATAAAAGAGCTTTATCAAAAAATAAAAAATTTTTTTTCGAAGAATAAAGATAAAAAACTTACATTCACTGAATTAGTTGGTACTGATCGAGAAGAAAGAATTGCGTGCTTTCTACCTATTTTACATCTTGATTTTCAAGAAAAAATAATTTTAGAACAACCAACTCATTTTGACGAGATTGAAATATATCTACATAAAAACTCTCCATTAGCTTTAATAAAAGAAGCGATGGATGCAAGAAAACTTGCTGAAGCTAAAGAAGCTCAAGCATTTAAAGAATTAGAAAAAGAATAAGAAAATATTATAATAGTAATAGGAATAAGGAATAAAAATTAAATAAAAAAATTTATAAAAACTCCAAAATTTTTTGTAAAAAATGAATAAAGAGAAAACTGAAGTTGATTCTACAATATGGACGGAAAAATATAGACCCAAAACCTTTTCAGACATAGTTGGTCATGAAGACATAGTAAAAAGAGCTAAAGCATTTGTAGAAGCTAAAAATATGCCCCATTTGTTATTCGCCGGTCCTGCTGGCTGTGGTAAAACAACTCTTGCACTTATTATTGCAAAGCAATTATTCAAGGAAAAATGGCGCGAAAATTTTCTTGAGTTGAATGCTTCGGATGAGAGAGGCATAGATGTTATAAGACAGAAAGTTAAATCATTTGCAAGAACTAAATCCATAGGAGAAATTCCCTTCAAAATTATTCTGCTAGATGAAAGTGATGCTTTAACAAAAGATGCTCAACATGCTTTAAGAAGAATAATGGAAATGTTCACTGGAACATGTAGATTTATTCTTTCTTGTAATGTTTCTAGTAAAATAATAGATCCCATTCAATCAAGATGTGCGATATTTAGATTTAAGCCGCTTGAAAAAAAAGATGTTATAAAAATTATTGAAAAAATCGCAAAGCAAGAAAATCTAAAAATCGATAACGAAGCAATTAATGTATTATATAATAAAAGTAAAGGCGATTTAAGAAGAGTTATTAATTTAATTCAGGCCAGTTCTAGCATTACTAAAAATATAACAAAAGAAATATTATATGAAGTGATTAGCGAAGTACAGTCTGATGAAATTAAACAGATTCTTGAAATGGCATTAAAGGGAAATTTTATTGATGCGAGAGAAAAATTGCTTGAAATTATGCTTAAAAAAGGACTTGGAGGTTTAGATGTAATTAAAGCCATATCACAAGAATTGTGGAATTTGAATATTAAAGATGAAGATAAAATTAAACTTGTTGAAAAATGTGGTGAGATTGAATTTCGTTTAGTTGAGGGCTCTGATGAATTTATCCAACTTGAAGCTTTGCTGGCTTCATTTGTTTCTTTAAAAAAGTAAATTTAAAATGTTGCCATTCACTGAAAAATATAAGCCAAAGTTTGATGAAATAGCTTGCTCTCGGGAGTCCAAATCTGAATTAAAAAAATTTATTCTTGAATTTCGAAAACAAAAAAAGAAAGCTGCATTAATTTTTGGACCATCTGGCTGTGGCAAAACTTCGGCAGTTTATTCTTTAGCTTCTCAATTAGGATACGAAGTTATAGAACTTAATTCTTCTGATTTTAGAAATAAACAAAAAATTCATGAAATTATAAGCAAAGCTTCGCAACAATGTAGTTTGTTTAGTAAAGGAAAAATAATAATGATAGATGAGCTTGAAGGAATTTCAGAAGATAAAGATAAAGGAGGTATTCAAGAAGTGATAAATTTAATAGAAAGCAGTTCATGGCCAATAATTCTTATAGCTAACGATGTTTGGCAGGAAAAGTTAAGGCCGTTACGTTCTAAAGCTGTTTTAATTGAATTTAAAAAATGTGACAAAACCGTTGTGGCTAAAGTCTTAGCTAAAATTGCAGCAAAAGAAAAAATTCAAGCGCCCATTGATGTTTTAGAGTCAATTGCTATAATTAATGATTGTGATGTACGTGCCAGCATAAATGACTTACAAATGCTGGCGGCACTAAAAAAACCGTTGACTAAACTCGATGTTGCTTCTTTACATGTAAGAGAAAAAGATGAAACTATTTTCAAAGCTCTTCAGACAATTTTTAAATATAAAGCGACGAGAAACGCATTTGATAATGTTCAAAATATGGATCAAGATGATTTTTTCTTATGGCTTGATGAAAATATTCCTAGAGAATATAAAGGAGAAGAGTTAGCAAAGGCTTACGATTTGCTAAGTAAAGCAGACGTTTTCAGAGGAAGAATCAGAAAATGGCAATATTGGAGATTTTCAATTTATATAAATGATTTACTAACTTATGGAATTTCAAGCATAAAAAAAGAAAGCAACAATAAATTTACTTCTTATAAGCCTCCTTCAAGAATATTAAAAATTTGGCTTGCAAAACAAAAACAGCTTAAAAAAATTAGCATTTCAGAAAAATTAGCTAAAGTGACTCATTCATCAAATAAAGTAGCAAAACAGGAATTAGATTATTTGAAAATATCTCTGAATACGGAAGAAAAAATTATGAGTTTTTCTAAAGAATTAAAACTTGATCTAGAAGAAATTGAGTGGCTAAAAAATTGATTTTCAAACTAAGAAAATTTTTACGAGAACTATAATTATTAAGATTAAAATTATTGCTCCGACTATAAAAGGCCAAGCCGGCGTTTGTTTAACTACTGGAATTTCTGCCTGTTTTACTTCAATTACTTGAGGTTTGGGCTCTTCTTTCTTTGGTTCTGGTTTGGCAAATTCTTTAATTTTAAAGCCACATTTACTACAAACATATCTAATAGAAGTACCTAAATCTAAAGATTTTGGTTCAAGCAATTTTCCGCACCATGGACAATTTTGTGGCATAAAAATTATGATGAGAGCTAATATTTAAATCTTTTGTCACAATAATGCATATTTTATAAAATACAAGAAATCTTTTAAATTCTGGTTTTTTATTTTTAAAATGCCACAAAAAAGAATGGTTGGAAATAAAAAAAGAACACAATATAGTTTAAGTTGTGGTGCTATAGTTTTCAACATTAACAAAAAAAAACCAGAGTACCTCCTTGTAAAATATCCAACTTACTGGGGTTTTATTAGAGGAAAGGTAGAACCTGGAGAAACTGAAGAACTTACTGCATTTCGTGAAGCTCTTGAAGAAGCTGGTTTAAATGATATAGTATTTGTCCCTGGATTTAGAGAAGTTACTAGTTATTTTTTCAAACGTGAAGATACTATTATAAGGAAAGATGATGTATACTTGCTTGCAAAAACTGCAACTTGGAATGTAAAGCGAAGCCATGAACATGAAAATATAAAATGGTGTAGTTATGAAGAAGCCTTGGCTTTAATAAAACATAAAGAGTTAAGAGATATTTTGACAAAGGCTCATTATATGATAAATACCCATATTAAAATTTGGTAAAATTAAAAATGAAAGAAAATATTGAAGAAAGAATTTTGGAAAAAACGAACAGAAAATTAAGAAATCAAATTTATAAAATTATAGATGAAGAATCTAGAAAATTTGGAATAAAAAAAGATTACATATGGTTAAATCTCATTTCTTCAAGCGATTATGCTGCCATTATTAAGATTGTAAAAAATAAGAGGCCAATAAATGAGAAAGAATTTTTAGAAAAAATTTCATATAGATTATATAGAGAACTTGGTATAAGAAAAGTTTACTATGATTTTAAACATAGCAAGGGCAGATATCAAAAGCTCCACTATCCAAAAGAGGTTTAACTATCTAAAAAAAGGTTTAAAATTAAAACTAAGAAATGGTTGAAAAAGAAAAATCTTGTGGAGTAATTATTTTTAGAAAGGAAAACAAAAAAATTCTATATCTGTTGCTTTATAGAAAGGCTTCTAAACAATACAAAGAAATGTGGGATTTTCCTAAAGGCAATATTGAAAAGAATGAAAGTGAAAAAGAAGCTGCTGTTCGTGAAGTTAAAGAAGAAACTGGCATAGTTGATTTAAAATTCATTTCTTCATTTAAAGAATCTATAAATTTTTTTTATAGAAAAGATAACAAATTAATTTTTAAAACTGTTATTTTTTTGCTTGCGGAAACAAACCAAGAAGAAATTAAACTGAGTTTTGAACATGATGATTACAAATGGGCAACTTTTAATGAAGCTTTAAAATTATTAACTCATAAGAATAGCAAGGAAATTTTAATTAAAGCAAAAAATTTATTAAAAAAATATGATATGTCTTAAAACGTGTTTTTCTTTAATTGTATTCTTTTATTTCATATTTTATTAGATTATATTTTATCTATCTTTTTGTTTTACAATAATCTTTATATAGATGAAATTTTTAAAAACAACAAAATAGAATTTAAGATTTAAGCTAGCCGAGATCCTGGGCAAAAAAGAGGTTAAAAAGAGGTGGCTTTTTTCTTATTATTTTATATTATTTTGTCATAATCCTAATAATGTCGTTGTCTTTTAACATATAATCTTTAGCCAGACGTTTATGGCTTCGGGCATCTATGGCTGCAACAAATTTATTGCCAATATCTGTATGAATTGCAAAAGCCAAATCCAAGGCAGTTGAACCTCGTGGCATAAGTATTGCATCCGGCAAGACATTTCCTTTACTATCTGAAAAATGATTTTCATTTTCAACCGGATAAACCACGAGATAGTTTAATAAAGAAAAAACAGCCTCATTAAGACATTGTTGTACGCCCGTTGATCCATAAACATTCAAGATTTTTTCTTGTATAAAATGCAAGGCTTTTTTTTGTTGTTCGTTTAGCTTTTCATCATTGGCTACAAAATCTTTTTCACCAGGCACATAACAAATTTTACTATCTTTTGCCGCCTCTCTCAAAGCAAGTTCGCTTTCAGCCGAGCAAGGAATAACTAAAGCCTCTGGAAATGTTTCTTTCAATTTTCTAATATTTTCTTGAGCTTTTGGCATATCGCATTTATTAGCAGCAATAATAAGGGGCTTACTCAATTTTCGCAACTCACGTACAAATTCTAGAAGCTGTTCATCTGTCCAAAAATTAAAATTTTCTGTTAAATTGCATCTTTTTATCGCTTCTTTTATCATATTTGCATTTATTTTTAAACCAGAAAACTGGTTTGCAAGAATGTCAATTGGTTTTTCTTCTGAAATTTGAGCCTTTCTTGAAAGCACTTTCCAATTTTCTCCTATTATATTATAAAACCATTTGTCTATTTCTTCTTCTAGGAATCTTATGTCTTTAGTGACGTCGTAATTTTCTGTAGGCTTGCCTTCTTCGTTTGTTAAGCCACTTACATCAACTACATGAATCAAAACATCTGCCTGTCTTAAATCATCGAGAAACTTATTACCCAAACCCTTACCAAGATGTGCTCCTGGAACGAGGCCAGCGACATCAAGAAGCTTTACTGGAATAAAACGCCATCCATCAATGCAAAAACCATGATTCGGTTTACATTTAGTTTTCAACTCAGTTTCAGGACATTTGACTTTAACGAAGCCAACACCCTCATTAGCTTTAATTGTAGTAAAAGGATAATTCGCTATAGCAACTTCTGCGAGAGTGGCGGCTTTGAAAAAAGTGCTCTTACCAACATTTGGCTTGCCAACAATTCCAATTAGCATTTGTAAAATAAGAAACATTATATTTTAAAATTTATTTGTTTTATTTCAATAAATTTTTTAAATTCTATAAATAAAAAAAACTAATGGAATATCCAATAATCTGCTTTGATATTTTTAATAAAAAGAAAATTAATCTTTTTGATTTTTTTATGAACTCTTTAAAAGAGCCTCTTTACAATTCTTATAAAAGAGAAAAGATAAAATTGTTGCCTGCTTTCAAAAATGGTAAAGAAGGTTATATAGCCGCATATCTTGCTGGAATTCTAACGCAATTTGTTTTTTATGAAGAGCGTGCCAAAAAAATAAAAAAGCTACAAGAAATTGTGAAGGAAAATGAATCAAAAGGAATAAGAAATTTATTTTATGATTTCTTGCTTTTGAAAAACCAAGGAGAAGAACTTTTATTAAATGAGGGGTTATTTAAAAAAGGCTATTGTAGTTATTTAGGTAGTCGTTTTTATTTTCAAGCCTCACAGTTAAAAATGAAGTTAGATCATAAAGTATCGATTCTATCTTTAATTCTTAGAAATATAAGTTTTTATTTCGAAGAATTTTCTAGAATTTTAAATGAAACTATAAAACTTTAAAATATTTAAGATAAATTTTATAAATAATGTTGCTTTTATCGAATTATGGGCCTGTAGCTCAGCCTGGTTTAGAGCAACGGTCTTATATGGCCATAACTCATCTCGAGTTATAGATGCTCTAAGATAGCCGTAGGTCCTGGGTTCAAATCCCAGCGGGCCCATTTTATTTTTTTATCGTCTAATTTTTCATATAAACATAATAATGTTTATAAATTTCTTGTATTTTTTCATCGTTGGTATGGTAAAAATGACCAAGAACAAATCTACACATCATAATTTAGAAAAATTGACTTATTTCTTTAACATATTAAATAACATATCAAACCAAAGCAACAAAGGTTTTACAGAAAAAATGTCGGAAGCATTAGAAGCTTTAGTTAGTGTGATTCCTTCGGATGCTGCTCAGATTTTGCTTTTGAATGAAGATAAAATGTTAGTAACAATAGTCTCTCAAAATCTTGACAAAAGCGTGAGAGATTTAAAATATAAGCTAGGAGAAGGCGCAATAGGAACGGCAGCAAAAGAAAATAAAATCTATGTATGTAAAAATTTAAAGCAAGGAATGTGGACACCACCAGTAAGATCTGCTTACGAAGATGTTGGAGAATATAGAAATATGCTTTCGGTTATTGTTGCTCCTTTTTATATAAAAGAAACTGCTGGCGTAATAGAGCTTTTGAATAAGAGAATGGATTGGTATAAAAAAACAGATCTTGACAATATACGGGCTATTTTATCGCCATTTGCCTTATTTGTAGGAAACGCCATTAAAGAAAGAAACCATGCATTAGATATCGTTCAGGGAATTTATGATCAACTAGAAGCAAAACATAAAGAGTACGAGGGACATGCCAATCGTGTTCAGATTTATGCAATAAATTTATTTAGAGAGTTAAAAAGATATCAATGTACAGAAGTTTTAGAAAAATATGAAAATGAAGGACTAGATAATTATGAAGAACGTTTAAGGAAAGGCGCTTTTTTGCACGATATAGGTAAAATAAGATTCCAAGATGATCTGTTGGATAGCCAAGAACCATTTACAAAATTAACAAATCCTTTTAAAGATCATTGCATTTTTGGTTATAATATTTTAAAAGAAAGAGGAGTAACCGACAGCGTTATTTTAAACTGCGCTTTGCACCATCATCAAAATTACGATGGCACTGGTTATCCTGCCATTGATCAAGGAACAAAAATCTCTCCTTTAGTTGGAAGAGAGATTCCATTTGAAGCTAGAATTTTAAGAGTTGTAGATTGTTTTGATGCCCTGACTTCTGAAAGACGTTACAGACTAGCTAAAGGAGAACCATTAAAATATAGTCCTACAGAAGCTATAGCAATAATGAAAAAAGATCACAATCAATTTGATGAATTCATATTGGATATTTTTATTAGAGAAGTAATTAAAGATGATGTATAAAAAGGCACTGCAAAATAAATAGCAATCTTTTTATATCGTTTTTCTTTTCTTCTTTAAGTTAAGCTCCCTTAGTCTAGAGGCCAAGGATACAGCCCTTTCGAGGCTGTGACCCGGGTTCGAATCCCGGAGGGAGCATTTTTTTAGTTTAAAAAATTTTGAAAAATGTTAACGAACGAGCAAGGCAGAAAACTCTTGAAACTGGCAAGGAAAGCAATAGAAACGCGTTTTTCTGGAAAAAAACTTGAATATAAAGAAGAAAAGAGGGAATTTTCAAAACCAACGGGAGTTTTTGTAACTTTAACTAAAAATGGTAATCTTAGAGGTTGTATTGGATTTCCTTATCCTGTTAAACCTCTTGCCGAAGCTGTAATTGAAGCTGCAGAAGCGGCAGCTTTTCAAGATCCAAGATTCAAGCCATTAAAAGAAAAAGAACTTGATAAAATAAAAATAGAAATTTCTGTTTTGACTACGCCTCAAGAAATTAAAGCTAAAGGACTTGATATTCTGAAAGAAATTGAAATAGGTAAAGATGGTTTAATCGTTCAATTTTCGGGTTTTTCTGGCTTGCTTTTGCCTCAAGTTGCTTTAGAACATAAATGGAATGTTTTGCAGTTTCTTGAAGCAACATGCAATAAAGCTGGATTACCAAGCAACATCTGGATGAATCCAAATTGTCATATATTCAAATTTCAAGCGCAGATTTTTTCTGAAGAAAAAAGTTGAAATTAAATTACGATTTCGGGAAAAGTCACTTTATAACAATTTAACCTATTGAACGCTTTCATATATTTTTCATGATCTTTTATCTTTGCTAAATCTTTAATTTCTTGAATAAGTCTATTCATAATATTGGTTAATTTTTCTTTTATTTCTTCTTCTTTATCAATTATTGCGGTTTCTGTTCCTGTAGTACGTTTAATGTCATTAAGAGCAGATATTATAAATGTAACGACATTTTCTCCCAAATTGAAAGTTCTTATAATTTTGTCTTTATTGCTAAAACCTTTAATAGAAGCAGTATAGCCAAAAGAAACATTTATAAATTTCTTACCTAAATTTAACATTTCAACTTTAAACTCATCTATAGTGAGTTTTGGTGCAACTATTGTTGTCATTTTTCCTTCGTTTTTACATTATTTTTTATTTAGTTTAGATAATGGTTTTTTTATAAATTTTGCTGTTTTATATTATAATATTAAACAATAAACTTTATAACTTTTTAAAATTTTTAAAATTTTAATGAAAATTTCAACAGGCTCAAAAGAACTGGATGAATGGCTCAATGGAGGTTACGAAACAGACATCATTACAACTTTATATGGACCTGCTGGTTCTGGTAAGAGCAATCTATGTATGATGGCCGCAGCAAGTCAGGCAAAGCTTGGCAAAAAAGTAATATATATTGATACGGAAGGTAGTTTTTCTATAGATAGATTAAAACAGCTTGCCCCTTTAGAGATTATAAAAAATATATTTTTGCTTAAAGTTACTAACTTTCACGAACAAAAAGAAGCATTTGAAAAATTATTAGGATTATTGAAATACAATGTGTCGCTCATCATAGTGGATAGTATTGTAATGCTCTACAGACTTGCTTTAGGAGAAGCTACTCAAGAAAAAAATAACGAAAAGATAAAAGCAATAAACAGGTCACTTTTAAGACAATTAAGAATTCTAAACGAAATAGCTCGCAAAAAACAAATTCCAGTCATTATAACAGACCAAGTATATAGCGAATTTCTTTCTAGAGAAGATTTTGAAGCGGGGAAAGAAAAAAAAGTTGTTATGGTTGGAGGTGATATTTTGCGATACTGGAGTAAATGTATTATAGAATTACAGAATTTGGGTCATAAAAAGAAAGCAATTCTTAGAAAACATCGAAGCCTTCCAGAAAAAGAATTTTTATTTGAGATAACAGATAAAGGAATAAAAGCACGATAAAAATTGTTTTTCTTCTATTTTTTAGTTTTTCCTTTTTTTCTTTTTAATTTGGATTTTTTCTCTTTTGTTTTATAATGGCTCGGATTTAAACAAAAATTCCATGGAGGTTTTCCTTTTCTTATTAGTATTAACATTGGCCATCCACATTCACATTTTTTTTCACTAGGCTGAACTAAACCGAATTGGGGTAACGCAAAGGTTGTCTTACATTCAGGGTATTCGTCACATGCTGCAAATCTTTTACCTTTTTTGCTTCTCAAAATGATCAAAGAACCCTTACTACAAATAGGACATTTAAATAAAATATTTGCTTTTTTTGTTTCTTCTTGAACTTCATAGTGGGCCTCGATTAAAAATTTTCCTATGTCTTTTTCGTGTTTCTTGAATTGTTCTGAAATCTTCAATAAAGTTTTTTTTGCTTCTTCTATAACTTGATTTTTTTCTTTAATTATGGCTTTAACATTTTTTTCTTGTTGAATTCTTTCCATTTTTTCTTCAAAACTTCTTGTCAATTTTTCATCGATAATTAAAGGGCAATTGTTCTTGAATGCGTCTACTACAGCCATTCCAAGTTTTGTTGCTTGTATTGAACTTCCTACAATATAGCCTCTTTTGTATAGCGTATCTACGATCGCTGCTCTCGTAGCTTTTGTCCCAAGATTTCTCTTTTCTAATTCTGAAACAAGCGATGCTGGACTATATCTTTTAGGAGGTTGGGTCTCTTTTTGTTCAAGTCTAATATCTTTTATCCTAACTTTTCCATTTAAATCAGGCAAAATTTTTTCTTCAATTTTGTAAGGATAAACATCGAGCCATCCTTTTTTTAATATTTTTAAACCTTGAGAAGAAAATTCTTTTTTATCTATCTTTAAAATAATTCTCTTTTCTTCAATTAAAACGTCATCGCAAAAACATGCGAGAAATCTTCTAACTATCAAATCATAAATTTGTCTTTCTTGAGGCGTTAATTTTTCAGGATATTCTCCAGTAGGAAAAATGGCTGGATGGGCTGGATCTGTTTTTTTACCTTCAATTGGTTTAGTTCTAGTTACAAACTTCACAAGATCTGGATAAATTTTTTCAATTCTCGTAAGAATTTTGCTTAATCCGATAGTGGGAGGCAACTTTTGTGATGAAGTTCTTGGATAACTAATTAAGCCTTGAAGGTAAAGATTTTGAGAAATCATTTGAGTTTGCATCGGTGAGAAACCAAAGAATTTATGAGCTTCTAACTGTAAAGAAGTTAGATCAAAGGGAGGTAATGGTTTTAATTTTCTTTTTTCAACTATTGTTTCTGCTTCTGCAATTTCGTTTTTAAGCTTTAAAAATTTTTCAGCTTCTTCTTTTGAAAAAATTTCTTTATTATATTTTAGTTCTATATTATTTATTCCTTCTATAGAAAGAAATACAATCCAATAAGGCGCTGGCTTGAAATTTTTAATTTCTTGTTCTCTCTTTACTACTAAAGCTAAAGCGGGTCCTTGAACACGACCTATCGACATTATTCTATAAACTCCGGCGTTTTTAAGAGCTTCCATCAAAGCCCTGCTTAAATTTATCCCATAAAACCAATCGAGATAATGACGAGTTTCACCAGCATATGCTTGACCGAAATCAATGTTTTGCATAATTTTTTTATAAGATTCTAACAAATCATATTTAGTTAATGTTGAAAATTTCATTCTTTTTGCATCTTGTTGATTGCATAAAAATCTTAAAACATTGAAACCGATAAGTTCTCCTTCAACATCATAATCGCAAGCTATTATAAAATCAGAAGCATTTTTTGCAAAGTGTGAAATAACAGAAGCGTATTTGCGCGCAAATCCTGGAATTGGCCTCCATTCTATTTCGAAAACGGGCCATGATGTTGTTTTTTCTTTTTCAGCAAGTCCAAAAAGATGTCCTACGGCGCTAACAACAATAAATTTTTTAGAATCGTGCTCTAATTCATAGTAGGGAATTCCTCCCATGTTTCTTTTTATAGGGGCGATATCGGCTAAAGCATAAGCTATCTTCATTGCCGCTTGTGGTTTTTCACAAATTACAAGAACATAATTTTTTTCTTTTTCATTGACTTTTTCTATAAATTCAACTTCTTCCGGCAATGGTTTTTGAACTGGAGGAATAATGTAGCCTCCTCCATTATCCTGAAAAATTTTATCTACTCTTGGTTTTTTCTTTCTTGACATTGAATATTAAAAAAGCTGGCTTATAAAAAACTTCCTTTTATTTGTGGCCGAACCAAAAAATTAGCTTTCTCTTAGTTTTTTCATCTAAACGACAAAAACCAAATCTCTCAAACTGGCAAATATCTCCAACTTTAAGTTCACGAACCATAGGTTCGGCCAAACCTTCAATAACAGAACCGTCGGGCATTAAAACTTCTACATTTACTAAATTCTTATCTACTGGAAGCCAGTGTATAAGCTTAGCATTTAATTTTTCATCATATTCTTTAGAGAGAAATTCGAAATAGTCATTTTTAGTAAAATTAAAAAGATGCATAAATCTATAATTTTGTCCTTTATTTTTTTCTATAAAATCATAATCTGATTTTTGAATATAAAATTTATTAAAAGTATTGAAATTTCTATAGCCTCGTTCTAGATGATCTGGATGTAAAGGAACTTTTGCTTTTAATCTGGGGGCGCTTTTGATAGTGATTTTGACAGGTTCTGCAATAAAGAAATATCTATTGCTTGATTCGACAAATTTTTTATTTTCTTTATAAAGATTTTCTATTGGTACTTTTGCTTCTGTTTGAGTTAAACCTAGAGCCAAGATAAAGGCGCGAATAGCTTCTGGTTTTATACCTCTTCTTGCAAGGGATTGCAAACTCCAAGTTCTTGGATCGTGCCATCCTCTATAAACTCCTTCCTTAACTTCTTTTTGTGATTTGCTTTTAGAAATTTTTGCTCCTTCAATTTGAATTAAACCAGAGTGGATTATTTCTGGTGCCTCCCATCCAAAAATATTCCAGATATATTTTTCCATTTCGCTTTCCATCATTAAATCCTTGCCGCGTAAAATATGAGTAACTCCAAGAAGATGATCATCTATTGCCCATGAAAATTCTAATAAAGGCCATACGCTATATTTTTTACCGACTCTTGGATGTTCTTTATTTGTAATTCTAAAAAGAACTCTATCACGAAATGCAGGATTCTTGTGCTTCATACTAGTTTTTAATCTTAACGTCGCTTGTCCTGGGTTATATTCTCCATTTAACATTTTTTTCCATTCTGCAAGATTTCTATCTACGCTAAATTTTCTGTGTTCACATTCTTTTCCTTTTATTCTGTTTTCATGTAAAGTTTTAGTATCACAGAAACAGACATATGCTTTATCTTTTTTTATTATCTCTTCAGCATATTTATAATATATTTCAACTCTGTCTGATTTATAAAGCGTTGGTTTTTCATATTTCACACCGAGCCAATCCAATCCTTCTGGAATTAAACTATAAGATTCCTCAACAATTTGTTTTTCTTCAGAACCAATAGTATCGTCTATAACAACAAGCAATTTTCCATCATACATTTTACAGTATTCATCATTCAAGATAGCTGGCCTTGCATTACCTATGTGTAAAGGACCTGAAGGAAATGGTGCAAATCTCATAACTACTTTGCCTTTAATGGCATTAGGTAAAGGAGGCAAACCTTCTCTAATTTCTCGTTTTTTTACTAAATTTTCAAGTTCTGTGAATCTCTTTTGCTGTTCTTCTAAATTCATGGAATTAACTCGTTGAACTATCTTTTGAACAAGAGGCATAACTTCTTTAATTTGTTCTTTTAAAAGGCCTTCTCGAAATAGTTTTGGTAAAACAGCACTTGATTGAGCTTTGCCATTATGTGTCAAAGCATTAGCTAAAGCATAAGCTTCTATCTTTTTTTCATCAAAATTAAAACTCTTAACTTCTCTTTTTGCCATAGTTACAATAAAAATAGATAGTTTAAATAATTAACTTCAATTACATTTGAAGTTATCGCTTTATTTATAAACTAACATTTTTTATATAAAATCATGGAAAAATATTTGATGATTTCGCTTGAGGACGAAAGGGCAAAATACATTTCAGAAGTTCTTAAGAACAATACATGCAAAAAAATTCTAGATCTTCTTTCAGAGAAGGAATTAACAGAAAGTGAAATTGCGAAAACTTTGAAGCTTCCTTTGAATACTACAGACTATAATATTAAAAAATTATTAAAAGCTGATTTAATAGAAACAACAAAAAATTATTTCTGGAGCATTAAAGGCAAAAAGATTCCTGTTTATAAAGTTTCAAATAAATTTATTATCATTTCACCTAAATCAAAAAGTTACTTCAAACCTGTGGTTCTTTCAATTTTAATTTCTTGCGCATTGACTTTTTTGATTTGGTTTTTTTCAAGTTCTTTCCAAAGAATGACTATAGAAGAAACCATGTTAAAAGCAACTCCTAAGATGGCAGAAGCCAAATCTTTTGCATTTCAATCATTTTTATTGTCTCTACCTTCGTGGGCGTGGTTCCTTGCTGGCTCGTTAATTGCTCTTGTTATTTATGCAATCATATTAATCATAAGTTGGAAACGGCTAATTAAATTATAAAATAAATTTAAACAAAAGGAGGTTAAAACAAAAATGGAAAAATCAGTTCAGATAACATTAATAATAGTGGTTGCGGTTTTAATTCTAGCGGCATTGATAACTTTTTTGATACTGCGTAAAGAAGCGCCTTCTAATACGATTAGCGTTCAAGGACAATCTACCATCAAAGCAAATCCTGATTTAGTTATAGTTTATTTCCGCGCTGAGACAAACGGCTCAACGGCGCAGGAAGCAAAAGACAAAAATGCAGAAATTGTTAATAAAGCTACATCTGCCTTGACAAAGATAGGAATTCCTGAAGAAAAGATACAGACAGAAAATTTTAACATTTATCCAGAATATGATTGGATTGACGGTCAACAAAAGTTTAAAGGTTACAAGGCAGTTCATTCATTTAAAGTTATTCTTGAAACAGCACAGATAGAAAAAACAGGGGCAGTCATCGATGCAGGCGTAGATGCTGGTGCATTAATAAGCTATATCAACTTTGAGTTAAGTACAGAGAAGCAAAATGAATATAAAGCCGAAGCGTTAAAACTAGCATCTCAAGATGCAAAGACAAAAGCAGAAGCAATTGCTACAGGTTTAAACAAAAAGCTTGGTAAGTTGGTGTCAGTTTCTGATATGAGTTTTGATTATTATCCTTGGCCCATTTATAGAGCTGCAGATGTAGGAAATGTAGCAGAAGCAAAAGAAGCTGTAACAAACATAAAACCGTCAGAACAAGAAATTAGCGCTAGAGTTTCGGTAGTTTATCAAATTATTTAATTTTTTTATTTTTTTAATCTTTTTTTATTTTTTTCTTAATAAGAAAATTATTAACAAAACCACTCCTACAGTGTTGCTGATATCTGCCAAATTAAATGAAGGCACCGGCAAAAAAGAAAAAGAAAGCCAATCAATTACATAGCCAAAAAAAATTCTATCAATCATATTACATAAAGTTCCTGCAAATAAAAAAATTAAACCAAGATGTAGTAAATTAGAATAAGGGAGAGAAAAATAAAAATATGCTGCAAGAATTAAAACAATCAAAGCAACGATTATCAATAAAATTCTTGTCCAAGAGAAACCTTGTAACAAATTGAAGGCAGCACCATAGTTAAGAGAACGTTTTATACATAAAATAAAACAACCAAAAAAAAAGGATGAAAGAAGTTTTGTATATCTATCCAGAATATAAATTAACAGTACAAGAATAAGAAAAAGATAAAATTTCTCAAAGCAAAAGCAATTTTTCATACTTTTTTTCATTTTTAACAACCAACATTAACTAATATTTCAAGTCAATTCTTCTTTCTATTCGTTCAATTTTTCTCTCCATTAGTTCGATTCTTTCAATTACTCTATCGATTCTTCTATCAAGACGCTCTATTTTTTCAATATCTTTCGGAGAACTTGATGCAAATTGCGTTTGAGTTTGAGAATCCGAAGAAGCAGCAGCTGCCAACGTTCCCAAAAAACCAAAATCTTGTTCTGAAGAAGTAGAAGCAAGGGTCGCCTCTTTTAAAGCCCGATGTCTATTTTCAATCTCTTTTAATTTTCCTAAATCAATAACTGCTTCATTTTTTACTTTTTTTTTGAAAAATGGGAATTTCATATAGTTTTAAATTGTTCAAGTTTTATAAATCTTATCTTAAATACATATTAAACAAAAATTATCTTAAAAAACTTTAAATATATACTGCACTATATATTTACATGACAGATGTTGATAAAATAATAGCGGTAGTTCAGCCAAAATATTCTGAAAATCCATTAGAAATTCAGAAATTGCTTAAAGAAGCTGAAAAAGACAAAGAAAATAGAGAAGCAAAAATAAGAGAAGCGATAGAAAAAGCAAAACCAAAACCAATATGGGATCATGCAATAACTTATGATAGTAGTACTGAACAGCTAGAACCTATTTATTTTTGGATTTTAGATCTTATGCAAGATTCAAAAATGAAAGTGGAAAAATTAGTAGATAACTTTACTGCAACTGCTGGCGGTGGTTATTTTGCTGAAATAGGTTCAAGAGCCACTAGAATGCAAGAGGAAGGTATGAAAATTTTGGGAGCTGTTAATACTGTAATAAAATCTATAATAAACATAATTTATGACTTGAAAGAGTTTGAAATAAGATTAAAACAATATGATTTAGCAAAAAGCAAAAATCCTAAAGAAGCTGAAGCGGGATTGCTTGGATTAAAACAAATATGGATTGATAAAGTCGATGCACAGAAAGGTTATGGCAGCATCAATATGATGACTCGCGAAATAGGTTTTATTACATTAAGAGATGCTTTTATGGTTGCAAAAACTCCGGAAGATGTAGATAAATTGGATTTAAATGATAGAGTTAAGAGAATTTTGAAAGCAAGAGTGACAGAATTTTTAGAATGGAAAACAAGAAGTGAGATTGAACTTCGCAAAAGATATGAAATTGAAAAAAATTATTTAAAAAGCCAGGTTGGAGCATTGAAACTTTATACGAGATGGGCTAAACCATATTTGAAAGCTGCAGAACAATTAATGATGACTGAAAAAAAATTAACAGAGCCTTCTCTTGTAAATGCTTTTAATACTCTTTTGCTTGAATTATGCATTTTAGGTACTCAAGAAATAAATATAAAAGAAGCGGTAGAAGCCAAATTATTGCCTCCTTCTTTCCGTGAGCTTAAAATTAAAAGGCCTTATTATGTTTGTATTCTAATTGATTTTAAATTCAGAGGAATTCCACAAAGAGTAAGTCAGGCAGGCCATTACGCTTTCGGTGGAAGAGTGGATATTAATTTTAAAGCTTTTGCATTAAATGAAGATGAATTAAAAGTTTTTAAAAAACAGTTAGAAAAAGAAGATTTTTATGATGCTATAAAATTGGTTCAAACAACAACAGAAGAAAGTTTAGCGCAGATTGTGGAAGATATAAATCATTTTTTAGAAGAAAAGAAAGAGGAGAAAGAGAAGAAAAAGGAGAAAGAGAAGAAAAAGGAAGAGCTTGATTTAGGAAAGATAAAAAAAGATAATTTTGAAGAATCAGTAATTAGAGCATTTGCAGAGCAGCAAGCAGCTGCGACGTGCTTTAAAATTTATGATGTTTACAAAAAAAGTCATGGTATGGCGTCTTTTGCTGAACCTTCTTGGGAGCTGCCTAGTTGGCGTGAGAGGAAATAAAATTTTATAAATAATTCAAAAAATGTTAAATAAAAATTCAAAAAGAAATTCTAAAAATAAAATATCTAAAAAAAGAAAAGAAGAAAAAGTGAAGGAAAAAAAGGAATTGGAAAAGAAAATAGAAAAAATAAATTCTAATGAATTTGATTTTCAGTTTGAAATAACTTTTAATGATGCTTCTACTAGAGAAGTCCCGGTGCTTAGAACTGAGCCAATAACTAATACTAATATATCTATAAGCTTAGAAGATTCTCTGAACAAAGTAATTACGACTGAAAAAAACATATCTGAAAAATCTAAAAAAGAGGAAAAATTGTATTTCCATACTCCTGTTCATTATGATAAGGATATAAAAAAATACGCTACAGAAAATAATGAAGAAGAAAAAGCAAAGGAATTTGAAGAAAGCATAATCGGACCTTTACACAAAAAATGGCATAGCCTTAGAGAAAAAAATAAAGCAAATAAAACGGAATTTATCGAAATGCAAAATGAGCAAGGAATGCGAGAAATGATATTCGAAGAAATAAAAAAATATGAAAAAAAATACAATAAATTAGAAAGAGAAAATGAAGCCATCGAAAGGCCGGAAAGAAAAAAAGATAAAATAAAATATTATTGGAATAATACGATAATAATTAAATAAAAATGGCTTATAACATTGAATCATTTTATGAGGGTAGTTTAAGTCCTTTAGAGCCAACATACGGAGAATTATTTACAGGTTATAGAGTTCCATTTTCAAGAATAGGAGCTCCTACAAGCATACAGACAGCAAATCAAATTTCTGAAGTTTCCGCAAGACTTAGCGAAGGAATGCGTGTAGTTGAATTGCAACCAATAAGTTTAGATGTTTTTGAAACAATTCCAAAACAACATTGGAAAGAAACTGAAAGATTGTTAAAACTTACTGGAGCTGAAGCAACGCTACATGCTCCAATTATTGATCCTTCTGGATTTACTGAAGAAGGATGGAATGAAATTGCAAGAAGACAGGCAGAAGAAATACTTAAAATGTCTTTAGAAAGAGCGCATGAATTAAATCCAAAAGGCAACGTTCCTGTAACTTTTCACGCTACAGCGGGCGCTCCTTCTACAGAGGCTATAAAATTAATGCCTAATGAGATGGGAGATGTGATTCCTGCTGTTAATAAAGATACAGGACAGCTAGTTTATTTAAGAAGAGAGAAAAAATATGTCCCTGAAGAAGCAAAAGAAATTTTGATAGATCCAGAAGAGCAAATTAGAGAACATAACAAAAGAAGATGGAAAAATCTAATAAGTCAAATAGCTTGGGAAAATAGTAAAGCTTATGAAGAGATTTCTACAAGCGCACCAATAGTTGCTCCAATTTATGATGAATTGACAAAAGGAAAAATAAAAGAAGAAGAACTTCTTCCAGAACAAAGAGCGGCACTTTCTGCATTCGAAATGGGGCAGGCTCTTTATGAAGGAATAGGTTCAAACATAAAAGCTTGGTTCGACGAAGCTATGAAGGTGTGGCCAGAAAATGTAAAGAAAAGAAAGGAAATAGAATTGATTAAAAAAAATTTAATTGAAATAGATGGAAAAAATTTAATTGAAAACAATCCAATAGAAGCTGCAAGAAAATATGATGAAACATTAAGACTTTTCAAAAAAGTTATTTCAGAAAATCCTCCTGAAGTTTATGTTTCTACAGATAAATTTGCTTTAGAAAAAAGTAAAGAAACTATTGCTAACGCTGCATTAGATGCTTTCAAAAAATTTGGAAATAATGCTCCTATTATTAGTGTAGAGAATGTATTTCCTGGAACTGTATTTGGCCAAGCAGAAAAATTGAAAGAACTAATTCAAAAAGCCAGAGAAGAATTTGTAAATAAAGCTAAAAAAGAAGGCATAAGTGAATCAAAAGCAAAAGAGGCTGCGCAAAAGTTAATAGGAGCGACTTGGGATGTCGGGCACATTAATTTGCTTAGACGTTATGGTTTTAAAGAAAAAGAAATCGTTGAAGAAACTAAAAAAATAGCTCCTTTTGTGAAACACGTACATCTTACTGATAATTTTGGGTTTAGAGATTCTCATTTGCCCCCAGGAATGGGAGAAGTGCCTTTCAAAGAAATTTTAAAAGAATTAGAAAAGGCTGGTTTTAGAGGAAAGGAAATAGTAGAAGCTGGCGGCTTTGTTACTCAATTTAAAACTTCTCCAACACCTTACGTTCTTGAAGCTTTAGGGTCGCCTATTTATGGAATGGAAATGCAACCTTTTTGGAATCAAGTTAGAGGAAGCTATGGATTGCCTGGAATTTATTATGGAGGCTATGGCATGATGCTTCCTGAACAACATTTTTCTACTTATGGAGCTGGATTTGCTACATTGCCAATGGAGCTAGGAGGATCAATGCCTGGAAAAGGCCAAAGATTTGCAGGAACTCCTATGGAATAAAAGATAATATTTAAAAAATAAAAATTATTCAAAATATAAGTTTAAAAGAGGTAAAATGGTTGAAGAAAAGAAGAAGACAAAAGTTTCTGAAAAAGAATTCCCTTCTTTGCGCCTAAAAGAAGAACAAGATATTGCGTATGATTTTGCTACAAAAGTTTATGAAAAATTTGGCAAGATAATAAAATCTATAGTGCTTTTTGGCTCTAGTGCAAAGGGTAAGGCAGTAAAGGGAAGCGATATTGACATAATCATATTGCTTGATGATTGTTCTATACAATGGGATGCTGAATTGATTGCTTGGTATCGAGAAGAATTAGGAAAGTTAATTAGAGAAAATCCGTATAGAAAGCCTTTACATATTAATTCAGTAAGGCTAAGTACTTGGTGGCAAGAAATGTTGCGTGGAGAACCAGTAATTTTAAACATAATTAGATGGGGTCAACCTTTAATTGATTTTGGAGGTTTTTTCACGCCCCTAAAAGTTTTGCTTGCTCAGGGGAAAATTAAAGCAACTCCTGAATCAATTTATGTAATATTACAAAGAGCTCCTTTGCATATGGCTAGAACTAAGGCAGCTTTACTTAACAGTATTGAAGGGCTTTATTGGGCAATGGTTGACTCAAGTCATGCTGCTCTTATTGCAGCAAAAAGAATGCCTCCAAGTCCTGAACATATAGCAGAAATGTTACATGATACTTTTGTTATATCTAAGAATTTAGATCCAAAATACGTTGCATGGTATCGTGAAATGTATACTTTGGCTCATGAAATTTTGCATGGAAATAGAACAGAAGTTTCTGGCAAAGAAATCGAAGAATGGCAGAAAAGAACTGATTTGTTTGTAAGAGAAATGGCAAAAATAATCGATAGAATAATTAGTGAAAAGTGAAAAAATAAAAGAAACATAAAAAAATTATTCTTCTTTTTTCTTTTCTTTACATTTATCCAATTCTTCTTTTAATTTTCTTTCTGCTTCAAATTTTATTCCTACATACAATGCATCTATATCTCTTACGGCCCAAGCCAGATAATAATCGCTTTTCTTTCCTGTTTTTTTTGATAAATAATCTGAAAGATATGCTCTTTTTTCTCCTTTATCTAATTCTCCTATTTTTTCTATGTATTTATATTGTGCATGAGCCTCTGCCAAATCTTTATAAGCTTCTTTTCCTAATTTTAGTGGTGGCAATTCTTTTAACAACTCATAGGCATCTTTATCTTTTATTATATCGGCGTAAGAAACTTTTTCAGAAACTTCATCTAGCAGTTTCATTTTTGTTTCAATCAACTTTTCTCCTACTTCTGTTGGTGTTGCTTGTCTTAACCGTTCTTCGGGTGTTCCTTCTATGGCGCTTACCGTTCTTAAAGCAAAAACATCGTGAGGATTTTTAATGTATCTGTCTTCAGCTTTTTTAATTCCTATATATCGTTTTATTAAATCTTCTGGATTGAGTTCTTCTTTCTCTTTTTCTTTTGTTTTTTTAGACATCTTAATTTTTAAATCAAATTTTATAAGTTTGAAATATTTAAAAACATTTCCTTTATTTTTTTTAAAAAGAAAGTTTTAAATAAAACAAAATAAATAATTTAGATATGTTCAAGAAAAAAATCAAATGTAGTTGTGGTAAGAAAATAGATGTTAATTTTAATTTCTGCCCATATTGTGGAGCTAAATTAAAGACACAAATAGAAAGAGATAAAGCCTTAGACAAAGAAGTTAAAGAAATGGTGAAAGAAGTAGAAGATGCTTTTGGAATGCCATTTTTTATGAAATTTCCTTTTGAGAAATTAGTAAAAAAATTTGTAAAGGATATAGAAAAACAGTTTCAAGAATATGATGAATTGATTGCTAGAGAAAAGATAAAACCAGAAAATGTTTCTGGAATAAGCATAAGTATAAAACAAAGCCCTAATGGAGAACCGATAATTCAAGTTAAACAATTTGGAAACAAAGAAGAGGTTCCTATTAAAACAATCAAAGAAGAAATTAAAGAAAAGGAGTTGCCAAAACCAAAAATATCAGAAGAAGAGGCATTAAAACTGGCCAAACTTCCTAGAGAAGAGCCTGAAACCAAAGTAAGAAGGCTTTCTGATAAAATTGTTTATGAAATTGCTTTGCCTGGTGTTAAAAGTGAAAAAGACATTATAATAAATAAATTACAAAATAGTATTGAAATAAAAGCATTTGCTAAAGATAAAGCTTATTTTAAGTTAATTCCTTTGGGATTGCCTATAAAAAAATATCGACTTGATAAAGAAACTCTTATTTTAGAATTAAAGCCTTATTAATTTTTTAATTAAAAAGCCATAAATTTTTAAATCATAGTTCCTTAAGAAAATTATGAAAAGAGGGATTATATTGTTTTTTATTTTATATTTCATTTGTATCTCTGCTCACTGTGTTTCTGCTTATGATGGTTATGGATATTTCGGCGCTACAGATTTTCCTTCCGTTTCAGAATTGGCGCAAAACGAGTGGGTAAATGCCGCATTGCTTTTTTTATTGATTTTTGCATTTTGTTGGTTTGTGCTCCAGAATGTTTTTGGAGCGCAAAAAGGTGCTGGAATTGTCATTTCACTTATAATGGCTGCAATAGGAGCTTTAGGAGTAGTTTACTTTTATGGACCTATAATAAGCAAAGTAGGCCATTGGCTTTTATTTTTAATACTTGCTGTGATAGGATTTCTACTTTTTATTCAATTCAGAGCTCAAGGAAATGTTGCGTTTTTTATTCTTCTGGCTCTTTCTCTTTTATGGCTATTTTTTGGTCATCGTATGCTTTGCCCACCTTTAGGAGCTCCTTTTCCTCATGAACTTTGTATTTTGCTTGATACAATTGCTGCAATTTTAATAATTATAGGAATAATAAAGCTCTTAGCATGGATTTTTGGCAGAATTAGTGGTCATATTAGTATAGGTGGTGGCGGAGGTGGAGATGGTGGTGGAGACGGAGGTGGAGATGGTGGTGGAGATAATCATTATACATTGACAATAGGGGTTCAAGGATATGGTACAACAAATCCTGCTCCAGGAAATTATAGAAAAAAAGAAAATTCAAAAATAACTGTAAGAGCGATTCCTAGAAACAATGCTAAATTTGATCATTGGGAACTTGATGGAGTAAACTTGGGTGCAAATCCTAAAGTAACAATAACTATGGACTCTGATCATACTTTATATGCTATATTTAGCGGAGCTTCTCCTCATATAAATATTAAAATAGTTGTAGAAGGTCCTGGTACTACAATTCCTTCTCCAGGGATACACAGCTATCCAATAAATACAACCGTAAATTTAACTGCAATTCCCGCAAAGAATGCTACATTTAAAGAATGGCGTATCCAATATGTTAAAGGAACTTGTAAGTCAAGAAGTTTCAATTTAAATTTAAAATCTCCGGTATTTGCTGGCAAGAATTTAATAAATATTATTGCGGTATTTGAAGGAGAAGCGCCGCCGATAAAAGTTTATATAGAAGCCAATCCCAAAAGAATAGGAGAAGGTGGGGTAACAACAATAAATTGGCATGCCAATAATGCAGACTGGGTTGAAATAACTCCATTTATAATAGGAAAAAAAGCACCGCAAGGTTCACAAAAGGTTAAGTTATATAAATCTACTACCTTTACTGCAATTGCTGGAAACAACAAAGGTCAGAGAGCCAAGGCTTCTTGTTATGTTGAAGTTTTAAAAGCAATAACTCACGAAGAAAAAAAGATGTTGCCACCGCCCGCTGAAATTGATATAATTAAACGAAATTTAAATAGAATACAAAATCTTTTAGATAAAGAAATGAAAAAAGGGGATAAAGCCAACAGGGCTAGAATAGATAAACTCTTAGAGATGCGCGATAAATTAAAAAAAAGACTTAGGGAAATAAGAAAATAATTATCGACAAATTTATAAATATAAGAAAATTAATAAAAATAAAAAAACAAAAGAGGAAAGTAAAATGGTTTTTTATGGGAATCCTGCAAAAACTTGGCTATTAATATTGGGATTAGTTATAATTATAGTGAGTGTTGCTGGAATTTTGATTAATTTAGGAATAACTTTTTGGATTTTAGAAAATTTACCAACAAATCCAATAATTTATTTAGGAATTGATGCAGCAATTGGACTTATAATGTTAATTATTGGTTTTAATCCAATGATTTAAAATTTTAGAACCAATTATCTAAACCTTTTTGGCTTGCTTCTTTTTTATGTTCATAAACTTTCTCTAAAGCAGAATCTACTCTTTCTTCAGAAAAATCATGTTCCTTACATAAAATTCTCTTAATAGCATTTGTATTAATTTTATCAAATTCTATATTGTAATTGCTTGTAACGTCTGGTTTCTTGAATAATTCAAAAATGTCTCGCCATTCAAACTCTAGTTCGGGGATCTTGCCTTCTTGAACTTGTTTTTCTATTGCATTAAAAATAAGTACAGGAGTTTTATATTGTAGTACTAATTGCAAAGCTTTCTTTGGTCCAATTCCCTTTACTCCACCAGGATTAAAGTCAGTACCTACTAAAATACCTAAACAAATAAGTTGTTCATAATTGAGTTGCAAATTATTCAAAACTCGTTCGAGCTCTATAAGTTCAGGCATTATCGGAACATATGCTCCAGAAGCCAATCTTCTTTTTTTGGCTAAAGTCAAATTTTGTATAAGTCGCGAAGCTCCAAAAAGCAAAGAATCGTAATCTTGGCTCGCGACAGCGTAAGCATCTCCTCGTTTAACAATAAAAGCACATTGCGCTTCACCTTCGCTCGGAGCTTGAATAACTGGCAAGCCTAAAACTCGCAATAACTCTTTACTCTCTTGAATCATTTCATCGCTAAGCCTTAGTGTTTGTCTGGCCCATTTGAACATTTCTTCTTTCTCTCCCTTTTCCTTGGCTTCTTCATACTTCTCTCGAGCCTCTTCTTTACGAGCAGCTCTTGCTCTTGCAGTCTCCTCTTTCAACTCGGGAGGCTTTCCATCAAAAACATAAACAAGCTTCAATCCTTTTGACATTAAGTTGGTTGTTCTATAAAATAATCCTGATAGATGTGAAGTTATTCTTCCTTTGCTATCCATTAACGGAGTTCCGTCGGGCTGCCTTATATTAGCAAGAAACTGATAAAGAGCATTGAAAGCATCTACCGCTATAATTTTGCCTTTTAAATCTTCAAGTTTTATCTCTTTTTTTGGTACAAGTTCGCCAATCTGTAAACCCATAAAAAACTAAATCAAAGAAAACTTAAATAGTTTGCTCTAAAAGCCGTTTTCTAAAATTTTTTTAAAATTATAAAATTTTTTCTTGACCTTTTCATTATGTTCTTTGTTTGGATTCCAATTTTTTAAAACACAAATTGCAGAATCTATATTTTTGATTTTCTTTTTATCCATCCAATATCTTATAAAAATTGCAGCATAATCGTGTTGTATTTTTGGATTTAATAACAATCTGTGTTTTCTAACATTATTAACGGCAACAGCAGTATCTTGTTTTCTTAACATTTCTTCTAGCCACTTATGATTATTTTCATTTATCGCATAATAACCCCAAGAAAAATTTTTCAAATTTCTATCCGTTATCATATTTTCAAATCCTGTTTCGTGAGCAGCCAATGCCAATAAAAGAGCGTGAGAAACATTATATTTCTTACTTGCTTCATAAGAATCTTTGGCGAAAGCATATGCTTCATTATAGTCCAAACTATCGTTCCAATAGCTTTTATGTTCTGTTTGAATTATTTTTACTACTTTGTTAATATATTCCTCCAGTTTATCTTTTTCTTTTTTCTTTGTTTGCGATTCTAAAAAGAAATTAATTTCTTTAATAGCTATTATTGAAAATAAACCTAACAATAACCACCTTCCGATTTTTACCATTTTTAATTTTTAAAATATTTTTTGTAACTATTGAAAAGTAACATTTATTTATAAATCTTTCTTAATTATTTAATTAATGCTAACAATAAATTTTATTCCGATAGATTATGATACTTTTGATTGGCAAGGCCGCAATTATATGAAAATTATTGGAAGAGATGATAAAGGTAAAAGAATCTGCATTGTAGATTATTTTGAACCCTATTTTTGGGCAATCTTCAAACAAGGAATAAGCGATAGGAAAATAAAAGAGATCAAAGAAGAAATAAAAAAAATAAAAATAGAACAACCTAGCAGAAAAACAGCAGTGGAAAAAATTGAACTCCATAATAAAAAATTTCTCGGCCGAGATGTAAAGGCCCTAAAAATTTTTATAACAAATTATAAAGATGCTCATTTTGTAGCTAATAAAATTAATTTTCCAGAGATTGAAGCTTGCAGAGAATATGATATTAATCCTATAACAAAGTATATAATTGATAAAAAATTTGTACCTTTATCATGGTTTAAAATTTCTGGAGAAATTCTTAAAGCTGAAGATTTTGGAGGTTTAGTCAATTCTTTAGATGTAGATTTTTGTATTAAACTAACAAAAATCGAAGAAAAAATTAAAGAAAAAATATTTGAACCAAAAATAATGGCGTTTGACATTGAAGCAGATGAATTCGAAATAGGCAAGGGAGAAATTTTAATGATATCTTTAGTTTCAAAAAATTTTAAAAAAGTTTTAACATGGAAAAAAGTTTCTAGAGCTTCAGAATTTATTGAATTTTGTAAAGATGAAGCTGAGATGCTAGAGAAATTTATTAAATATATTAAAGAACAAAAACCAGATATAATTGTAGGATATTTTAGCGATGGATTTGATTTGCCTTATTTAAGAGCAAGAGCTGAAAAAAATAAAATAAAACTTGCTCTTGGCCTTGATAATTCGCAACCTTATTTTTCTCGTGGCCGTATCAATTCTGGAAGAATTTTTGGAATAGTTCATGTTGACTTATTTAGATTTATTGAAACAGTATATTCGCAATATTTACAATCTGAAACTTTAGGCTTAAATGAAGTTGCTACTGAAATTCTCGGTGAAGGTAAAAAAGATTTTGACAGTTGGAAGAAATCTTCTAAATTAAAGGAAAACGAATGGCTCAATTATTTTGAATATAATTTACAAGATTCTATTTTAACGTATAAGTTAGCAGAAAAATTTTGGCCAGATATGCTGGAATTTTGCAATATTATTCAAGAGCCTTTGTTTGAAATAACTCGTAAAAGCATGTCGCAGCTTGTTGAAGATTACATCTTACATCATCTTAATGAATATAATGAAATAGCCGAAAGAAAACCCTTACATGATGAAATTGAAAGAAGAAGGACTCGAGAAAAATATACTGGAGCTTTCGTTTTACAGCCAACACCTGGCCTTTATGAAAATCTTGCTATGTTTGATTTTACGAGCATGTATGCAAGCATCATAGTAACATACAACCTTTCTTTGGCATCATTTAGAGAAAAAAAAGAACAAAATTGTATAGAAGTAGATTTAGGAAATAAAAAAGTCTATTTTACAAAAAAACCACAATTTTTTTCATTGATGCTTTCAGACATAATAGAAAAAAGAAAGAAATATAAGCAAGAATATAAACAAGTTCCTTCTGCAATAAATAAAGCGAGGAGCAATGCTTATAAGCTGCTTGCCAATGCGAGTTATGGCTATCAAGGCTTTTTCGGAGCACGCTATTATTGTGTTGAGGCGGCTGCGGCAACGGCGGCGCTAGCAAGAAAATTCATTTACGACATGATAAGTAAAACAAATGAAGCAAGCTATAAAGTAATTTATGCTGATACAGATGGCTTTGCTTTTTTATTGCAAAAACATACCAAACAAGAAACTCTTGAATTTTTAAAAAAACTAAACTCAGAGCTGCCGGGAATAATGGAATTGGAACTCGAAGATTTTTATGCCAGAGGTATTTGGGTTACGAAACGGACTGGCGAGTTCGGTGCAAAGAAAAAATATGCTTTGATAACAGAAGATGGTAGATTAAAGATAAGAGGATTTGAAACAGTAAGGCGAGATTGGTGTAACCTTGCTAGAAAACTTCAAAACGAAGTACTTTTAAGGATTTTAAAAGATGGTAATGAAAAAAAGGCTCTTGAATATACTAGAAAAATAATCAAAGATTTAAAAGAAAGAAGAGTGGGAAAAGAAGACATAACCATAAGAACTCAACTTAAAAAACCCTTGTCAGAATATAAAGCTATAACTCCTCATGTTATCGCGGCTAAAAAGATGGAAGAGAAAGGCTTACCCATTAGTGCTGGAATGTTAGTAGAATATTTCATAGCAGAAACTAGAGAAACAAAAAAATTGGTTAGAGAAAAAGTTAAACTTCCAGATGAAGAAGGCGAGTATAGTATTCAATATTATCTTGAACATCAAATTATTCCTGCTGTTGAGAATATTTTTGAAGTTTTTGGCGTTACAAAAGAAGATCTGATAGAAAAAAAACAAAAAAAACTGCTGGAATTTTGATCAAAACTCGCTTAGTTTCTTTTGACCTTGTTTTTTAATCTCTCGGCCCCAGGTCTGCCATGATTTCCTTATCAATCCCAATCTAGCAAGCTCTTTTGCTTTTTGAGTTTTTAAAAATTTAATACAAAGAGGATCTGAAGGATAACCAGAGCCGCATTCAATATTGTATTGTTTTTTTATTTTCTCAAGTTCTAAATCTCTCGTTACTTTCGCTAAAATTGATGCAGCTGAAACAACAGGATGATTAATATCTGCTTTATGCTCACATTTAAGAATTATTTTTTCTTTATCTTTTACATTATTTAATAAATAATTTTTCCATGCAATTACGTTATTAGAAGGACAATCTATAATAACCTCTGCCTTATGAATGTTTTTCGTCAAGATATTTATTATTTCTGCGGCTTTAATTGCCTCTATCTTATTTAAGTTTATTTTCTGTGTTATCAAATCGTCAATTTCTTTAGCTGAAGTTTTTAAAACACAATGTGCTGTAACTATTTTTTTAATCTCTCTTGCTAAGAATTCGCGACGATGTGGAGAAAGCAGTTTAGAATCTTTAACTTTAATAAGTTTTAATTTAGCCTCTTGCTTTTCATCAACCAACACGCCTGCCAAAACCATTGGCCCTATTACTGGGCCTCTCCCAGCATCATCTATTCCTATGTAAAACATCTTTCTACCTCTTTAAAAAAGTAGCGGGGGCGGGATTTGAACCACGCGACCTCGAGGTGTCCTCAATCAAGATTTCTGAGCAAATCAAGGAAACCTTGATTTTATGGGCCTCGCGAGCTAACCAGGCTGCTCCACCCCGCTATAAAATTAATATGTCGTTAATCTTTTAAATGTTTTCATCTCCGATGTCGAAACATATAAAAAATTGAAGGCATTTTTATATTGATGTTTAAAAAGAGTGTTAACAAATCTAAAAGAACTAATCAAAAAGCTCAGGTAACGCTTTTTATTATCATTGCCCTTCTTATATTGGCGATAATTCTTCTAGTATTTTTTTATTTTAAACCTTTGACGGGCTTAATAAAAGCAGATATAGATAAGCCAGTCTACAAGGACTTAAGATTATGCATTCAAGAAAAATCTGTAGAAGGGATTTTTCAACTTGGAAAACAAGGAGGCTACTATAACATTAGCAGCCCTTTTGGATATTATTATGAAATCACCTTGCCTTTTTTCTTTAAAGATGGCAAAAGTCTTCTTCCGCAAATAACTTTTTTTGAAAGAGAATTTTCACAGTACATGGAAACTAAAGTCAAGGAATGTCTGGCTAACTTAAATAAATTTGAGCAGTATGGCTATACTATTGATATCGAGTTCAACAAAACTAAAGTAATAGCAAACTTTAATGAAAAAACGAATCTAAAGGTTGACTATTCAGTAAGGGTCTCTAAAAATTCGGCACAAATTTTGCTTAAACCAACTGACTTAACCCTTGATTTTAACTTTCTTGAAAAATACTCTCTTATGAAAGAGATAATTGAGGAACAAGAAAAAAACCCAAATTCTTTGCCTTTTCTCTTTATCATAGATCTTGCAAAACAAAACCGATTTGACTTTGAATTAATCGATCTTAATGACAGCAACTACATCCTTATTCTCTTATTCAACACCACATTAAAGGAAGAGCCGTACAGAATGGCTTTTTTAATAGGTTATAACTTCACAGAGTTTTCGTCTGAAAAAGAAATCAGCATCGCCCCAATCCCAGAATTTAATATAACACAAGAAGAGATATTTGAATATAAAATTAATGCGACTGGCAAAGACCTTAGTTATTATGCCTATACAAATTTATTTAATATAAGCCGTACTGGCCTAATTAAATTTAATACTTCTATATTGCCTAATGGTAGGACGGAGGTATTAATAAAAGTGACTGATTTCAAAAATGAAAGTGCTTACGCTTTCATGATCTTTAATGTAAATATTTCAAAATAATAAAATGTCCAGGAAACTTTTTACAATTTTCACATTTCTTTTAGCTATTTATATTCTTGAATTTGTTAGCGCCCAAGTGAATTGGCAGGAAATAGAGCAAAGACCCTCTAAGCTTTATGATATAAAATTACTTGAAGCGGCATTCAATGAAGATGCTATAAAAACCGTAAAGATAATTGACCAAAATCCTGAACTACTACAAAGAGAGAAGTTTAAAGAACATGTAATAAACAAGATAGATGTGCTAGCACGACAAAATATTGCTATTTTAAATAATAATCCTAATGTAAAGAGAGAGTGGTTCTTACATTATGGAATTAAAGATAAAGGAGGCACACTACAAACATATGATGGAGAAATTGTAACTCTTGCATTTCTACCAGTATCTTTTAATATCCGTGAGCAATCCGGATCTATAGTGAATTATGATGATACTCTAATATTGCCAAATAAAGCAGTAATCAGAAGGGGTCTAGTAAGATTAGAAGAAGCTGAAAAAAAAGTTGTAATTTTTAACGGCACTATAGATATTACAAATGCTGAAGAAATAGAACTATCAGCTATAACTTCTGATTATAATTATTGCTCTATAATTGATGGTAAGAAAAAGATTTTTGTAGAAAACAAAGAAACAAGTTCTTCGAGAACAAATATAATAAAAACAAAGAGCTTCTTATCTATAGAAGGGGAAAATATAGTTCTACTAGAGAAAATAATTATAGATGAAAAAGAAGAATACCGGCCTTATGCAGAAATTTCTGGAAAAGTAACCTTTGAAGATGATGTTATCTTGCTAGAAAGAGGCGCTTCCTATAAAGATTATTGGTATGGTTTAAAGAATGCACATTACAAAGTAAGCAAAAAAACATTTATCTTAAATGAACCGGATGCTTGTAATGAAAAGAAAGTTGAAGAAAGCTGTATTGAAACAGACCCTAATAAAGGCACTATAAAAGTAAAGGCAAAAGATAATCACATAAGTATAGAGACCTTTTCACTTTCTCCTTTCAGTACTCTTTATGTCGAACCAATAATTGATGGAAGCGAGATAATTTTTATTGATAAAGGCATAGCCAAAATAGTTTTTAGCAAAAAACCTTTTACTATCGAGGGTTACCTTCATAGGCTTTCTACTGATATCTTTTATCAATATTTGTTGAATGGCGAACTGCACGAAATCCAAATAAAAGATGGACTTCTTAAATACTGTTCTTTATGCGAAACTAAAGGATCAATTTATACAATTGATTTGACAAAATTTCAAACTCAGGAAATTAAGCTTTTTGAAAACTCCTATAAATGGGCAACTTTCGCCCTTAGAGATGAAAGATATTCCTCTTTAGGAGGAGCCAAGGGAAAAATAGTTTATGCAGATAAATACAAAACATATGAAAAACAAGTGACCCAGGATCTTGAATCATATAAGAAATTAATTTTGCGATTTAAGGAAGGTAACCTTACAGAAAAAAAAGAGTTAAAAAAATTAGTTGAAGAAAGAATAAAAAAATTAGAAGAACAACTCGCGCAAGAAACAGATGAGAGCAAAAAACAAGAACTAATGAAAGAGATAAGCGAAAGAAAAGGATACATAAGAGATCTTGAGAGGGAAATTAATTTTCTTGAAGAACAAATTGAAAGAATAAAAAAAATAGAATATGCTTATGATTGTATTGGTTTTGTTCAAGCTGCTTTTATAGAAGGCGAAAAGGCAATGAAAAGACAACCTTATAATTGGTATAAAGAAACAGATGGTTTCAAGCTTGTTCAAGAACTAACATCCAGGTATAACCTAAACAAAGTACTGGTGGTTTTTGGTTCTCCATTTAACGAGACACATTATATTCATGGGGTAACTAAGGACATAGCTCCAATTCCTCCAGAAATCCTGGCAACAAGAACGAAAATCTTATATTTCGAAACAAAGCGAGAGCGCGACGATTTTCTTAGGACAATTCCACCAGGTTCGCCTTTCCAAAATTATAATATAGATGGCACACCGCACCATAGCGGTATCAAAGGCATTTCAGATAGTTCGTTAGAAGCCCACATAGGACAGGATATTGGTTATCTTTCAGAAGATGACATTCAAAGATATAATGATCCCTTAGTTTTTGCATTTCCAGAAAAAAAGAGATTAACTTTAGATGATTTACAAACAGCAAAAAAATAGCCTTCAATTTCTTAATCTAGTAACAAATATTGCTGATGTATTGGTACGTTGAAGCAGTTTCTCTAGAGGTTCAATAGTTACTTCTGCTGGGGTTTCTTCGTTAGCGAAGGGATTTGCATGCAAAATATTGCTGTGACCTGCGTAAATACCCATGTGCCAGGGCCAATAACCAGTGCTATCTATGGCTGCTAAAGAATCATCCTCTATTATCTTAAAAGGAGTCAGAAGATAAACTATATCGCCAACTCTCATCCTGTTTGTTAAATTTTGTATATTGTCTGCAATTACGCCATCCAACCCTTCAACAGGATGGCCTAACTTGCCACTTTTTACAAGCCTGGAAGGATAAACTGAAAGCTTTTTCCAATCTTTGCCCGTTACATTAGAATAAGCTAAGAATATCAAGCCCATACAATCAAGCTTTTTCTTGCTTCTACCTCCCCAAGCATAAGGCACACCACGATACTTTTTAGCAGCATTGAATAGTTTATAGCCTATTGAAGCAGTATCGACATCTGGAATGAAAGAAGAGGAATCAGATAAACACTCAGTTTGCTTACTTTCTCCCAGCATTTCATCAAGCTCAGGGTTTTGACTATAGCCATTATCAGAGTTGTTGCCTAAAATCAAAAAAAATAACAAAGCTTTTAACATTTTTATTTTGTCACTATTTTATAGTAAAAGCCTTTTATAAATCTTTCTTTAATAATAGAAATAAAATGGGGCTGCCCGGATTCTCAACGGGAAGTCCTTGGGTTGATAAGGGCTTGCCCTTATTTTGAACCGGGGTCCCGTGCGCCCTAGGCACGTATACTAGACCAAGCTATACTACAGCCCCTCTTTTTAATAAATAAAAATGAGTTTAAATTTTTTTTTAATATTTCTTAATTGAAATTATATTTTCAATTTTATCTATTTTAAATTTGACAGGCAGAAATTTTTCTATTACAAAAGCATTTGTTTTTGCATGTTCTGAAATGCCTGATGTTTTTAATGAACTTTTAGTTAATGCAAGATATGGCAATAGTTGATCTGAAGCATAAATATCAACTGCGGCTTTTTGTTCAATTTCTTTTAAAAGTTGAACTGCAACTTCGGTTCCTACTTTTTCTGAAGATTTTCTTCTTTCTCCTATTACACTTGAACCTATTACTGAATTTCTAGTTTCTAACCATATTGTAATTGCTGAGCCTGGACTATAGCTTTCTTCGTATTTGGTTTGAATATCAATAGGTAAATTAAGTCCATTCAATAATTTTTCAGCTTGTTGAGCTTGTCTATTCGCTACATTTGCTTTTTTTAAGTTCATTGATGCTATTGAAATTCCTTTTATTCTAAGAAACTGGCCACTTTCTATAAGATTAAATTGTTTTAATTCCATTGGTTCTGCTTTAAAATTTATAATTCCGCCACCCTTCGGAAAGAACCCTCTGCGCACAATTTTTAACGTCGCTCTGTAATTGAATTTTCTTAAAAGTGTTAGTAAAATATTATTAATATAATCAATAGAAGGAGCCCCTTTTACATCAGTTCCTCCCCTTATTTCAATTTCTATAGCGTTATTTATTTTTGTAACAACAGGCATCAAAGCTTGAAGTACTAAAGCTATACTGCCTGCTGTTCCTATGTCGATTTTTAATTTTGTTGTTTTTATTTCATTACCTGGCCAAAACCACAACTCCTTTGATCCAATAAAATTTCCTTGAACCTTTGCATTACAAAGTTTCGCTACCGCATCTACACAGCTAAAATGTTGAGCAGCTAAACCAGGATTTTTTCTTTTAGCTCTAATATTAACAATGTGAAACGCTTTATTAGTTAAAGCACTTAAAGCTAAAGCGGTTCTAATAATTTGGCCGCTACCAGAACCGTAACTGCCATCTATTTCAACAACCTCTTTTTTTGATTTTTCCATATAAATTTTTAAATAATTTTTACTTTAATATTTTATGTCAGGTCCAGGCGAAGGAAAGCATCTTTTAAAAAAGGTTAAAGTCTATTTACATGAACAAGGTAAAAGCAATGCAAGAATCACTCATATTGATATAGAATCGCCAGAAATTGCTGAAATCATTAAAGAAGGCGAAGCCACATATTGTGCTGGCAAACGAGGCGGATGCTTTATTGGTTTAAAAAAAGAAATGCTTGAAAGAGCTAGAAAAATTATTGAGAAAAAGAAAAAATGAATTTAAATAAAAAAATAGGAGAATTTTTTGAAATAAGTGCCAATGTAAATTTAATTCCATTATTCCCTATCTTAGTTCTGCAGCGCTTTCCTTTTACAACATTATCGACGGGAATAATAATCGTGATGGTCTTTTAAATGGAATTGCGGCCGCTTCGTTAATTCTTGGTTTATGTATTTCTAGTATCAGTTATAAAATCTATAAAAAAATCGAACAAAATCCAGAAGAAATAGAGAAATTAGAGCAGATTACGAGCAACAAACTAATAAGAAATGCAATCGAGTATTACAGAAAAGCGAAGGCTAGTAAAAATAAACTTTAAAAGTATATGGCTCTTTACAATTTTAAGCCGGGATGGCCCAATGGTACGGCGCAGGTTTGCTAAACCTGTTTCCCTCGTGGATTTCTGGGTTCGAATCCCAGTCCCGGCGTTTCCTACTCGCAAGATTTTTAAATTGCTTTTAGCTTAGACTAAAATGGTTAAGCAAAAAGAAATGGAAAGAAAAGAAGTAGAAATAGAAAAGCAAGAAATAAAAGAAAAAAAAGATGGTGAAGAAAAAGAACGTGAGGAATTAATTGTACCTTTAGAGGATTATATTAATGCCGGTGTACACCTTGGAACAAGAGCTGTGACACCTGAGATGAGACAATATGTTTATAGAAGAAAAGCTGATGGAATTGCTGTTTTAAATACAAAAAAAATAGATGAGAAAATTTCTATAGCCGCAAAGTTTCTTTCACAATATCTTCCTGAAGACATCCTCTTTTGTTGTAGACGTGATGCTGGAATTAAAGCTGCAGAAGCGTTTAAAAATGCTCTTGAGATAAAAAGATTCTTTACTAGATATCCTGCTGGAATAATCACTAACCCAAAACTAGATAATTTTTTTGAACCAAAAGTTCTCTTTATTGTAGATCCTTGGCTAGATAAAAATGCCTTAAATGATGCTGTAAAAATCCATATTCCCATTGTTGCTTTATGCGATACTAATAATACTACTGCAAACATAGACATTGTTGTGCCTTGTAACAATAAGAGCGCCGCAAGCATAGGTTTAGTACTTTATATTATAGCAAAACTATATCTTGAAAATAGGAAAATAGATAAAAAAATATCTGCTAAAGATTTTTATGAATTTACAGAAGAAAAAAAAGAAAAGAAGCCTACGAAAAAGAAATTAAAAGAAGAGTTAATTAAAAGAATAACTATAGATGAAAAAAAAGAAATAGAAAAGGAAAGCAAAAAAGAATAATAAGCATCGACTTATAATTATAGTTATGTTTTTAAGTTTCTAGTTCTTAAAAATTTATGCCTCGGTAGCTCAATGGTAGAGCATCTGCTTCGTAAGCAGGTGGTTGAGGGTTCGAATCCCTTCCGAGGCTTATCGTTTTATTTGAATAAAATCAAATATGTCGGCTTCTTTGCTTTCAAGAATTTTGCCGGTAAAACAATCTATATGTAATTTTAAAATTTTAAAATTACTCAATATGCAAGTTATGTTCCATAATTGCTCATTATTAATTTTTTGAAGAATCAATATTATCTTATTAATGTCGTAGTCAATTAGATTTTTTCTCTTTATTTCTTTATTAATAATTTCCTTCAATTTATCAATATCTATTTTTATATTTTCATTTAAAGAAGTAATTTTACTTTTGGGATTAAATTCATCTGTTTTGAATTCAATTTCATCGTTAATAGAAAAAGTCGCTGCCTTTTTATTAGTCAAATAAAAATCAAATTGCTGAGTTTCTAATTCAAATTGAGAGTTCATAACAAAAAATGCACTAAACAAAAAACTTTTTTTATTTTTGGCTTTAAATTTTTTAAATTCTTTAGAATCTTTCAATTTTTTTAATGAATCTTGAAAAGACATTTAAACTGTTAACTCCCTCTTTTCTATTTTTTCTTTAATTTCCTTAATAAAGTTTTCAAGTTTAACTCCAAATTCTGGTTTCTTGCCGCGAGCTCTTACAGCAAGAGTGTTGTTTTTTTCTTCTTTATCACCTATTACAATTATATAAGGGATTCTCATTATTTCCGCTTCTCTAACTTTATAATCAACCGTCGCATCTCTAAAATCTGAATCAACTCTTAATCCTTCTTTTTTTAAAACATTAACAATTTTTTCAGCTGCTTTTATATTTCTATCAGTAAAACTCAAAACTCTAATTTGAATTGGCGCTAGCCAGACCGGAAGATTTCCATTTAAATGTTCTAACAAAATACCAATAAATCTTTCAAATGAACCATAAATGGCTCTATGAATCATTACAGGCCTATATTTTTTATTGTCTTCTCCCATATATGTTAAATCAAATCTTTCTGGCATTGCAAAATCAACTTGAATTGTAGCGCACTGCCATGTTCTGCCTAGAGAATCTTTAATATGGAAATCAATTTTTGGACCATAGAAAGCCCCAGCGCCTTTCATAATTTTAAATTTCATTTTATTTTTCTTCAAAACATTTTCTAAAGCCTTTTCTGCTTTATCCCACATTTCATCACTGCCTATTCTTTTTTCAGGTCTTGTTGAAAGTTCAATATGATAGTTAAACTTAAATGGCTTGTATAATATTTCAACAAGTTTTATAACGCCCTCTATTTCTTGCTCTAATTGTTTTTCAGTACAGTAAATATGAGCATCGTCTTGAGTAAATTTTATAACGCGAAATAAACCGCCCAAAACTCCGCTCAATTCTTGTCTATGAACTGTTCCTAATTCTGCCATTTTTAAAGGAAGTTCTTTATAGCTACGAGGTTTTGTTCTATAAACAAGAATGCCTCCTGGACAGTTCATTGGCTTAACTGCAAAATCTCTTCCTTCATATTTTGTTAGAAAAATATTTTCTTTATACTTCTCCCAATGTCCCGAAATTTTCCAAAGTTTTGAATCCATAATCTGTGGCGTAGAAATTTCTAAATATCCTGCTTTTCTATGTTCTTCACGCCAAAACTTAATAAGTTCTTGATAAATTATCCAGCCATTATGATGCCAAAAAACCATGCCTGGAGCAACTTCGTTAAAACTAAACAAATCTAACTTTTGTCCTATAATTCTGTGATCGTTTTCCTTGAGTTTGCTTGTATCTAAAATTGTTTTAGAAATCTGATTAAGAAGTTGCTTATAATCGTATTTTTCTTCTTTCACCTCTTCTTTTGCTGCTTTAATCTCTCTTGCTTCTTTTTCAACTTTGCCCTCTGAACTTATGCTTCTACTAAGCTCACTAAGAGGATGTCCTTTACATTTAAGTTCAAATTCTTTATAGTAACCAAAAGGAGCTCGAACCACCTCATATTTTTTATCCAAAAGAATTTTTTCAGCTTCTTTTAACACTTCCATTGCAAAATCTGGCTTTGCTAGAAAAGGAGAAAGATGAGCATAAGGATAAAGTACAATTTTTTTACATTTAACTTGAGAGGCAATGTCTATTATATTGTCAACAAGCAATTCTGCAGCATTTTTCTCATCAGTTTTTTCAACAGCAGTCAAAACCACTAGACACTCCTTAACTACAACTCCTTTTTTTTGTTCTTCGCTCAATTCTTCTGGATTTGCAATTGCTTTTTTAACTGGCTTAAAATTTATATAATCGCAATGTAGTGTTAAAATTTTCATTTTATATTGCTCTTTTATAAAGTTAAAGAAAAGAGATTTATAAAATTAACTTATTATTCAAAAATCGCCTCTACTAGCGTTTTGCCTCCATCAAGAGTAGTGCCGAATCTAAATTTTTCTTCTGGCGCTGCTTGATAGGAGCTCATAACATTAGTATAAAGTATAAAAGGCAGTCTAAAACTTGTACTTCTATTGCTACTCACGTTTCTTGTCGTAGTTTCTGTGCCATTGAGCATTTTCAAAAGAGTTCTTTCTAAAAAAGGAGAACATTCATATGGGTAATAAATTTTAAAGTCGCTCATGTCGATTTCTTCTAAAGACGAAGAAGTTCCTCTAACTTCCAATTCAATAATACCAAGATCATAATATCTTTGTTTCATTGCTTCTCTATCTTCTGGGCGCACATCATCAACAGTACCAAATCTTGCTATCCACATATCATACCATCCAATTCTTTTTCTGTAAGCATCGTTAACTTTATATTCAACATTATATAAATCATTATTCACTTTAATCCATTCGCCCAAATCATAAACTATAGGACCTATTTCAGTTTTTTTATTTGTTTCTTCTGTTATCTCCTGCTGTTCTTGTTCTGTTGTTATTTCTTGTTTTTCTGTATTGGCTTTTTCTTTTGGCTCTCTTTTTAAATCAACATCTACTTTAAAAGCCAAATCTTCATTTTTTACGAAATAGTCTTTAAAAAAATATGTTGATTTTTCCTCAATATTTTGATATCCGCTTAAAATCAAAGTATCGGCTTTAAAAGCAAGAAAGAGCTTTTTATATTCAGAAGATCTGGAAGGATTATAAATTAAAATTTCTCCATTTTTCGCTTTGTATAGAAAAGAACCTTCAAAGGAGCGCTTCCAATAACCTTCATCGTCTAATTCTAGAAAAAACATAGAATCTTCAAAAAAATACAAGCAGCCTGCTGGCAAATTAGAAATGTCTTTACAATAATTTTCTAATTCTCTCGTATTAATTCCGTAATTATTTTCTTCTTTAACTACAAACCATTTGCCTATTAGTTTATTCTGCAAACCGATTTCATCCTTTCTTTCATAAGTTTCATTTCTAGTATTGTTTTTAAAATCGTAATTTTCTTTTTTGTAAGTTGGAGTTTTAGAGTTGGATTGATCACTATTGCAGTTACAAAGAATAAAAACCAATGGACTTCCAACTAATAAAGTATTTAAAAAATCCTTCAATTTAAACTTCATTTTTAATTTAAATTTAATTTAAACCTTACATAATATAAAAAAGAGAATTTTATAAATTTTTATACAAAAATTTATATATGTTTAAAGCTTAAAAAATTTCAATATAAAATGCGAGAAAAAATTTTCATTATATTTGTGTTTGCTTTTATACTTTTAGTTTCTAATTCTTCTGCAACAATCATTTCATCAGAAATCAATTCAATCTATAATCTTGGAGATAATATTCATGTTGAATCAAAGATTTCTAAAGAAGCTGTATTTGAAGGTTTTTTTAAAGTAATTTTGAATTGTAATGGAAAGGAGACTTTAATGTATTTCTCACCAATAATTCTTGAAAAAAACAAAGAAAAAACAATAACTATAGATTTTCCTGTTACTATAACAGGATCTTGTTATATAAAATCAATAATCGAAGATAAACAAAACACAGCAATAGAAGAAGCAAAAACAGGAAATTTTATTTTAAGCAACAAAATAAATGTAAATACAGAAATTAATAAAAAAGAATTCAAACCTGAAGAAAATTTACAAATAACGGGAAATGCCGTAAAAGAAAATGGTAAAGAAGTTAATGGTGTTGCGATAATTTATTTTAATGGTAAAGAGTATTCTATTAGTGTTTCTAGGGGAAAATTTTCATTCTCATATAAATTTGATACTGCGGTTGAGCCAGGAGATAAAACAATAACAATCAAAGTCAAAGATGATAACAACAATTTTGGAGAAGCTGTAGCAACTATAAAGATAGAAGCCATTCCTACTACCTTAATAATTGAGACAAATAATGAAAGTTTTGTGCCAGATTCTATTTTATTGATAACTCCTAAATTGCTTGACCAAGCAAAAAACATTATGACTGCAACCATAAATGTTAAACTAATAAGACAAACTTCTCCATTAAAGTCAGAAACTTTAATTGAAGAGTTAGTAAAAAGTGGAGATTCCACTATGTTTAGATTCACAAAATTTCACCAGCCAGGCACCTACGTTATTGAAGCTTCTTGGCAAAACTTTAAAGAAAAGAAAACAGCAATTTTAACAGAATATAAAAAAATAAATGTGAGTCTTGAGGACGATATTTTATATATCACCAACATAGGAAACGTTCCTTTCAAAAGAAAAATAGAAATTAGTTTTTTGATTCAAGACCAAGAAATTAAAAAAATAATGGAGCTTGATTTAAAAGTTGGTGAAAGCAAACGCTATAAACTTGAAGCTCCACAAGGGACTTATGATATTAAAATCAACACAGGAGATGAAACTCTAACATTTTCAAGAATTCCCTTAACAGGAAGCGTTGTTGCAACAATAGATCTAGAAAAAAAATCAAATATAGAAAATAATTTTTTATTCATAATTTTGATAATTATGATGGCTTTAATTATTGTTTTTCTTGTAGTTAGAAAGATTACAGAAAAACAAAAGATAAAAAAAGAAATGAAAATAGTAAAAGAGAAAATATCTAAAACAAACTTGCCATCACACATATTTATTGGAAGAATAGATCAATTTTCTCCTGAAGAAAATGATATAAAAAAATATTTTGAGAAGTATTCGAGAAAATTGCATGCAAATAAAATTATTTCTGTTCCAGTTTATGGAACAAAACAAGAAATCACTGCTTTAATTCTTGAATTCCAAGGTTTTGAGAAATTAAAAGAGTTAAAGAAAAAAAATGCTTCTCTTTATGGCAATATTCTCGATGAATATTTTGCTAATATAATAGAAAGAATAAAAGAAAATCAAGGAGTTGCTTCTCTTTATGGCAACGAGTTGATAATTTTATTCAATATAGTTAAGCAATATAGACATGATTTGGGAGCAATAAAGACGGCTGAAGCTATAAGACAGATAACTAATGAATTAAATAACTTGCTTGCAGCAAAAGGTTTCGAATATGGCCTAGCAATAAAAGCAGGAATAAATACGGGAATGGCAAATGTAACTTCAATTCAAAATAATGAAGTTAAATATACATCGATAGGTGATACAACTTCTTTAGCTAAAGCGCTAAAAGAAAGAGCAATTGCTAATGAAATCTTAATGACAGAAACCATTTATCAACGCGTGGCTAATGTGATTAAAGCAAAAAAAATTATGCCTTACCATTTAAACGAACAAGACGCCATTAACATTTATTCTCTTGAAAGTTCTTTGAATTTTAGAGAAAAACACGAATGGTATGTTAAAAGAGCTTTAGGAAAACTTTAGGCAAAATTTAAAAATCCGAATATATTAAAATTAATAAATAAAAGAGGAAAAAGTTGAAAGGAGGTAAAATGGAAAATTCAACTTTTTGGGCAATATTCATCATTGTTCTAGTAGTGGGTATAGCTCTAGGAATCGCTTATACAACTTCTTCAATGACTGGAAAGGCAATATGGGATAAACTGTTACCTACATACAAAGTTCCAGAAACAACTGTTCCAGTTTCAGAAAGTCCTGTAGCACCAACACAACCAGCAATAGCAGGCACTCAATTGCCGATAACTTATCAAGGAGTTTTGAATATGTTGAACAAATGCACTATAGTCCATATAATGAACAATTTTACAAATATTTCCTGCAATAATGTATGTCAACAGCAAGCAAAAACATGTGTTCAAGCATTTACCTTTGACCCAGTTTCAGAAATCACCATACCTTACGAATGTTCTTGGATGAAGGGAACAAATAGACTTTATTGTAATTGTTGTTCAGCTCCTATTTTAAATGCGGCCGAGGTTACGGCGATAAAATCCTTTAAAGAAACTGGACAACCTCAAATATATCAAATAGATTGTAATCGTGATTGTTGTTGGACTGAAAGAGTTATGTGTTGCTGGTATGGTGGATGTGAGAGCGGATGTTGTTGGGCTACACGATAATTTCTTTTTTATTACTTTTTAATAGTTAAAAATAGTAAGATTTATATATTTATTATTTTTTAAATATTAATGAAAATAAAACCATTTTTAATTGGAACTATGGTTTTGGCTTTATTTCTAATGTATGCTCCAAAACTAAACAATTATCTTAATGAAGAACCACAGCCAAAAAGAAAATTAGAAGATCAAATTAAATATAATGATAGTTTAATAAAAAATTATTCTTATTCTAATCTTTATGTATTAAAAGAGCCTAAAGGAAAAAGTTGGAAGAAATTTATTGATGATATAAAAAGAAAAGATTGCATTCTTATTAATTATTGTGCTGATGAATGCATTTCATGTAATTATTCAAAAGAATATTTCATAAAAACTGCGATGGAAAATAAAAATATAGATTTTTTTATTATAAATTACAGATTTTTTGATGATAATGGAAAAGAATTAGTAGACAGTCTTGAAAAATATAATTTAAATGAGCACAGTTTACCTACTTTTGTTTTTCATAAAAAAGGCAAAAAACAAAAGATTGATTATACAAGAAAAGGGCTACTTAAATTAAAATTTATTAATTTTTTTCAACTCTTTTAACAATAAGCAAGCTTTACAATAATCGTGAGAAGAGGCAAAGCCACAAAGCTTGCATTTTCTGAATTCAATGTCTTCATACTTTTTCTTGATTATTGGCATCAACTTCAAGAATGAGCTAACTATGGCGTTTTTAACTTCAACGTGTTTTTTATCCATATCATCAAGCCATTTGCGAATTTCAATACGCCAAGTTTCGCCTCGTAAAGGACATGTTGCAATCTTTTTGCTCGGAATAGGCAGTTTCTTTAGATTAGCATAAAGTACAATTTCTTTTGTCGAGCATAGATAAAAAGGCTTAACTCTTTGCACAAAAGCTTTAGTTTCTTTTATTCCTGTTTTTGGTCCGAGTTTTGCTAAAAGTTCAGGACTTCCTTTCATTAAATTCAGTAAAATATTTTCAGCTTCATCATCAAGCGAGTGAGCGGTAGCAATTATATTAACTCCAAGCTCTTTAGCTTTCTTGTTAAGCAACCACCGCTTGAGAATACTACATACAGCGCAGTTCGATAATTTCATTTTTTTAATTTTTTTCAAAATTTTTTTATCATCAAGATTAAAGCCAAATTCTTTTTTAAAAGAGAAAACTTTTAACGGAACTCCTAACTTTTCACAGAATTTTTTTCCTTCTTTCAGAAGATAAGAACGATAATTTCTAATTCCTTCATCGATTGCTAAAGCAACTAATTCCTGATTTCTTGCTTGACAGAATTTGTTTAATATGTAAAGCAAAGTTAAACTGTCTTTACCGCCAGAAAAGGCTACGGCAACTTTATCCTCTTTGTTAATGAGCTGGTATTTTCTAATTGTTTTGAAAACTTTGTGCTCGAAATACTTAAGAAATTGATTTTTATCAAGCCATTTTCCACAACTTAGAAAATAAACTTTATCTTTTGGTTTATTCATCTTCTCCCCTAGCCACGCTCTTGCCATTATTACTTAACTTCTTTAATGCTGATAATATTTACAGGACAAACGTCTGCGGCTTGCTTATTACATTTATATTCTTTCTCGCTAATTTCAGTTTTCTTAGGTTTCGCTTTTCCGTCTTTAGCCATAACCCAATTTTCAGGACAAGTTGCAACACAAGCTCCACAACCTATGCATTTTTCATGTTCTTGTATTATTTTATATTTTTTTGCCATTTTATTTTTCTTTTATTATTCTTTTTTATATTCTGTCTCTTCCATAACTTTCACTACATCTGTAACTTTATCATCTTGTCTCAATTTAATAATTCTAACGCCTTGTGTATTTCTTCCCATAACTCTAATATCTTTACAAGGCACTCTTATAACCATGCCTTTAGCTGTTGTTACTATAATAGAATCTTTAGATGTAACAAGTTGAACAGCCACAACATTTCCATTGCGTTCTGAACAGTTTATATTTATAATTCCCTTACAAGCTCTTGCAGTTTTTCTATATTCTTCTATAGCGCTCCTTTTTCCGAAGCCCTTTTCTGTTACTGTTAAGATCGATTCTTTGATATTTTCTTTATTTAATATTTCAAGACCAACAACTTCATCTCCTTTTTCAAGTTTAATAACAGTAACACCATAAGCCGACTTACCCATTTTTCTAACTTCATTAGAATTAAATCTTATTGCAATTCCTTTCTTTGTCGCTAAGAAAATTTCATCATCTTCTTTTACAAGCTGTGCTTCTACTATAGCATCATCTATTGGCAATTTAGCCGCTATAACGCCACTTTGTTTTATTCTAATAAATTCTTCTAAGCCAACTTTTTTACCAATTCCTTTTTTTGTTACAATAAACAAATCTCCTTTTAATTGTACTAAAGGAATTACTGCTTTAATTTTATCAGTAATTTGCAACAAGTTTATTAAGGCCTTGCCTTTGCTGTAGCGCGTTGCTTCAGGAATGTTGTATGCTTTTAATAAATATAATTTACCTCGCTCTGTCAAGAATAAAATAAAATCGTGAGTTGAACATACAAAAACTTTTTCAACAAAATCTCCTGTTGTAAGTTCAGTTCCTGTAATGCCTTTGCCTCCACGCCTCTGTTCTTGATAGAGCTTTAAAGGCATTCTTTTAATGTAGCCTTTAGCAGTCAAAAGAACAGCAACTTGTTCTCTTTTTACAAGTTCGAGTTCAGAAACTTCTTTAGGAGCTCTTTCAAGAATTTGTGTCCTTCTAGAGTCCCCATATTTTCTCTTAAGTTCTTGCAGTTCATGTTTTATAATATCGAGAATGGCTTGTTCATTAGCAAGAATTGCTTCAAGTTCTTTTATTTTTTTCTTTGTCTCTTCAAAATCTTTCTTTAGTTTATCTTGTTCAAGTTGTGTTAGTCTTTGTAATTTCATATCAAGAATTGCTTGAGCTTGTTTTTGGCTTAATTTGAATTTTGTAGTCAAACCAGTTAGAGCCTCTGTTATGCCTTTAGATTTCTTAATTAGTGATATTACATCTTCTAAATTTTTCAATGCAACTAATAAGCCTTCCAAAATATGCTCGTGTTCTTGAGCCAGTTGTAGGTCAAATTGTGTTCTTTTTTTAATAACATATTGTCTATGTTTAACATAACATTCAATTAATTGTTTCAAGTTAAGAATTTGAGGTTTTCCTTGAACTAAAGCAAGCATAATTGCATTAAATTTACTCTGTAAAGGCGTCAATTTGAAAAGCTTGTTTAAAATCAATTTTGAATTTGCTCCTCTTCGCAGCACAAGAACAATCCTAATCTGATCTTTGGCGCTCTCATCTCTTATGTCTGCAACATCTTCAATTTTTTTTGTTTTAACAAGTTCGGCAATCTGTTTTATTAATTCGGCTTTATTTATTTGGTAAGGAATTTCTGTAATTACAATATATTCTCTATCTTTTTTTTGTTCAATAGTTGCTTTACCTTTCATTATTATGGCGCCTTTACCGGTTTTGTAAACTTCTTCAATTCCATGTGAGAAAATTGAAGCGCCAGTAGGAAAATCAGGCCCTTTAATGTAATTCATTAATTCCTCAACCGATATTTTAGGATTTTTAATATACGCAATAATAGCATCTGCTACTTCATTCAAGTTATGTGGAGGAATACTAGTCATCATTCCTACTGCTATGCCTTGCGAACCATTGATTAACAAGTTTGGAAGCTTCGCAGGTAAAATTTCTGGTTCTGTCAAAGTGTTATCAAAATTAGGAAGCATTTTGACAGTTTTCTTTTCAATATCTTGTAACATTTCTTCTGCAATTGCGCTTAAACGAGCTTCTGTATAACGCATTGCTGCGGGTGGGTCGCCATCAATTGAACCAAAATTGCCTTGGCCCTCGATCAGAGGATAACGCAAAGAAAATGGTTGAGCCATTCTAACGAGAGCATCATAAACAGCAATGTCACCATGAGGATGATATTTTCCTATGACTTCACCAACTATGCGCGCTGTTTTCTTTGTTGGTTTATTATGTTGCATCCCTAACAAGTTCATTGCATACAAAATACGACGCTGTACTGGTTTCAGGCCATCTTCGGCGCTAGGTAGAGCTCGCGAGACAATAACACTCATCGCATAATCAATATAGGCTTTTTTCATCTCTTCTTCTATCCTAGTTATTTGAACTTTTTCTTCTTTGCTTATATTTAATAGAGGCGAGACTTTATCTTCTTTATTTTCATTATTATTGTTATTGCTATCGTTATTATTTTTATTATCTTCTTCTTTCGCTCTTTTTTCTTCTATTTTCTTTTCGTCTACCATTTTATTTTTTAACAAGTAACATGAAATAAGCCAGCTTTTCTTGTTTCTGTTTCATTAAAAATTTCAATTGCTTTTGGTGTAGCTTCAGTTATAAGTTTAGTGCCATATTTAGAACATTCTCGTTCAACCCCTTGTTCTAAACGACAAGCTTTATATTGCCCTAAACCTATAATCAAAACCTGAGGTTTTGTTGCAAGCAAACTTTTAATTTCTTCTGTACAAATTACATGATGTGTTCCATACCATTTTTCACTTATATTGCTTCTTTTAGCTACAATTCCGTTAGCATCGATAACTATGTCATAATCATAAGTTTTATTATCTACAGTTATTTTTCCAAATTTAGTTTCATTTATTTGTACCATTTTTAAACATCCAATATCGCTTCATGAGCGTGTTCAATAATAAAATTCTTGCGAGGCTCTACTTCATTACCCATCAAAATACTAAACAATTGATCTGCTTCAATAGTATCTTCTATTGTAACTTGTTTTAAAATTCTAGTTTTAGGATTCATAGTTGTTTGCCATAGTTGTTCTGGATTCATTTCACCAAGACCTTTAAATCTTTGAACACTGGCATTTCCTAGCTTTTTTAAAATTTTTTCGAGTTCTTCATCATTATAAACATAATAATCTTGTGATCCTTTACGAACTTTATATAAAGGAGCCATTGCAATGAAAACACGGCCTTGTTCAATTAATTTGGGCATAAATCTGAAGAAAAATGTTAAAAGCAAAGTTTTAATGTGCTGGCCATCTACATCGGCATCAGTCATAATTATAATCTTGCCGTATCTTAACTTATTAATATCAAAGTGTTCTGCTATTCCTGTTCCTATGGCGGTAGTTAAAGTAACAATCTCTTCAGAACTGAAAATTTTGTGAGGATTTGCTTTTTCGACATTTAAAATTTTTCCTCGTAGAGGAAGAATTGCCTGAGTTTCTTTATTTCTCGCTTGCTTTGCTGAGCCTCCCGCACTTTCTCCCTCAACAATATAAAGTTCTGTCTTTTCTAATTTACGCGAAGAGCAATCTGCGAGCTTGCCTGGCAATGCAGTAGCGAAAAGCGCGCTTTTTCTCCTAACTAGTTCTTTAGCTTTTTTTGCTGCGACTCTTGCTTTTGCAGCTTCTAAAGCTTTTGTTACAATAATTTTTGCAATGCTTGGATTTTCTTCAAAAAATTGACTAAGCTGTTGAGTTACAACAGAATCGACAAAACCTTTAATTTCGCTGTTACCTAATTTTGTTTTAGTCTGGCCTTCAAATTGAGGATCTCGTATATATAAACTAATAACTGCAGTCAAACCTTCACGAACGTCTTCGCCTTCTATTTTTGTATCTTTTAACATATTAGAACGATAAGCATAGTCATTAATCACACGAGTCAAAGCAGTTTTAAAACCAGTAACATGAGTGCCACCCTCTATTGTGTTAATTGTATTAACAAAGCCAAAAATATTTTCATAATAACTATCATTATATTGAATTGCAATTTCAACTATTGTTCCTTCTTTTTCATCTGTTTTTTTGAAATAAATTGGTTTATGTAAAGCCTTTCTTGTACGATTTAACCATTTGACAAATTCTATAAGGCCGCCTGCAGCATGAAATTCTTCTTTCTTTCCAGTTGCTTCATCTTCAAGCTTTATAGTTAAACCAGGATTCAAGAAAGCCAATTCACGCATTTTTGTAGCAATGAGTTCAAAATCAAACTTTAAAGTTGAAAAAATTTCACTGTCTGGTTTAAAGATTACGGTCGTGCCTGTAGAACCATTATTATAAGTTCCTATTTGTTTAACTTCAGTTATTGGTTTGCCTCTTTCATATTTTTGTTCATAAATTTTACCATCTCTTTTAACTCTAACAATCATCCACTCGCTACAAGCATTAACAACACTTACGCCAACTCCATGTAAACCGCCTGAAATAAAATAAGCTTTATGATCAAATTTGCCACCAGCATGAAGCATTGTCATTACAATTTCTAAGCCACTTTTTTTGTATTGAGGATGTTTTTCAACAGGGATGCCTCTACCATTATCTTCAACACTGATGCTTCCATCTTTATTAATTTTTATAACAATTAATGTACAGAAACCTGCCAAGGCTTCATCAACACTATTATCTACTACTTCCCATAAAAGATGATGCAAACCTTCTTTGCCAGTCGAGCCTATATACATTGCAGGTCTTTTTCTAACACCTTCTAAACCACCAAGAACTTTAATAGCATTTATATCATACCGGTTTTTTTCTCTTTCCTTTTCATACTCTTCAGTTTCTTTCTCTTTTACCATTTTCAATTTTTTTTCAAATTTTTTATGTTTTTCTCAATTTTATCGTCGAGAATTAAACTTTTTATCGTCGACAACATATGAAAGAAAACTATATTTAAAAAGCTTTTGCCTGAATTAAGGCTTAAATCTATGATATATAAAAGAATTAAATTTTTAAGCTTTTTAATGTTTTTTCATTTTTTTATGGGCCTCTTCTTTTTTAATGTGAAGTATAAAATTAAACCCACAATCACTAAAGCAAAAATAACAAGATAATACCAACAAATTCCAACGCCACCAATATAAATTCCCCAACAAAATCCAAACAAACAGCATAAAGGCTTACATATGTTTCTTTCACATTTGTAAACTTTTCCTAAAAATAAAGGACCTAAGTTAAAGCCAAGCTTATCACAGCCACAATCTTTACAGCAGTTATTTTTATTTTCTGCAAGTTCACATCTGTTATCACCACATTTGGCAGCATAACAATCAGCAGGACAATTTTGCCATGTTTCGCCTTTATCTGGCTCACAAATACCATTGCCGCAAGTTGCGCAATCAGTTGGACAGTTTTCAGCAGTTTCATTCTTGTCTGTTTCGCAGACAAGATTGCCACAATATATTACACAATCAGGACAATTAGCATAAGTCTCACCCATATCGCAAACATTATCATAGTTACAATTAGCACAGCAATCTTGACAACAAGTTACAACATTTTCATTACATTCGGCCTGACAAACGCCATCGCCGCAAAGACATCCTGGACAATCAATAGGACAATTTAAGGAAGTTTCAGTAAAATTAAAGCACAATCCGATTATAACATCACAAACACCATTACCACATTTACAATCTTGAGGGCAAGTTATGTTAGTTTCATTAAAAGCGGCTTGACATAAGCCATCAGGACAATGACAATCGGAGGGGCAATTAGTGCAATTTTCACCTATTGCAATATCGCAAGTGCCATTCATATTACAAATAGCACAATCAATACAATTAGTTACATTTTCGCAACAACCAGTTAAGTTTGTAGGATGGGGCCAACAGAAGCTAGGACAAGGCTCGCAAATTGAATTATTGTTACAAATAGTTGGACAATCTTGTGGGCAAGTCAAACAAGTTTCGTTGCCATTGCATATATAATCGCCACAATAAAAAGGAGAACTTAAATTAACAGTAGGAGCTTGATCATTTCCTGATTTAGAAAGTTTAACACTTGTATTGGCAGTATGATTTTCATCTTTGAAAATGTAAATATAAACAGTATCGTTTTCTTGCCATTGTTGCTGGCAATTGCCAATATCTTGAGCATACCAATTGGCTTGTTTAGAATTTCCTGTTACACCAACAATATCAGTAAGAACACAATAGGAAACGCCATTTCTAGTCACGTTAAAAGTTACAGTTGCTCCATTAGCATCAGTGCCATCGCTTGCATTATTAACCATTCCATTCACACCGTGCTGGGTGCCGGCAGAAACGAAAATCATTAATAGAGCCAAGATTAAAATACTAACAGACAAAATCAAAACTGCTCGTTTCATTTTTCCTCTTTTTATGGAATGATCAGGATTTTCTTATTTTTAAATATTTTGAAATTGAAAGATAGGCAAATTTTATAAATGTATGAACATTATACTATTCATAGGAAAAATAAAAAAGAGGTAAAAAAAAAGGAAGCGGTAAATTTATGCAATGGCGATTCTTGATGACAAAATTTTCTTTTAGCAGTGATGTGTTTTATTTAATAAAAACAAGAAAAAATGAGAATAAAAAGATTAATTAAAGACAAGAAAGGTATAACAAAAACAATTGTAATCGTTTTGCTTATCGCCGCCATTGTTTTTCTAATCTTTTCATCAACCGCGCTCATTGCACAGAATGAGACAACTAGTACTTTAACCGAAGAAATAAATTCAAATGAAACAAATCAGACCGAGCCGCCCATTGTCGAGCCCGAGTGCTTGACAAACGAGGATTGTGATGATAACAATGAATCTACTATAGACTTATGCATTGAAGGAAACTGTTCTTATCAAGAAATTGTGCCTCAACAGCCTCAACAAAACGAGACAAACTTGACAAATTTCACTTTAGTTATTGAAGATTATGAAGGCCACAGAGTTTACGCTCAGCTTTCAATTTATGATAAACAAGAAAAGAAATGGGAGAAAATTGATAGAGAAGCGGAGGTAGAGAAAGGTAAACATAAAGTAAAGATAAAATTGACTCAAACTATCAAGGAAATTGAAATTGATTCTTTAGAAATTACTGAAGCAAAAGAGTATAAATTAAGGATCGACGAAGTGCCTTTGGAGAAAAGTCCAAATGCAGAGGCTGTTCAGATTTATGCAATTGATCCTACACAACTTGAGTTTAGCGAGGCAATTGTTACTGTAAAAGCAAAAGGCACAGAACTATGGAAATGTAAAGATTGGGACTTTGACTCAAGAACTTGTAATGGCGAATGGACTTATTTGATGGCAATTGTTCCTGGCCAAGATTATTCATTCACCTTGACACCGGAAGACCCTGCTTATATAGAATATAATTATAGTAATTATCAAATAGAGGGCCATATGGCGTGGAGTTCTAATAATGCTTTGTCGAAACCACCTTCTGGAGGCCCTGCAGTACCTAATGAAAAAGAATTGAATTCTACACAATATAGCCAGATAAATGCTTCTGACAATATTCGAGCTTCTGTCGCAAGTGCAAATTATAGAACCTTTAGATTTATGTTCAAGCTTAACCAAAGTACAAGCCGGATTGTTAATCTAACAATTGCATGGGAAGGCTATACTACTGGAGCAAATGCTGTACAGAGGCGAGTTGATTTATATGTTTGGAATTTTACAAGTAATTCCTGGAGCGCTTCTTTAGCCAATAACAACCTTGCTGCTGATTATTGGTTAAGATATACCTTTGCACCAAGTTCGCCTGAAGAATTTAAACATATAATAAACTCTACTAATCATATAATCTTTCTTGTTGAAACGCCAGATCCTGCTGGAACACAGACTTTCTATACTGACATGGCAAATATTTCTGTTTGGGCTGATATTGTTGGGCCGAACATTACTTTTATTAGCCCAACTCCACCCAATGGCAGTTCTCAAAATGAGAGTTGGGTAACAATTAATGCTTCTGTTATAGATGATATGAGTGTACATTCTTGCATTTTAGATTGGAATGGAACAAATGAAAGTATGAAAGCAGAAACAGGATCAGGCGTTACGTGTTGGATTAACAAAACAAATTTGGCTCCTGGAAATTATACATATCGTGTTTATGCCAACGATAGTTATGGAAACTGGAATGTCTCTGAAACAAGAACTATAGAAATAAGAGAAGTTTGTGCTATAGCAATAGGATTATCAGAAGAATTAAGCAAGGGAATTTTGTGGAATGTTACTATTTTGCCTGCATCGAATTTAAGCGCAATTGGCAATAATGAAATATCAGAAACTAGTTATAACATAACTATCTATATAAATGGAAATTGTAGAGCAGACCTATATATGAGGGCAGAAGATGATTTAAAAACAGAAACGAGCCAAATTATAGGTTTAGGAAATGAGACTTATTGTTATAATTTAACCGATCCAAATGTTCCTGGAGTTGCTTGTAGAAGCATTACTAAAAATTTTGTAGACAATTTAATAGGAAGCGATTTAAACAATACAAATGTTATTTATTTAAAATTTTATCTTAATGTTCCTAGTGGCCAACCTTCTGGAATATATAAAAACAACATTACAATTAAAGGCGTCAAGGCAGGAGAAAATCCTTAAAACGCAAAGCACAAAGTTTAAAAACTTTTTATATTATAATAAAAAGATACTAAAAATAAATATTAAAAAGAGGTAAGTTAAAATGAAATTAAATAAATTTTTAATTTTTTTAGTAGTTGCAGTAATTGCATCTATATCGTTGATAAAAATAGAAGCACAACAAAGTGAACAAACTACCATTAGTAATGTAACTGTTGCAGAATATGTTGCTATTGGGTTAAGCACAGATTTAGCAGAAGGGATATTATTTGGAAGCGTTGATCCAGCAACTAATGACAATAATGCCACAAAAAACTATGCTGGGGCAGGAGGAGCAACAACTTATTATGTAGCAGTATCTTCTGATAGTAATGTAAATGTTGATTTATGTATAAAGGATAATGCTCCTCTAACAAGTTCTGGAGGCCAAACAATACCAAACAATGGCTATACTTGGGATGATGATAGTTCTGGTACAGGACCTACACTTCCTGGCACAGCAATGAGTACAACTTATGTTAAAACTGGAGTAACCAATATAGCGCCTGGAGACAATGATTACTTCAGATTCTGGTTAGATATTCCGGCAGGACAACCAGCGGGCGTTTACAATAACACAGTTTACTTCAAAGGAATAAAAGTTGGAGAAAGTTGTTAATTTTATTTTTTTATTTTATTTTTTTTAATTTATAATGAAAATTTTTTAAAATTGAATAAATTAAATAAAATCAAAAATAAAAGATGAAAAATAAAGATGTTTTTTTTATCTTTTGTTTAACCTTCTTTTTTATTCTATCATCCGCTAATGAAAGTTATGCAGCTACTGTAGGAATAGGTTTAAAATGGTTTACAGAAAGCGAGTATGTTAAAGAAGGCACAATAAAGTGCATTGATTATGGTTTATATAATCCTTTTGATCAAGATGTTCGTGGTTATTTGGTAGCTACCAAAGATTTAGAAAGTCTATATGATGCTGAAAAACCAAAATTGATTCCTGCGAATACTTCTTCTAAAAATGCTATTCTAACAAAAATATGTTTTAAAATTCCGAAAAAAGTTTATCAAGAAAATTGTATTTTAGGGATGATGTGTGAAAAAAAATGTGAAAATATAGAAGAAAAATCATACAAAGGAGAAGTAATAGCTCAATATGATATTTCAAGACCAAATCAAGGAGTGGGTTCTGTTGTCGGATCGAGTTTTGCCGCTCCTTTAGAACTTAAAGTTAAATGTGAAAAAAAAGAAAGAAATTGGCTTCCTTTAATTCTTGTAGTAATTATAGTGGCGGCGATAATTGTTTGGCAGTTAATTAAAAGGAAACACAAAAATAGATTTTAAAAGATGCGCTATGATAAGAAAAAACTAATATATGTAATTATATTTGCATTATTTTTATTGTTCGTTTTAGAAATAAAAGAAGTTGATGCCAATATCCAAGAAGCTTCTTCGAGTACCTACATTTCAGAAATTGCTTGTAATTGGTCTGTGGTTCCAATGGAAATAAATACAACTGCGGAGTTGGGAGAAAATAAATCTGAAATATTAACACTATTTACTAAAAGCACATCCAATGAAGGAAAACCTTGTAATAAAGGAACAATTTTAAATATAAATTCTGAAGGAGAAATTGCTTCTTGGATAAATTTTAATGAAAGTTCAATCGTGCTAGGCTATAATGAAACTAAATACGTTTTGGTTAAAATAAATGTACCTTTCAATGCTACCCCTTACATTCATACTGGACAAATAAAACTATCTAATCTAACTCACACCATATTAGTTAATATAAATTTAAATATAAGCGATAATGTTGGAAAGGCGAGATTCATTGTAACGAGTTCTGGTTCTCCATTGAGTTATGCGAAGATAGAAATCTTAAAAAATAATTCAAAAATAGAAGAGGGTTTTAGTAATAACTTTGGAGTTTGGGAAAGTGGTTGGTTGCCTGTTGGTGAATATTCTGCCACAATATCCAAAACAGGATATCAAACAGGAATTATTTATTTTAATATAACAAAAAATATTACTGTCAACATTTCTGTTAGTTTAACAAAAATATCTGGTGGAGGTGGTGGCGGCGGAGGTGGTGGTGGAGGTGGCGGAGGAGGTTATATTGCTCCCAGCTTTCCTCAAATTCCTTTCTTTTTAACTAAGCAATGTATAAATATAGATAAAGAAATCATAAGAATAAAAATAAAACAAGGGACAAAACAAAAAGAAAGCATTAAAGTAAAAAACATTTGTAATTTTCCTATAAACATATCTGTAGACATAGGAAATATAATAGAATTTATAGAAATAAAAGAAGGAGAGCTATTAATAAGTTCTAATATAGAATTAGAGTTGAAGCCAAGCGAAGAAAAAATTTTAATTTTAAATTTTTTCGTTGGTGAAAATCAAGAAGTAAATGTTTATTCTCGTTTAATTTATATAAAAGAAAAAGATAAAGCAATAAAAATTCCAGTAATAATAGAAATAATGCCAAAAGAAACTGTATTAGATTTAATTATTGAAATTCTTCCTCAACATTTAGAAATATATCCGGGCCAAGAATTGATGGTAAAAGTAAAAATATATAATTTTGGCGCGGGAAAAGAAGATTGTACAATTGATTTGTATATTAAAGACATGCAAGACAACATAATAAAACACAAAAAGAAAACCCTTGCAGTTTATAATCAAATAGAATATATAGAAACTTTTACTCTCCCTAAAAAAATAGAATATGGAAAATATTTGGTTTATGGAAAAGTGGTATCGAAGGGCCAACAAGAATCAGTTTCTTCTGCGATGTTTTATATAGTAGAGCCAAAAATTTTAGGAATTAATAAAAGATCGTTTTTTATAATAATAATTGTAATAGTTTCATTAGTTGGGATTTTATTTTGGATTTTGATTAAAAATATACTCCTAAAAGAAGCTCTTTCAAATTTAAAACAAAAATATAAAATACACATGATAAAACACTATATTAAACGATAAATTTATAAGCCAAAACAAACAAAAATAAATATAAAAAGAGTAAAAATAAAAATGGGTGAGTCGATAGGAATTTTGTCGATAAAAGGTGGTGTTGGTAAGACAACTACAGCAGTAGCTTTAGGAGCTGCGCTCGCGCAAAGGAATAAAAATGTCTTGCTTGTTGATGGAAATTTTTCTGCTCCCAATCTTGCTTTGCATCTAGGTATTGTTAAGCCAGAGATAGGACTTTATGATGTGTTACAAGGCAAGGCCAATGCTCTTGGTGCAATAATTCAAACAGATTATGGTTTTGATATTATTGCTAATAAACTGGCTTTTAAAAAAGTATTTTATCCTGATTATTTAAAACTTAAAGAAAAAATACAACACTTAAAACATCACTATGATATTATTTTAATTGATAGCTCTCCTAGTTTAGATCATGAAACTTTGGCTGCAATGATGGCAAGCGATAAGATTTTAATTGTAACAACGCCAGATCATGCCACTCTTTCTTGTACTTTGCATGCTGTCAAAGTAGCCAAGCAAAAAAAAGTGCCTATAATTGGGTTGATTTTAAATAAAGTATATGGAAAAAAATTTGAATTAAGTCTAGAACAAATAGAAGAAATAACTGGCGTGCCGGTCTTGGCCGTAATTCCTCATGAACTAACAATTCCAGAAGCACTATCGGAGCTGAGGCCAACAACACAAGGTAAAGAAACTGATGCTACAGTCGAATATAAAAAATTGGCCGCTTTCCTTGTTGGTGAGAGTTATAAAGATCGGCGATTCAAAACAAGATTGAGAAACTTATTTTCGAGCAAAATTCCTAAACAGGAAATAAACAGACAACAACCAATTAGAAATTTTTAATTCTACGTTTTATAAATAACAAATTTTGAGCCGGCATAACTAGATATGATTGCTGTTATAGCAATGTTTCCTATTTGTGTCTTGAAAATTGGTTCTGATATTGGCTGATTTGTTCTGTCCGCAAATTTTTTAATAATTGTTTTAATTTCGTCTTCTGTTAATGTGACAACAGTTTCTTGAATTTTGCCTTCTTTTTTTATCTTTATAGGTAAATTTGCTCCATCACACTGAATCATATTAACAGAAGCATCCTGGATAAATGTATTTAATTTATCTAAATCTATAATTGGAGATAGTCCTGGCTTTTGCGTTAATGGAATTTTTGTTATTTTAGGTTTAGGGGGTGGCGGTAAAGGCCATGCTGGTGTTAATTTTGGAGGTTTTGGTAAAGGCGGTAATGGTCTTTGGTATATGGGCGCTACTGGAGCTGGAATTGACGGAACTTCGATTAAAGTTGGAGTTGGCTTAGGCGCTGGTATTTTTTCTTTCTCTATTTTTTCTTCCCTTGGCTTTTCTTCTGGCAAAGCCATTGCCTCGCCTTCTAAAGAAATCTCTTTTAGTTTGGTTTTTGCCATCGCCATTGCTTTTTTCCCTTCTTCTCTTATACTAGGCCGCAATTTCTTTTCAATCAACGCTTCTTTTTCAGCAGTTTTTGCTTTTTTTATTTTTGCTTTTTCTTTCAACTCTGTTTTAGTATTTTCTTCTTCCTTTAATTTTTCTTTCTCTATTTTTTCTTTAATTTCTATTGCTTTTTCAGCAAAAGCTTTAAGAAATTCTTTTTCATAATTAGATAATTTCTTGGGCATTTGAATTTTTGTTAAATTTAAAAATTAAAAATTAAACTCTGGCAAAGGCTGTGGTTTGTACTCAGACATCTCTTCTTCTTCAACTGGTTTTTTTCTGAGTGTTTTTATTGGCCTTGTTGTTCCAACACCTGTGCTTTTTGTTTCTTTCTCTCGAACTGCTTTCTCCAATAAAAGCAAGCCCTTAGCTATGGTTTTATTTTGTTCTATTAAAGAGTCAATCTTATTTATGAGCTCTTGAGGAATAGTTCCTGAAACAGCTTCTCCTTTTTCTTTAGCTTCTTTAAATGCTAAACTAGCTTCTTCAAAAATTGATAAAATATCAGAAACTTTTTTATTAAGGGCTTTAAGTTCTGCGGCCAAATTTGTTAAAGTTTTTTGTAAAGCGATTGTATTTTCAAGCAACAATTCAGTAGTCTTTTTCGCCTCTTTTTTTTCCATATTTTCTTGAAAGCAAAGAATATTTAAAAATATTTGCTTGAAGAAATATTTTTAAGGTTATTTATTATTAATAATTTGTGCGGGAGTGCCGGAGTGGTCAAACGGGCAGGAATCTTTTGGCTAACAAAAGATTGCCAAACTCAGATTGCTAAACTTAAGATCACTCCAACATAAGAAATCCTGTGGCTTAGTGCCTGCGAAGGTTCGATCCCTTCCTCCCGCATACTAAATATTAAATTTCAAAGGATTTCTAACGACACCAATTGCTATAATACCAAGCAACTTTTGCAGAAGATTATTGCAATAGTTTCAGCAGTTAGATTTGATATATTAATAGACTATGCTACACATTAATAAGAAAATTAGCAATCTTTAAAAGTTCTAAAAGCTTTAAAATTGTGGCAGGTTAGGCTGGCGTGCTAGCCCTACGCCGTTCGCAAATGGGCTTTATGGCGAGCTGCAAGAGGGCAAGTCATATACTTATTAACAAGTCCTAACTTGGACGTTGACGTCTTGTCCTGCTTGATCTTGCCATAATGAACCGGGTCAGTCTCGGAAGAGGGCAGCCCTAAATTATGGTTAAGGTGCTTGCAGGGTTACAAGGCTGAGAAAAAGTTAGGGAAGCTTGTTAATAAGTATAGAAGCAAGCCCTCGAACCTGCCACTTAAAGAATAAAAAGAAAAAGAGGGAAATTAGAAAGATGAATAATAAAAAAGCGCAATTTTTCATTATGGGTTCGGTTATTCTAGGAATAATAATTCTAAACATAGCAACAGTATGGAACTATTCTTTGAAAAAAGATCTTACAGAAAAAAAGTTTAGAACTTTATGTCAAAATTATAAGAATGAAATTTTTGAAATAAGTAAACAAGTTGTAGAATCTGGAAACAAAAATGAAGAACAAGATGCTATTTTAGAATTCACTATGCAATTTTTACAATACATTAAAACAAATGAACCAAATTTTAAACTTATTTATGTTTACGGAAATAGTTCAAATATTGTAGTTTTTAACTATACACAAATGCAATTAACAACGATTCCTAAAGTTAATTGGCAAACAGCGAATGGTTATTATATAGGCTATGGTGCTGGTGATTGGATGAACATATCTAATACAAAAATAAATAAAAGCTATCGTATTTATCAAGATGAAAGATTTTATTTTATAGCATTTGAAGAAAAGGAAGGTGAATTTTATATATGCGAATGAATTAATTTAAGATGTCAGTAAGTAAAAAAATTTTAAACAAAAAAAGCAAAATAAATAAAAAAGCAATAAGCGAACTTGTATCTTATGTTTTGCTTATTGTTTTAGCGATTGCTATGGCTGCCGTAGCATATGTTTTTTTGAAGCCTTACGCTGAAAAGCCATTGCCAGAAGAGGAATGTCCAGAAGCTGTAAATGTTGTTTTAGAAAATTATAGTTGTAATAATAAAATGTTTAGTTTTACCTTAAAAAATCGTGGCTTATTTGATGTATATGGTATAAAGTTAAAGATTATTAACAATAGTGAAGGCTTACAATATGATTTTTGGTTATATTTGCCTGATTGTGGAGGAATACAAAAATGTAATGATTGTAATGAAGATTGTTTAAAAGTAGAAACTGATCTCAAAGGAGATTTGGATTATAGCAATTTTAATAAAATTAATGAGCTAGTAATTTATCCAATAAAGGTCATTAATAACAATTTTTATATCTGTAGTAATGCTGTAATTAAAGTTCCTTTAGAAGGTTGTAATTAATAAAGCAAAATATTTAAATTCATTTAACAATATAATAGAATGAAAAATGTATTGTGGAATAAAAGAGGAATATCTCCAGTTATTGCTACAGTTTTGTTAATAGTCGTTGCAATTGCGCTTTTTTTATTAATATTTTTATGGCTAAAAGGATTTCAAAAGGAAGTTATAACAAAGTACAATGTTCCCATTGAAACTGCTTGTATGAATTTGAGATATGATGTTATAAAAAGTGGCAACACAATACAAGTTAGCAATCTAGGAAGTACAACCATTTATAAGATGAAAGTTTATGTTGATGGAAGTTTAAAGGCCACTATAACAAACCCCATATATCCTTCAGAATCTAGTCAAACCACTATTGGAAGTTGCAATAAAGTAAAAGCAATACCTGTTTTGGCGGGCACAACAAAATCTGGCACACAAAGAGAATATGTTTGTGAAAAACAAGCCAAAACAATTAATTGCTAATAAAGTATTATGCTCTTTAAATTAAATTATAAAGAGGTAAAAGCCAAAAAAAGAGAAAATGAAAAATAAAAAAGCTATAGAACCAGTTGTTGCTACAGTTTTACTAATAGTTATTACAATTGCAGCAGTTGCTTTGATAATTGCTTTTGTGGTGCCTTTTATACAACAACAACTTGGAGCAAGTGGTGTGTGCTATAAAGCACAAGGAATTCAAATAGATTCAGAAGCAACTTGTCACAACGAAACGCATTTGATTTTAAAAGTTGTATGGAATGGTAATGAAGCTTTAAATTTAACAAAAATAAGATTGTCTGCAAGCACTGCTACTGAAACAAAAACATTAACAATGCCTTTAAGTACCCCTTCAGGTAGCTTTTCGATACCTAAAAACCCTGGAGAAGAAGTTACTTGGACAATAGCTACAACGCAATTTGGATTTGGCGGAGGAAGTGATGGAGCAAGAGCAAACTATACGAGTGTTTCTATAGCGCCAGTAATAAAACCAGCAAAAGGAAATGAAATAACTTGCGACATAAGAAGCATTGCTGTGGAACGTTGTTAAACTTTTTTATATTTTTATATTTTTGAATAAAAAAATGGAAAAAGGAGCTATTTGGGTTTCTACTGTTTTGTATATTTTAATTAGTCTTGCGATAATTGGAATGGTTATTGCTGCTGTTACACCAAGAATTAACAGTGCCAGAGACAAAGCCACAATAGAACAAAGCATAATTATGCTTAACGAATTAGATTCTACGATACAAAAGGCGAGTCAAGTGCAGGGAACAAAATTAAAACAAGAATTTAAAATGTCGAGAGGATTTTTAATTATAGATTCTATAAATGAAAAAATAACTTGGCAGCTTAACAATTCGGCTTATCAATATAGTGAAGAAGGAGTATTAATTAATGTAGGAAATATAGAAGCAAAAACTATTAAAGCTGCAAACGGTTGGAATGTTGCTTTGACTCTAAATTATGGAAATGCCAATATAAATCTAACTTCGGAAATTAAAATGTTACAGCCAGCAGAAATTCCTTATAAATTGTGGATAGAAAATGTTGGTTTAGATAATACGAATAAAATAATTCTTAATATAACTTCTAGTTAAATTTCCAGTTTATTTTAGAAATCTATTCTTAGAAATCTTTAAATATTCTTTTTATTTTTTCTTCTTATGCTTGATATTAAATTAATTAGGGAAAATCCAAAAGAGGTAAAAGAAAGTTTGAAAAAAAGGGGCCTTGATTTTAAAGATGTCGATTTACTTCTTGAACTTGATAAGAAATGGCGCGATTTGAAAAAAGAAGTAGAATCATTAAGAGCTGAAAGAAATAAAATTAGTGAAAAGATCAATGAAGCTAAGAAACAAGGGAAAAAAATTGACGATCTAATTTTGCATGCAAAAGAGCTTCCGAAAAAGATAGAAAAAAGGGAAAAAGAGCTTATAGAGATTGAAAATAAACGTGAAGAATTGTTAGAAAAATTGCCTAATTTAGTTGATAAAAGCGTTCCTGTAGGTTCGGCTGAAAAGAATAAAGTTTTAAAAGTTATTGGCAAGATTCCAAAATTTACATTTGAACCAAAAGGGCATGAAGAATTACTTATTGGTTTAGATTGTCTTGATATTGAAAGAGCGGCAAAAGTGGCTGGAGCGAGATTTTATTATTTAAAAAGAGAATTGGTAAAATTAAATCAGGCTCTTATAAACTATGCTCTTGATTTTTTAGCGAAAAAAGGATTTATTCTTATACAGCCACCTTATATGTTGAGGCGAGATGCATTAAAAGGCGCCATTAATTTATCTGCTTTTGAAGAAATGATTTACAAAATAGAAAATGAAGATTTGTATCTTATAGGAACGGCCGAACATGCATTAAATGCCTATTATATGAATGAAACCTTACAAGTAAAAGATTTGCCAATAAGATTTGCTGGAATTTCTCCTTGTTTCAGAAAAGAAGCTGGCGCTCACGGTAAAGATACTAAAGGAATATTTAGAATTCATCAATTTGAAAAAGTAGAACAGTTTGTTTTTTGCAAGCCAGAACAAGCATCGAAAGAATTTGATTTAATATTGAAAAATTCTATTGAATTATATAAAGGTTTAGGAATTCCTTTTAGAGTCGTTTTGCTAGCTTCTGAAGATCTAGGAAGAACTTCGGCGAAAACTGTTGATTTGGAAGGATGGTTCCCTGGTCAAAATGCTTATAGAGAACTCGGTTCTTGTTCTAATTGTCTTGACTATCAAGCAAGAAGAAGCAACATCAAATACGAAGAAAAAGGTGAAAGAAAATATGTTTACACTTTAAATAACACGGCCATAGCAACAGAAAGAATGTTGACTTGTTTAGTAGAAAATTATCAACAAAAAGATGGTTCAATAAGAATTCCTAAAGTATTACAAAAATATTGTGGATTTAAAATAATCAAATTTTTAAATTAAAAACATTAAAAATTGAAAGGAGGTAAAAATGATTTACGATAAATTAGTAGGGAGTTACAAAGAAATTTTAGAAGCTGCTTTTGGTGCTAGCGCTTTAGCGATGATAGGAACCTTATTAGTTATTTTTATAATTGTGGCTTTAGCAGTTTATGTTTATACGGCTTGGGCATGGATGACGATAGGCAACAAGTTAAAATACAAAAAATCTTGGTTAGCCTGGATACCTATAGCAAACATTGCAATGATTTTACAATTGGGCGGCTTTCATTGGGCGTGGGTTTTTCTAGTAGTTGTTCCAATAGCAGGATGGATCGCTTTGGCAGTTTTAACAATTATAGCTACATGGCACATTTATGAAAAAAGAGACTATCCTGGATGGTTAAGTTTGATTCAAATAGGTAATTTCATACCTTTTATAAGTTGGATTGCTGGAATAGCGAATTTAGTTATCTTAGGACTAGTTGCTTGGCTTGATAGATAATTTTTATTTTATTTCTTTTTTTATTTACCATTATCAAATTACACCAAAATAGTAAATTTTATATATTGCCATTCTTTATAAATAAAAAACACAAATAAAACAAATAAAATGGAAACTCAATTATTATTAGATTCTATAGATGGAGAAACTGAAAGAATAAGGGCTGAACAGCAAGAACTATATGAAATAAAAGTTGAGTGGCTCGATTTATTTTCTAGATTATTAGGAAAAAGAGTTAAAAAAAATTTTAACAAATACAATCTTTATCAAAAATATAAAATTTTTGAAGAAATAATTAAAAAAGAAATTAAAACAGAAGAAGATAAAAAAACATGTCTTCTAGCAATTCCTGCATATCATCTTGCATCAAGCCTTCTTAATCTTAAAGCTCGGTCTTTAGAACATCTCAACCCTTCATTATTCATATCTTATCAACCAGCTTCTTTAGAAGAAATCAACAATGATAAAAAAACTATAGGAGAAGAAATAGAATTGAAAAAAAGTTTAGAAAGAGCTATAAAGTTAGTAGACAGTGAAAGAAAACTTATAGAAAAATACCAAAATAAAATAAAATCAAGAAAAAACTATGATCTTGGATTTTTCGGAAAAATTGTTTCTAAGATGGCAGTCGCTGCAGAAATTGCATTTTTTGCTTCTTTGTTTGGTAAAGAATGCTTAAATCTATATTTAACACACAAAGATATAGCACAAAAGCAACAAAGTTGTCAAGAGCTAATAAAACTAAGAAAAATAAAAAATTTAGTTAAAGGTATAGAAAATAAAGTTTTTGTAACTGAATCTAAAGAATTGGAACCAGGAATTTATAATCTTCTTTCTTTTGTGAAGTATAAGAAAAATGATATAATTAAAAAATATTTGGAAGAAAATGAAATAGAAATAGTTGGTTCAACTAGACCTTTCTCTTATCCTCTAGATGGATTGCGATGGGGTGACGGATTTGGTGTTTATAGAAAAAATATCGGTGGTGATCCGTGGCATACTGGAATAGACTGTAATAGCAATGCAAATAAAGTAAAAGCTCCTATCGATATGAAAATAGTAGAAACTTCATATGAAGAAAAAGGAGGATTTTTCGTAAAAGGAAAAATAGGAAAACTAAAGGCAGGAAATGGAATTCTTAAAGTTGTATTATTAAACGGACAAGAATTTGGAATAAAGATAGATTCTCTAAAATATTGTTCTAAAAAAGATGGTAAAAATAGATTCTATAAAACTCATATAGAATCTTTTGATGAAAGTTTTAATGAAAGCGATTTGTATATGGTTCTTTGTCACTTTAAAAGAAATTCTATAAAGGTTAAACCAGGAGACTACATTGAAAGAGGACAAGTTGTTGGAATTAAAGGCAAAAGTGGAAGAGCATCTTCAGAACATTTGCATATAGAACTAAGGATTAAAAAAAATAATAATGTTGTGAGAATAGATCCTTTTCCTTTCTTTGAGAATAATACTGTAGGAAACATTGATGAACTTTATGCTTTATCTGATTCTATTGAATTTATATTGAAATAAATTTTTAAATTGTAAATTCTTCATTAGCATTATGAAAAAACAAGAAGAACCATTAACTAAACAAAAGAAACAAAAAGGAAAACATCTCAAGATTTTAGCAGTAGGTGATTTGCATGGTGACTCGAGGCAGGCAATTAAATTAGCAGAAAAAGCAAAGAAAGAAAAAGTTGATCTAGTAATTTTGAGCGGCGATTTGACTTTTGCAGAACAAAGCGTGGATTATCTTGTTGGTCCTTTTGCTAAAAGAAACTTAGATGTTTTAATTATTCCTGGAAATCATGAAACTGTCGCTACAGCTAATTTTCTTGAAAAACTTTACTCGCCACAAGTAAAGAATTTGCATGGTAAAGGTTTAAAGTTTAAAGATATTGAACATAGTATTGGAATCTTCGGAGCCGGCGGTGCAAACATCGGGTTATTTCAACTTAGTGAATCGGAAATTTACAATACTCTAAAAAAAGGTTTTGAAAAAATAAAAGATGCGGAAAAAAAGATAATGATAACTCATGTTCATCCTGCTGATTCTTTAATGGCCAAGCTTTCAAATCTAGTTCCAGGAAGCGAAGGTGTAAGAAAGGCAATAGAAAAATTCCAGCCCGATTTAGCAATCTGCAGCCATGTTCATGAAGCTGAAGGCATAGAAGAAAAAATCGGCAAGACAAAAGTAATAAATGTTGGAAGAAAAGGTAAGATAATTGTTATTTAACAATATTTAAAATTGTTTAAACCCTGCTTTCTTTTCTCTTAACTCCATAATTTCTTGTGCTGTTTTTTCAATTAAATCTATATTTTCTTCAGGAATTGGCACAATTATAGCAATTTTAGATAATTTTACAGAAATGCTTTCATCTTCAATTCTTTTGAAATAAAGTTTGTCTCCACCAAGACTGCTAAAAGGAACATTAAAATAGTGGTAAGGAGAAATTCTAACTATGCTATTCTCAATTTTATGCTATTCTCAATTTCCTTTATTTTACCATAAATATGATATTGAAAATCGGTAACTATTTCTACCCATTGATTTTTTTCATTGCTTTTTCTAAATCTTTTTCTAGCCCCATAAAAATTAATAAAAAACAACATTTAAAAATCTTTCTTTTGTAATCACTTCATAATTACATCTTTAACCATATAAGCGCCTTCTAATTTGTATCCTATTTTTCTGTAATACTCTCTAACGCCCACGCCAGAAATAACTTTTATTTTTTTACAGCCACATTCTTTAGCGATTTTTTCAGCCTCATTCATTAGCCATCTGCCTATGCCCTTGTGCTGGGCGACTTCCCTAGCCTTTTTGCCTAATTCGACTGCAGGACCATAAACATGCAACTCACGCACAAGCAGCTCCTTGCTTTTGTTAGGAATTCTTAATCTTATTAAACCAAAAATAATATCGTCTTTGTTAACAACCTCTAAGAAAAACTCGCGGCCTTTGCTCGCGTTATATTCTACGATATTTAATCTAAGATTTTTATCAATTTTTTCTCCTTTCAATAATGCAAACCCTATTTCGCGGCATCTGATACATTTACATTCTATTTTCTGTTTTTTCATTTCTTCTGCTACAACCTTTCGCAAGTCAATTCTTTTTGTTCCTGCAACAAGAAATTCTGGTGGAATTTCTCGCATAACTCGCATAATTCTACAATAACGAGGCACAATTTTTTTAAACTCAATAAGCAGTTTAATAAGTTCTTCATTTGTATAAGGATGATATTTGCCTTGCTCATACAATTTTTCAAGTTCTGCTCCTCTGATAACTTGACAAGGATAAATTTTTAATTGATCAGGTCTAAAATCTTGGCTTGAAAACAATTTTTTGAACATTTTAATGTCTTTTTTGAAATTAGAGCCTGGAAGGCCGGGCATAATGTGATAGCCTACCTTGAAACCAGTATCTTTCAATCTGCGAGTTGCATCAATTACGTCTTTAACAGTGTGGCCTCTTTTCACTAGCTTGTAAATTTTATCATCAATTGCTTGAACGCCTAACTCGACACGAGTACAGCCAAATTCAAGCATTCTTTTTATGTCGCTTTCGGAACAAACATCCGGCCTTGTTTCAATACATAAAGCTACACAACGATGCTTCGCTTTCTCGTTAATTTTCTTTGCTTCTTCAAGTGTTTTAGCTTTCTTGCCATTAAGAGCATCATAACATGCTTTAATAAAATTATATTGATAATCTAAAGGATATTCGAGAAAAGTGCCGCCCATAATAATCAGTTCAATCTTGTCAGTCGGGTGTTTCATTGCTTTGAATGCCTGTAATCTTGCCTTAATTTGTTTATACGGGTCATAATTCAAAGCTTTTGCTCTCATTATTGCGGGGCTTTTTGGCGTGTATGATTGAGGCACATTAAGCGATGGACAATATAAACAAGTTCCATGCTTGCATTTCATTGGCTTAATAACTACAGCAATAGGAGTAACTCCCGAGATAGTTTTTGTTGGTTTGCGTTTTTTCATTTTTTGCCTTATAAATAAACAACAACTTTTAAATCTTAAAAAACTTCTTAATGTAATGGCAAGAGAAATTAGTCAAGAAAAAGTGTGGGATGCAATTGCAGAGCAATGGTATCATTTTAGGCATCAGCAGTTTAAAGACGTGGCAAAAGAAATAGAAAAGCTCGCAAAATTAAAAAAAGGCAAAATTCTTGAAATAGGCTGTGGAAATTGCAGAAACTTGAAAACTTTTGCCTTGAGAGGCTTTGATTGTTACGGCATTGATTTTTCTAAAGAAATACTAAAATATGCTAAAGAATACTGCAAGAAATATGGATTTAAAGTTAAATTAAAAAAGGCAAGAGCCGAAAAATTGCCTTTTAAGAGGAACTTGTTTGATTATATTTTATTTATTGCTACATTACATCATTTAAAACCTCAAGCTCAAGAAAAAGCAGTTAAGGAAATGTATCGTGTTCTAAAGCCTAAAGGCATTGCTCTTGTTGCTGTGTGGAACAAAAAAGTCTCTAAAGCTCAAGAGAAATATATTTCTTGGAGAGTTAAAGGCAAGAACTATTGGCGATATTATTATCTTTTCACAATGCCAGAGCTTAAGAAATTGTTTGAGAAGCAAGGATTTAAGATATTAAGACAAAGGATAGGTAAGAATCTTATTATAGTTGTAAAAAGTTTAAAACAAAAGTAGAGGATTTTGATACTACTAATAAATAGTTACTATAGCAAGATTTAAAAATCTCTTTTTCTTTAAATTATAATGGAAAACTCAGAAAAGACATATAGTTTATTCGATAGAAATTTAAGAGAATTAATAAAAAATCTCAATTTTATAGAAGATTACATATATATTGGCGGTTTAGCTATTCAATCTTATATTCTGGCAATCAAAGCTGGAAATATAAAAAAGATTGATTTAAGCCATTTTGATAGTTTGGCTGACAATAACGAAATAAATTTATTATTTCCTAGAAAAGTTTCAGACATAGATATCTTAACTATCGAATATCAAAGAGACAATATAAAGGAGCATTTAAAGAAAAAGGGTATAAGATTCATAGAAGGAGATGTTCTTTGGAACGATTATTTAATTTATGTTTATTTAAATAATGAAGAATATAAGATACATCCGCTTACTATTCCTAAAAACAATTTATATAATTTTTATAGTTCCTGTGTAAGGAATGCTGATGAACTTATTCTATTTAACAAAGAAGATAAATTAAGAATTAAACTGCCTAAACTTGAAGATTTGGTATTGATGAAAGAAATTGCTGGCAGAGAAAGAGATCTCAAAGATATATCTTTAATAGAATATGTATTAAAGGCAAACAATCAAGAAAAGAATTTAGACATAAACTATCTTAAAGGAAGATTAAATTTAATTAATATAGAGCCAAAGAGCGCGTTTATAAAAAATTTATTAATTGATTAAAATTTTTAAATAGTGTCTTCTTTAATAATTTATGAATTCCGAAGAGTTAAAAAGAAAGTATATTGAATTTTTCAAAAGCAAAGGGCATAGAGAGATTCCTAATGCTTCACTTATTCCAGAAAATGATCCAACCGTACTTTTCACAACAGCTGGCATGCACCCGCTAGTGCCTTTCTTGCTGGGACAGAAACACCCCCAAGGCAAAAGATTAGTGAATTGCCAGAGATGTTTAAGGACTACCGATATAGATAAAGTCGGAAATGAAATGCATCTTTCTTTTTTTGAAATGCTGGGCAATTGGAGTCTTGGCGATTATTGGAAAAAAGAAGCAATAGAATGGAGTTATGAATTCTTGACAAAAGTTTTGAAAATCAATCCTGATAAATTGTATGTGACTTGTTTTGCAGGAGATAAAGATGCTCCTCGTGATGAGGAAGCTGCAAAAATATGGCAAGAAGTTGGAATTCCAAAAGAAAGAATTTATTTTTTGCCTAAAGAAGATAATTGGTGGGGACCTGCTGGAGAAACTGGGCCGTGCGGCCCTTGCACTGAGATGTTTATAGATACTGGAAAAGAGCCGTGTAGCAAAGAATGCAGGCCAGGTTGTAGTTGTGGCAAGTATTTTGAAGTTTGGAATGATGTCTTTATGGAATATAACAAAACAAAAGAAGGCAAGTTTGAGCCATTGAAACAAAAAAATGTCGACACAGGAATGGGTGTTGAAAGAACTGTAGCAATGCTCCAAGGCAAGAAAAGTGTCTATGACATTGAGACAATGGCTCCAATTTTAGAGAAAATTAAAGAAATAGCAAAGATAAAAGAGTCTAATGAACAACAATTTAGGTCATTAAGAATAATTACTGATCACCTTCGTGCTTCTGTATTTATTTTAGGAGATGAAAAGGCAATTGTCCCAAGCAATAAAGACCAAGGATATATTTTAAGAAGATTTATAAGACGAGCTATAAGACATGGTAAGTTGCTAGGAATAAATCAAAACTTTACAGAAGAAATTGCTAAAGTTATTATTGATATTAACGGAAAAAGCTATCCTTTGCTTAAACAAAAACAATCTTTTATTCTTGAAGAATTAAAAAAAGAAGAAGACAAATTTAGAAAAACTCTCGAAAAAGGTTTAAATCAGTTTAAAAAATTTTCACAGAACAAGAAGCTTAGCGGTAAAGATGCTTTCTTGTTGTTCCAGAGCTATGGCTTTCCTATTGAGATGACTAAAGAATTGTGCGAAGAACAACAAATTGCTTTGGATGAAAAAGGTTTTTATGAAGAATTCAAGAAACATCAAGAAATTTCAAGAGTTGGAGCAGAAAAGAAATTCAAGGCAGGTTTAGCTGATACAACGAAAGAAACAACCAAACTGCATAGTGCTTGCCATTTATTGCTTTATGCTTTAAGAAAAGTTTTAAATCCAAACATAATGCAAAAGGGTTCCAATATTACAGCTGAACGTATTAGATTTGATTTTAATTTTGATAGAAAATTGACGGATGAAGAAATAAAACAAGTTGAAGATATCGTTAATGACATAATAAAACAAGGGATTAAAGTTGAACGTAAAGAAATGAATGTCAAAGAAGCAAAAAAAATAGCGAAAAGTGAATTTGAATATAAAACAGATATTGTTTCTGTTTACTTTATAGGCCCATCGATAGAAATTTGTGCTGGACCTCATGTCAGCAATACTGCAGAAATTGGCGAAGGTGGTAAAAAATTTAAAATTGTTGAACAAGAAAGTGTTGCTGGTGGAGTAAGAAGGGTTAAAGCAAAATTGATTTAATATTTAGTTCAAAGGAGTCGGGGTTATTCCTTTAGAGCGCCAAATTTTCTTATATGAATCAATTTTCATTGGTTCTACAAACACAGAATCTTCTTCAAGCAAAAATTTTTCTTTTTGAAACCATAAAAATTTTTTGTATTCTTTAATTTCTATTCTTTGTTTAGTAACGAATCCGCCTCTACAATCATAATAAACATTCATCTTGGCATATTTTGTACAGCCAGTGTAAAGTATTGTTGCTAAACTTCCAGCTAAAATTATTTTATCAACTAAACTCATTTTATTTTCTCTATAGAATTTAAAATTTCATCAGATCTATTTAAAATTGCTTGTAAAATTTCTTTATCTTTTGCTTGAGGATTTTTTTCTTTGTATTTAATGGCTTCGGTAGCTGCTGCGATTGCTGCTATTTTTGCATTTCCTTTAAAATTAATTTCTTTCATTACATGTCGCAATATTTCTTCTATTTCTGCATTTGAGTTAATTCTTTTATAATCTAGGGCTTTATTTATAGCAATAATCATCGACAATTTTTCATTTCCCATTTTTTTCTATCTTTTTCTAATTTTAAAGCCAATATTTAAAGATTATTGTAAAAAAATAGATTATTATTTCAATTATTCTATATATAATGCGGGTTTGCCTGGCTTTGCCTTGTTTGCCTTGTTTTGAGGATCGTAAGTTGCTTTGTTATTTGCCATTATAGAAACTTTACATGAAAAAATTTGTTCGAGTTCTTTTGCATCATAAATTTCTGTCTCTTTTGGAATTGTATAGATGTAAATTGCTTTAGGTTTCTTATTTATAATTTTAAGAACATGATTGATGTCTTGCTTTAGTTGTTCCATCAATTTTTCTTGTTGCTCAAATTCTGGCCGGATTTTTCTTTCATCGGCTTTGGGCCATGATTCTGTAGAGATGAAAGTTTTGTGACCAAGGTTATGCCAAAGTTCTTCTGAAATATGAGGGCAAAATAATGAAAACATTTTCAAGAAACATTCAAGAGTTTCTTTACTTTCTTCTTCGCCAAATGATTCAAACAAATCTCGAAGTTTTATTATAGCAAGATTATAACAAAGATTTTCAATATCATTTGTAAATTCTTTGATTGTTTTGTGAAGTTTACTTTCTATTTTTGCGCTGCTTTTTCCTATTTTAACTTTATTAAAATAATTTAAAACCTTTAAGATAAATCTGTAGCTGCCTTCTATTGCTTCGTCGCTCCAAGTTGTATCTTTATCTGGAGATGCTTGCGAAACGAGGTAAAATCTAAGAGTATCGGCACCGTATTTTTTTATCATGTCAAGAGGATTAACAACGTTGCCTCTTGATTTTGACATAACGAAACCATCTGATCCATGCAACATGCCTTGGTTAAAAAGTCTTGGAAATGGTTCATCTATATTAACAAAATTCATATCACGCAAAGCTTTAATAAAGAATCTTGCATAGATGAGATGCATACATGCATGTTCTGCACCGCCAATATAAATGTCTGGAGGCATCCAATAATTTATTTTCTCTTTACTAAAAGGCTCTTTGTTGTTTCTAGGGTCGCAATATCTTAAGAAATACCAGCTAGAATCAAAAAAAGTGTCCATTGTGTCAGTTTCGCGCTTCGCCTTGCCCTTGCACTCAGGACATTTTGTTTCAACAAATTGTTTGTTTGTAGATAAAGGATTGCCTTCACCGAACTTTACTTTTTCAGGCAACAATACCGGCAATTCTTTTTCTGGCACTGGAACAATTCCACATTTATCGCAATAAACCATTGGAATTGGCGTTCCCCAATATCTTTGTCTTGAAATAAGCCAGTCTCTAAGTTTATAATTGATTGTTCTCTTGCCAAGTTTTTGTTTTTCAAGGAAATCTGAAATTTTTTCTATCGCTTCCTTGCTGTTTAGACCATTAAACTTGCCAGAATTAACAAGAATTCCTTCTTCAGTAAAAGCTTCTGTCATCGTTTTTTCATCGAGTTTTTTATCTTTAGGTTGTATCACAATGCGAATAGGCAAGTTATATTTTTTAGCAAATTCAAAATCGCGCTGATCATGAGCAGGAACAGCCATTACCATTCCAGAGCCATATTCTGCTAAAACGAAATTGCCCACATAGACAGGAACTTTTTCATTATTTATTGGATTTATTGCATAACTGCCTGTGAAAACTCCTTCTTTCTCCATTTCTTCTAGCTCTTTCTCACTTACTGATTTCAATTTTTTCAAAAACGCTTCAACTTGAGGTTTTTGTTTTTCTGTTACTAGATCGAAAAGTTTTGGATGCTGTGCACTTATTACCATGAAAGTAACACCATAAATAGTGTCGGGCCTTGTTGTAAAGATTTGCCATGGCTTGCCATTTATTGTAAAATTAATGTTAATGCCATAACTTTTGCCAATCCAGTTTTCTTGCATTATCTTGATTCTATTAGGCCAGTTTAACTTTGACAATTCTTTCAATAGCTCATCCGCATAGTTTGTGATTTTAATAAACCATTGTTCAAGATGTTTAATTTCTACGTCAGTGTCTTGATGACGCCAGCATTTTCCTTGATGTACTTGTTCATTTGCCAGAACAGTTTGACATTTAGGACACCAATTAACTGCTGATTTTTTTCTATAAACAAGGCCTTTTTCATAAAGCTTAAGAAAAAAATATTGATTCCACTTATAATATTCTGGATCTTTTGTTATAACAATTCTGCTCCAGTCATAACTTAAACCAAGAGCTTTTTGCTGTTCAATGAAATTCTTAATTGCTTTGTCTGTATATATTTTAGGATGAATTCCTGCTTTAATTGCAGCATTTTCAGCAGGCAAACCAAAAGAATCATAACCCATAGGATAAAGAACATTAAAACCTTGCATTCTTTTGAATCTAGCGTAAATATCGCCTATAGTGTAATTAAAAGCATGACCCATATGCAAGCCCTCGCCGCTAGGGTAAGGAAACATCTCGAGAACATAATACTTTTTTTTGTTTTTTGTCTCTTTGACTTGAAAAATCTTAGATTTTTCCCATGCTTTCTGCCATTTTTTTTCTATTTCTAAAAAATTGAATTTTTTTTGTTGACTTTCTTTTTGTCCAATCTGTTTACTCTCTTTTTTCTTTTGCATAATTAAAAATTGTAAGAATAATTTAAATAGTTTTTTATCTTTTTGTTTTGATGCTGAGGGATTTAAAAGGTATAACAGATTTGCCTTTGCATTATGGCTCTTCACCAAGATGGCTTTTTGAAAGGATGACTAAGTTGGCGAAAGCTGTTAGCGAGATTGTTGTTAATGAATATGGCAAGAGAGAATTTTTGAAAAGACTTAGTGAGCCTTATTGGTTTCAAAGTTTTGCTTGTGTTTTAGGATTTGATTGGCATAGTAGTGGCACTACAACAGTAACAATGGCTGCGTTAAAAGAAGCTTTAAAGTTAAGCGATTTATCACAAGAGATTTTTATTTGTGGCGGCAAAGGTAAAACGTCAAGAAAAACGCCTGAAGAAATAAAAAAATATGGTGAAAATTTAAATCTAAATGATAGAAAAATTTCTGAACTTATTAGAGCAAGTCGATTGGCTGCAAAAGTCGATAATGCCGCTTTACAAGATGGATTTCAACTTTATCATCATTCATTTATTTTTACTAACAGTGGAGATTGGGCAATTGTACAGCAAGGAATGAATAATGAAACTAGTTATGCTAGAAGGTATCATTGGCTCAGCAATCCTGAGTTAAATTTTGTTAATGAACCACACGCAGCCATAGCTTGTGATAAAATTGTTAAACCTTTAAACATGGTTGCTCGCGAAGCAGAAGAAACAAGAAAATGTTCTGTCGATTTAATAAAAGACAACCCAATACATTTGAAAAAAGAGTTAAACGGACAAACAACTCTAAAGTTCTTTTCTATGCCAAAAGAACATTTTCCTAAAATTAAAAATCTCAAGTTGAATTTCAAATCTTTACAAAAAGCCTATGAAATACAACCAAAAAATTATGAAGAATTGTTGCTAATTGAAGGTTTGGGGCCATCTACAATCAGGGCCTTGGCTTTAATAAGCAATTTAATTTATGGTTCTCAGCTCTCGTGGCGAGATCCTTGTAAATTTAGTTTCGCCCATGGTGGCAAAGATGGCTGGCCATATCCTGTCAATAAAGAACAATACGATAAAAGCATTCTCATTTTAAAGGAAGCTGTAAAACAAGCAAAGATAGGAAGAAAAGAAAAACTGGAAGCTTTAAAAAGAATAAGCCACTATATTTAATTTATTTAAAGATAGAAAATTTTTATCAATTAAACTGGCGCCTATTCCTCTGCCGATCCAAAAACTGGCTTGAGCTTGAATTTTAGAAAGAACATCAAAAAGGCTTTTTTCTTTTTTATATTCTTTAATGCTTGCCTTTATACTGAGTTTCTTTTCAATGTATTTAATTGCATTTTCTTTCGTTCCTAGTTCATCTATAAGGCCAAGATCTTTTGCTTCTGAACCAAGATAGAACATTCCATCTGCAATTTCTTTAGCTTGGTTATCATTCAGTTTTCTATTTTTTACTACTTCGTCAATGAAAGCCTCATGAATTAAGTCAATCTTATTTTGAATCATTTCTCTTTCTTCTTCCGTAAGTTCTCGATATGGGCTCATTATGTCTTTATGTTTACCAGCGGTTAAATTAACGTAGGTTATGTTAAATCTTTCAAGCAGTCCTGAAATTTCGAGATAACTTGCCAAGACTCCGATTGAACCCGTTACACTTAGTGGATGCGCGACAATATAATCACAACTACTTGCAATCCAATAAGCTCCGCTTGTGCCTTGTTCACGAATTAGAGCTACGGTTAATTTTTCTTCTTTCGCTTTTTTTATTGCTTCAGCAATCTCGCTTGATGCTACAGCACTACCGCCTGGTGAATTAATTTCGAAAATTATTGCTTTAATATTTTTATTTTTCATTGCGTCTTCTATAAATTTAATAATATCTTCTGAATATGTGGCAGAATAAGGCAAAAAACTTTCGACTGGACTTGTTAGAATTGTTCCGTCTATATGAATCAAAGCAACGTTCTTTGTGGCCGTTGCTGGTTGAAAAGATTTTGAAAATACTATGATTAGTGAGAATGCGGCTATAAAAATAATAATCCAAAGCAAAAGCTTGCAACGTAAATGATTCTCTTTTTTCATGTTTTAAATAAGAAAAGATAATTTTTAAACTTTAGCTATAATTTTTTTCATTTCATATTTCCACGGCCTGAACCCTAAAGACTTGTATAAATTAAAAGCTTTTTTGTTTTTCATATGAACATCGATTTTTATTTCCTTACAATTTTTTTCTTTAAACAAATCTACTATTGAATTTAATAATTTTTTACCTATTCCTTTTCCTTGATACTCTTTTTTTACTGCAAGATCAATAACGCTGCCTATTTTATAATCAGGATACCATTCTTCTATATTTCCGCAAACATAACCAACCACTCTTTTATCAAGTTCTGTTACGAGAAAAACATTTTTTTGTATTAATTTTTCTAACCATGCAGTATAAAAAGGAATAATTTTATTAACATCATAACGAACAGTTTCATATTTGCTATGAAATTTAATGCTTTCTTTAGAAATTTCTGAGATTTCTCTAAGATCTTTAAGTTTGGCTTTCCTTATTTTCATCTTAATAGAAATAAAAAGATAAGTTTATAAATATTATTCATATACAATTTAATTTACTACTCTGCACATTATTAAATCAAAACAGATGTCTTGCTAGTAATAAAATGATTGCAAGAGAGGATATAATCAAAGTATCTTGTGGTATTGGCAGAAGTTTTGAAGAATCAGCAAGAGCCGTAGCAGAAGCTAAAAAAGAAAAAGGAAAAACGGAATTCAATATAAAAATATACCAAGGACCAAGATTGAGGAGTAAGCTTCCTGAAAGTTTTAAACAGAGAGTTCAAGAATATCATAAATTAGCTAGGGGACTTACAGAAGAACAAAAAAGAATTCTTAAAAATTTTTCTTTACGTGATCCACTTACCGGCTTGTTAAATAAAATGGGTTTTGTTATTGAGTTAGAAAAATTAAGACAGAAAGGAATTACAGAGGGTTATTATATTTTATTTGATATAGATGATTTACATTATTGGAACAGTAAATTAGGATATGCTGAAGTCGACAAATATATAGAGATTATAGGGCAAACAATTCAAAACAATATAAGACATGAAAAGCTAATCGATTCTAAAGAGAAAATTACAGATGTTGTAGGTCATCGTTTAAATGAAAGTGCTGGTGATGAATTCTTAATATTTGTGCCAGCCGAGCACAACGAAAAAAATCTTGAAAAAATAAAATTAATGGCAACTAGACTTCTTGAAAAAATTTATGAAAAGCAAATTGAAATGAAAATATAAAACCGAAAGATTTATAAATAAGTATATATTTTATGTATATACTAAATAAATATACTAAAATGCACTATAATACCACATATAAAAAATATCAGAAACCATCTAGCATTTATAATAGAGATTTATATAGAGAAATTATAAACAAACAGAGACAATTTTTCTATGAATTATTAAAAGGTTACCAGGAAAAACAAAGACTTCCAGAAGGAAGAAAATATACAATCTTTAATTTAGACTCAATTTATAAAAACTAAAAATAAAAAAATGACAGACATATTTGATGAAATTATAACTTGTAACAAATGCGGAAAGAAAATGGAAAAAATAAAAGTATTTAGAAATGGTTTTAGTATTAGAACTTTAGAATGTAAAAAATGCGGCAAACACATTTACCATCCAGCAGATATTGAAGAATATAAAAAATTTCAACAGTTAAAAGAAAGACCTTTTTCTGTAAAATTAAGAATGGTTGGACATAGTTATGTTGTTTCAATTCCTAAAGAAATTATAGAACTTGAAAGAGAAATGCATGAAGGGATGAAAAGACAAATGGAAAGAATGAATAAAATAGTTAAACTTATGCTCGAAGAACCTGGAAAGTTATCTTTAATATTTAACGAAAAAGAAAGTTCAGAAGGAGGAGAATAAAAATGATAACAAAAGCTGATGAAAATTTTGTAAAACTTAAAGTTATGGAAGCGTTGCAAGAAGATGCTTATAAAGGAATTGCGAGAATAGACGCTGCTACTATGAAACAAATAGGAGTTAGGCCTGGAGATGTTATAGTTATCTCTGGGGCTAGAGATACTGTGGCTATAGTTGATAGAGCTTATCCTGCAGACATTGGAGAAAAAATTATTAGAATCGATGGAATCACTAGAAGAAATGCAAAAACTGGTATTGGAGAAATAGTTACTGTAACTAAAGCTGATATTAAAGAAGCTAAGAAAGTAATAATAGCGCCGGCGCAAAAAGGAATTGTTATTCAAGCGAGTCCTGCGGCTATAGAAAATTTGAAAAGAGGATTGCTAGGAAGAGCTGTAATGTCTGGCGATCTGGTTTCAATAGGCGGATCTCAGAGAAGAAGAGACTTAATGGGAGATTCTTTTGAAGACTTATTTAATATTTTTGGTGAAGCTTTTGGAGGCACACAATTCGGATTCCCTGGTTTTGAAACTAAATTTATAGTTGCTTCTACAATTCCTAAACAAGCAGTTATTATAACAGAAGCTACCGAACTCGTCTTGAATCCTAAAGCTGTAGAAATAATAGAAGAAAGAGTACCTGAAGTAACATATGAAGATATAGGCGGCTTAGATGAAGAAATTAAGAAGATTAGAGAAATGGTAGAGTTGCCTTTAAAGCATCCTGAAATTTTTTCACGTTTAGGAATTGAGCCTCCTAAAGGCGTTTTACTTTATGGACCGCCAGGAACTGGTAAAACTTTACTTGCTAAAGCTGTAGCTACTGAATCTGAAGCAAACTTTATTTTATTAAATGGGCCAGAAATAATGTCTAAGTTTTACGGAGAATCAGAAAAAAGGATAAGGGACTTGTTTGACCAAGCAGAAAAAAATGCTCCAAGCATTATTTTTATAGATGAAATTGATGCAATTGCTCCAAAACGTGAAGAATCATTTGGAGAAGTCGAAAGAAGAGTAGTTTCACAACTTTTGACAATGATGGATGGTTTGAAATCAAGAGGTAGAGTTGTTGTTATTGGAGCCACCAATATGCCCAACTCTATAGATCCTGCATTAAGAAGACCGGGACGTTTTGATAGAGAAATAAGCATAGGAGTTCCTGATAAAAAGGGAAGGCTAGCAATTTTGAAAATTCATACAAGAAATATGCCATTAACTAAAGACGTTGATTTAGAAGAACTTGCTTCAATAACTCATGGTTTTGTTGGTGCTGATTTGGCAGCATTATGTAGAGAAGCTGCAATGAATGTTTTAAGAAGAGTATTGCCTGCCTTAAAGATGAAAGAAAAAAATGGTTTAGAAGTGCAAATATCTCCGGAAATTCTTGAAAAATTAAAAGTTACAGCAAAAGACTTTAGAGAAGCTTTAAAATTTGTTCAGCCCAGCGCAATGAGAGAAGTTTTAGTTGAATCGCCAAATGTAAAATGGAGCGATATTGGTGGTTTAGATAAAGTCAAACAAGAATTGAAAGAAGCGATTGAATGGCCACTTAAACATCCTGAAGCTTTCAAAAGAATTGGAATTAAACCTCCAAAGGGAATTTTACTTTATGGACCGCCAGGAACTGGTAAAACTTTACTTGCTAAAGCTGTAGCTACTGAATCTGAAGCAAACTTTATTCAAGTTAAAGGACCAAGTCTTTTATCAATGTGGGTTGGTAAAAGTGAAGAAGGTGTAAGAAAAGTTTTTGAGCGCGCAAAACAAGTTGCGCCTTGCATTATTTTCTTCGACGAAATCGATGCATTAGCTTCAAGTAGAGGAAGAGAAATTGGAACTCATGTCACTGAACGAGTATTGAATCAATTATTGGCGGAAATGGATGGAATCGAAGAATTGCATGACGTGGTTGTAATTGGAGCGACCAATAGACCTGATATGCTCGATAGCGCTTTATTAAGACCTGGAAGGTTTGATAGAATTATTGGAATTTATGCTCCTGATAAAAACGAAAGAGAAGCCATATTTAAAGTCCACACGAGAAATATGCCATTAGCTAAAGATGTTAATATTAAACTTATGGCTGAAAAAACTGAAGGTTATAGCGGAGCGGACATAGAAGCAGTATGTAAAGAAGCTGGAATGCTTGCTTTAAGAGAAAATATTAATGCTAAAGAAGTAAAGAAAAAACACTTTGAAGCGGCGCTCAAAAAAATAGGACCAAGCATCACTGAAGAGACAATAAAAAGATATAAAGAGATTGAAAGAAACTATCTAAGAAGTGCTGCTAGCTCTTTAGAATCAGCGCCTAGAAGAAGCTACACTGGTTAATTTTTTAATTTGATTTTATTTTTTAACTTCTTCTATTTTTCTAATTCAATTTTATACTTGCATCTTCTGCATTCATAAATATCTATATCGACTGCGATTTCAGTTTTTCTCGTTCTTATAGTTTTTTTGTAATAAATTGTTGCACAATCGCATTTCGGACATCTAAGTTCAGGAGGTTGTCTATTAGAAAAAAATTCGTAGATTTTAAAAATAATATTTTCTAATTTCATTTTATTTTTCGCATCTATTCTTCCTTTGTTAAAATTTCACAACTTTTTTCTGTCACAAGAATCGTGTGTTCAGCCTGTGATACGGGAGCTTTGGTTTTTTCAACAAGTTGTTTAAAATGATGTAAAGAATTGGCTTGTTCAAGCAATCTTAGTGATAAAAGAGCCCTTGTACCGAATTTTTTAACAAGCCATCTTGCTGAAAAAGGCAGTTCATGATACTCTTTCTCTATAAAATCTAAAATCTTACGAGATTCTAAATCTCTCGTATTATGTTTTGCAATTAATTTGTAAATTCCTGAAGGCTTGCCATCTTGAACAATGCCTTGGCCTGTTGTAGCAAAAGGTTCTATTGCAATAATCATTCCTTCTTTAAGTTTTGTTATATTTTCATTATTATAGTTTGGAATTGTCAAACCTGCATGAAGATTCCATTTCTTTATCTCGTGTCCAGATAAATTAATTACGGGAGCTAAATTATAAGTAGCAATAACGTCTTGAATAACTTTGCCAATTTCCATTAACATTATTCCAGGTTTTATAATTTTAATCGCTTCTTTTAGCGCATATTCGCTTGCTGAAATTAGATCTTTATATTTTTGTTCTGGAGTTAAGTCTATTGTTAAAGCAGTATCGCTAATATAGCCATCAACATTTATTCCTATATCTATTTTTAATAATCCTTGAGCAATGCTTTTATCGTCATAACCTGGAGATGAATGAGCAGCTATTTCATTAATACTTAAATTTACAGGAAATGCGCTTTTTGCTTTATGTTTTTCAATTTCTTGCTCGACTTTTTCTGCTATCTCTAATAATGGTGTTTCTGGCTTTGTTATTTTTTTAGCAAAATTAAGAACTTGCGCTCCAATCTTGCCGGCTTCGCGCCATTTTTGTAATTCTTCTCGTTCCATCTATTAGAAAAGAAAAAGAGCATTTATAAAATTAGCTTCTAGTTAGCAATCGTAACTTTATTTCTTCCAGATTCTTTTGATTTATATAAAGCATTGTCAGCTCTCTTTATAAAAGTTTCTATGTCTTCGCCTCTCTTTCTTTGAGCTACGCCAAATGAAGCTGTAACAACTCTTTTTGCTTGTTTTGGATACAAAGCTTCTATGGCTTGTCTTAATTTTTCTGCCACCATCGCTGCTTCGTTTGCATCGGCTTCTACAATTATGGCAAACTCTTCACCGCCATAACGGCAAGCCTTCATATTTTTACAAACTTTTTGTATAACTTTGCCTGCAGCTCTCAAAAGATTGTCTCCTTCAAGATGACCAAAGGTGTCGTTATAGTTTTTAAAGAAATCGAGATCGAACATCACCAAGCTTAATTGCTTTCCTTTTTTCGCTTCTGAATCTAAAAGTTCAACAAAGTATCTTTTGTTGAATAAGCCCGTAAGGGCATCAACTATTGCTCTTTTTGCTTCCTTGCTATAAAGCTTTGAATAAAGTTTCAATATCTTTTTTTCTTTTTCCTCTACTGCTCTTTTTAACCACAAATGTTCTATGGCTGAAGCTACTTGATTTGCAACTGCGCTCAATATTTTAACAATTCCAGGACCAAAACTATTGAATCTGGCCATTAAAATTATAGAGCCAATGGGACCTTCGTGAAGCATCAAAGGAACGCTTACAAAACTCTTAATACCAAACCTATTCGCCAAGGTTCCTTGTCTGGTTTGTTTTATAAGTATTGGTGAAGAGTACTTCACAGTATCTTCTGCTATGACAAGAACTAGCTCTTGAAAATGTTCGTTTAAGGGCCTATTTTCATCCAGATTCATAATCTTTAACTTCTCGTTTTCTTCGAGAACAAAAAAAATCAAACCGACTTTAAACTCGTTAACAATTATATTAACAACTCTATTAATCATAACATTGATATTTTCAGTAGAGCTAATCGCTTTATTGACTAATTTCAATACTTTTAATTCTTTAGCGCTATGAGCCAATCTTACCAGAGTTTTTTCATCTACCATTTTAAATAGCCTTAAAAAAACATAAGAATTGAACCTTTATAAACTTTGCTATTTGTTACTATTATTTAGTTACATCAAATATGAAATCATAATTTAATCCGTCTTTCTTTTGGTATAAAATTCAATATTCTATTTTTGGTAGCTTTACCACAGCCTAGAATATCTGAGCCGTATTTGATTAAAAAATAACCTTCTTTTCCTCTCTTATTTTCAATATCTTCTCCTTTAAGCCATTTCTTAACTTCTTCGTCATTCAATTCAATCGCTTTTTTTGAATCTTTTCCATAAAGAATAGATGCGTCAAAGCTAAGGCGAAATTCTTGTCCTTTCAAAAAAGCAAAATAAAATCCTACTGTTTCTATTGGAAGAAGCTTACTTAAAATCATCAGATCTTTGGGAGGCAAGTTTCCTGTGAAAATTCTTATTCTGTCTTTGCCTTGCTTAATCAAATAATATGGAATAGAAATTTTCATGTCAAAATTTTTTTCAAGCATTTCTTCAATTTGCTTCTTCTTATTTCTTTTTAGTATTTCTATCATTTTAGATCATAATTTTATTTTAGTTTTCTTATTTTAGAGATAAAAAAACCTTCCGTATCGTTGTCCTGGGGCCAAATTCTTATGCATTTTTTAAGTTCTTGATTTAATTTTTGGCCTTGCCATTCTGTTATTCCTGCACGAGTTTTCAGTGGCAGTTTTATTTTTTCTAGTTTAACACTAAAATTTTTTAATATAAAATCTACTACAAGTTCATTTTCTTCTGGAGCGTGAGTGCAAGTAGAATAAACAAGAAGGCCGTTGGGCTTTAAACATTCGATTGCTGCTGCAACTAGTTTCTTTTGTAAGGATGCAAGGCCCTTAATCATATTTATGTTCCACATTTTTAATGTTTCTGGACTTGAACGAATTGTGCCTTCTCCTGAACAAGGAGCGTCGACAAGAATTTTATCAAAGAAAAAACCCGCTTTTGCAAGTTTTTTGCATAAAGTTATTCCATTCATTCTTGTAACAATTGTGTTGCTAACACCACATCTTTCAAGATTTGAATTTAGTGCTGTAATTCTATCAAGCCTAATGTCATTTGCAATAATCGTACCTTGGTTCTCCATAAATGCAGCAATCTCGGTAGTTTTTGAGCCAGGAGCTGCACACAAATCAAGAACTATGTCTTCTTTATGTGGAGTTAGAACAATCGGAGGCATCATAGATGCCAGTTCTTGAACATAATAATAACCAAGTTGGTGTTCTAATGATTTGCCAATTTCACCAGGTAATAAATTAGATTTTATTACGAAAGCATTTTCAAAAACTTTAACAATCTTCCATTTCTTTTCAAGCCTTTTCTGCAATTCTTCTTCTGAAATTTTCAAAATGTTAACTCGAATTGAAGGTAAAAGAGGCTTTCTTATCCATTCTAAAAATATTCGAGTTTCATTTTCTCCAAGCATTTCTTCAATTCTTTTAACAAATTCTGGCTTAGCTTCGATCATTCTTCTTTTGTTTTTTTAAATTATTTATATCAATTTCTGGAAAAGAATAATTGCTATAGTTGCAATCTAAACATCTATAAATAGTAGGCGCTCCAAATATTATTCCTGCCGAACCTCCCTGATTAGTTACTTTAATATTTACGCTTTGACATCTAGGACATATTTTTACGTATCTTGATTTTTTACTCGAATTTCTTGATTTTTTTCCTAAAATTTTATTTAACATTTTTTGCGATATCTTCAGGTAAATTTATTGTTACAGTATCTCCTAAATTAAGACCTATTTGTTCTGCTCGTCCTGCTTTTATTTCTAAAACATATTTTGCCGGAGATTCTGGAATTATAATCGGACATGGCTCTTCTTTGCAAGGCTGCGCATTTGGGCTTATAAAAACTACTTTACCATTGCTATCTATCCATATTATATCTAAAGATAGAAAAGTGTTTTTCATCCAAAAAATATGAGTTTTTTCTTCTGGAAAAATAAAAAGCATTCCTTCATTATCCTTTAGAGACTCGCGAAACATTAATCCTCGGGCTCTAGTTTCTGGGGTTGTTGCTAGCTCTACATTGAAACAAGAATCTTTAAAACAAACCTGGGCTGGCTTATGACAGCCACTCGTTATAAAAAATATAAAAATGATTATAACAACCATCTTTATTTTTCTTTTCATAATTTATTAAAGATTTGAAAAGTTATAAAGTTTTAGTTTTATAATTTTATAACATAATAAATTTTAAATAATTGCTTTTCATGATTTCTTATTGTATTCGATAAAAAAAGAAAAATTGCACAAAATGCCGTATATAAAAAAACTATATTTGCATGGTTTCAAATCTTTTGCTAAACCTACAGAAATATTACTTAACAAGGGACTCAACGTTATCGTAGGGCCTAATGGAAGTGGTAAAAGCAACATCGTAGATGCAATTTGTTTTGTTCTAGGAAGAATGAAAATCAAAAGTATGAGAGCTGAAAGAAGTGCAAAACTGATTTATGATGGAGGTAAGGAAGGAAAACCCGCGCCAAACGCAAAAGTTAGCATAGTTTTCGATAATAGCGATAAAGTTTTCGCATTACCTTCTCAAGAAATTGAAATAACAAGAATTGTAAAAAGAGATGGCACGAGCGTTTATAAAATAAATGGTGAAACAAAGACAAGACAAGAATTGCTTGAGTTGCTAGCTCAAGGAAATATAGATCCCGAAGGTTTTAATATTATATTGCAAGCCGAAATAAATAATTTCGTACAAATGCGATCTGAAGAAAAAAGACAAATAATCGAAGAAGTTGCTGGAATTAGTATTTATGAAGAAAGAAAAGAAAAATCTCTAAAAGAATTAGAAAAAACTGAAGAAAAATTAAAAGAAATTAAGACTGTTTTAAATGAAAGAGCTGCTTATTTGAGAAATCTTGAAAGTGAAAGAGCCAATGCATTAAAATATCAAAACCTTAAAAAAAATATAGAAATTGAGAAAGCTTCCATAATATGGCAAAAAATTAAAGATAAGGAAAAAAAATTATCAAAAATAAACAAGGAGATAGAAGAAAAGATAAAGATAATCGAAAAGTTAAAACAAAAAGAACTTGAATTCAAGAAAAAAATAATAGAAGCTTCTAATAAAATAAAAGAAATAGAAAAAGAAATACAAACAGAAACTGGTGTTGAACAAGAGAAATTAAGAAACCATATTCTTGAACTTAAAACAGAGTTGGCAAGCTTAAATATAAAGAAAGAAAATACAAATGACAAAATAAACAGTTTAGAAAAAAGAAGCGAACAACTTAAAGAACAGCTTAAAAGTTTTTATTTTGAATTAAACGAATTAGAAAAACAAGCAAGAGGTTATAACAAAAGCGAGATTAGAGAAGAGAGTAAATTAATTGAGGAATTGAACCAAGCGATTAAAGAAACAAAACAAAAACTCTATGAAATTGAGATTGAAAGAGACAACTATAATTTTTCTAAAATGGAAATATCAAAAAAAGAATCTGAACTTAATGAAAACAATGAAAAATTAATTGCGTTAAGAAAAAGAATTTCTGAACTTAAAGAAAAAATAGTTACGTTATCTAAAGAATCTCCAAAAATCGATATAGATGAAATTAAAAGCAAAAAAAATGAATTTGAAAAAAAAGCTGAAGATTTGAAAAAAGAAATTCATTCTCTAGAGAAAGATATTTTTGGATTATTAACTAAAAAAGAAATTAATGAAAAGGACATTTCTGAATTATTGGAATTAAATAAATGTCCTAAGTGCAAACAGCTAATAACAAAAGAATATAAAGATAGATTGGCCAAAGAATTGAAAGAAATTATTAATTTAATCGAGAAAGAGATAGCAACAAAAACCAGAGATAAAATGAAAATTGAAAAAGAAGTTAATAAATTAATCGAACAAATAAAATTGTTAGTAGAAAATGAAATGAAATATCAAAAAATATTAGAGATAACACAAGAAATTAAAATAAAAGAATTAGAAATTGAAAATCTTAAAAAAGAAGAAAATTATTTAATTTCAAAAATTTCTAAGCTTCAAGAGGAAATAACAGAATTGAAAAAAAATTTGAAAGATCCAGAATCGATTGAAGAGAGATATAGCAAAGAAAAAATAAAGTTAGAAAATTTACAAGAAAATTTAATGAAGATTAAACTTAATCGACCAATTTCTGAAGATAGGAATTTTGATGTAGAAATAACCCTTAAGAAGCAAGATATCGAAAAAAGCGAGTTAATCATTAAACGTTCGAAACAGGAAAAATTAGAGCTAGAAGCTGAACTTAAAGAAATAATGAAAAAAATAGCAGTAAAACAAAAAGAATTAGAAGAAATGGAAAAACGATATTCTGAAATAGAGAAAAAATTCAAAAATAGTATAGAAGAAAAACAGAAATTACAAGATAGCATTCATGAATTTGAAACTTCAATTAATGAACAGCAAACCTCTAGAATTTTAAATGAAACTCAGTTTAATGATTTTAAGATAGAAAAAGCCAAATTAGAAGCTGAAATTTCTAGTTTAGATAGTGAACTTAAAGCATTCAACATTAATGAAAATGAGTTTATTAATGCTAGCATTGATGTTTTAGAAACAAGATTAAAGAAACATGAAGAGGAGCTTCAACAAATGGGTTCTGTAAATTTAAGAGCTCTAGAAATTTATGATAAAATAAAAGCAGAATATGACGAAATATATTCAAAGGCAAAAAAACTTGAAGAAGAAAAACAAGGAATCTTAAAAATAATAGCAGAAGTGGATAAAAAAAAGAAACAAACTTTTATGCAAGCTTTTAATGCAATAAATAGTTCTTTTGCCGAGAATTTTAGAAGTTTAAGCAATAAAGGAGAAGCTTCTCTTGAATTAGAAAATAAGCAAGATCCATTTGCTGGAGGACTCGACATTGTAATAAAAATAGCTAAGGGAAAAGAAAGAAATGTTGAAACATTAAGCGGGGGTGAAAAAGTAATAGTTGCTCTATCTCTAATATTTGCAATACAAAAATACAAACCTTACAGTTTTTATGTATTTGATGAGATAGATCCCGCACTTGATAAGAGAAATAGTGAAAGACTCGCAACCATCTTAAAAAACAACATCAAAGATTCGCAATGTTTAATTATAACACATAATGATGCTGTTATAAATCAAGCAGACGTATTATATGGAGTAAGTATGCAAGAAGGAATAAGCAAAGTGTTGAGTTTAAAGATTTAAAAAGTTAATAAAGACTATAATAAAAATTATTTATTTCTATTGTTCTTGTGATTTTTTCTTTTTTCAGTATCTTCTTCTTCAAAAAAATCAATAATCTTTTTTCCAGCGCCTGTTAAAATTATAATTATTATTGCAAGAACTATTATTGCAAGAACTATCCAACCAGCATATTTTGATGAAGAAATCTTTGATGTTTTTGTTTCTTCATTAACAGTTTCAAGAATTGAATTATAACATTCTTCATCACATTCTGAATTCTTAGCCAAAGTTGATAAGTTTTGCGATGTATCTTTATTATTTTCGCTATTATTATTTTCTACACTTTCATTTGTTACTATTATTTTTACTAAATTGCTCTGAGCAAGATTATAACCATCGCTTGCATAGAAAGTTATTTCTCTTGTTCCTATGAAATTTTTTTGTGGTTCAATCATGACTATGTTGCCAACCATAGTTAAAGTTATATTCGAAGGTTTTATTGTTACATAAGTTAAAGTGTCGTTGTTTGGATCAGAAAAGTAGTCCGCCAAATTTATTGTTGCTTTATTTCCTGTTTGTATTATTATGTCTGGAATTTTTTTAGTTAATATGGGAGGTTCATTTTTTATTTTAGTTTCAGTCATGTTTATATTTGTAAGATTTGTTGTTTCTATTTTTTGTTGACTTTCTGATGGCTTGGGCTTAGCTTTAAACAAGTTAACTATCCATGAAATTATTTGTGTAAAAACAGAAGGTTTAATTTCTTTCTCTTGTTCTATTTCTTCTATTGGTTGTGGTTGAGTTGGTGTTGTGGAAGGTTGTGAAATCATTCCAGCTTCTACAACTTTTATAGTTATTGTCTTTGAAGCAAGAATTGTAGTATCTTCGAGTCTAACTGTAACAGTTGCTGTATAATCATCAAGTTGTTGTTCTAAAGGGGGCGCTATATAAAGGTAAAGTGTTTGAGCTTTTCCGGCTCCAAGTTTTATTGTTCCAGGATTGATTTGTGAAAACTTCGTGGCTGTGCCACTTATTTCAACAGTATAATTTGCATCATTAGTTCCTTTGTTTTCTACTATAAAAAGAACGGTGGCTGTACCGTCTCTAGCCACTTTAATTAATTCATCTTTAGTACTTATCGCAGGTTTATAACATTCTTCTAAAGATATTGTTGTAATATTTAAACTATCAGATGCTTCTGCTTTACTTATCGCATCAACCGCTTTTACTTTTATTTCATAGGTTCCTTCTTTTGTATTGTAAGGAGGATGGACATCAAGAACTATGGCTTTTTCTTTAGATGCATTTAAAGTCAATCTCTTTTCACTAATTGTTACCCAATCAGGCGCTTCAAGAACAATATCATAAGTATTTTGGAATTTACCGATGTTCTTTATAACTACAGAATATGTATTACTTAAAGCATTGCACATTTTATCTTTATCCTCTTCAATTATGACAGAAACATCATAGCACTTTGCAACATCAATTCTTATATCGTGTTTTTTCAAAACTTTGCCATATTCGCTCATAACTTCTAAGAAAACGGTAAAGTTACCCTGTGTTTTATAAGGTGGCTGTGCAATTATGTTAAAGATTCCTTCTTTGTCTTTTTCTACAGTTATTTGTTTTAAGTCGAGAACGGTCCAATTAGGAGCCTGCATATTTATTTTATAAATATTATTTTGCGTACCGAAGTTTTTTATTTTTACAGGAATTACGACTTTTTCAGCTTCACAAATATCATAATAAGTTTTTTCTGTAGAAATTGAATAATCATAACATGAAACTATATCTACTTTAGCCTTCGCATTAGCTTTGGCATACTCTGACTTTGATTTTGCCACAAAATTTATTTCATAACTGCCTTTAACATTGCACGGAGTCATAATATAAGCAGCAATAGTAGTGCTTTTATTCGATCCAAGAGTTATTTCTTTAGAAGAAAGATTTATCCAATCTTTAGCAGGACCCTCTACTGTAAGAATGTAGTTTTCTAAATAATTTCCTAAATTAGATAGAGTTAAACTAAAAGATTTTTGCTCACAAGCACATATTGTTTGAGTAGAAGGCTCTACTTTTAATACAGTATTATGACAGTTTTCTACTATTATGTTGTGTTTTTGAGTTTTTACTATTCCGCCTTGAGTTATAGTTACTTCAAGAACATAATTGCCTGGAGAAACTTTGCTAGAAGGAGTTATATAAGAATATATTGCTTCTTTTTCTCCTTGTTCAAGCCAAAATCCTGCTGGGACGGTTGTTGTAAAACTTGAGGCCGTACCTCCAATAGCTATAGTGAAGGCTCCAGGAGTTGTTGCTGTAACTATATCTTCAATAACAATTGTGCTGCCAGGACATACTGTATTGGTTGTTAAATTAGTGGTAACAATAAAATCTGCTTTTACAGAATTTATAATCAATGGAAAAATAAAAATTAAAATTATTAACATAAAAACTGAAATTTTTTTCATTTTTTCTACTGTTTTTTTTTTAATTAGTTTGTGTCGTTACTAAAAAAGAAAAAGTGTATATATAAACTTTTTGATAGTATAAAATAATATTTGAAATATAACATAAAAAATTAAAAAATGAAAATAAACAACATTAATAAAAATAAAAAAATAAAAAACATTAGGACCTTGGCCTTTCTTTTTTGTTTAAATATTTGGCAACTTAATTTTAATAGTAACTTTCAACAGTTTCTGTTTTCTCACGCTTTGTTGTTAGCAACACTATAAGTAAAATAATTATCGCTACTGCGAGCGCTATGCCGATTATCATCAAAATAGTTTTCCAATCTATCTCTGTTGTTTTTGATTTTATTACATTGGCTACTAAACTTTGTTGCTTCGCTTCATTGCCATAACTAATTCGAACGCTGAAAACGTGTTCGCCTTCAACAGCTTTTTCTCCTACTGCAAGATAAACATTAACAAGTTTGCTCTGGCCTGGCGCCAAAGTAAAAGCTGATGGAGTTATTGTTGTAGTTGCCCATCCTTCTGTTCCAGTTGTTTCAACAATGAAATTTTGAGTTGTAGTTCCAAAGTTTGCTACAAGAATTGTATAAACAGCTCCTTTGCCTTGTTCTACTTCGTTAGTTGAAATTTGAGTAACTATTTCAACTTTCCCCGGCTGTTGCTGTTGTTCTTCTTTGTATCCAGAAACGATTATGTTTTTTATTTCTCTGTCATTGACTTCATCATTATAGGCATAAATTTCTAAAGTATAGGTGCCAGCTCCTATATTATAAGGTAGCTGTAAAATTATATTTGCTTCCTTTGAATCCTCTTCATCATCGGAATCGTAAGCTGCAAGATCGCCAAGATATACTGTTCTTTGTATTCCTAATTCATTTATACTTGCTCTAACGTAAACGTCTTCGGCTTCGTAGTTGCCTCTATTCTTAACAACTACATCGATATAGATCGTATCTCCAGCATTAAATTGATTTCCATAGTTGCCGTGAGAATCATAGAGTTCAGTGCTTAAAATGTCTAAAATGTTTGCTATTCTTTGAACTTCTGTATCGACTTTTGCTTCATCAATACCAGATAGCTGCTGTTTGTGTTCAATTTGAACGTATAAAGTGTATTTATCACGAGCATCTAAGTCTTTAGGAATTTCTAAATTTAAAATCTTTATATAAGTGTTGCCTCCGAAGACATCGAATTCTCTGGTTTTAGCTTCTATATCTTCATAGTAACCCGTAAGCCAGGCACGGACTTTTACTTTTTCTAAATCAGTGCTTGCAGTAAATGAAGTTTTCACTTCAAGCACGCTTCCTCTTTCTAATCCAACAATATAGTATTGGTTAGTTGTACAAATCCATCTCTCTATCGAAGGATTTGGGTCTAGGTAGCAATAACCATTCCAGACAATTTCATTATCAATGTAAACTGACATCTCTTTAATGTCTGGCACTTCGTACTCATACCACTGGTCAGCTAAAACATTAGTTATTGTGAAAATCACAGCAATAACAAAAAATAAAGCCAAAAATTTTCCTTTCATTTTTAATTTAAATTTTTTCATTTAATTTGCATTTAAAATGCATTTAATCATTTTTTTGAGAAAAAGTTGCTTTAAAAATCTTTACCTTTTATCGACGATGTTATCACTAATTGTGAGTAATTATGAAAAAATTTAAGAAAGTTGTTATTGATAACTAGTAACTTGATAAAACTTTTTATAGGTTCTTCCAAATTTTAAGTCCTTTTATTGAATCTTCCCATGGCAAAGGGCTTTCATTAATTATTGTTATTGATAGGTTGTATCTCTTTACATAAGAAAGTAGCTCGCGCAATTTAGATTCTGGCGTTACAATGTGTCTTCGTTCGCCTTTGCTTGTATACTCGATTCCAGAAAAATGTGCTTGTATATGTTTTAACTTCAGTTGCTTTAGTTTGTCAAAAATTTCTTTGTAATTTATTTTTTGTTCTCTAGCTTCAAGATGTGCGAAATCAATACAGAAATTACAGCCAGTTTCTTTTGCAAGTTTCAGCAATTCATCTAATGAGCCAAATTGTGAAACTTTACCTGTTGTTTCTGGAGCAAGAGAAACTTGCCATTTTTTCTGTTTAATAACTTGTTGCATTTCAAGAATTGCTTGCTTAACAATTTTATAACATTCTTCCTTACTATGTTTGCCATAATATGCGGCATGAAATACAACGTATTTAGCTCCAAGATAATGAGCCCGTTCGCAACTTTCTAAAATTCTGTGTTTGCTTAATTCAATTTTTTTCTTTTCGTTAGAAGCTAAATTAATATAATAAGGAGCGTGAACACTCAAGGCAATATCAAGTTTCTTGGCCAACTCACCTATTTTCTTTGCATCAGCAACGCTCATTCTAATTCCATAAGTGAATTCAACTTCAGCTGCATTTAACCCAAGATGTTTTAATTTTGGTAGTGCTTCTAGAGCAGGCATCCCAAAACCTGCTGGTCCAAATCTTACTTCTTGTTTCATATTTAACCTAACCTCCAAAAGTCTTGGCCTCAACTCGCTTTTGCATTTTAAATAATTTTTCAATTTCTTTTACAGTTGTTGCATCTTCTGGCTTCTTGTCACGAATCCAACCCTGGATTCTTGGAAATCTTAAAGCGAAGCCAGCTTTTTCTTTTGTCTTACCTGCAGTATGCAAAGGACTTAAAGTTATTTCATCTGCCATGACAGTAAAAACATATTTTGGCTGAGTCCAAACATCTGCTTTAATCTCTGAATCTACTCTCGAGGGTTTGTGTTCAATTTTAATTTTATCGAGCAATTTTCTGATTTCAACCCATCTTTCTTCGCTCAAACCAGAGCCAATCTTACAGATTGTTTTGAAAGAATCTGTCTTGTCATCATAAACTGCTCCAAGCAAGGCACCAATGCCGAATTTTGCTCTAAGGCCACGACCTTTGAAATAGCCAACAATAACAACATCAATTGTATCTTGAAGCTCTCCCTTGTAACTTCTTTTTAATTTAATCCAATTAAAATTTCGAGCACCTGCCTGATATGGTGCATCTAGCCTTTTAGCAATAATTCCTTCTGTCCCTCGTTCAATATTTTCTTCGAAAAATTTTTCTAAAATTTTTGGATCATCTGTAATTATTTTTTCAGCTTGTCTTATTGTAAAGCCCTTCTTTATTATTTTTGTAAGCAATTTTGTTCTTTCTAAATAAGGTTTTTGCGTAAGATCTTTACCATCTAGATAGAGTAGATCAAATGTAAATAAAACAAGAGGAGCTTCTTTTGCTCTTTTTTCAATTTCGTATTTTCTTTTTCTTGTTATTGTGACCTGGAAAGGGAAAAATTCACCGGTTTCTTCATTATAGGCTACTGCTTCTCCTTCTAGAATTGCTGTTTCAGCTTTAATTTGCCTTTTAATTCCTTGAACAATATCTGGAAACATATGAGTCATTCTTTCTAAGTTCCTTGAGAAAATTTCAATTTTTTCTCCTTGTTTATGAATTTGCAATCTTAAACCATCATATTTTGTTTCTACAGCGCATTTGCCTATTTTTTTAATTATATCTTCTGCGCTTGGCAATCTTTCGGCAAGAGCCATGCGTATTGGCAAACCAACCTGAATTTTAAATTCTTTTAACCCTTTTTCTCCTTTTTCAAAAAGCACTTTAGCAACAAGGCCCAAGTCCGAACATAAATTATAGGCTCGTTCAATATCGGCTCGTAATTTCATCCTATCACCACTAATAGCTTTACTTAACGAATCCATTATTGTCGGATCTCCTATGCCTAACCTTAAACTACCTAAAACAAATCTAACAATATATTTTGCTTCTTTTGTTGAAACTTGTGTCAATAAACCTGTTAGTTCGTTAATTTTTCTTTCAACGCTTCCGGCACCAGTTGTTTGAGCTATTTTAAATAGACTTTCATATACCTTTACTATAGTTGGAGCTTTCGTTGCAAATAAAGTTATCTGCTTTTTAGCAAGAACATTTTCTGCTACAAGTCCTAAATCGCCCAATTTCTTATATTGTTTTGTTACCTCTTCTAGAGATTTATTAGAAGCTTTAGCAATTGCTTTTTCAACCATTTTCTCGGCCATACCTATTTCAACGCCTTTAAAAGGTGGCAATAGTTGTTCTTCGCAGAAATAAACTATCTTATCTATCTCTTCTTTCGATACTTTCTTAAAGAACTCGCTAAGGATCTCAAACATTTCGAGCCTCTTTGTGGTTGCTTCGAGTTTTTCAAATACTTCTGCTAATTTGGAAAAAAGCATAAAAATATAAGACAAAAAGGTTTTTTATTCTTTTCTTTTATTGCTTTTTAGTAAACTTTTTATATTGAAATTTAGTTTAAATATTATGGATTTCGACAAAGTTTTAAAAGAAAGAAAAAGCGTTAGGAATTTTTCTGCAAAAACAATAAAGTTTGATGATGTAGTTGCCATATGTGAAGCTGCTCGATTTTCGCCAATGGCGGGAAATATCTATACAATAAGATTAATTCTTGTTACTGACAAAGAAAAAAAGAAGCTGCTAGCTGAGGCTGCTTTAAATCAAGAGTTTATTTCAGATGCCTCTTGTGTAATTGTTGTATGCTCTGATTTATCGCAACTAGAAAGAAGCTATGGAAAGAGGGCTTCGATATATTCTAGACAACAAGCAGGAGCTGCTATAGAAAACATGTTATTGAAAGTCGCAGATCTCGGTTTAGGAGCCTGTTGGGTAGGTGCTTTTGAAGAAAATGCTATAAAACGAATACTCAAAATTCCAGATTCAATTCAAATTGAAGCATTAATACCTATAGGAAATCCGATTGGAAAAACGCAAACAAAGAAAAAACCTGAACTGAAATCTATTTTACATTTTGAGAAATGGATGCAAAAAACTTCTAAACCGATAAGAAAAATTCCTGTTTGATTTTTATTATATCTTTTATAATATAAAAAAATATAAAAAGAGCAAATTAAAAAGAAAAGTAAAAAAATGGCGCTTACAAAAGATGAATTATTACAACAGTTAAGAGCACAGCCTAGTGAAGTTAAGAAACAAGAATATCTTGAAGCCATTTTGAAAAAACCTCAAAGCATTGAAGTTAAAATTTGTGCATTGCTTGCCTTAGCTGAATTGTTTGCTAATAAAAAATGGTTCGCACTTGCAGCTAAAAACTATTGCTATGCTGCTGATTTGGCTTCTACTTTTAGAGAGAAAATGGATTTATATTTCAAAGGCGCCGTATTTTATTTACAAGCTGGCGATTATCTTGCAGCTGAAGATAATTTTCGCAAAGTTTTGGTATTGGCAGCAAACAAAGATCGAGATGCTATAAAACAAAAAATTATGACTCTATATCTTAATCAAGCAACAAATTTTGAAAAATCAAGACAGTTAACAAAGGCAATAACTGTATATAATAGAATTCTTATGATGAAGTTGCCTTCTGAAAAAATTAATGAAATAAAGTTGAAATTGATTGAGCTTTATGAAAAAATAGGCAAGCCGATTGAAGCGAATCAAATAAGAGCTCAAATGCAAAGAAACATAGAATTAAATACTGAAAAATCTAAAATACAGCAAGAGCTTAGTGCTGAAGAATTTTTATAAAATTTTAAAGAATTCTTATAAAATTTTATTTAGTTGCTATTATTTGTTATTTAGTTTTAATTTATTTGAATTAAAAAATTAAAATAAAAAAGAAAAAGGCCAGCCCTCTATTGAGAGAGCCAGCCGAGAACCCGAAAGGCTAAGGGGAATATGAAATTTCTTAATGTAGGAAGTCAACGCCAAGTTCAGACATTACAGGTGTTGGAGCTGTTTCTGTTTTTGAGCGTCCTAATACGTAAGGTGATTTTACGCCGGTTATTATTGTAATAACTCTTACACGGCCTTTGAAATCTCTATTTATTCTTGCTCCTAAAATTACCTGTGCATCTGGGCTTAAATTTTCTGTAACCAACTGTCCTATGTTATTTAGTTCTTCCAGTTTTAAATCATCTCCGCAAATTACATGAATCAAAGCTCCTGTAGCTCCTCGATAATCGACATCAAGCAAAGGATGTGACAATGCTTGTTTTACAGCCTCTTCTACTCTATTTTGTGTATCACTTTCTCCTATTCCTATAACCGCTACATCTCCATTTTTCATAATTGCTGAAACATCAGCATAGTCTAGATTAATCAATGAAGGAATTGTAATTGTTTCTACTATTCCCTTAATCATTGTTGAGATAAGTTCGTTTGCTACTGCAAAAGCTTGTTCGACTGGTAAATTTCCAGCTATATCAACTAATCTGTTATTGTCAATCACTATTACTGTATCTGCTATTTCACGCAATTGTTGCAAACCGAATTCTGCTTTATCTATTCTTGCCCTTTCTGTCTCAAAAGGCATTGTGACTACTGCTATTGTTACCGCACCTATTTCTTTAGCGAGTTGAGCTACTATAGGAGCGGCTCCTGTTCCAGTGCCTCCTCCCATGCCAGCAACTATGAAAACCATATCTGCTCCACTTACCGCTTTCTTTAATTCCACTATTGCTTCTTTTGCAGCTTCTCTTCCCTTTTCTGGATAACCACCACAACCCAAACCACGAGTTAATTCTTTACCAATAAGGATTTTCTCATCTGCTTTACTAACACTTAAATGTAAAGCGTCTGTATTTGCACAATAAACTGTTGCTCCTGTAATTCCTTTATTAAAGAGCCAAGTTACTGCATTACAACCGGCTCCACCAACACCAACTACTTTAATAGTGGCTTTGCCAGCTTTAAGTTCATCGAAATTGATCCCATATTTACTCGCCCCCTCTATTGCCTCTTTTGCAAAATCTAGCACCATTTTTTTTATTTTTTATTTTAAATTTATTATTTTTTATTCGATTAGCACAACTTATCAATTCGTTGCCAATATGGCAAACGAAAAATTTAAATAGTTGCGCTAACTTAAATTTTTAAATAAAAAGAGTTTAACAACTCAGAAAAAGAATTTGCCCCAAAAAAATTATTCGATTTCCCCCGAAAGTCGAATAATTTTTTTAAATTTTTATTTAAAATTTCTAGTAAAAATTTATTTAAATATATTGTTGCAAGTAAATGATTATTTTGTAAAATATATATTATAAGCATATAATTGTATTTAGAGTTTTTAGATAATTTTTTATATCTAAATTCAATAATAAATTAGAAACAAAATAAAGGTAGAAAGCAAAAAAATGTTTGAGAAATTTATTGGAAAAAAAGTTAGATTGGTTTTTGAAAAACAAAAATTTGAAGGAATAATGTTAGAAAGTTATGATCCTTCTATTATTTTACTAAAATTAAACTCTGGATATAATATAGGATTGGAAAAAAATAAAATTAAAGACCTAGAAGAAATAAAAGAAAAAAAAGTTGAAACCGAAGAAGTTAAAGAAGATAGAAAGTTAAAATTTAAAGCAAATTTGCCTGAAGTCGCAATAATTGTTACTGGAGGAACCATTTCTAGTAAAATAGATTATAAAACCGGAGCAGTCAAACCACTTACAAAATCAGAAGATATTATCGCTATTGCGCCAAAACTTGGAGAAATAATAAAACCAGTAATTGAAAGCCCTTTTTCATTATTTTCAGAAAATATTACGGCAGAGGAATGGAAAAAATTAGCCACAATGGTTGAAAGAGCGATTAATAAACCAAATATTAAAGGTTGTATAATATTGGCTGGAACTGATACTTTGCATTATATTGCTTCTGCTCTATCATTCATGCTCACCAATCTTAATAAACCGGTTGTTTTAACTTGTTCACAAAGAAGCATAGATAGAGGTTCAACAGATGCTTTGCTAAATTTGGTTTGTAGTGCTTATGCTTCGTTGAGTGACATCGCTGAAGTAATGATTGTGAGTCACGCAACAGTTAATGACAATTTTTGTTTCGCCCTTAGGGGAACTAAAGTGAGAAAAATGCATACATCTAGAAGAGATACATTTAGACCAATAAATACTAAACCTCTAGCCATAATATATCCTGAAGGAAAGATAGAAAAGTTGCAAGATTATAATAAAAGAAATGAAAAAATCAAAGCAAAGGCAGAACCTTTCTTCGAAGATAAAGTTGCTTTGATAAAATGGCATCCAAATTTATCACCAGATTTATTAGATTTTTTTATTAAAAACAATTACAAAGGCATAGTAATAGAAGCTGCCGGTTTCGGACATGTCGCTTCTAGTGGAAAATTTTCATGGTTTAATAAACTTAAAGAAGCTATAAAAAAAGAAATAATTGTTTGCTTTGCTTGCCAAACACTTTACGGGACTTTAAATCCATTCGTCTATTCTACCGGAAGAGAATTTGAAAAAATAGGAATATTATTTTTAAAAGATATGCTTCCTGAAACTGCGTTCGTTAAACTTGGTTTTTTATTAGGAAAAGAGAAAAATTCTGAAAAGGTGAAAAAATTAATGTTACAAAATCTAGCTAACGAATTTAATCAGCGTTTGAGTGAGAAAGACTTTCTTATTTAAGAAGCTTTTAAATTTCTGGATTAAATTTTTCTTTTCCAGCGCATTTTCTTATAAAATTATAAGAAGCAGCCAATTTTTTATATATATCGGTATTTGAATTTCCGTTTTTATAAAATTTTTTTAAAATTGTTTCAATTGAAAAATAAAAAGGTTCTTCAAAAATTCCTTTGAAAGGTTCTGGAACTAGAATTAAAGTTCTTAACGCTCGATTTTTTATTATAGATTTATTCAACTTATACTTATAAATTGAATTATATAAGTCGTTCGCTTCATTAAATAAATGATCTACCAACCTTTTTATAAAAATATTTTCTAAATTTTCTTTCATTTTTGCTGATTGTATCAACAACTTTTTATTATTTTTAAATTTTACTACTATTTAGTCGATATAGAAAACTTTAAATAGTTTCAAAACTTAGTTCTAATATAAATTACCAATCAAATCACAATATATAAAATAAATCAGAAGGCCACACCAGTTTTATAAACAAATTAAAACTGCTCAACATATTAAAAATTTATAATAATCAATAATCAAAGTTCATAAAAAGTTTAATGTAAAATATCTTTGGTGTGTTCTTCTGAAATAAATAAAAAGCAAGTATAAAATGGGAAAAGTATCACCTCCATCGATAAAATACATCATTCATGCAACTTTCGTTGCTGAAGGCGTTGTTGAAAAACCTGACGTTATAGGAGCTATTTTTGGACAAACCGAAGGATTATTGGGCGAAGAGTTAGAACTTAGAGAATTACAAAAAAAAGGAAAAATAGGAAGAATAGATGCTACATTAAATATAGTTGATTCTAAAACTACAGGAACTGTAGAAATTCCTACAAGCATTGATAAAGCTGAAACTGCAATTATTGCGGCAGCGATAGAGACTGTAGATAGAATAGGACCGTGTGAAGCAAAATTTGAAATTAAAGATATAGAGGATGTTAGAATAAGTAAAAGAGAATATATTATAGAAAGAGCAAAAAAATTAATGGAAAATTTTATAGATAAAGCGCCCAGTATAAAAGAAATCGAACAAAACATTATAGCTCATACTCGCGTTGCTAAAGTTCGAGAATATGGAAAAGAGCTTCTAGCTGCTGGACCTGATGTTGAGATTGCTAATGAAATAATTGTAGTGGAAGGGAGAGCAGATGTTGTCGCTTTACTAAAAGCAGGAATAAAAAATGTAATCGCAATGAATGGAACAAGCATGCCGGCAACGATTAAAGAATTGAGTAAAGAAAAAGAAGTTACTTTATTTATAGATGGAGATAGAGGCGGTTTATTAATTGCTAAAAATGCAATAGAAAGTACAAATATTGCTTTTATAGCAAGAGCTCCTGATGGAAAAGAAGTTGAAGAATTAACAGAAAAAGAAATAATTTCTTGCTTAAGAAATAGGATGACTATAGATGAATTCAAAGATAAATATATGAAAATGGAGAAACAAGAGATAATGACAAGGGCTAAAAGAGAGAGAGTTGGAGAAATAAAGAAAGAAAATTACAAAGGAAAAAGAGAGACAAAAGATTTAGATTACAATAAGAAAATTGAAGTGAGTGACAAGCTTCTTGAAAAGAATATGCAGAATTTACAAGGATGGCTCTACGAAATAGATGGTACAAAGAGCGCCTTAGTTTTGGGTTTAAATGGTAATGATAGCAATTTTAAAGTTTTGAAAAGAAGCTCACTAAATGAAGTTTCAAGAACTTTACTAAAAACTAGAGAAGCAATAGGCTTAATTATTGATGGAACTGCAACCTTGAATATAATTCGAGCGGCTGAAAAGAAAAATTGTAAGTTTATAGTTGCGAAGAATTTTGCTACGACAAGTAAAATTCTCAAACTTATCAGTTTTTAATTTATCCAACGAGTAGGCTTATCAGCAAATAGGGGAACGAGGAGCCTTTTTGTTTTTTTCTTATTATTTTTGGTCTTTTTGCATTCCTCCACATTATCTCGAAATATTTTCTAAAAGCATTAGCAATGGTTTTGTCAATTATTTCTACTGCAAAAAAATCTTTCCAATTAAATAAAACTAATCTGTTCCTAAAGATGCCTCCTGAAACCAACTCTGAAACTTTCAAAATTTTAGATTCCATCAATGGTGAGCCTTTCCACATCTCATAGGATTTTTGATCAATAAAAATAGCTCTTGTTTTAATTTTTCTTTTTATTCTTATAAGATTAAATTTTTGCCATAAATATGTTATTGTTTCTGGTCTTTTCCAAGTGATCCCAAAGGAGAGCCATTGGTCATTGCCTGTCTTATTATTTATCATATCTTTAATAATGTTGTTTATAATTGTTTTATGTCCTTCTATTCCATAAAATATAGTTGCGCTACATTTAACTGGTTTTTCTAATTTTTCTAATTTCTTTATTATTTCAGTTAATTCTTTTTTTTATTTTATTTAGTTCTTTAGTTTTCATATCAAGATATTCAAGAAGTTTTCTTGGAGTTGCAGCCTTGAACCATTTTGTTCTTTCTTTGACTATAAAAGAGACAAGTCCTTTCTTTATTAACCTATTAATAATTTCGTAAACTTTACTGCCAGAAAGTCCAGATTCTTTAATTATGTTGCCAGTAGTTGTTTCTCCTATCTTTAGCAAAGTCAAATAGACTTTTGCTTCGCCTTTTGTAAGACCTGCTTTCTCTAATAATAATTCATACAATTGAAGGGAATTTAGAAAATGAATACAAATTTATAATATGTAAAGATGAAAAGACTATAGAAACAAGCAATAAGATATATAATTTGCTTTTTGCTTTTATGCGCCGCTCCTATTTATGATGAATTTCGGGAGTTACCTTACCATGAGGAGATTGCTACTAAGGCAGGAATGAAAATTAAAAGTAGAAGGCGACAAATTAAAGATTTATGAAAAAGAAAGATATTAAACATTTAGAAATAGACATTCCTATCTAGGGTAAAGAAAGAACGGTAGGATTTTCTTAGGTTTTATCTTGAGTAACGAAAAGAAAAATCGATAAAGCTACCGCTACCAAGTTTTAAAAAAAAATAAAAAGAAAGAGCCAAAATAAAAAATTATAATTATTATAATTTCTTAGCTACAACGTCTATACAAATGCCAGCCGCTACGGTTTGTCCCGCATCTCTTACTGCGAATCTTGCCATATGAGGATTAACACTTTGTTTTTCGATCACTAAAGGTTTAAGAGGTTTTATTTTTACTATCGCTACATCTCCATTCTTCAAGAAATCTGGGTTTTCTTGAGCTACTTGGCCTGTTTTAGGATCAAGTTTTTTTTGTAACTCGACGAACTGAGCTGGTACTTGAGCCGTATGGATGTGCAACACTGGAGTATAGCCTTTAGCAATTACAGTCGGATGATTTATGACTGCTATTTGTGCTATAAACTCTTCAGCAACTGGCGGTGGATTGTCTATGGCTGCTATTACATCTCCTCTCGCAACATCTCCTTTACCTATGCCTCTTATGTTAACTCCAACATTGTCTCCAGCCACTGCTTCTGTTAATGATTCGTGGTGCATTTCTATTGTTTTAACATCTCCAACAATGCCTTTTCCTGTTTTTGCTGGTAAAATTATTACTTTATCTCCTGGCTTCATTTTTCCTGTTTCTATTTTACCTACAGGAACTGTACCTACGCCAGTTATGCTATAAACGTCTTGAATAGGCATTCTTAGAGGCAAATCTACTGGCTTCTTAGGCATTTCGAATAAGTCAAATTGTTCAAGTAAACAAGGACCATTGTACCATGGCATCTTATCGCTCTTTTTAGAAATATTTTCGCCTTCAAAAGCACTTATAGGAATAAAGTTGATTTTTTCTATTTTGTAACCTGCTGTTTTTAGTAAAGCTTTTAAGTCTTCTACAACCTTGTTATATTTTTCTTGTGAATAATTTACCGTGTCCATCTGATTTACTAGCACCGCAATTTGTTCCACTCCCATTGTTCTACAAAGCCAAACGTGTTCTTTAGTTTGAGCCATAACTCCGTGTTGAACTGCGCATACTAAAAAAGCGGCATCTGCCTGGCTTGTACCAGTAATCATATTTTTAACGAAGTCTCTGTGGCCTGGTGCATCAATAATCGTAACACTAAATTTCTTTGTAACGAGTTTTCTATAAGATAAGTCGATTGTCAAGCCTCTTTCTCGTTCTTCTTTCAATCTGTCCATAACAAAAGCGAATTCAAAACCTTTCTTACCCAGTTTTTCTGCAATATCTCTCATCTTTTGGAGCTCTTGATCTGTGAATTTTCCTGTTTCATACATTAGTCTTCCAATAGCAGTACTTTTTCCATGATCGACGTGACCTACAAAAATAACGTTAAAATTTGGTTTTTCTCCTGCCATTTTCTATTTAAATTAAAATTTAAATATAACTTTTAATAATAGGAATGTTTATAAAGTTTTCGTATATATTTTTGTTTAGCATTTTTATAAAGTTCAATAAAATTTTAAAGAAGTTTGCTTACTCACCCCATTTATCGATAATATGTTTTAATTCTGAATGATTTTTTGCATATTCTTTAAGAGAAATTCCTTTCAAAGTTGCATCTAGAGCTTGTCTAGTAGCTTTTGCTCCGGCCAAAGTGCCTAAAGGATGGCCGTGAATGCCTCCGCCAAATTGTAACACAACATCATTACCAAAAATTTTATACAGCTCCGGAATCATTAAAGGGTGTAAGCCTCCTGAAGCCACTGGCATTGTTGGCTTTACTCCATAAAATTCTTCAACTAATGCTTTTTTATTTTCTAAAACTTCTTCACGAGTTTCAAACATCTTGCCTATAGCCGTACCAATATGTAATTGATCCAAACCGATTATTCTCGTTAATCTCGCAATCACCTTCATGCTAATTCCATGCTTCGGATTTTTGTCTATGGCTGCGTGTCCTGCACGATGAGCGTGTAGTACTAGATTGAAGTTTTCGTTTCTTAGTGTTTGAAGCGCCGCCCATCCTGTTGTAATAATATCAACCATAACATATTCATTACCATAGTCTTGAACAAGCCTTGTTCTACGCAACATCTCTTTTGTTTCTGCTGTAACATTGATCATATAAATCTTTTTTTCTCCTGTTTCGCGTTCAGCTTTTTCTTTCATTTTTAATGTCTCTTTAAGTCTTTCTTCAAATTTGTTAAATTTCTGTGATGCTAGATTTTCATCATCTTTTACAATATCACAGCCGCCGAGCCACGCTTGATAAGCTACTTGAGCATGATCTCTTGTATTTAAACCCAATTTAGGTTTAACAATAGTTCCAATTAACGGACGTTTAACTTTGAAAAGTCTTCTTATTCCTCCAATACCATATTTCGGGCCTTTGAAACTTTTAACAATGTTTTTAGGAAAAATAATATCATTCAAACGAAGTCCTTGAACATCTTTCATACCGAAAATATTGCCAGCAATACTTGACATTATGTTTGGTAAATTGCTTGGCTCGAACAAATCGTTAGGATAGGCTATTTTTATTATAGCAGAATTTTCATTTATTTTCTTTAAAGAAAAAACAACGGCTGCAAGATTTTTCATATAATCTTTCATCGTTGTTGTTTCAGTCCATGTTCCAATGCTAGATTCTGCAGCAACTCCCCCTGCTGTTCGCTTTAAATCTTTACTCTTTGATTCTAAATAAAATTCGCAAATTAAATCATGCTTTGAAGGTTTATAGCTTAGATCAATGTAATCTTCATATTTCATTTTAATACCTCTTTTTAGAAATAAATTATTGTTCATTTATTAAGATTTCGTTCTTTTTCAGAACAGATGCAATATCCTTTATGGAAGTGAGAATTATTGCGCTTTATAATATAAAAAGAATTTGGAGCCCTACCATATTTTTCACAGAAATATTTCATAAATTCTTTATTATAAAACAGTTTAGAGTATTTACAAACAATTTCACCTGCCTTGTAGTCTATTTCACAGAATTTCTTACCTTTTTCTTTTTCTTGCAATAATTTCGATAAAGTTCTTTTATCGCAATTTTCTTTATAGAAGTCAACCATCCACGAATAACTGTTTTGAACAGATTTTGCTATTGTTTTTGGCATTTTAATAATTATAAAATCTAAAATAGAATCTATAATTTTTTGCAAATGTTTCTCGTTATCTTCTTCTCGTAATAACTTTAAAAAATTTTGAAGGCTCATTTTTGGTGCTTTTTTATTTAATTTTGAATATAAAAAGATTTTTGTTTTTCAGAATATAAATGGGGCTGCCCGGATTTGAACCGGGGTCACGAGCGTTCTCGAGTAAAACTTCCCGAGGCTCGCATACTAAACCAAGCTATACTACAGCCCCTTTAAACTAAGAAAGAAATGATAGTTATAAATTTTTATAAGTTTTAGAATAAAAATGGCTCATCAATTGAATCTGCATTAGCTATGATGTCTGTTGCTGTTATTATGCCTAAAAGTTTACCTTTATCTACAACTGGCAATTTTTTAATTTTATGTTGAAACATAACATCTGCAGCTTCATCAAGCGAAGCATTAGGAGAAATAGTAATTACATCAGGAGTCATAATGTCTTCTACTTTTGCATACAAATTATTAGAATGAGATATGTGCTTTAAAATATCTCTTTCAGTAATGATGCCGACGATCAAATCTTTTACTGTTACAATCAAACAACCTATGTTTTTCTTTGACATCAATGCAGAAGCTTCTTTAATAGTCGCTTTTCTATCAACAGTAACAACTTTTTTCATTATATCTTTAACTTTCATTTTCTCCTCTTTTTTATTTCTTTTATATTGCTTTATAATTTTATCTTTACTTTAAATTTGATTTGTGTTTGAATATTAAGATGATGATTTAATAAAACAACACTTTTTTAAAGGTTGTGATTGTGGCTGAGTTTGTGATTGCGTTATTTCTGAAGTTGCTGCTTGTGTTGTTTCCACTGGTGAAATTTGAATATTACAATATTTGCTTAAATTAAAATTTTCGCTTTCATTTTCTAAACAACTAATACGACAAACTCCTCCTGCTTCGAAACAAGCATTTAATCTCTTGAAAAATAAAATTGCTTTAGAAGGAGAAAGCTTCAATACAGTTACAGAAAAACCTTTAACGTAGTCAATATAAGTTTCTCCAGGCAGCAACATTGCATCGAAGACATTTGGAGTTTCAGGATGAGTATCTATAATTCCAGTATGATAATAATCAAAATATAATTTATTTGCATAGTGAACATATATTCCAGGAACTATTGAAGGCCATGAAGGATCGTAAATAGCATCAAAACCTGTAGGATAACGATATTCAAAAACATAATAATCTTCGTTATTAGAGTAGGGGAATATTAAAGAATTGTTCAAAAGACCATTTTCACTAATATTTAATTCAATTATTCCTACAGGTATAAAATCATAATAAAGAGGACTTGACCATCCTGCTTCTTTTTTAAAGAAAGCTCCATAATGTGGAGAAGCAAATTCAGAATTAAATGCTTCGCCCATAGCATCAAAAGGATCTCCATAAGGAATACTAAATTGACAATTATTTGCGCCCACTAACCAAAAAGGACCCCCTACACAAATTAAACCGTCTGCATGCCCAAATCCAAATCCGTGTCCTAATTCATGAGAAAGAATTGCTATTTCGGAATAATATGTAAAATTATAAATACCCTCTACAGGAAATCCCATAACTCTCGCCGTAATGTTTCCTTCTTCTGTTTCAATCGTAATAGGTCCTACAAATGAATAAGGAACAACAGAATCTGCAAAAATCATAATAGTATTGTAGTTAGAAAAATTAACAAAAGGATCTGCAATTTCTATCGCTTCTAAATAAAAAATAGTTTCATTAAAAGAAGTATTAATCCAAGGAGTTATATCTATAGAAAGCCAGGTTTGATTAAAAGTATTTTCTATGACAAAATCATTTAATTTATTTAGAACACTATTAATAAAAGCTCTATCAAAAGGTTCTGGATTCCATGCCCTTTTTATTAAAATAGCTATTGTTCGTTGCTCTCCCAAATTGTTTTCTTTTTCTATTTCTATTGGAGATAAAAGATTATAAGAAGAAATTGTAAAATAGTTATCGAGAAAATATCCTTCTGCTTCTATATATGAGTTAGGATAAAGTTTATCTTTACAAATTACATTCAATATTTTTCCATCATCGCTCTTCAAATAAGTTTTGTAACCATTCCTTTCATCATGATAAATTTGAACTCTTCCTTTAATTTTTAATTTAGAAATCTGTTTATGAATACATCTGTTTTCTTGGCATCTTTCCTCAGGATTACAGTCATAATCATTGTAACAAAAACCGTGGCCAATACAATAATCTTGGGGATTTTCAACGCAAGTCCATTTTGGAGCGCATTGATCATGTTTAATTAAACCCATAGTTTGAACTGTTTCGGTTATTCGTGCTGTAATTGTATCATACCATCCTTCATTTCTTGTCCCTATTGCGCTACATTTAGCCTCATGATCTTCGCAAGAATTGTAAGGAGCTTCTTTTATTAATTCTCCTGTGCAAGAATCATACCATGCGGCAATTGTCTTAGACTTAGAACCTTTTATATTTAATATAGAAGGGACATCTTCTGATTTTGTTATTTCTTTACAAATAGGTTTGCATTCTGGTTCTTTACAATAACATTCTTTAAATTGAAAGCCGTCTGGGCAAGTATAATAGATAGAAGATCTTAAATAGCATTCTAGCTGGACTGGCATAACTGGCGGAGAATAAATGGCTTTTCCTACGATGTTGAAGACATTATTAAAGAAGTTACTAATATCTTGTAAAGAAAAAGCGTTTACCGAAGTGATTAATGTTATTGATATTAAGAACGAAATGAAAAATATAGCTACTCCTCTTTTCATTTTTATAATCTTCATTGCATTTCTTGCTTTTATATTTTGTGATGGGCCTAGGAGGATTCGAACCCCCAACTACCGGTCCGAAGCCGGTCGTTTTATCCGTTGAACTATAGGCCCTAATGTAATAAGCGTTAGAGATTTAAAAAGATATTTAAAATTGATTTTCTTTTTTTTATTATGAAAAAAAGAGAAGAGAAAAAAGGCAAGCTTTTTGCTGCTATTGCTACTTTAACTGGTACGGCTGTAGGAGCGGGTTTTCTGGGAATTCCTTATGTTGTAGCAAAATCTGGTTTTTTAATTGGCCTAATACAGATGATTGTCTTGGCTCTAATAATAATGCTAGTAAATTTATATCTTGGAGAAGTGATTCTAAGAACTAAAGAAACCCATCAGTTACCTGGCTATGCTTTAAAATATTTAGGGAAGGGGGCAAGAGCAATAATGGTTTTTTCCATGTTATTTGGTATTTATGCTGCCATGATTGCTTACTTTATTGGTGAAGGCCAAGTTCTTAGTTTTATCTTTACAGGAACTCTTAATTACAGCTTAGTTTTTAGCTTTGCCTTTTTTGTGGTTATGGCTTTACTCATTTACTTTGGCATTGAAGCTTTGGAAAAGGGGGAAACGTTTGGGATGATTATAGTTTTATCAATCATTATTATTCTTACAATCATCTTTTTGCCAAAAGTCAGCTTAAGCAACTTGGCGCACGTCTCAAAAGATCCTGTAGAATGGTTTTTGCCTTATGGAGTAATTTTATTTTCATTTTTAAGTTTTAGTGCATTGCCAGAAGTGAAACAAGAAATTAAAAATAATGAAAAAATTTTCAAAAAAGCAATAATCGTAGGAGCATTAATTCCTCTTTTAACATACGCCCTATTTACATTTGCAGTTGTTGGTTTTGCTGGCAAAGCAACGCCGGAAATTGCTACAATCGCTTTAGGCAAAATTCCTTCTCTGCTTGCTGTTTTTACAATGTTCACTGCGTGCTTTGCTTTAGGCAATGCCCTGCGCGATATGTATGAGTTGGATTTGAAAATTAAACATTTTTATTCTTGGCTTTTGGCAGTTATCGTGCCTTTCGTAATGTTTGTGATTATTTATTTTTTTAAACTCGCTACATTTATAATAGTATTAGAATGGAGTGGTGCAGTTTCTGGAGGCTTGACAGGAATACTTGCCTTGCTAATGCTTTTGAAAGCGAAGAGAAGCGGGAATAGAAGTCCAGAATATAATGTGCCCATTAATTGGGTTATTGCAATAATCTTAATCTTAGTATTTGTTGCAGGAATAGCATATCAATTTATCTTTTAATTTAATGTAATTCCACAACAACAATCCTTATAAAAATCAAATTTTTTAGAGTCTTATGCCATTAAAAGGGCTTTATGAAAAATTGATTGAAAAAGCAAGAGAAAAAGAGTGGAATATTGAAGATTTATTTACGAAAGAACAATTGCCAAATAATGTAATGAAATTTATTAGATTATCGAGAGTTTCTACCAATAACAAATACGAAGCAAAAATAATTATAGAATTCAAAGAGGAAAGAGGGTTGGCAGAGTGTCTTTATTCTGTGTGGGAAAGAAAAGAAAATGAAAAAGAGTTTAAAGAAGGGACGCACAAACCTGAAGAAATTGTGAAATTTGCACTTTCCCAGGAAGAAAAAATTGAAAATTATCTTTCAAATTTGATGGAAGAATTGAATAAAAAGTATTTTACAACTCAGTTTACAAGAATTAGATCCAAAACATAGTGATCCTTAGAAGGCGAGAAGCTCTTGACTCTTATCGCTCCTAACATTTTGATTTTTTTCATTTTGTTTATTTTTTTTAAAATTTTTTCTATTTCTTTTTTCTCTTCTCCTCTCTTAATTAAACAATGATAATGAATAACCGTTCCTCTCTTTGCAACTTTGAAAGCGGCTTTAAGATATTTGAAAGGCGAAGGCAACAAACCCATTATAATTCTATTTGCCTTAATTTTTAATTTCGGCACTACTATCGCGCAGTTGCCTTTAATGACAATAACATTTTTTAATTTGTTAATTTTGATATTTTCTTGAAGATATTTAAAAGAAATGGGATTAATTTCTATAGCATAAACTTTTTTTACTTTCTTGGCCAGAGGTAAGGAAAAATAACCTATTCCTGCAAACATGTCGATAACAGTTTCATTTCTTTTGGCAATTTTCGCAAGTCTATGTCTTTCATTGATATTTCCTTTGGCAAACATTAATTTAGCTACATCAATTTTATAAAAAATTCCTTGTTCTTTGTGAATCGTTATTGTTTTATCTTTTTTTGCTCTAGAAACAACAATTCTAATTTGAGGTTTGCGGAATTGGCCTTTAATTGGACCTGTTCTAATGCAAATTGTTTTAACGCGAGGAAATTTTTTCAGAAAATCTTGAGCTTCTTTTTCGCTGATTTTATTAAAAATAACAATATCACCGATTTGTTGATATTTCATTTTTCTTTTTCTCCAAGACAATAAAAATAACCATCTCTAGAGCCAATATAAATTTTACCTTCAAAAACTAGAGGAGTTGATTCAAATGCTCCGGCAATGAAACTATCTATCTGAACAAAAAAATTGTTTTCTTTTTTGAATATTTTAAGTTTACAATCGTAGCCAGCGGTGATTAATTTATCCTCAATTAAAAGGGGAGTAGATATTGATGGGCCCAAATAAATTTTCTCTACTAATTTTGGCTTTTTACATTTTTTATTGTTAAAATAAACAAAATCGTCATAAAGAAATTGATTAATAACATAAAGATAGCCATCTATTGCTCTAAAAGCAATTAAAGAATCTTGAACTGAACAAGAGCCTATAACGCCGCCTTCCCAATTGCAAAATTTTCTATTTTCTGTAGGAAAAAACCAAATTAATGCCGAATCTGGATTTTTTCTTGGATCAAGTTTTATGACTCCTCCTTGCGAAATATATTGTTTTTCTATAGGAACGATCAAACAACTATCTTTTGTTACCGAAATTGTCCCATTCAAATCAGAACCTATATAAAACTCCCATTCTTTTTCTAAATTTTCTAAGTTGATTCCATAAACGTGACCGGAACCTGCTGGAATGTAAATTCTGTTTTCAAGCAAAGTTGGTGAAGCTTCTGCTACTAAATTTCCTTTATGTTTTATTATATCTTCCTGCTCATAAAGAAAAATTTCTTTAACAATTTCATTTTTATTTAAATTAAAAATATAAAGGATTCCATTTTCTGCTGGCACAAAGGCTAAAGAATCTAAAACTAACGGACTAGCGTCAACATCTCTACTGTAACTTTCAGTTCTATCTATATTCATTCTATATTCTTCTTTTCCATCAAAATCAATAATTCTAAAACTTTCTATTAAACTATCTTCAAGGGTCTTATTAAATCCCATACGACTTCCTTGTAAAATAAGCACTTCTGAATTTTTGTTTATTAAAGTTGGTGTGCCTTTAATAACATCATCGAAAGAGTAGTGCCAAACTTCTTTTCCTGTTTCTGCATTTATCTTTCTCAAATTATGATCAAAACAACCAATAAATAAATAATCTGTCCAATTTTTAGAAAATTCTCTTACTAAAGTTGGCTGACCAGTCCAGCCAGTACCACTCCAATGGCTTTTTTTCTTACCTACTTTAGTAAAATTGCCTCCAATAAAAAGCTTCCATAAAAGTTCAAGTTTTTCTGGGGCTTCTTTACCATAAAAATTTCTTTGTTCGTTACCTAAAAAAGTTGAATAAAGCAACTGATATTTTTGTTTTGGTAAAGGTAAATAAAAATTTTCTTGTTGAACGTTTAAAGATGGAAATAATAAAAGTAATAAAGAAATTAATTTATTCTTGAAGATTCCCTTAGCCATAAAAGAAAAAATAAGAATTAAGTTTAAATATTCTTTGTCATTACCTAAGTTATGATACCAAAAAAAATTCGAGAGATGCTAAAGAAACAACACTATGTTCTTGTAGGAAATCATTCTGCGATACAAGTTTGTTTATGGACAAAACAAAGCATTCGTAACAAAGATGTGTGCTATAAACAGAAATTTTATGGTATTCAAAGTCACCGCTGTGTTCAGATGAGCCCTGCAATAATGTGGTGTCAACACAGATGTTTATTTTGCTGGCGCCCAATTGAATTCACTTTAGGAGATAAAATTAAAGACAAAATAGAAGAGCCAAAGCATATTATTGATGAATGTATTAAAGCACAGAAAAAACAGCTCATAGGATTTCAAGGAAATAAAAATGTAAATTGGAAAAAACTGCAAGAAGCTTTTGAACCGAAACATTTTGCAATTAGTTTGGCGGGCGAACCTACTATTTATCCTAAAATTTCTGAGTTAATTAAAGAACTGAAAAAAAGAAAAATAACTAGTTTTCTTGTAACTAATGGCATGCTTCCAGAAGTTTTAGCTAAAATGGAGCCACCTACACAGCTTTATGTTTCAGTCGATGCACCAAATGAAGAGATTTATAAGAAAATAGATAGGCCTATAACGGGTTCTTGGAAAAAATTAATGAAAACCTTAAAGTTGCTTCCAAAATTAAATAAAAAAACAAGAACTGTGTTAAGACTGACTTTAGTTAAAGGGATCAACATGATTGAACCTGAAAATTATGCAAAGCTCATCAAAATTGCAAAACCAATGTTTGTTGAAGTCAAGGCCTATATGGCTGTTGGCTTTTCAAGAAAAAGATTAGGACCTGTTTTTATGCCGACTCATTCTGAAGTTAAAGAGTTTGCAAAAAAAGTGGGAAAATATTCTGGCTATAAAATTATCGATGAAAAAGAGAATTCGAGAGTTGTTTTAATGATGAAAAGAGATAGAAAAGACAGGATTATTAAATTTGATTGAGTTTTCTTTCCAAAATACTTATCCAACCATCTTCTACACACTTTAGATGAACGTTATAAATTTCTTTTTCTATTTCAATTTCTACAAATCCTGAAATTGAGGGAGATAAACAAAAAGGACAATTTCTATGATACAATTCGAATCTATTTTTCTCTTTTATAACATATTTGTCTTTATTCTCAATAAATTTTTTATAAAGATCCTCAAGAAGTTCAATATATTTTTTTCCTATAATTATCTTTTCCATTTTAGATAAACTAGCTTTTCTCAAGAATCTTTGCACTGATCCCTTTTTCTTCACATAACTTTACAAACTTCTCGGCATCATTGCGGGAGCCGATAATTGTGCCATAATGCATTGGAATTGCTAAAGTTGGTTTTATAATTGCCGCCGCTTCTGAAGCTTCTTCTGCAGTCATTGTATAAGTGCCACCAACCGGCAATAAAGCTATAAAATAGTTGCCTTTTTTTCCATATCCAGTAAGCTTGGACATTTCCTTTATTAAATCCGTATCTCCCGCATGATAAATTGCAGTATCAGCACATTGTATAATATAACCAACCCAGCCTTCGCTTTTTGGATGAAACTTTTTATTCGGATTATAAGCTTCAATCGCCTTTATTTTTATGCTTTTTATTACAAGTTCTTTATCTGGCTCTATTAACTCTATATTTACTTTTTGTTTTATTCTATTAAGTTTACTTTGGCAGTCAGGGGTTGCAATGATTGTTGTTCCGTCTTTTGCTATTTTTTCAATATCTTGCTGTGAGCAGTGATCATAGTGACTATGTGTTATTAAAATAATGTCGGCTTTACCTTTATCTTGAATTTGATAGGGATCTATATAGATAAACAAATCTTGGAAATTTATTTTAAATGCAGCATGTCCTAGCCATTCTAAATCAATCGAATTGATTTTCATTTTAAAATATCATCAATATCTTTAATTAATTCCTCGTCTTTTATGTCGATAAATATGGAGACTTTATCACAATAAGGACATCTAACAATGTCTCTTTCTGATTCAAAACTAAAACCACAATTATTACATTTATATCTTTTTTTCATTTTTAATTTTTTTATTTTTTTGCTTTTTTATAAAGGAAGCTAGATATGATTCCTAAAATAAAACTTTCTATTCTAAATAAAACCAATAAAGCAAATGATAAAATCAATAATGAATACCACTTCCATTTTCCCTTTTCTATAAAATATATCGATAATGAAAATAACAAAGCAAGAATTAACCATGAAAATACTAAAATTGAAATAATGGTTGGAATTATAGATGAAACTTCTATTTCTGTTGTTTTAAATTCTTCGCTATTTAAAATTTCAGAAATTATCTTGTTGCGATCCATCAATATGTAAAGCGCGTTAATTATAAGAAGAGCTACAGCAATCATTGCGAGAGTCAATGCGAGAATTTCCTTTTTATTATTTTTAGATTCTTTTTTATTCTTATATTTTTTAATTTTTTTATTTTTCTTTTTAATCTGTCTTTTTACCATTTTGATTAATTTTTACTATGGTTTAAATCTGTCTGGTGTTCTAGGGAATGCTATTGCGTCTTTAATAGTATCAAGACCACAAATCCATTTAACTACTCGTTCTACACCCATTCCAAACCCTGCGTGAGGCACTGAACCGTAACGTCTCGTATCAAAATAAAAGCTGTAATTTTCAATTTTTTCGCCCTTGCTTTTTAGAGATCTTTTTAGTTCTTCTATATCTAAATCTCGAACACTTCCTCCCATAAGTTCTGCTGGTTGTTCTGGCGATAAAAGATCAAAACATAATGCTACTTTGGGATTCTTAGGATCTCTTGGTTTATAGAAAGCCATTATTTCCTTAGGATAGTGCGTCACGAACAAAGGAGTATCAAAAAAACTCATCAATTTTTGCTCTTCTATTGTTCTAAGATCTTTACCCCAAGGCACTTCCATTTTGGCTTTTTCCTTTAAAAGCTTTAATGCCTCGTCGTAAGTAATTCTAGGAAAACGTTTTTTTAAAGTCGGCTCTAATTTTTTAATATCTCTTCCTAAAATTTTCAATTCCTCTTTATTTCTTTCTAAAACTTTTTTAACAATATGTTTAATTAATCTTTCAGCATAATCAATAAGTTCATCTAAGCCTATCCATGCTACTTCCATTTCAGCATGCCAAAATTCTGTAAGATGTTTTGCTGTTTTGCTTTTTTCAGCTCTAAAACTTGGAGCTATAGTGTAAATTTTTTCTAAAGCGAATATAGCTGCTTCAGCGTACAGTTGCCAGGTTTGTGCTAAATATGCTTTTTTATCATAATACTTTACCTCAAATAAAGTTGGGCCTTCTTCGGCACCTCCTGGAATTATAATTGGCGATTGAAATTCATAAAACCCCTCGTTTCTAAAAAATTCGTGGATTGCATCGAAAATAGTGCTTCTAATTTTTAAAATTGAAGTCATTTTACGACTTCTAAGCCACAAATGTCTTCTATCAAGCAAGAGTTCTTCATTAATATCTTTTGTTATCGGAAAAGGTTCTGCATAACTTACAATTCGAATTTTAGAAACATCAACTTCATAACCTGTTGGTGCTCTTTCATCTTTACGAAGAGAGCCTTCCAATTCAACAGAACTTTCAATAAGTAATTTGCTTGCATCTTTCCATTCAGCTTCACTAATCATATCTTTTTTAATTACGCATTGGATTATGTTACTTGAATCTCTAAGCACTATGAAAATTTTATCCTTTAATTTAGCTTCTCTATAAACCCAACCTCTCAAAGCTACAAGGCCTTTCTTTTTATTAAGGGCTTCTTGAATAGAAATAAATCTTTTCTCTTTAGTTGCCATAATTAATTTTAACAAAAAGAATATTTAAAGTTTACTCGACCGCTCCACCAGCCACAAAAAGCTTATTCGAAAGAACATATCTCTTTTTTTCTTTGTAGTCTGTATAGATTACTGATGCTTGAGGAATTTCTACTGAACCTATAGGAATAACTTTACTATAAATTATATACGATACAACTCGTTCTTCATTTGGAACTAAAGAGCCAAATTTCCATTTAAGTTTATTGTGTTCAATTTTATCTGGCGCTGTTGTGAATTTTTCATAAAGTTTAGTAACGTGAGGTAATCTATCAATCAAAACCACGTCTTTTATTTCTTTACCTATATTTTTTACAAAAACTATGATTTTTAAAGCAAATTCGCCTCCTTTTGTCTTTACTTTAATTGCTTTTTTCTTTACTACCACTCTAGGACGTTTAGCTAAATATAAAGAAACTATTGCTATAATTAAAATTGCCAAAATTACAACGAGCAAAGTGTAATCTGTTTTAATTTCTACAACAAAACTTTCTCCTGGCTCAAGTTCTCTTTGCCATATTAAAATCGTAGTAGTAAGAGAGGATTTTTCTTCAGTTGGCTGTATATTAAATGTACTAAATGCTCTTTCTAAACGACCTTTTATAACATCTATAGTAACTAGCTTAGGAATGTTTCCTTCATTTTTCTTTATTATTGTTTTCGTTAGACTAAAAAATCCAATTTTTAAACTCTCTGAAGTAGTAATGTTTGAATATTCTTGTAAAACTATGTTTGATTCTACTGTATAATTATATTCGTTATTTAAAAAAAATGTGGTTTTTAATTTATAGGTGCCTGCCTTTGCTATTTTAGCTCTATCTTGTTGAACATCCAGAGTTATATTTTGACTTGATTTTGGTTTAAGCGTTATTGTTTTCGTTGAACTGAAAAAATCAGACCATACAAATAATTGAGCTTCGCCCAAATTTATATTTTCTTTATTTATGACTTCTACAGTTATTTTAGAATCGTCTTTAGAAATCGCTGTTGGTGTGTTTACGATAATTATTTCATTTAAAGGCAAAACTTTTATAAGAACAGAGTCTTTAAGTTGGCCGCTTTTTTCTCCTTTGATATAATATTCAATAGAATGCATTCCTTTCTCTTTCAACCATCTTAAAGGCAAAGCTTCCATTTCAATTGTAGTTTCTTGTCCTGCTGGAATATAGATTGAAGAAAGAGGCAAAATTTTCAAATCAACTAAACTATAGATTTTAAAGTAATCATCATAAAGATTATAGTTTTTTATAGTCAAATTGAATCTTGCTGGAACATTTAATTCTTTTGCAACAACATCATTAATAACTGTTTTTTCAAATTTAAATGCTGCTTCTTCTGCTTTTATAGCTAAACTGAAAAATAGAAAAAATGCTAAAGTTGTAAAAATAAAAATTAAACTCTTTTTCATAATTTTAATTATCTTCATTGATTTAAATAGTTTTTGCTCTTTAATTTACTAATTTACAATTCTACTAACATTGCCTTCTTTTGAAAGTCTTATCACATTTTCTACAAAACTTTCCATTTTTAACTCGTGACTTACTAATATTAATTGATCTACATTTATTTCCTGAAGAATTTGCCTCATTCTATCAAGTTGTTCTGAACTAAAACCTTCTGTAGGTTCGTCAAGTATCAAAATGCTTTTAGTTGATATTTTTGAAAGCATAGAATTAATAACTTGATTTAATGCGAGTCTATAAGCTAAAGCCAATGCAGTTCTCTCTCCTCCACTTAAATATTCATAACTTATATCATAACCTGCTTGCTCAACAAGAGGAGTAAATTCGAGATCTATACGGGCATCTAAGGTATCTTCTACTAGCATTGAAAACCATTTTTTAAAAAGAATGTTAAATTCAATATTGAGTTTAAACATAACTTGTTTTTCTATTTGCTGAACTACAAACAAAAATTGTTTTGAAAGCCAGTTTTGTAATTCAAATATCTTTTCTAATTCTTTAGCTATTTTTTCTTTTTCTTCTATTTCCAATTCAAGTTCCTTTATCTCGTCTTCCAAGTCTTTCTTTCCTTTTTCAAAACTTGCTTTTAGTTTTATAATCTCTCTCTCTTCGTCTAATTTGTTTTCTAACTGTTTTTCAATTTTTATTTTTTGATCTTCAATATCGCTATAATTTGCAAATTCATTTTCAGTTTCTTTTTTAAGTTTCTCTAATAGAGAAATTTCTTCAGACAATTTTTTAATTTTTTTATCTAAAATTTCTTTTTCATATTCTTTATCTTTTAAATTATCTTTTTTTATTTTTAAAATCTCTAACAATCTCTCTTCTTCTCTAATTTTTTCAATTTTCTTTTCTAATTCTTGAAACTCAAAATTTATTTTTTTAATCAGTTCTTCTTTATCGGCTAAACTTTTATTTATTTTAATTAACTCTTCTTTAATTTCTAAATTTATTTTATTTCTATGATCTTCAGTTACAGTTTGTTTACATACCGGACATATTTTCAAAGAAGAAATTTTTTGGCCATCTTCTTCAAGTTTCTTTTTTAAAGCCATCATCGCCGCAATTTCTTTTCCTATGTTTTTTTCTTCATTTGCTTTTTTCTCTTTTTCTTTTTCTAATTCTTCTCTTTTCTTAATTATATCATAATCAATTTTAATTTCAACATCTTTTTTTAATTTTAAAATTGCTATTTCTAACTGTTCTAAATTTCTGGCATAATCTTCTAATTGCATTCTCTTTTCTTTTAGTTCAACTTCTTGCTTTGCAAGTTTTTGACTTAAAAAATTAAATTTTTGTATTCTTTCTTTAAGTTTTTCATTCTCTATTTTTATTTCTTTTAATTCTGTTTGAATCTTTTCAAATTTTGGAATTATATTTTGAATTTCTAATTTTATTTTATTTAGAATTTCCTTTTTCTTTTCTAGTTCATTTTTTTTAAATTGAAAATCGGAAAGTTGTCCTTGTTTTAATTTAATTATTTCTTTTAATTTTGAAATAAAAATATTACAGGAATCCTCTATTCTTTTATATTTATCTATATCAAAAATTTTTCTAATTATGTCTATTCTTTCTTCTGGAGAAGAAGAAAGAATGTGTTTCATATGCTCTTGGGGAGTATAAACAGTATATCTATAGATTAGATTTTGTTTTTTTAATAACTGTGGGGGATAGTTTAAGATTTCCAATATGAATGCCTTTAGTTCTGTAGCGCTTAATTCTTTCTCTTTATCATTTATCTTCAAAATAGCGCTATCTTGAACTACAGAATCTTTCTTTCTTTTAAGCGTTCTTTTCAAAATAATTGGTCTACCATCTATTTCAAGCTCGAGTTCTACCATTCCCTGATTTGTTCCATTTCTAAGTAAAGCGGTTCCATCAATTATTCCTTTCTGCAATCCAAAAAGTGCAAATTCTATTGCCAGCAACACCGTTGTTTTGCCAGAACCAATGTCTCCGCTTAATAAAACACTCCCTTTTGGAAACAATATTTCTTGTTCAGTATAACTTCTTATATTATTGAGCTTTATTCTTTTTATCAACATTTTTTTAATAATTTAATAAATTCAAGTTTAATTTTTTAATTAAATCGTTAAATATTCTAGAAGCGAAGGTTTCGTTCGTCTCGCCTTCCGTTTTTTCTATATCTAAATGTTTCATCAATTCTATAATTTTATTTTCATCTTCTGAAGAAATAATATTTTGTTTTATCATCTCTCTTATTATGCTTCTTTCTATTTCAAAAATATCTGTAGAATCTATTTTTATCTCTTTGCATTCAAGTTCAAATTCTTTAGTAGTTAGTTTTGAAGTATTTCTTAGAATACAATAAGCTCCTTTATTAAGCAATTCTTGTTCTATCTCTTTGAAATTAATTTCGCTTGGTTTTCCAGAAGCCAAAGTTCCAAAAACTCTTAGAAGAATTATCTTGTTTTTTATTTCTTTATTTTCTAAAGTTCCAATTATTTTATTATACAGACTTTGTGAAGTTTCGTTATTCGCATCTATCTCTATTGGCAATGTTTCTTTTAGTTTTATTGCAATTTCTTTGATCTCTTTAATAATTTTATTATTTTCATCATAATCTATAATAAAAAAACTTCCTTCACCATTTTTTTCTAATTCATTAAAATTACAAGGAAACAAAACTCCTGGATAAGCAACAACTTTGTTTTTTTCTTTTATCAAAATTTTTTTATCATGAATGTGACCTAAAGCATAATAATTAAATCCCTCGGGCAATTCATTAATTGAAATAGATTCTACAAACGGCAAATTCATTTCAGTAAGAGTTGTGTGCAAAATTAAAATTTTCAATTTATTCGGTTCTTCTACCTTAATTTCTTTAATATTTTTTATTTTTTTTATTTCTAATCCTTTTTTCTCTCCTCCGAAACCAGCAATAAAATAATTTTCAGTTTCAATATTTTTAGTTACATCATATAATAAACCAGCCTTTTCCAAAACATGAATCATGGACTTGCCCGAAACACTAAAATCATGAGAGCCGGGAACAATATAGCAAGGAATGTTGTTATCTGAAAGTTCTTTAAGTTTGGCTGCGGCTTCTTTTAAAATTTCTATAGGAGGAATTGCTATATCAAACAAGTCTCCCGCAATTATTACAAAAGAAACTTTTTCTTCTATACAACTGTCTATAGCGAATTTGAAAGCTTCAAGATTAAGTTTTTGCATTTCTTTTTGACGCCAACATCCAAGATGACAATCAGATATGTGTGCAAATTTCATTTTAATTTTACAAATACATTATATTACCTCTTAGCCGATTATAAAAAGGTATGAAATTTATAAAGTTTTATATGTAATTAAGACTTAGTTGCTAAATTTTTGTCTTTATTTATGCTTTCGGCGGAGTTGGTAGAGAAGGAAACTTCATTGATGGTGGTTTTAATGATTTCATTTTTAATTTCTCTAATTCTTTGGCTGCTTCTTCTATTTCTTCTTTTTTATAACCTGCATTAATTAAAGATATTTTCGCTTGTTCAATAGTTTCACCTCTTTCAAGAGCATTACGCAATGCTCCTACCAAATCTTCTTTAACCATTTTTAGATTTAATCAATATTTAGTTTTTGTCCATCTTGAAGTATATGAACATCTTTACCAAGAGTATAGCCCAGTTCTGTTGCTAATTCAGCTAAGGCGGTTAGTTTTTGCATTTCTCCATGCGCTGGAATGATGTGTTGTGGTTGTAACATTTCTATCATATCTCTCAAATCTTCACGACCGCAATGGCCTGAAACATGAACATCTGTAAAAATCCTAACTCCTCTTTCTTTCAGTTTTTTTTCAAGTTGTTTTCTGTTTGCCATATTGATTGGACTTGGAATTATTCTAGAAGAAAATATTACGTGATCTCTAGATAAAAAACTAAAAGGCAACTTACCATGAACTAATCTATCAAGTATAGAGCCAGGCTCGCCTTGGTGGCCTGTACAAACAAGCAAATAACGAGTTCTATTCTTTGAAACTTTTTTTAATACTCTTTCAATTTGAGTTCTATAAGTTACTAATTTAATTTCATTAGTAAAAGGAGCCAGTTTCAGTTTAGCAGCGGCTGAAACATAACGATGTAAAGAACGTCCTAGAAAAATTATTTCTCTGCCAAGCTGCTTTCCACAATCTACAATGCTCTTAAGCCTTGCAATATGAGAAGAGAATGTCGTAGCCACAATGCAGGCATCTTCATTATAAGTCGTAAGCATTACATCTTCCAACAAGCCTCTAGCAATTTTTTCACTAGGAGTTTTGTGTTCATCATCTGCGTAAAGAGATTCTACAATAAGAGCAAGAATACCTTCCTTTGCCAATTCTTTAAGTCTTTTATAATTTGGAGGTCTCCCTACAATGGGATTGTTATCAAATTTAAAATCATTAGCATAAAGTATAATGCCCTTTTCTGTATGAAGCGCTATCAGCGCTGCTTGAAGTGTAGAGTGTGTTATATTAATAAACTCAATTTCATAATCTTTCTTTCCTTTAACTATGAATTTTGAATTTGGAGTTGCTGTTCTAAGTTTATTATTGATTTTTATATTTTGATCGTAAAATAAAGATTTTAAAATTTCTATCGTATAAGGCGTAGCAGCAATTTCGGCATTATAATGATGAGCTAGATATGGTATTGCTCCAACATGATCAAGATGAGCGTGAGAAACAAGAATGGCTCTAACTTTTTGTTGAATTCCTTTAATCATAGAATCGTTAGGCAAAGCATCAATTTCTCGAAGTTTCTTTTCAGTATAGCCTTCTTTATGATCTTCAAGTTCTACGATTGGTGGTAAAAATAGTCCTGCATCAAAAATAAAAGCATCATCGCTTATCTCAATACAAGTCATATTTTTTCCGACTTCACTATAGCCTCCAACAGCATGCAGTTTTATCATTTTGTTTATGTTTATTATAAAACAAGAAGTAAAAAGAATTTATAATCTTTCTCACTGGAAATTTTGTATTAATTGCTACTAAAGAGTAATATAAAAAGAAAAAATTTATAAAGTTCTTTGGCCTAATTTTTATGCTTAATAAGCAAACATTAAAATGAAAAAATTAATTTTTGCCGTCATTATGACATTGATTAGCAATTGCAATAATCAAGAATATAATAAAAATGTTAAAACTTTCGGATATTTGGATGCACTCAACGATGCGAGAAATACTATGATAGACCTTGAAACGTACTATAGAAATCCCAACTTCGATTTCAATAACATCGTAGCAATAGATTCAAAATGGGGAGCTGTAATGGAGCCTCTACAACAAGGAATAATAAACTACCTTAAAGGAAATCTTGATTCTTCTATAATAAACTATGAGAGAGCATTAGATGATGTAAAAAATCTTGATAAATTGTTTAAAAATAAATCCAGAATAGAGGCACTAAGAAATCTTGAAGGATTTATTTTTTATTGTCTTGGAAATTCCTATCTTAAGAAAAAACTACATGAAGATGCCTTGAATTATTATGAGTGTGCTTTGGAAAAATTTCAAAAATTGAAATTTAAAGAAGGTATAACCGACGTCAAAAAGAAGATGGCCAAATCATATAAAGAAATGAAAAAAAACGAAAATGCTGCAAAAATTTATAGAGAAGTAATAAAAATGGAAGATGAAATTCCAAATATAATACGATTGTACCGTGAATTTAGTGAGGTTCTTTATGAACTTGGTTATCTAGATTCGTTTTTCATTTACAATAATTTTGCAGATGATCTAGAAAACAAGTTAAGAAAATAACTATTTCTTGATTTGAGATAGTGCAGCTTTTTTCATATCTTCTTTAGAACCGCCCGATAGTTTAGCGAAAAATATTTTTAAAGATCCTGCCACATCATCAAAAATCCATTTATTGGTATTTTGATCATAAGTTGTTGTTGTTCCATCAGTTTTTGAAACGAGAATTTCGCCTCTGTTACCGCGAAGAATTTGTGGTTCAAATGATAAGTCCCCATCTCGCCGAATACCGCGACCTATAACTCCAAACTCTAAATCATAAGAAGTGACTAATTCAAATGCCGAAGCTGGCCTAAGTATATTAATATCGTGTTCTCGTAAAGCATATCGTCCATCTCCTCCATTCAACCATAGACGATTTCCATCGCGCACTATCAAAAAACTTGTTGCGCTAGTAGGCGTGACTGAAACATGAATGTTTCCTGGAAAGTTATGATCGTAATATACATCAAAATCAGTAGCTGTAGCTATTCGAAGCCTTGAACCTTGAGGGATAAAAGTTTCTATTCCAAATATAGAAAACTTTCCAGATTCGGACATATCTATGGTTAAAATGCCAGTAGTTGGCTTTATAGTTAAACTAGTACTTTGCGGTATAAATCTATCATTTGTAGCACCTACTCTTATATATTTGTCTTGACTAGCACTCTCTAGAACAATTCGATCCTGATCATAATCTAATTGCCCTTTTACAAAAATTCTAGTTGGCTCATAATTTGGATTTAATAAATTTCCTACAGGCACGTCTGTAGTAAATGTGATTAGTCCTCGATCTATTGTATTTCCCCTAATAACTAAGTCACGGCCTTTCGGTATATTGAATATTTTGCTACCGTGACCATATCTTTGGTTAATTGTAACAATAGTATTGTAAATCTCCAGCATATCTGCAAATTCACGACTTCTCTCTCTTACCTCTTCAATTACAGATGCGTTAAGAGGATTTAAATTCATTACAATAATTCCAGCAACATAATCGCAAGAATCGGTCGCTTTTGCATTATTCAATATAATACATATATATTCTAGATTTAATGCCTGAGTTGTTGACCACCTACTAACATTTATTGTTAGTTGTTTTCCTGAAGAACTAAAAGTAGGTTGCGCCAAAACATTATTAATTAAAAACAATGCAACTATTAGCATCGCAAAGGATAAAATTAATTTTTTCATAGTTCAGTTACAAACCTCCATGTTATATTCTTGTCATCGAACTTTATATTTTTATCTGTGATTAAAAACCACATATGTTCTGGTTCAAAAATTTCTTTTGTTATAGGAACTATTGTTAAAGAAACATTATTTACTTCTACAATTCTTTTGAAACAATCCATACAAATGTAGCTTTTATTCCTATTATATTCAAAAGAGTATTCTTCAACAACCTGGCTAGAAACATCTAACATTTTTGTTATGGGCGCTTCAATTTCAACAGAAAACTCTTTTAATTGTGTTGAGGCCATGCCTTTCTGAATAGTTATAGGACAATCAAATAAAACTTTTGTTTTTTCTTTTATTTCTACATTACTTTTACATGTTGTTGCTGTCAAGGCATAGCCTGGCATTTTCAAACATTCAGAAACATGAACATCAAGCCATGAAGCCAGCTCTTGCTCAACTGTCGAAATGCTTGGAACTAAAGTTTGATTATCTTTAAAGTAATAGGCTGTTTTTTCTTCAAGAAAATTGATGCTTGCTTCTGGCAAAACATTATAGCCGCCTTGTTTTGCAATAAACAAGATACCTTCTTGAGTTTTTAGCCTTAAACAATCTTGAATATAGCCTTTAACTTGTGAAATTTCGGCTTGACTGAATTGTGTTTTAAAGCCACCTGTCAAGAAAATTATTAATAAAATGGCTGCTATAATAACAATAGCAATAACAATAAACAATGTCACCTGAGCTTTTTTCATAATTGGTTTAATTTTTTGTGGTTTAAAAAAGTTTCTTATTTAAAGGCAAAATTTAAAAGCAAATTGTTCTTTAAAGTAAAACCGAGAGGGAAGGTAGCTCAGCCTGGGAGAGCATGCGGCTGAAGACCGCAGTGTCGGGGGTTCAAATCCCTCCCTTCCCATTTTAAAAATGAGGAAAGAACTTTCAATTTACTTAATTTTGATCTTAATTTGTTTGATTTTTGTTTCTGCGCCAGGCTGCAAAGAAACAAAAAAACCATACACAAGCATTGAACCAGCCCTTGAAGAATTGTTGATAGAAGAATGTAAAGCAGCTTGCCAAGATGCTCTTGCAAAAGGCCAAAATCTCGGCAATGGGCCTTGTTTAATGGATCCTATAAGAGATACTGGTTGGGTTTGTGATATAGCTCATGAGCCTCGAGAAGCTGTAGATAACTTGCGCGAGAATCAATGCAATGCATGGCATAATGGTACCGCCTCACATTTTATTGAACTAACGCCCGAATGCAAGTTTATCAAAGCAGTTTAATATTAAATTTGCTTCAAAAATGCTGATTGATATTTTAATTGTCTTAGCAATTTTTGCATTTATTGTTTTTTTGTGGTTAGTTTATACAAGGGCCTTTGGAGCAGAGTTTATTGAAACTCCAAAGCACGTAAGAAAAGCTATATCAGAAATTTTAAAATTAAATAAAAAAGATATTTTTTATGATCTTGGTTCTGGAATTGGTTCATTGTTATTAGAAGTTTCACCAAAAGTTAAAGAAGCTATAGGAATTGAAATTGATCCAATAAGATTTTTAATAGCTTACTTAAAGATTAGAATAAAAAGAGTTAAAAACGTTAAGCTTATTTTCGGAAATATCTTTAATAAAAACCTAAACAATGCAACAAAAATTTTCGTTTTTTTATCGAAAGAGGCAAATGAGAAATTGGGAAAGAAATTAAATAAAGAAACAAAAAATGCAATAGTTGTTTCATATAAATGGCCTATAAAGAATTTAAAGTTGATTAAAGTTGACAAAGAAAATGGGCTTTATAAACATAAGGTTTAAAAATATTAAATGCCGTCTTATTAATAAATAAAAGAGGCAAAAAATGTTAAGAAATAAAAAAGCTGGTTTTGAGATGTCTATAACTACTTTAGTTGTAATAGTGATTGCAGTTATCATGCTTATTCTTGGTCTAGTTTTCGTAAGGCAGATTTTCGGAACTGCAACTAAAAGCGTTAGTATAGTTGATCAACAAGTTAGAAATAAATTACAAACAATGTTTGGAGAAGAGGGAGGATTGGTAACAACCTATAGTAGAAGTGTGGATATTAAAGCGGGAACTCAAGGCTTCAGCTTTCCCTTTGGGGCAAAAACTCCTCATGGAGAAGCGATTGCCAATCGTAATGAAATGAAATATAAACTTGAAAAAGGAATAGGCAATTGTGTTGGAGTTGAGACTTGGTTTTCGCAAACTATGGGAACATGGATTCCTGTAGATCAATATGAAGGAGATACTAGCTTTAGTGACATTATAATTTCTGTGCCTAAAGGAACAACCCTATGTAGTCAAAAAATAAACATAGATGTACAGTATAAAAATCAACCAGTTGGAGGAACATCTTTTACAATTAACGTCGTTCGTGGTGGCATCTTTTAATTGATAGATTTTTAAATTCTCTTTTCTTTTTTCGTAGCAAGAAATATCAAAAATTGAAAAAAATGTTAAAATTATATAATACATTAACTAGAAAAAAAGAAATTTTCAAACCAATCAAGCCAGGCTTTGTTTCTATCTACTCGTGCGGCCCTACTGTTTATGATTTCGCACACATCGGAAATTTTCGAGCATATATTGTTAGTGATTTATTGAAAAGATATTTGATTTATAGGGGTTTTAAAGTCAAGCATGTAATGAACTTGACAGATGTTGATGATAAAACAATAAAGCGTTCACAAGAAGAAAAAGTTCCGTTGAAAGAATTGACTGAAAGATATATCAAAGCTTTTTTTGAAGATATGAAAACTTTAAACATCTTACCAGCAGATGTTTTTCCTAGAGCTACCGAACACATTAATGAAATGGTTTCTTTAATTAAGAAATTGCTTGAAAAAGGATATGCTTATAAAAGCGGAGATGGAATTTATTACAATATTAAAAAATTTAAAGAATATGGCAAGTTATCGCATTTGAAATTAAGTAAATTGAAAACAGGGGCTAGAATTCGTGAGGATCTTTATGAAAAAGCTCAAGCTCAAGACTTTGCATTGTGGAAATTCTGGGATGAAGCAGATGGAAATGTTTTTTGGCAAACTGAAATCGGCAAAGGAAGGCCAGGATGGCATATCGAGTGCAGTGCAATGTCGATGAAATATCTTGGTGAACATTTTGATATTCACACAGGAGGGGAAGATTTAATTTTTCCTCATCATGAGAATGAAATTGCTCAAAGCGAAGCAGCTACAGGAAAAAAATTTGTAAACTTTTGGATTCATAATCGATGGCTTCTTGTTGAAGGTAGAAAAATGTCAAAATCTTTAGGAAATTTTTATACGTTGCGCGATTTGCTTGATAAAGGCAATGATTCAAGAGCGATAAGATATTTGCTTATTGCTACACATTATAGACAACCTCTTAACTTTACATTTAAAGGGCTTGAAGCTGCAAAATCAGCAATAGCAAGGCTCGATTCGTTTATGTCAAAATTAAAAGAATATAAAGGAGAAGGTAATGAAGACGTTTCAAAATTAATAAAAAAAGTCAAAGATGAATTTGAAAAATCGCTTGATGATGATTTAGATATTTCTAAAGCTTTGGCTTCCTTATTTTCGTTTATCCGTGAAATTAACAAGCTAATGGATAAAAAAGCCCTGAATAATAAAAAAGTTAAAGAAATTTATAATTTGATGTTAAAATTTGATTCTGTTTTAGGATTACAATTAGGAAAGGAAGAAGAAATTCCTCAAGAAATTTTAAAATTAGTTCAAGAAAGAGAAAAAGCAAGGAAAGATAAAAATTTCGAGCTAGCCGACAAGATTCGAGAAGAAATTAAAGAAAAAGGTTTTAGTATCGAAGACACGCCAGAAGGGCCGAAAGTGAAAAAAATATAAAAAAAATATAAAATATTCCATTAAAATAAGTACAAATAAAGCATAAAATAGTTTTTAAATAAAATTTTCTTTAACTTAACATGAGAAAAGAATGCCCTAATAAGAATGAGAATGAAAAGCAATGTCCTTGCCCTTATTTAGATTGTGAAAGGCACGGAATTTGCTGCGAATGTATTTTGTATCATAGAAAAGATAAAAGCAAGCCAATGTGCTTAAAGTAAAAAGCAAATTAAAACAAAAATGTCAAAAATAAAAGCAACAAATTTTAGAAAAGCTTTAACTTCGAGCGGCAAGTTGATGCTTGGGGGCAAAAACGCTGAGCAAAATGAAGAAATTGTAAAGCAAGCAGCTAAAGATGAGGTTGTTTTACATACAAAAGCTGCGGGAAGTCCTTTTGTTAATATAAAAGGAAAAGCATCGAGGAGAGATATAAAAGAAGCCGCAATATTTTGTGCGGCTTATTCAAGAGATTGGAAAAAAAACAAAAAAGATGTGGAAGTTCATTATTTTAAAGGCAAAGATATTTTCAAGACCAAAGATATGGCTCTAGGAACTTTTGGTGTTAAGAAAGTTAAAAAAATTATTGTAAATAAAGAAGAAATAGAAAAATTTTTAGAGAAAAAATGAAAACATCTCTAGTAACGTTTCAAATAGGCAAAAAGGGATTAACTGAGAATTTCATTCAAGCTTTAGAAAAAACATTTAAAAAGCATGAGCTTGTTAAAATAGCTGTACTAAAAAGCACAACTAGAGATAGAATTGAACTAAAAGAAATCGCAGAAAGATTGTGCTTTGAACTTAAGGAAAGAGAGAAAAAACCGTTTACTGCCAAAATTATTGGCTTTACAATATTTATAAGAAAATGGAGAAAGTTAAAGGAATAGTACATGAAATAGAACCTTTAGTCTTTATAAAAACATTAGCATCAAAACTTAAAGAAATGCCTGAATTTGAAATGCCAAAATGGGCATATTTTGTGAAAACTGGAACTGCTAAAGCCAGGCCTCCTGAAGAAAAAGACTGGTGGTATATTAGAGCTGCAAGCATCTTAAGAAAAGTTTATGTTAAAGGAATAATAGGAACAGAAAGACTAAGAACAGAATATGGTTCTAGAAAAAAAAGAGGTATGAGACCTGAAAAATTCAAAAAAGCAAGTGGAAAGATAATAAGAACTATATTACAGCAAGCTACCAAAGCAGGATTAGTCGAACATATTAAAGAAAAAAAAGCTGGAAGACGTTTAACAAAAAAAGGAAAGGAATGGCTTGAAGCTATCGCTCTTGAATTAAAAACTAAAATATAAAAAAGATGGCAAAATACAAACCTTTAGCTAAAAAGTTAAGATTAGGAAAACAGAATAAAAGAACGAAATGGGCCCCTTTTTGGGTTATTCCTAAAGCTTTAGGAAAAGGTAAAAGAGTTCATCCTTCAAGACTTACAAGAGTTAAACGTTCTTGGCGTAGAACTAAGATTCCCTTAAAAATTAAAAGGCAAGAAAGAAGAAAAATAAAATCAGGAAGAATAAAAAAGAAATATTAAAATGGAAAAAAATATATTTGGTATATTTTCAATAATTTCAGGAGCATTAAGTATATTGTTATGGGTATCTGTAAGACCTTTGTTAGAAATTTTTTATATTGGAAAAAAGATCGCTCCTTCAGCTTCAGTTGGCCTTTCATATACATTTCCGATAATTGCTGCTCTTGTTTTCGCAATCTTGGGAACCTTGCTAGCCATAATTGGATTGCTCAAATTAAAAAAGTACAAGATTTTTAATTGGATGGTTTATTTGGGCATAATTTTAAATACAATTTTAATAGTTTTAATAGTCACATATCCTAGATGTTGTTAAAATGGAAAAGGAATATGAAATTGGAAATGTGATTGAAATAAAATATAAAAATCAAAAAGTCAGGGCAAAAATCTTAGATATAAAGCAAATTAATAATGAATATACTATCTATTTATCAATAAACAATAAAGAAATTCCTTTTTGTGTTAAAGATCTTGGTTTAAAGGTGCTTGAACTTGATGAACTTGGAATAAAATTGATAGAAAATTAAAATAAAAAATGGTAAAAGAAAAAGAAACAAAAATTGTGCTTGAAAGAACTTATACGGTGCCTTTAAGAAAAGAGTGGTTAAAGGCTCCTAGATGGAAAAGGACTAAAAAAGCAGTTAAAGCTTTAAAAGAATTTATAGCAAAACATATGAAAGTTCCTGAACGTGACGTTAATAAAGTTAAGATTGATTCTTGGGTAAATAAAGCCCTATGGCTTAGAGGAATTAAAAAACCGCCACACAAAATTACAGTTAAGGCAATAAAAGACTCGGAAGGAAATGTTAAAGTTGAGTTTGTTGGATTGCCGCCCAAGTTTAAAGTTCAAGAAGAGTTTTTAAAGAAAAAAATAGAAAAGGCAAGAAAAAGAGAGGAAGAAAAAGCTAAAGAGAGAGAAAAGAAAAAAGCAGAGGAAGAAGCTAAGAAAAAGGCTGAAGAAGCAAAAAAGAAAGAAGAAGTAGAAGAAGCCAAGACAGAAGAAGAAAAACTTGAAGAGAAAGAAAAGAAAGAAAAAGAGAAAATATTGCATAAAGAAATAACAAAAGAAAAGCCAAAAGCAATTATGCCTAGTCAACATAAAGAGAAGAAAGAAATGAGGCGCATGGCTCTGGAAAAGTAAGGCGAGTTTCTTTAAGAAAAAATTATAAATTAAAAAATTTCTTTAATAGTTATGAATTCAAACATTGAAAAAGGTTTTATTATTCTTGACAAGCCTTCTGGAATTACAAGTTTCGAGGCATGTGATGCTGTACGCAAAAAATTAGGAGCAGAAAAAGCAGGGCATGCCGGCACTTTAGATCCTAATGTTACCGGAGTCTTGTTAATTGCATTAAATAAGGCCACTAAGTTAATGCCTTTGTTCGAGAAACTTGATAAAACTTATGAAGGCAAAGCTCACTTACACCAAGATGTCTCGCTTAGAACATTAAAAGAAATAATAAAAAACAAATTCTTAGGCAAAATTAAACAAGTGCCGCCGAAAAAATCAAGAGTTGCGAGAGTTGAAAGAGAGCGAGAGATTTATGAATTCAAGGTTTTAAAAAAGAAAGGAAAAGATTTTTGGTTTAAGGTTCATTGTGAAGCAGGAACCTATATTAGAAAATTAATTCATGATTTAGGCTGCGAGTTAAACGTGGGGGCTCATATGACTTCGCTTCGAAGAATAAAGCAAGGGCCTTTTAATATTAAACAAGCAGTTGAGTTAGAAAAACTAAGTGTAAGAAACATCATAGAAGTGGAAAAATTGATCCCAAAAGTTTCTCCCATAATTTATGTAACAGAAGGGGCAAAGGAAAAACTAAGGCAAGGCAAGTTTATTATTGCTAAAGAAATTGAGAAAATTAAAGGAAAATTCGAAAAAGAACAAATTATTGCTGCTTTTTACAAGGATGAAATTGTTGCTCTAGTGAAGCCATTTTTTAACTCAGAAGAGATTAGAAAACAAAAAGGATACGTTTTAAAACCTGAAAGAATTATTTAATTTAAAATAAAATGTATAAAGAAAAAATAACGATAAAGCCAAATTATAAACACAGAGTTCCTTATAGGCCAACAAAAGTTCATAAAAACAATAAAAATTATGATAGAAAAAAGAGTAAAGAAGAATTGAAAGAGATAACAAAGGAGATTGGCAACTTAGAAAGGCTTACTGAAATCGAAGATTAAGATGGAACTGAAAAAACTTGAAAAGAAAGAGTTAAGAAAAGCTTTAGTTGCATTTATCTCACAAGAAAGTATAGGAGGCAATGCAGGCCCAAATCGTGCTTGTGCTAATGCGATCGTAGATAAAGAAGGAAACATTCTTGGCTTTTTGAATTATCCTGAAGAAAGAAAAGGTTATGAAGTTGCGAGAATAATAATGAATTATGAAAATCTTTTTGAAAAATTAAAAAGAGAGTATAAACAAGCCACAATTTTAAGAAAAATAAATAGAGCAATTCAAAAAATTAAAGGAAGTTATAATTTACCTTACGTTGATAAAATAATTTACGAAGGTCCAAATAAAGAAAAGGTAATTAAAAACATAGAAAAGGCATTAGAAGAGGCAGGCTACAAATTTAAAAAAGAATAAACTTGATTCTAGAATTAAGTTTTTAAATTGCTTTAACTTTTAAAAAATATGACAAGAGAAGAGGAAATTAAAAAAGAGCGTGAAAAGAAGCTTGAGGAGTTGAAAAAGTTAGGAATAGAACCTTACAAACACAGATTTGAAAAGAAAAACGACGCGAATCATATATTAGCAAGATACTCAAAATTAAAACCTGGCGAAAAAACTGAAGAGAAAGTAACGGTTGCCGGAAGAGTAATTGCAGCAAGAATTCATGGTAAGATTAATTTTGCACACATTCAAGATTTTACTGGTAAAATTCAAATTTGTATAGAAGAAAAAGAAAGCGGTAAGGAACTTTGTGATTTTTTTAAAAAATTTATTGATGTTGGTGATATAATTGGCTGCGAAGGCATAATTTTTAAAACGCTGCGCGGCGAAGTTACAATTCTTGTTAAAAAACTTGAGCTTCTGACTAAGAGCATTATGCCACTACCTGAAAAATGGCATGGCTTACAAGACAAGGAAGAACGCTATAGAAGGCGTTATGTTGATTTGATTATGAATCCTGAAGTCAAGGAAGTTTTTTTGAAACGAAGCAAGATTATAGAAGCGATGCGTGAATTTTTAAAAAGTCGAGGCTTCATTGAAGTTGAAACTCCTATTTTACAGCCAATATATGGCGGTACAAATGCAAGGCCTTTTGAAACAAAATTGCATGCTTTAGATATGAAAGTCTATCTCAGAATTTCAAATGAACTGTATTTGAAAAGATTGCTAGTTGGGGGTTATGAGAAGATTTTTGAATTCAGCCCTGATTTTAGAAATGAGGGCATTGACAGAACTCACAATCCCGAGTTCTTGCAGATGGAAACGATGTGGGCTTATGCTAACTATAAAGACAATATAAAATTCTGTGAAGAGATGTTACAATATATCGCTAAAAAGGTTCTCGGAACTACAAAAATAGAATATCAAGGTACAAAAATTGACTTAGCAAAATGGCAGGAATTAAGCTTTTTAGAAGCCTTGAAAAAATATACTGGAGAGAATTTTGACACTGAAAACGAGAATCATGCGAGAAAATTGGCAATGAAACTTAAAGTTGATGTTTCTGATTGTGAAAGTTGGGGCGAAATCCTTAACAAAGTTTTCGAAGAGAAAGTTGAAAGCAATTTAATACAGCCAACAATAGTTTATGATTATCCTGCTGATATAAGTGGCTTGGCAAAAGCAAAAGACGATGATCCTAGATTTGCTGAAAGATTTGAGCCTTATATTAATGGATGGGAAATAGGAAATAGCTATAGTGAAGAAAATGATCCTAAGAAGCTTGAAGCTTATTGGAAAAAAGCAGAAGAAGCTTTCAAGAAAGGCAAAGTTGAAGAACAAAGGCTTGATGTTGACTTTTTGCGAGCATTGCAATATGGAATGCCGCCTGCTTCTGGATTAGGAATTGGTGTTGACCGCCTAGTGATGCTTTTAACAAACTCTCCAAGCATTCGCGATGTTATATTGTTTCCTTTCATGAAGCCTGAGAAATAAAATTATTGACAAAAAAGACAACAAAGTTTAAATTTTTCTTTTTTTTAAAGAAAAGGTCATGGCAAAGGCTAAGGAAAGGGTAGTTAAAATTACAGAAAACGTAAGAAGAGCTTATCAACTTTTTCTTAGTTATTATCCAAGTGTTTATAATGTAAGTTATAAAGTTCCCGCTATTGATTTGGAGATAAATCCTGAAAAATTAAGCAGAATTTCTAAAGGGATTGCCGAAACAATCAGAAAAAATGAATTAGATTTGCTTTTAGAAAAACTTTATGAAAAAAAGAAAGAAGAGCTTCAAGGAAAAATAGAAAAGAATGAAAGAATTCCTATAAATCTAGTAACCAAGGAGATAATAAACAAATTTACAGAAGAAAAAGGTTCTTGCAAAAAAGCTGCTTTGGCGCTTGGTTGCAATTTTCACAATTATGAAAAATACAACTATAATCATACAAAAACGATTCCAAGAAAGATTTTCGATAAAATTGCGCTTTATATAATGAACAAACATCCTTTAGAGTATTCTAGTGAGAAATTAAGAAAAGCCTATCCTGAAAAATTATTTAACCCATTGCCATGGAAAGAAGATAAGTTAAAAGAAAAATTTTTGAAAAAGATAGAAAAAGCAAAAACTGAAGAAAAAAAGAAAAAAATAATAGAAAATTTCGCTTGGAAATTTTTATTCAGAGAATTAAAAATAAATAAGAAATCTGAGCTTTATCTGTACAAGAATAAAAAAGAAGGTTACAAATATGTTCCTATAAATGAAAATATAAGAAAAGCGTTTAATTTGGCTAGTAAAGCAATGGAAAAAGAAAAGCTATTAAAAAGACTAAATATAAACCAGAAAAAACTCTGTTATTGGTTTAATAAATATAATAGAGTCATTCCAGAACCAATTGTTAGAGAAATCATCAACATTATCAACGAAAATTTTGGTATAAACGAAATTCATAAAGCTCTTGGTTTTTCTAATCTTGAAAAACTTTTAGAGGAAGCTCAAAATAAGAACAAAGTGCCTTATTGTATAAAATATCCTAAAGAAAAAGTAGAAAATTTAATTATAAAATATGTAGAAGAAGCGAAAAAAAGAGGAATGAATTTTATAAAAGTTTTAGAAAGAGCTCGAGAAAAAATAAGCAAAAGCAGTTTTTATGATTATATTGAATTAAAAAAATCAGAAGTTCCTAAATCTTTAGTTGATGCTATTTATGAGCAGATTAAAGAATGGGGTTGTGCTGTGGAAAATGAAAATTTAGAACCGAGTTCTGAAAGAACTTTTATTTCAAATGAATTAAAAATGAAATTGGGAGAAATCAGCAAGATGGAAAAAACAAAAGAAATAGCGAAAATTTTAGGGACATCGACAACTTTAATTTATGCTATGAAAAAAGGAATAATTAAAACAATTCCTTTAGACAAGCTTAGAAAAATAGAAGACTATTATAATTCATTAAATAAAAACATTTATAAAGACGAGAGTCAAGTTATCGATATAAAATAAAGATAAAAAGGAGGTTAAAAATGGCGAAATTCGAAGGACGTTGTATGAAGTGTAAAGAAACGCGAGAAATCAAAGATCCTGTAGCAACTGAAATCAAAAAAGGGACGTGGGCAGTCAAGGGCAAATGTCCTAAGTGTGGCACAAACATGTTCAAGATTATAGGCAAGAATAAACCACAAATATAAAGATCTTTTAAATTAAAATATAACTTTTGAAAAAAATGGTAGAGCTTATTGTAAAATCAAAAATAAAAGAAGTTGTTAAAGATATGAGAGTGTCGGTTGAGCTTGCAGAAGCCTTGAATAAAAAGGTCGAAGCGATATTGAAAGAGGCTGCAGAAAGAGCCAAAGCAAATCATCGCACGACCATTTTGCCACAAGATATTTAAGAAAGAAATTAGAAATCATCAATGTCTCTTAAATGATACTCTTCTTTTTTGCTTTCTTTGTAGAGCTTATTAATTAATTGTTCACTGTTTCTGGCTTTGATTATAGGCAAATATTTGCTTACGACAGTTCTAACATCTATTGCTTCTTTATATTTAAAATAGCAGTATTTCTTAATGACTTCGCTGGAAGCTACAGAAATGGCCATTAAATAATTATACATACATTCGTCGGCTTCTGAAAAGCATTGTAAAGCATCATAGATCATTCTTTGAGGAGTCATTCTTAAAAGAATTTTATCAGAAAACATAATCAAATTTTTAACAAGAGGAGATTCTTTTTCTAACAATTCTAGAATGTCTTTAAATTGGTTTTCTTCATCGTCTTCATCGTTCGGAAAAAATTGGCCAGAACACATTGTTTAACCTTTTAACATTTCTTTTATCTCTTCTATCTTGCTTTTAATTTCATAAGGCATCTCTTTCTTGTTTTTAGAATAAAATCCTTCAACATCATATATAACTTTATTACAATAAGAAGGATCGGTTCTTAAAACATAAAAATTTATTGTTTCCAAAAGAACTTTTGCTTTCTCGTCTATTGTTTGTGCTGGCCCTGTCGCGTAACTTTCAATAGGTTCGATTGACATTTTCTCAAGCTCGCGCCTATTTTTGACTGAAAAAAAGTTTAAATAGATTGCTGTGCTAAAAAGAATATGAACAAAAAAAGAGGCGCAGATGCCGAAAGAGAGCTGTTGCGGTTGTCAGGTATTAAATGGAAACATTTATAAACATCTGTAAGCATTTATTTACATATGGAAACGGAAATAACCATCTTAAGCTGCTTTTTTGAAAACCCAAATAAAGATTTCTATATCAGGGAGATAGCAAGAATTGTCAAAATAAATCATACAACTGTTAGACAATACCTTAATAAATTAGTTAAAGAAGGTTTTTTATCTATAATTAAAAAAGGGCTCTATCCCTCTTACAAATTGCTATTATCAAGAAAGACCCTTAATTTAAAGTTATTTTACAACCTCGAAAAGCTTAGAGAGAGCAATTTAATTGAAGATTTAGAGAAAGAGTATGACATGCCAGTTATCGTCTTATTTGGAAGTTACGCTAAAGCCATGGATGATCCTACAAGCGATATTGACATTTGTTTGATAACGAATGTCCGAAAAGAAATGGCCTTAGAAAAATATGAAAAATTTCTTAAAAGAAAAATAAGTCTTCACAAATTTACACAAAAAGAATGGCAAAAAGCAAAAACTAAAAATAAAGGGCTAGTAAATAACATATGCAATGGAATAGTTCTTTCTGGGGAACTAGAAATAGTATAAAAAATGACGGAGCAGAAAATAGAGCCAACGAATTTTCAAGAGTGCCTCGAAGAAGGAAAAGCAAAGAAAGTTCCTATAAATAGCATCAGAGCAAGAAGTTTAATTAAATCCTCGGAACAGGCCATTACAACAGCCAAAACTATTCCTTTAACAGAAGTCTCATTAAAAACAATTTTTAGAGAACTTTATGAGGGTCTTAGAGAATATTGCGAAGCAATTGGCTACATGAAAGGATATAAATTTTTAGATCATATATCTATAACTTTTTTCCTGCGCGATGTATTAAAGCAAGAATCTGCCGCAAAGAAATTTGATAGGTATAGAAAGCTAAGGAACGGTATAAATTATTATGGCGAAGACATTAACATTAATACAGTTAAAGAAGCTTTAGAGGACATCCCTAAGATAATAGGCTCATTAAAAAGATATATCAAATAAAAACAAAAAAAGGATAAAATGGCAAACAAAAAAAGAGGCGCAGATGCCGAAAGAGAGCTGTTACATTTGTTAAGCTCGAGAGGGTTTGCTGTTGCTAGAGTAGCGGGAAGCGGCATGATTGAAGAAACTTGGTGTGATCTTTTTGCTGGAAATGGGAAGAAAAAATATGCTATCGAAGTAAAGCTTTCAAGCAATCATAAAAAATATCTCGACAAAGAACAAATTTCTGGCTTAGTTAAATTTGCTGAAAAGTTTGGTTTAACTCCTTTAATTGCTATAAAATTTTTGCGCAGGGGATGGTGGTTTGTTGAGCCTGAAAAACTAGAGAACACTGAAAAAGCTTTAGCTATTTCTTTTGAAGATCTTCAAAAAAAAGGTAAGAGCTTTGAAGAATTTGTAAAATTATAAATTAACTTTTTCCAATTTTCTAGGTTTGACTTGAGGCCATTTAAGAAATTTTGCTTCTTCTTGTGTTAAATAAATGTGGCTTGAAGGTGAAAATATTGTGCTTAAGCTGTCTGGCGAGTGTCCTGGACCAAAGAAGCCATGTAATATTTCATGAATTGGGACAAGCGTGCATTTATTTTTATCATTTTTATCATAAGTTAAACTTAGAGGATCTATCCAAAAAATTCCAGAACCACTATAGTAGCCAGGCATTACACCGCCGCTTGGATGAACTATCATTGTGAAAGCTTTTCCATAATTAAAATTCTTCCAATAATTATCGTCATTCCAGTAATCAATAGAAATGTAATCAATTCCCTCGAGTTCAAGTTGAAATTTGCCGCCACTTAAATAGCTAAGCCAATAATTTGTTTGTTCGAGCCAGCCTTTGAGATAGTCATCTGTAATTCTTTCTAGATATTTTTTATCTGCTTTATAGCCAGGATACCATTCCTGGCCATTTTTAAAAGTTCTTGCCTCGTAAATGCTATCGTCTCTTACTATAAATAAACTATCATAGTCTTTGAGGAGATGTTCTGAAAACGAGTCGTCTTTACAAACAATAATCCTTAATGGAGCTTTTTTGTCACGCCATTCGTACATATCTCCTTTACTAAACCATCTTTTTTGCTCTATTTGTTCTTGATTGTATTGTACATTAGATCCTATTGAAATTGTATTCTCAATATTTTGAGTTAAGGCTATAGCTGGAAAAAAGGCTAAAAATAATAATGTTTTTAAGTTCATGCTATGAATTTTCATATATTTTAAAAGCATTAATGATTTAAAAATATTTCGTTACTAAATAGTAGCAATAAAATAGATAAAAATGGTTTTAGCTTCTTAAAAAAGATTTTAAAATATCTTTTTCTTAATAATAAAGCAAATAGGGGTCATAGTTCAATGGTAAAACGGTCGGCTCCAGTATTTTTTTGAAGAAACCGACAGTTGGGGGTTCGAATCCCTCTGACCCCATGATATCTCAAAAAATTAAAAATGAAAAGCAAAGAACTTGAACTTTCTATAATTATTCCTACGCTTAATGAAGAAAAATATTTACCAAAACTTTTAAAATCATTAAAAGTTAATTTGAAGAAAGTAAATGCCGAAATCCTTATTGTAGATGCACATTCTAAAGACAATACTGTCAAATTAGCCAAAAAAGCGAAAATAAAGAATTTAAAAATTTTCATAACAAAAAAAGGAGCGGCATATCAAAGAAATTATGGAGCGAAAAAAGCTAAAGCTCCTTTGTTGCTTTTTCTCGATGCTGATGTTATCTTACCTAATGGTTTTTTAAGAAAAGCTATCGATGAAATTAAAAAAAGAAAATTAGATGTGGCGGCATGTTATTGCAAGCCTGATAAGAAAAAATTTTTTGAAGTCTGTGCATTTGGTTTAGCAAATATATGGATGAAAATTTTTGAAAAAATTAAGCCTTTTGGTCAATCTTGTTATTTTGCCGAAAAAAAATTGTTTATGAAACTTAAAGGCCTTGATCCTAGCTTAAGTTTTGGAGAAGATTCTGAGTTTTTAGAAAGAGCAAAGAAAAATGGGGCCAAATTCAGAATTTTGAAAGAAAAATTCATATTGTCAACTAGAGATTTTGAAAAATACGGCAGATTTAGCCAGTCTTTAGCCTATATTTATTTAAACTTCTATAGGCTCTTAGGAAAAGAAAGAAGAAAAGAAAAACATTTCTATGAATTATATCATAAATTTCATAGAGTTTCTCCTTCAAAGCTAGAAGCTGAGTTTAAAGATGGTTTAAAGAAAAATATAAATAAAAAAAGTTTTATTATAATGCAGGAACCTCATATGGAGAAATAATCATAGTACACTGATCTGCATGGCTTGAACCGCCTGGATAATTATTCCATTTGTCTTTGCACTTAATGTAATATATGTTTTCTAGCTGCCAGTAAGCTGCATGCAAGTAATTGTTGATTGTTGTCATTGCGCTGCCATCGCTAAAGTTATATTTACATTTAATCGTGTCGCTTGTGCCATAGACACATTCGGCTTCTTCGTCAGTTTCAATTAATAAATAATCTCCTACAGTTGTGTCATGGTACATTCTTATGATTGTAGGCGTGTCTTCATCTAGCAGCGTGTAGAATCTTGTGTAGTTTGTTGCCTCAATGTGCCATCCATCTCGGCAACGAGCCCATAAGGTATGTAGCATACCTGTTTTTGATGCATTAAGCGTTTCGTTATGCCTGCTTTCATGTAATGTGGCCATTAAATCATCTATGAACTGCATCTCGTCCCAAGATGGCGGCGTCTTCGGGCCTGAGCCGACATAAGTCTTGTATTTGCATTCTGTCTCGCGAGGCTCGCTTGTAACAACAATTTCGGGCTGCCTGTCATAAGTCTTCTCATCCATTTCTGGCTTGAGTACTGTGATGTTGTAGCCAGGCATTGTAATGAAGCCCCAGTCAAGAACATCTTCTTCGAGCATAATATTCTTGGCTGTATCCTCACACCTTATCATGAACCTGAAGAACTTTGTGGTGTTAAGCATGGTTCCTTCAAGTTGCTGTTGCATCTCAGGAGGCATGCCACTAAAGTTAAGCTCTTCGTAGCCGCGTGACAAGTTAAGCAAGAGCTCGCAATGCGTGCACTGGCCTCGTAAGTGAGTGCAGTTGCCCGGATAACACTTGCCGAGCATTACACTTGAGTTTGGATTTGGCTTCTCGCTGAAATATTTCATCTGCGAGTAGTTTATTGTATAATTCATTGATTTGTCGCTGTACTTGCAGTTGCCGAGCTCATCGAGCCAGAAACTTGCTGTTATGTTGCCAAGGTCACCGCGGATAACAGCATGATCTTGCGGGTCAACATAAACAATTTCAGGCGGCAATTGATCTGGCTTTTTCTGCAACTTGAACTGGACATAATTCTGGTCATAGCTTGCCTCGTGCTCTGCGCCACAAGCGTTCTTGCACTTGATAAATATCCTGTGCTCTTCGCCTCTTGTAACAGTTCCTGGAAGCTCTATAATAGCGTATTGCCAGTCTGCGCTGCCGTCAGGCAGCGTAGGGAAGTAATTTTCCTCGAAGTCAGTCATGCTTGAAAAGTTGGCGCCTCTTGTGTCAAGAATCCACTTACATTGGGCTGGCTGGTCAGTTGTCAAGTTTATTACAATGCTCTTTGTGTTGAAAGGAATCTCGCCCAAATCAGTCCTTATGTTCTTGTTCTCAAGCTTAGCATCTGTAGAGCCGTTTAAAGTGCCATCTATGTACCATTCAATCTTGCCCTCTTTCATGCCAACCAAGCCAAGGTCTTCGCACTTGCCCTTTATACAATTATATCTGTCGCCTTTTTCAGTAGGCACAGCAATGCAGTTGCCAAGAATCTCGCAACGCTCTTTTGTGCAAAGCCTATAAGGATCTTCCATGCAGCTCAGGCATGCGTCTTCTTGTTCAGCCTCGCTCAGGCCTTTCAAAGGCGTTTCCGGCTTGCAAGTGCCATAAGCTTTATCGCCGCCCTGGAGGTTCAAGACAAGTGCTCCAATTAAGCCGTATGCAAAAGCAAGATCATTAAAAAGGCATTCTGTCGGCGTGATGTGAAGCTTATATTCCCATTGTGTCTTTCCATCTTTTGTTTTATCTGATAATTGTTTGCCGCCATATTTTCTTGCTTCCTCTGGGTCGGTTGTTCTTCTTGTTATGCTCTGAGACCAACCGAAAATATGCCACCGATTGCCTCCTGTACAAATATCCATCCTGCCAAGCAAGCCCGGCACAGGCGGCTTGTCTTGAACCTCGCCCCTTGGTATCAACTTGCAACAAACTTTACCTTCGTTCAGGTTCTTATCTGTGGCTTCATCTGTTTTTCCGTCCGCACTTTTATCACACTTATATTCTGCCTCCTTCCTCTCAACCCAACCATAACCCTCAAAGGAAGTGCATTTTTTGAAATAACAACAGCCCACTTCCTTCTTATCCTTATTTTTACAGTTTGCCTCCTCTTCATACTTTCCTCCTTTTTCCTCGCACTCACTTTTTGGCATGCAGTTCTCGAGATAGCCTTGCTTAGAGTTAGCCTCTGCAAGACTAGAAAGAAAAGTGCGAGAATCTTTTAGGCATGTCGGGGTTGTTGGTGTTGTTTGACCATTGGCGAAAGAGATAGTTGTGAATAAAATAAGTGCGAAAATTAATGTAGTAAGTAAGATGATTTTGATTTTCATTTTAGCTTGGGGCACCTCCGAAACCGCCGGCAGCTGACTGAATCATTGGGCCTATGGCTCCTTTGACAAACTGGCCCCACACCATATCAATCACAAGCCATTTGAGCACTCCGACTGATGTGCCAAGAGTGTAAGTGCCGAATCTGTCGCCTATGCAGTTGAAGAAGTTTCTGTTTCTTGGCTCTTCGCATGCCGGGTTTTTGCATGGCGGCGGTGAACAGTTTGCCGCGCAGTATATCATTGTTACAGCACAATCAAGGATTATCAAAGGAGTTCTTTCTGCCCAGGATAAGCCCGCAAATATAAGTGGGGATGTCCATGCCATTCTTCCAAGGCCTGCTTTGTGGAACTCGCAGTCACCTTTGCTGTAGCATTCTGCCCTTGTGCATAAATTCCATAGGCTGTCGCCGCCTCCGCCGCATTCAGCGCACTTGCTAGAAGCTTGGCCTGGAGGATATTTTGGATCGCAGGAGCCAACTGCGACCGGGCCAAGGAAAGGAACGTTTGTTGAGCCCAGATAATCGCCGTGCCATACACAATCGCCATAATCGCCGGATTCGCACTTGTCCTTAGTGCAGTATTCGCCTACTGCCCCTAGCACAGAGCCGCCAGGGATGCCGACTGTCGGGATAAAGAAGTCTCCGATTAAGTTAAGGACAGCCGGCGACTTGCCGCACTCGCTACAGTTTTCCCATCTGTTCTCAACTACTGTGCCATGAATCAAAGCAGGAGTCTCGCCTCCCTGCACACAAAGTTTCTCGCGGTCTGTTCCAAGGCCCTCTATTTCATACTTACCAAATGAACAATGTATTATTTGATTTTGCAAGCCAGTGCTTCTTTCTAGCATTCTATCATCGCCATAATGAGTATAGAAATTATAACATAGCGATGTTCCTGTAACTAATGTTGTGTCTATATCTATTTTCTCTACTTTTGGCGGCGTGCCTGTCATGTTTTGAGCTTGGCCTTTTATTTTGCAAGTTGTGTCTTTACAATAGACAATGCCTAACTCGCTTTTTTGACAAATTTTGTTAGGATAGTTACATGCTTCTTTTAGTTCTTCTTGATTTCCTTGAGAATCAAACCAATAGATATCGGTTTCAGTTCCAGGGAGCTTGCCGCAATCATAATAGCTATGGTTTGTTAAAGCACATGCCGCAACATCACGGCAGAACAAGCCGCCTTGTAATGGCACGAAATTGCCTTCTTGGCATTCTTGTCTTGGGCCATATTTGCATTCACCGCCGCCAAGAACACAACAACCTAAATCGCTTGGTGAACCTTGTTTTTTGCATTCAATTTCGCTAATAATTCCTTCTTTAAATTCCATCATATTTAAATCATAACCTAAAGTTAATGTTAAATTTTCACATTGTCTGTATTGTTTAACTTCTGCTTTGACGCCTTTAGCAATAATACAACAACCTGGCTTACATTGAGGAATTTCTTCTAAAGGCCTTGGATCAGGAACACCGCCTTGTGCAGAACATTCAGCCAATGGTTTATTTCTTAAGCAAGGTTCGCTTTTGTCTTTAGGAATGCATGTTCCTGGTTTGCAGTCAGGCACGTTACTGCAATCATAAGGTGGGCCGGTATAGAAACGGCCAATACAATTGTCGCGAGTTGTTGTAACGCATTGTTTTGATACTTTAGGAGTCTCTGCAATTGGTTTTGTTTCAAGGCAACAGCCAAGCTGTTCTTGTGCTTCTGCTTGTTCTGTGTTGAGAATCATTGTTGTGCTAAAAATTGTAGTGACTATCAATAATGATAACAAAATTGCAATAATTTTATTTATTTTGCTTTTCATTTTTTTATATTTCGATTCTATTTATTGCTTGATCTTGCCATAATTTGCGGTAAAAATAAAAATAAAAATAAAGTTCTGGAATGTTTCTTGAAAAAATAATTTTATGATTTTTTATTATACTAATTTTCATATATAAAGGCAATTCTTCGAAAAGCCAAATATCGTAAGGCTTATTCAAGTTATGCCATATTTCTCGAAGCAATTTAACTTTATCTTTAATAGTTTTTAGTTTAGGAGCCACTACACATACATCCACGTCGCTTCTTAAAGTTGCTTCATCTTTTACATGGGAACCGAAAAGCAACACTGAATGAATTTTTCCTTTTTTAATTAATTGTTTTAAAAAAACAAGATCTTTTAATGGTTCATACACAATTTCTATTTTTTTCTTTATTATCATTTTCTAAATTTTTCTAATAATGTATTTAAAAAGGGTAGTAAATTTTTAATAGATTCTTGAGCAACTGCATCGTTCAATTGATTATATTTATGAACTAGCCTATTTCTTAATCCATTAACTTCTTTTAAAATCCTTGCTTCTTTTTCATTTAAAAAATTTAGATTCTTTAATCTATCAATATTAGTATAATCGTCTTCAACTAGTTTATTTAAGTCTTTAATTTTCATTGCGATTAAATCGAAAAAAGCTTCTGCAATTTCTTGAAAAGCTTTATAACAAGCCAACTTTACTTTTTCATCGCCTTTCTTTTCTATCTCATCTGTCCACTCTTCTATTTCCGAAATTCTCTTTTCAATTAAATTAATTTTTTCTTGATATCTTTTTTTTCTTTCTTTCGTTAACATTTTATTAACTTCTGTCTATCGCAAAATTAAATTTATAAGGCAATTCGTCTGGCCTGTATGGAATTGATTCAAGTATAAAGACAATTTGATCTTTATTAAGGCTTCGCGCATCTTTTGTTATATACTGAAGCCTCAATGGATTATTCCAAGTATCTTTATCCCATTCAATGCCTTCATATTTGCAGTCAACACGAGTTTCACAATCAATTATTGTATTGGCCGTTTGCCATAAATTTCCTAAAGGTATTAAAAGCATGACTTGTTTTTGATTAATTTCTTGTTCTGCTGTGCCTTGAGCTGTTGCTTTTGATAATTTCATCGGCCAGTTTACATTTAAAATAATTGAATCTGGATAAATCATCGCATCAATTTTTCTTTCGCCTACCTCAATATCCATATTTCTTTTAAACCTATTAAGATTAACGCAAGAATCTATGGCTTCATTACCTTCTGTCGCAAGAAACAATTGATATTCATTCTCGATTTGAGTAAGACTAGGAAGTTTGTTGATTCTTTGTTTTTGTGCATCTTTGAACATTACAACAACATAGCTATTGCCTGCGAAATATAAACTATTAAAGCCAGTTGTATCATAATAGCCTCCATTTAGGCCCATTTTATAGAAAGCATATTCGCTTACAGTTTTTACACAATCTGCTACAGTATTTCTTAATTCTTGGGCCTGGGTTGCAAGAAAAACTTGAGCTTGTTGTTGGGTCATGAAAATGCCAGAAATTCTTGGCCATAATAAAAAAATTAAAGCAGCAACAGCAACAACAACTATTGCTATAATTATAAATAAAGTGACTTGAGCTTTGTTTTGAATGCCTCTTTTAATCATTTTTTTAATAAGAAAATTACATTTATAAAACTTATTCTTCTATAATGAATGTTTCTACAATACACATTCTTCCGGCTTTTTGTCAAATCTAAGTCTTAAGAAGGTTGGAGCTCTCAATTCATTATTCTTTGTCAATTCCAGATATTGGACTTCGACAACCAATTCTGGTTTAATCCAAGTGACATTTTCATTAATTTTTTTCTGTTCTTCTTCGCTTAAAACTGAATTCTCTATTTTTAGTTTTTTCATTTTCTTTGTTAAATATTTCAACATTTTCTGATCAAAACCAGTTCCTAGCTTGCCAATACATTTCCATTCTTGCATTTCGGGATTATAAACTGCAACTACAAGAGAACCAAAAGTAGATGCTCTAATGCCTTCACCTGGAGTAAACCCTATAATTGCCGCATCTATTGTATTTATATTTTTTATTTTTAACCAGGCCCAGGATCTTTTTTGCTCATATTTTGAATTTACTTCCTTTGCCATAATTCCTTCTAAACCTTGTTCTTTCACTTTTTCCCAAAGGGCCTTGCCATTTGCTGTCCAAGGACAAATAGCAATTAAAGAATTTTCAACAATAATTTTTTGAAGCAACAATTTGCGTTCTCTTAAAAATTTATCAATTAAAGGTTTATTTTCAAGTTCGAGAATGTCAAAAACAAAAAGAGTGGCTGGAATTTCTTTTGAACGTAGATCAATCATAAATTTATTATCGAGCTGTTCTCTTTGTTGTAATAAATTAAAATTCGGTTTATTCTCTTTATCTAAAACTACCAGTTCCGCATCGAGAACACAGCTATTTGCTTTAATTTGATTTACTATATCTAGAAGTTCTGGGTATCTAAAAGTAATATCTTTATCTCTTCTATTTATTAATTGAATATTATCGCCATCTTTATAAATTAAAACTCTCGTGCCATCTAATTTTGGTTCAAAAATAAACCCGACCGTTTTTCTATCAAGAAGTTCTTTACTGCCGAGCTGCGCTAGCATTGGTTTGTATCTCATCATTGTATTTTTGTATTTACAGAAAATGAAAAAATTTATAGTTATTATTTATGAGTTTTTATACTTAATTTTAATGCTTGAATTAGTTTTTGAGGTTTTGGTTTTGTTTTAGTTTGTTTTATTTTGCCTAAAATTAGTTCTTTAAGCTTTTTTTCAAAACTATCTTCATAATTTTCAAAGTCTGGTTCTTTTACTAAAGTTTCGACGAGTTTTTTAGCAAGTTCAAACTCTTCTTTGGTTATAGATTTTATTACGGCCTCTTTTTCTTTTAACTCAGACAATTGTTTTATATCACGAATTTCATAAAGATAGTTCAAAGTTGTTAAAAGCAATCCGGTTTGATAAGGTCTTATTAAAACTATATATTCTTTTTGATGAAAAATCATTCGAGCAAATGCAACACGAGCAGTTGCATGAAGTACTTCTCTAAAAAGCCAGTATGCTTTCTCTTTTTCTTGAGTTGGAACAATATAATAATTATTTAAAAAAAGGATTGGATCAAATCTGTCAATGGTCGTAAAACCTAAAATTTCTATCTGCTCTGCTTTTAATGGTTTTAATTTTTTTATTTGTTCTTTTGTAAAGACTTTCCATTTTCCTTTTTCAAGTTCGATGCCATGCAATACATTTTGCCAGACTACTTCTTTCTTACATTTTGGACAATATCGCAAATAATGCAATGGAGTATGACAATCACCACAAAGCAAATGAAAAGAAAATTGTTTTGGTTCAGAAACTGTATAAAGTTTAATTGGAATGTTTACAAGACCAAAAGAAATGCTTCCTTGCCAAACTGCCTTCATTTTTTAACTACTCTTCCTCTATTCTAGGAGCTAGAATGAATGAAAGTTCTAACAAGTTATTTTTATTCTTGAAATCAAATCTTGCTGGATAGTTAGTAGAGAAATTTAATACAACTTTCTCTGCCAATTTAGAAGCTTTAGCAAACTTTGCAAGATAATCTAAAGAGTATTTTGCTCTTGATTCTTCTACTGTATTTATCGAAATTTCGTCGCTAGTGAATTCTGTTTTTGCTGAATTAAGAGTGCCTTTTGCTTCTATAATAAAAGAATTTTTTGAAGCTATAAAAGCTGCAGAATCTGCAACTATCGCCGCATCATTAATTGCCTCTGCAAAAGTTTCTGAATCGAGTTCAAGTTTTGAAATAAAATTCAATTCTGGAATTTTTTTCTCTTCGGAATCAAGATTAATCAAGGCTAAATTGAAATTTCTTTTCGCTTTATCTTGAACTCTTAGTTTTAATGTATTATCTTGCCTTTCAATTGTAAGACTTGAAGTTGGAGGTATTCTTCTAAGCACTTGTTTAAAGTCTTCAAGATTTAAACCTAGCTCTTCATTTTCTTTATCTATTTCTAGCTGTGAAAATGCCTGGCTAGGAATTTTTAAAGAGACTAAAGCGACATTCGCTGGATCAATTGCCGTAATTTCTAAACCTTGTTTTGTAACTTTTGCCTTAACTTCTGTAACAAGTTCTGAAATTAATGAAATACTGTCTGCCAAAATTTTTGGATTATCTAATTTTAATAACATTTTTTAATTTTAATATTTTTTTAAGATTTCAAAAGTTTTTAAAGTTTGTTGTTGTTTATAATGTGTTCTTTAATAAAATTTAAAAATAAAAAATTATAATAAATAATAAAATGTTTAGAAAAAGAATCAATTCATTTGCGAGTTTTATGTTGCCATTTTTATTGCCCCTCTTCTCACAACAAAATAAGCAAAGTACTCAACAATTAAAATATATTGGGCCGAGACATAACGAGGAAATTAAAGTTAATGTTGAAAAGGACGGCATGCTTGAAGGAAAGATAGTTTGTAATGAAAGATTAACATTAATCTTAGAAGGAAAGTCTGAAAAATATGTTACATTAACAGAAGATAGCACTTATAGTTTCGATTTTGTTAGAGCTGGAGATTATTATTTAAGAGTAGATTCTCCATTTGATTATAGTTTAAAACCAAAAGAGCTTAGATTTTCTCCTGGCGAGATTATTAAAATAAGAAAAGGTAAAACTGTAGGAATTGCGAACAAAAAAATATATGCAAAAAAAATCGAATCAATTGTTGGTGGTAGAGTTAATTTTTCAAATAATTTTTATTCAGAAGATTATATTAAAAAAATAAAAATGATGAATCCTTGCTTGATTTTTTTTAATTCGGAAGGAGAGTATCGTTTTAATATAAGTGAAGGAAAATATTGTTCCTCAATTAACAAAGGACATTATAAAATAAAATTAGATATTAATGGTAATGAAATCGTCTTTACAAATACTGTTGATATTACGAGTGAAATATCTAAAATTGATTTGGATCTAGTTTTGCCTTATACTAATCTAGATTTTTTTGTAGATGTTAAGCAACTTGATAATGAAGATGGTATAGTTGGAACGCTTTTGAAAATAGATGGGATTAAAAATGAAATTGAAATAGAACCAGAAGATATTGGAAAGATATGTAAAAGAGAATATGCAAAAAGCATGGGTAGTTTATCTAAATATAAAGCTACAATTCAATTCTCAAATGTTAAACCAGGAATTTATTTCCTAGAAATAAATGCTCTAGTGAAACGTGGAGGCAATTGTCAATATATTTATAATAATGAGATAGTTTTGCTTCCTACAAGATTTCAAAAACTAGAACTTGAACTTTCTAAATTTGATAAATGGTGGCAAACATCAATTTCAGATGTTGGAGAGATTTATACGCTATATGATCAAATAGTTAATAATTTAAAAAGAAGTTATGAAAAAATAATTTTTGAAGACAATCCTAAAATCGGACCTGGAGGAAGTTATATTAAAAATTTGAATGTCGATGATAAAAGCGTGATAATAGAAATATACTCTCCTAAATATTCTTTAAAAACTAACTGGCCAAATCCAGAATGTCCAACAATGAAAGCTAGCTTGAGTGTAGAAGGCTACAGAAAATCAGAAAATTTATATCTTTTTGATAATATTCAGAAATGGAAACATCTATACAGCGATGTTTATGTTTTTTCTACTTGGGAAAACTGGGGAAGACCATTTGAAATAGAAAATGGCGATTTTATATTAAAATGTTATCCTTATCTTAGCGCAAATAGCGGCGGTTTTAATCCATATTATGGAGCTAAAAAATATTTTGAAGGTGTAGAAACAATAGCCAATTTACAACTTTATCAAAAAATTAAAGGAAAGTTACTGCTTAAAAAAACTGCAAATAATAAAATTGAAATAATAAAAGAATCTTCTGATTATTAATTAATCTAAAAAACTTATTTTTTATTACGAATAATTATTTAAATTTTCTTTTCATTTTTTTGAAATGGAAGATAAAAATATAGAAAAAGAAAAACAAAGGGAAAATTTGAGAAAAATTGCATTGAAATATTATGGAAGAAAAGATGTTCAGGCTTGTTTAATAAATCAGGCCAGAGCTCCAGAAGGAGCACACGAGGTTGTACCAAGATATTTTGAGGGGTTTGGAAAAAGGCCAGATACTATAGAATATCCCCAAGATGTAATGAATTTAGTATTAAAAGGAGCAACGTCATTTCATGTTTCTGAAGAAATTTGGTCAAATCCTTTAGAACTTAGTACAGATTTGCGAGAGGAACAGTTAAATAAATTGCGCGTTGGTTGGAATCTTATTCTCGATGTAGATTGTAAGTTTTTAGAATACAGTAAGATAGCGGCATGGTTGCTTTGTGAGGCTTTATATTTTCACGGAATTAGAAATCTTGGATTAAAATTTTCAGGAGGCTCTGGATTTCATATTGGTTTAAGTTATAAAGCTTTTCCGAAAGTTGTACAAGGAATTAAAATCAAAGATTTCTTTCCTCAAGGCCCAAGAGTCATTGCAGCTTATTTAAAAGAAATGATAAAAGAAGATTTGCGTAAAAGAATTTTAGAAATATCGACTTTAAAGGATATTGTGAAAGCTACGGGAAAAAAGCAAGAACAACTATTGGGAAAAGATTTACAGTTTAATCCTTTTAGTATTTTAGAGATTGATACAATATTAATAGCTTCTAGACATTTATATCGGGCTGCTTATTCTCTTCATGAAAGAACTGGATTAGCTTCTATAGTATTGAAACCAGAACAATTGAAAGCGTTTCATCCTGCTTGGGCAAAACCTGATAGAGTAATTGTAAAGAAGTTTATTCCAGAGCCAGAAGCTGAAGAAGCTAAAGAATTATTTTTACAAGCTCTAGACTGGAATGCTAGAGAAAAAAAGAAAGATGAAAAGATAGATGAAAAAATAAAAAATAAAAGCATTAGTAAAAATCCTGTCAAATTCACTAAAATAAACGAGGAAATTTATCCTCCTTGCATTAGAATTATTTTAGAAGGAATGAAGCAGGATGGCAGAAAAAGAGCATTATTCATTTTAATAAATTTTTTGAGATCGTTGGGTTTGGATTATGAAAATATCGAAAAGAGAATTGAAGAATGGAATAAAAAAAATTACAAACCTTTAAAAGAAAATTATATTGTTACTCAGCTAAATTGGTTTAAGAAACAAGAAGTCAAATTGCCTCCAAATTGTAATTTAGATTTGCCTCAATCTTGGTATAAAGAACTTGGAGTTTGCATGCCAGATTTTTTATGCCATAAAATTAAAAACCCTGTCAATTACGTTGTTTTGAAATCAAAAATAAAGGATGAAATAAGAGAAAAAAGTGAAAAGAGAAAAAAATCGAAAAGAATTTAAATGCCTTTAACTTTGAAGAAAAATGGTAAAAAAGAGTGCGAGTTGTATTATTATAGCTATCTTTTTAATTTCTATTATATCTTACTTTACCTTTGTAAGCGCTCAGCAAACTGAAGAGCAAAAAGTTGCAAAAGCTTATGAATGGCTCATTAATCAAGTAAGAGGTAGATGGCAAAATCTAAACATAAAGCAACATGTTTTTTCTTTATTAGCATTACAATGCAATGAAACTTATTTTGTTCCTGGGAATGCTTCATTGTATGCTAAGAGTTTTGCTGACGCTAAAATAAGATGCTGGGGTGCTGGTCCTACGAAGCCTTCAAGTCAGGATGGTTGTTTACTAACTGAAACTGCTTTGGCAAAAGTAGCTTTAGATAAATTTCGTCACAACAGCAGTAAAGTGACTAATTGGCTTCTTTCTAGAAATATGACTCAAGTTCAAGGAATTAACTGGTATCTTGAAATTGATGTAGATAGAGGTTATAATGCGAGTTGTGAAATAATATATGGAGGAGTTGAAGAAAATTTATTTGAAGTGACTGAAAATAAAACTGTTAAAATAAATGGAAATTCAAAATGTTTTTATATAGAACCTACAGCGCCGCCCAGTATAGCTTATTTCTTTAAAATTAAGGAAAATAAAGAATGTTTTTCTTATAAATACACTATAAAATGTTGGAGTTCTGCGCCAGTTTATAGAGCCACTTTGCTTTATAGAAAAACTGGTTCTTCTACTTGGCATGTTTCAGATGAAACCAAAAGCGGAAAACCAGGAGTTCCTGGAAGCAATAAACTTGAAGATCAACCAAATCCTCTTGAACTTGAAGTAAAAAGTTATTGTCTTGCAAATCCTGGACAGCAAAATTGTGATTATGAAGGAACTGCATGGACGGCTTACGCTTTGGCAAAAGAGGGAAATGAAAAGGCAAAAATATTCGTACCTTATCTTGTCGTTTTCGCCGAAGACAACATCAAATTTTTCCCTGAATCTTTCTTATATCCTATAACAAAACAAGAACGTTATAGGAATAATATTCTCGCTGCACAAAAAACAACAGGTATTGATAAAATCTATTGGTTGATACAACCAATAGTTTATGGTAGAGTTTATGATACGGCTCATGCTGCTTTGGCTCTTGAAGATGCTGGTGGCGAGGCAATAATAAAAGCAAAGAACTATCTACTTGCAAATCAAGAAGCCAACGGCAATCTTGTCGCTGTTGGCTATGGTGAAGCTCAGAAAGAACCAGTAAGAGATACTGCCTTCGCATTATGGGTTTTCTGGGCAGGACAATGCCCTGGAATTGGATTACCTGGAGAAATGTTATGTACTGATATGGGTTACGATTATAGATGTACTAGTGAAATTAGTTGTGGACCTGATGAAATTATGATTCCTAATCTAATTTGTGGTTATGGAGAAATTTGTTGCAAATTTGTAGGAACTGGAGAAACTGAATGTACTGGCGCAGGAGGTTATTGCAAAGATTTGTGTAATGAAACTGAATTTGAAATTTCCAACATAATCTGTCCTGATTGGAAGTATTGTTGTAAGTCTTATGGTAGAGCATATTGTAATGAAACTGGAGGCGAAATTTGCGATATTGATGAAGAATGTTATGGAAATGAAATTGATACTCTTGATGGAAAATGTTGTTTAGGTTCTTGTATTAGTGAAGAAGTTAGTAATGAAAGTTGTTATAATATAGGCTCAATTTGCGAAGCTAATGAAGTTTGTATAAACAGAATAACTTGGAGCGTGGTTGGATTTACTACAACTCAAGATAGCAATAGATGTTGTGTTGGAACAAGTGTTGAATGTGTTCCTGACATTAGATGTTCGAGTATTGGTGAAAAATGCGGTATTGGAGAAGAATGTGTTGGAACGATAGAGAAAACAAGAGATGAAGAGGAGTGTTGCAGAGGTCAATGTTTAGAGCCTTGCTCAAAACAGGGAGGAACTCTTTGTAAAGCTAATGAAAAATGCACTGGAAGGCTTGTTTCTTCTGTAGAAGGATCCAATTGTTGTATTAATGGCAAATGCGAAAAACCAAAAGGATTGTGGTGGATATGGATAATTATAATAATTATTATAATAGGAGCTGCGGTTTATTTCTTAGTCTTGAAGAAAAAGCCAACTACTAAAGAAGAAAAGCCCAGTTTTGAATTTCCTATTGCTGTAAGGCCGAGTCCAAGACCAATTATACCGACAACTACAACCATGGCTAAACCTCTAACACCAGTTAAGCCTTTAAGCGGAGCCCTAGCTGGAACTGGAATGCCATCGAAAACAATGCCTAAAGGCTTTGCTCCAAAGCCTTTGACATCTCCTATATCAAAACCGGCACCAAAAACACCAACAATGCCTGCGCCAACACCTTCATCGAAATCAAAAAGCAAAACTGAATCTGAACTCGAAAAGACTTTAAAGAAATTAAAAAAGATGAGTAAATAAGTAATGAACTGTAAAAAAATTTATTAACTCTGTTTTTCTTATCAATTTATTAAAAATGAGGCTTCACGTTTTTTTATTAACGGTTATTTTGACTATTTTTATTGCAAATACTGCTTCGAATGTTGGTGCTTGTATTAGTTTAGGAATAGCAAAAACCAGTTATTTTCCTCAAGAAACAGTGCAAATTGAAATCACTGCTGATTTAATGAAAGACATTGCAATAAACGATGTGTTTCTTTATAAAGACAATATAAGAATTCCTACAAATATTTTTCTGTCTAAAATCAGCAACAATAAGTGGTTCATTTGGTTTGATTTGCCTGAAAATATAGGAAATTATGAAATTAAAGTGAGAGGAAATTGTAAAGATGGAAGTCTTTATGTTGCTTCTACTCCTTTAGAAGTTAGAACAACTGTTGCTTCAAGTTATAATGATTTGAAAAACAATGTAAAAGATAGGTTCTCTAGTTTAACTCTCGAAGAGCATTTAATTAGTGCCATAGCGTTACAAGACTCTGAACTTGCAGAACAGGCTTTTATAACTTTTACTGAAAGAAAAGATTCTTGTTTAAGAGTTAATTGCAGTACTAAGTTCAATGCATTAACGTTGATGGCTTTTAAAGATAGTCTGTTAAGACAAAAAATGTTAGATGCTATAGAGGCTTCGCAAAATTATGTTAAGAGAGGTTTATGGCTATTAAAATTAAATTCAACAATGCAACAAGAGTGCAATATTTTAATAAACAATTTTACTTCAAATATCAGTTTAAATTCTGGAGAAAATAATATCAATTTAGATTTCAATAATGTCAGTGAAGAAGATGTTTTAATAAAAATAATGTGTCAAAATAGTGTTTCTGGAAAAATAGTTTATTCATATAAACAATTTTCTAAAGAATTTACAGCGCAAACCAGTAACAATTTGCAATTCTCTTTAAAAAACGAAGGTTGTTTTGTTTCTGATTTCAGCAAAGTTTTTAGCGACAATTGTAGCAATGAAGCAACAACATATGCTTTGGTGGCATTAAAAAGAACGAACAAATTCAATGATATTTTAGAATCTCATCAAGCAGCAGTTTCTTGGCTAGCAAATCAAGCCCAAAGTATAGAAGAAAAAGCGGCTGTTTATTATATAACTAAAAATTCTAATGTTTTAGAAGAACTTTTATCTTCTCAAGCAATAACTGGGTGGTGGCCTAAATCTGGAACTTATCAGCCAGATGTTTTTTCAAGTTCTTTGGTTGTTTTTGTACTAAAAAGCAATTTGAACAATGAAAGTTCGTCACAAGTTTTAAATGCTATAGAAAAAGGAGAAAAATGGCTGTTAAATAAAACTGTAACTTCTGTTTTGAAAGATAAAGCAGTTATTCTTGCTTTTGCTTTTAGTGCTAAAGACATAGAGCCGGTCTTAAGTTTATGGCCAGGAATAATTAAAACTTCAAGCCCAGGAAGTTTTGATTTGATTTTAAAAAATAAAGGATCGAGTTCTGTAATTATAGAAACTTTCTTACTCAATTCAACTACTTCGACTGAAATTGAAACAAATGCTTTAAAAAATTTACATTTTAATGTTCCTTTAATAACAACAATTGATGGAAGAGCTTTACTGGAGAATTTAATTATAAATTACCATACAAAAATTTCTAATAAAAATTTTGAATACATAGTGCCTGTATTAATATTTACACAAAAATCTGCTGAAGAACAAATAAATGGTTCTATTAATGCCAGTGAACAAGAAATAAATGAATCAAAACAGCAAGAAATTATAAATGAAACTAAAGAATTGGAAAATAAAACGGCAGAAATCAATGAAACTTTATTAAGCATGTTTAGATTTATTGAAAGAAATATTTCTTTAAGTACAAAAGTGAGTGAACCCGCAACTGTCAAGGTAACTTTAAAAAATCAACTTGATAGAGATGTAACTGATGTTTCTTTAACTTATAGTTCTCCACTAATTTTGATGGGAGGAAGCATACAAATTACTCCAAATAACATAAATGTTTTAAAAAAAGGTGAGGCAAAAGAAATAACTCTTTATTTCTTGCCTGCAAATTCTGGCCAATTCAGGGGCGAAATTACAGCTAGTGCTGATTATGATGGCCAACAAATAACAACAATCTTGCCCGTAGTTATAAATGTGGCTCCAACTGAAACTAAAAAATTGAATTGTTCTGAAATGGGAGGTAAAATTTGTGAAGCAGAAAATGAGATTTGTGAAGGCAATTTGACAGAATCTAAAGAAAGTTTTTATTGTTGTATTCCTGCAGATTCTTGTAAGAAAAAAAGAGCTCAAGGAACTACTGTTGCTTTGATAATTATAGCGATTGTTGTTGTTATTTTAATTATAATTCTTATAATCATTAGAAAAAAACCACAAAAAGAAATGCAAGAATTTTTAAAAGAAACCTCAAAGGCTTATGAAAAAAGATTTCAAAGACCTCCCAGCATAGCAAAATAATGTTATTCTTTTTTTAGGTCTTCTTTTTCTTTTATTTTTGTTTCAATTTCTTTAATTTTATTAATCAATATATTTAACTCAAGCCTCGATTTTTTAAGCAAAGCATCATATTGATGAATCTTTGCTATTAAATCGTTAAGGATCGAATTTGCATCTTCAAGTTTTAATGTCAAATTATAAGGATCTAAAATTTCCACCGATGCAGGCATATAATCAAAAATTAATTCCATTAATTTGCTCAAATCTTGAGCTAGAATTTCAATCTCTGCAAAAGTAATGAAAACTTCTTTTGCATCTTCAACGAGTTTAGCAGGATGAATCTTCTTTTCAATTAACTGAACTCTTCTATCTTTTGCAAGATTATCTATCGCTAAATTCAATGTCTTTTCAATATGATCTGCTGGTTTTCCAAGAATTTGAATTATCAAAATGGCTCTTATCCATCCTTTAGCTATTTTTTCTTTTATTTCTCTTTCATCTATTTTCTCTGTTTTTTCTTCTTTTGTTTCCTTTTTTTCTTCTATTTTGTCCTTTTTTTGTTTATTCTTACCAAACATAAATTTAGAAATAGAAAATTATTTAAATATCTTTGCTATAAACAAACTATGATAAAGAGGACTAAATTCAACTTAATAAACATTTTAAGCAATTCTATTTGTTTTAGTCCTCATTATAAGCTTTACAGATCTTATTTAATAAAAAAGATCTGGTAAAGCAAATAAATTTGCTTTAATTCTAAAAATGAAACAACAATATTATAATCAAGGTATATGTGTAGAATGTGGTGAGGGCATATTTAATCCTCTATGTCATGAATGCATTACTAAAGAAGTTACAACTTGGCTAAAATTGAGAAAACAGTCAAAATTAAAGCGAAAAATTATGAATAAACTTTCAAAATGGATTAAAGAATATGAAGATATAGAGGGTCAAAGATGTATAGCTTGTCAAAAGAAAACAAACATCATGTGTCCTTATTGCTTTACAGAAAAAATTTATTTTGAATTAAAAAAAGAACTAAAATTCAATATAAAAAATAAATTATTAAAAGAATTCCTTATTTTTTTTAATTATGATTTTGATAAAACCGGATATGGTAAAGAAAAAATTCAATAACTTAGATTTTATTTATTACTAAATATATTGCTAAAAGTAAAGCTACTGATACAAGAAGATAAGGCAAAATTTCTAATAAAGAAGAAGACTTTGTTTTTATCGGTTGAGAATATTGAGAATGATTTTGATAAATAGTTGAAGAATAACTACTATATTCTTTTTTAGCATTATTTTGTTTATCTTTGTCAATAAGAAACACGTCGTAACTAAATTCTTTTGGTGTTTTAAGACCTTGTTGTTGAATTTTAATCTTTATCTTATAATTTCCCTCTTCTGCTTCCTGAACAATATTTTGTAAGGCCACCTCTACCAAAAAATTGGGTTGAACTACAATTGACTTAACATTACTCTCGCGACTTTCACTATTAGAGCAAGAATAACAAACAGAACCTCTATAAACATAACTCCAAACAAGAAATTCTTGTTCTTTATCTGCTCTGCTCATTATTTTTATTTTAATTTCAAATGGCTCTTTAAGATAAATTGTATTAGGAACGTTAATAAAATAGGTAAAATCTCCGATAGAAACGCCGTCATCAGCATTTTCAGTTATATTTTTACATTCGCTAAGCTCGATTTCTTTTTTATCTAAACTATCTAAACCTTCTGCAACAATTTCGTAAATTCCTTTTTCATTTTTACATTTCAAATTCAAATTAATAGTTTCTTTATATGTTGTGAACTTTTCATTAAAATGCAAAGTTATTTTATCACTAACTTTTTCTTCGTTATTATCTTGAACATAAACATAAACTGCATATTTTATTGTATCTCCTTTATAAACTTCAAGTTCAACTTCAATTTCATCTCCAAATTTTGCATTTCTTGGAGCATCAATAATTTTAATTTTAGATTCTTTTGGCAAACCGGCCTGTTCACATTTAACTTCCACATATCTATCGTCAAATTGTTCATAACTAGAAGAACCTGATTTTCTTATGCGTGGCCTTAAAATTGCCTCGCCCTCAAAATCTTCTACTTTATAAGTTAAAGTTGCTGTTCCATTTCCTTCGCTTATTGTTAAAATAGAATTGACATAGGAATTTGTTGATAACCATTTGGTGCCATTCCAAACTTTACCAATCCGATGTGATTCATCATAAGCATCGAGAATATCAATTTTAATATCATAAATACCATCCTGGAAATTGTATGCTTCGACAGTTATAGAAAAATTCTCATTGCATTGAATTTCTGTTGGATAGATAAGTTCTATGCGTTTTTCCTGTGATTGTTGAGAACAATTGTTTTGTGAGTTAGGAGTAGGCATATCACAAACTATAAACGTTCCATTAATTAAACGAGCCCATGATTTGCCCGCTTTTGAAGAAAAGGAAGGATATGTTGTAGAATCTACAAGAAGCGAACCATTAAATAAAGAAATTGCTTCTCCTCCATTATTTAATCCCATTCCTGTCCATTCTATGATTTTATCTTGTGGCGTGTTTGGCCATAATAAAAGAAAAGACGTTTTATTTTTAGTTATTATTAAAAAATCTGTAATAATTACATTTCCAAAATTATAGATTTGTCCAGTTGTATCGAGTTTAAAACCACTTAAATTTATAGTTTCATCAGAATAAAGTTCAATCCATTCGGCATCACTATATTCTTCTGGATTTGGCAAAATTTCATTTATTACAACGGCATCTACAAGAACTAGAGAAAAAGTAAACGTTAAAATTAAAAAAAGCATCAGTAAAAATAAATAAATTAATATTTGAACTCCCTTTACCTTTTTCATCTAAATTTTAATAAAAGATGTTTTATTTATTTTATGCTTTTTACTACCAATTTGTCACTACTTTATCATTTAGACAATGGAAAGGTTTAAAAAAGGCAAAAAATAAATAGTTTAAATTTAATATAAAATTTAAGGCTAAAGGGAAATGGCGATAGAAGAATTGTTGTTATCATTGCAACTTATTTCTCAATCACCTCAGTCATACATTGATCTACTTGACATCAAAATTTGGGAGGATGACACTACCAAAAACAAAACAGTCGAGAAAGTAGATTCTACAAAAACAAAAGCTGCGGATGAAAGTTTTCAGATGTCGGGAAAATGTGTCTTTGGAAATTATGGAACCATAGAATATGGAGGTGATATCCTATTAAATGTAAAAAATTCTTTTGGTGAAATCGGAGCAATGCCGTATCTTGATGTTAATGTAAATAAGAAAATCGAAAAAGCTGCACTGGGCGGGATATTAAAGTTTAGCGGTCCTTACTTCAATTTAAATACAAATTTAGAGTTCGATAGAGCATATTGTGGAAAAACAGATAGCTTAATCGAGCAGCGAAATTTGATTACACCAATACAAAATGGAATATCATGGCGAGATGTTTACAATAGACAAATTTCAAAAGAAGAACAAGAAAATGTTGGCAAATTCTTCGGACTAGAAACGGCGGTAAATGGGAAAAATAATAATGTAATTATACAATTATCCAATTCAAGCACGACAAGAAATAATAAGATAATAACTTTAGATGAATTTTTAGAAAACTATAGAGACTCAACACAAACAATAGAAGGCAATTTTATAATACAAACTAATACGAATCTTCTCACAGAGATTTTGACTAATAATGAAACAAACGTTAAGATAAAAGATGCTGTAAATCAATGGCGCTTTTTCTATGATCATATCTTTGCTACAAAAGCCCCTATAGCTTTAGGAATAGGCGCGACTTTACAAAATCACATTGTCGAAACAGAAATAAGGAATCTTACAAATATTCTTACAGATATTAATGGGCAAACAATTGTCAACATTCAAGGCAATAATCAAACTTATGTTGATACTATTCCAGTAACAAGCCATTCAGAAGAAAGAAGAAACACAAGAGAATTTGGTAGAGAACAGATTAATACGGACTTGCTAAGCTTAATGTTTGGAATAACTAATCAAAAAAATATTAATAATAAATTTTATGCCGATAAAGCTTTTTTCAATTCAAGGGAATGGGCTCTGAAAAACCATTTTAATTATCAACTTGGATCGTTAGTTAACTCATTAAGAGCGCAACTAAATAACAGCTCATTTGGTTTTGGCACGACAATAGCTTATGATATGTTACGACTAGGATGGGTTCGAGAATTAACTAATTATCTTAATGAAAAAGAAATGCTTGAGAGAAATGTTGCAATGAATGACAGACAAAAAGAGATAATAGAAAAATACAACAAGTTAGAATTATTAAAAAAATTGTGCGGCTATTACGCTTCTATTGATATAGATAAGGTGGGAGGTAAAGGAGGTTATTGGAAGGTCAATAGCGAGGTTGGTTATTGTAATTACAATGATTTAAGGTTAAGAGCAGGATTTGGCTCTGAAAGAGATAATAAAGAATTCTATGTTGGCGGTGGGAAGAAAGATGTTGATTTAACAATTTCATATGATTGGGATAAGATAGACAAACAAGATAATTGGAAGTTGGGCGCAACAATTACATTTGGTTTTTAAAATAAATAAAAAACTGAACAAGCGAATAAAAAAATGAATAAAAAAGCAAGATTAATTTTAAGTTTGATACCGATTTTTGTAGTTGTGCCTCTATTGTTAAGCTACTTTACATCTTATAATCCTTATTTGAAACCTAATGATCCAAGATTTCCGAAAGCGCCTTCTGATTCTGATGAGATGCCAGTTTATAATCCTTTAATTGATCCTCCTCCAACATTGCAATTTTTTTCTGACACACAACACACAAACACAACTGCTGTATTGACTGCTATTGCCACTGACTATCTTGATAATGCAGGAATAAGATGGATAAAAATCTATGAAGACGGCCAGGAATGGGGCTATAAAGATTGCCAAGGACAAACAACTTGCACTTTTGTCAAAGTTAAAGTTGAAACACAACCGGCAAATCATACTTATTACGCTACTACAATGGATTTAGGAAACCATCTTGTGCAATCCGAGCCAATAACAATAATATTTGATGGTTTAAATCAGGCCCCTATAATTGATGAATATGTTCCTCAAGATTTAACTCCTGAAGTTAATGAAAATGAAACTTTACATTTTGAAGTTTGGGCTCATGATCCTAATAACGATCCTTTATATTATATATGGAAACTTGATGGCCAACTTGTTTCAACTTCAAGCTCTTGGGATTATCATCCTGATTTCAATGCTTCTGGTTTTCATGATATTTATGTTATTGTTCATGATAATAAAGGCGGCGAGGCAGTTCAAACATGGAATGTTAGTGTTATTAATGTTTTATTAAATTCTTCATGCTTCTTGAATTTCAATCCTCAGTCGCCAATAACTTATGGTACACTCTTGAATGCTTCTTGTTATTGCACTAATCCTGAGGCGCCGGCACATTTGTGGCGCGATGGAATGAATATTGATGATGAAAATGGTCAATTTGTCTTGTTGGCTGCAGGTAGTTACAATTATACTTGTAATGTTAGCGAAACACAAAATTACGGCGCTGCCACAAATTCGAGTTTGTTTACAATTAACAAAGCCAATCATACAATTCATTTAGCATTGAATGGCCAAGAATCTAATTTGAATGTAAGAGTTGGAACTGTAACTAATGCTACTGGTTGGCTTGAAATAACTCAAGGTACAGCAAATGCAGTACTTTATAGAAATGGTCAGCAAGTTGCTCAGGGATCGCCTGCAACCGAAATAGCAACCTTGCCTGCAGGGTTATATAATTATACGTATTACTATCCTGAATCTCAAAACTATACTGGTCAGAGCATTACTAGATGGTTGAATGTTACTGACAAGATTAATTCAATTTGCAATTTAACTTTTGTTCCTCCAAGTCCAATAACTTATGACATGCAACCTTTCATTGCTTCCTGCTCTTGTACCAATCCAGAAGCTCAAGCAGAGTTGTGGCGTGATGGTTTAAATGTTACTAATGAAAACAATCTTCCTGTGACTTTGGCAGCAAATCCTTCTGGCTACTTTTATGTTTGCAATGTTACAGAAACTCAAAACTATACTTCTGCAACTATAAATGCAACTTATATAATCAATAGAGCTCAAACTTTATTGAATTTAGTTGCAATTCCTGGATGGCAAGTTACTTATCCTACACAAACAAATGTTTCTTGTAGTGCTAATAACAATGAAGTTACATTAACTTTAACAAGAAATGGCCAAGTTGTTAACAATCCTGATGTAAATGTTTTTGGAGCTGGCTATTATTATTACAATTGTAGCGCTGCTCAAACACAAAATTGGACAAGTGCTAGTGTGGCTAATACATTAAATGTAAGTAGAGCGGCTTCGCTTGTTAATTTAACTTTGAACGGAATTGATGGAAACATTACAGTAAATGTTAATGAACCTGTAAATGCAACAGGCATTCTTATTGTTCCTTCTCTTCCTTGGCATCCTCCAATTAATAATTCGCAAATAGAAAGTATTCCACAGCCACAGCTTTATGAAATTTGGCTTTATATGGATGGTTTATGGATTGCTTCTGGAAATCACACTGTAACTTACATTACTTCATTTTCACAGCCAGGATTACATAATTTTACTGTAAGATATCCTGGAACGCAGAACTATTCTGAAAGCAACGAAACACATTGGGTTAATGTTGTTATTAACGATACAATCGCACCTATTGTTAATTTAATATTCCCTCCCAACAATACAATTACAATTGAAAATGTAACTATTATTTATAATGTTACAGATAACATAGATTTGCTTCTTGATTGTGATATTTACAGTAACACTAGCGGTTTATGGCAAATTGATGGAAGTCGACAAACTTGGAATGGAACAAATGGAAATTGGAATTATAATAATTTGGCTAATGGCGCTTATATTTGGAATGTTGAATGTCGTGATGATGCTAATAACCGAGCATTTGCCGTTGAGAATTGGACATTTATTGTTAATGTTACTGGCCCTGATTTAGTGCCGCCTGAAGTTTGGAATGTAAGCGCTAATCCTCAATTAATCAATCAATCGCAATCAACAACGTTAGAAGCTTTCGTTAGAGATAATGTCGCTGTCGATACTGTTCTTGCTCAAGTCACTTATCCTGATTCAAGTCAAGTTAACTACACAATGGTTCCTGGCATTATAATGTATCAGTATCTATATAACTTCACGGATACAGCACAAGTTGGCAACTATAGCGTTAGAATCTTTGCTAATGACACTAGCAATAATTGGAACACAACTGAAACAACTTGGTTTATTGTTCAAGTAGCTCAAGGTGCGGGCAATACAACGACTATCATCACACAACCTGTAAATAACTCGATATTCAATTTATCTCAAATCTTTTTAACAGAAGCTAATATTAGTGCTGTTGGTGGCGATGTTATTGGATGTAATGCTACGATCACTTTCTCGAACAATAGCGTTTTAAACACAA
>JAVZYK010000001.1:394477-395747 GCA_038886195.1 Candidatus Pacearchaeota archaeon
CCTGTAAATAACTCGATATTCAATTTATCTCAAATCTTTTTAACAGAAGCTAATATTAGTGCTGTTGGTGGCGATGTTATTGGATGTAATGCTACGATCACTTTCTCGAACAATAGCGTTTTAAACACAAGTCAACCAGTGAATGTTTTAGGAAACATCCTGAATGGCACAACCATTACAACAGAATGGAATGTAACTGCTGCTGCAGTTGGCGTTTCGGATATAACTGTAACAACAACTTGTGAGCAAGGAGGCAGTTCATTTGATAATGTCTATAATATAACTGTAACAGTTGCTGGAGATATTGAACCACCTATAATAATTTTCGTAGCACCTACACCAGCAAATAATTCTGTTTTGAATCAAAACTGGGTTTATGTTAATACAACTATAATGGATAATGTTGCTGTCGACACAGCAATTTTAGATTGGAATGGAGCCAATATTACAATGGCCGGATCTGAACCAAACTATTATTTAAACATTACTGGCCTAACAGATGGTTTATACGTCTATAGAGTTTATGCCAATGACACAAGCAACAACTGGAATGTTTCTGAAACAAGATATGTAACTATAAATGTAAGTGGGCAACCTAACCAGCCGCCAAATGTTGCTTTGATTTCCCCACTAAATAATACAATATTCCACAATCAACAAAACATTAATTTCAGCTATATTGCTACAGATGATAATGACTTGGCTTTCTTGTGCACAATTTTCTTGGATAACGTTGCCAATCAGTCTCAAGTCACTCAAAACAATACTCTTACAAATTTCACTATTAATGGCATAGCAAAAGGAGCTCATTCATGGCGTGTTGAATGTGTTGATTCTGGTGGCTTGATTGGTGTAAGCGAAATATGGCTCTTTGTCGTAGCATTACATGATGTTGAAATTCCGACAAATTATACAAACAGCATAAATGGAATAAGAATTACTGATGCTTATGGCAATGACATTATGACTGATCCTGCAAACTTATCGCAAAATGAAACTTACTATATAAGATACAGAGTAAACAATAAAGGCTATCCTGAAATTAATCCAGAACAAGTCAATGTTACAGTGTGGCTTGTTAACAACACAAATAGAATATTAGTTGCAAGCTACTTACAAAACATCTCGCAATATCATCTTGGAAATGTTACATTCAATCCTGGCTTGTATAATGCTGGACAATATAATATAACAGTAAATGCTACGATTGTTGGCTATACTGACATTAACCCTGGCGATAATGAAAGAAACAGAACAATCAATATAGTTG
>JAVZYK010000001.1:395845-498109 GCA_038886195.1 Candidatus Pacearchaeota archaeon
GAAATGTTACATTCAATCCTGGCTTGTATAATGCTGGACAATATAATATAACAGTAAATGCTACGATTGTTGGCTATACTGACATTAACCCTGGCGATAATGAAAGAAACAGAACAATCAATATAGTTGGTGTAGCTGATTTAATTCCACCTTGGTGGCTCAATGAAAATGTAACACCACAAAGCCCAGCAGTTTATGGCTCAGGACCTTATACCTTTAGAATTGAATGGTACGATAATGTTGCTGTAGCACAAGTTTGGTTTGAATTTGACGGTGCAAACTACACACCAACTTGTGTTCCTGGATTGCCTGCACCTGCTACAAATTGCTCTTATGTTTTCAATGATCTTGCAGCGGCAAATTATTCATACAGATGGTATGCAAGAGACACAAGCAACAATCATAACTCGACTTCATTGTTAACTTATGTAGTAACTCAAGCTCCAATTGCAGGGTTCTTACATCTTGCGCTTAATGGCTCTGAATCAAATTTAACTGTTATATATCCTGCAACTACAAATGCAACAGGATGGAGCGACTTGAACGTATCAAGTATAACTTATAATTTATATAGAAATGGCTTACTTGTTGCAACTGGAGATCCTGCTTCAGACATTAGAACTTTGGGCGCAGGCATTTACAATTATGTTTACAATACAACTGGAAATCAAAACTACAGTGCTGGCTCTACTCCGATAAGAACATTAACTGTGTTGCAAGGCACTACAATCTTGAACTTGACTGCACAGCCAGATTGGAATGTTGCTGTTGGAACTCAAACAAACGTAAGTTGTCAAGCCAACAATAATGAAGTACTTTTAAGACTTTATAGAAATGAATTGCTTGTAGCTTCTGGTTATAATTTAATTAATGATGTTGCAACATTGCCTATCGGCAATTACAATTATACTTGTAACACAACTGGCTCACAAAATTGGACAAGCGCCACAACTAGCAATATTTTAATTGTCTCACCTTTATTGCCTGGCGATATTCATTTATGGTTGAATGGAACAGAAGGAAACTTGACTGTGACTTACAATAATGAAAGCTTGAAATTTAATGCCTCAACGCTTTATGGAAATGTAACCATTAGAAGAAACGGCACTCTTATTGCGGGCCCTGCTCCTAACTATGTTGAAGTTTTCGAGAACTTGCCTGCAGGTTTCTATAATATAACTGCTTATAGCACAGGAGATGCAAATCATAGCTCTGCTTCAGTGACTTATTTCTTAACGATAAATAAAGCCAACAGTTCATTAACTTTACTTTTGAATGGAAATAATAACGATATAACAATTATAGAAGGCGATAGCGTTAATCACACAGCCATATTGAATGTTCCAATACAGGGCAACTTGATTTTATTAAGAAACGGCACACAATTTGCTCAAGGCAACTCGCCTTTGACAAGCATAACAACATATAACTTGCTTGGTTATTATAATATAACTGCATATTACAACGGCTCACAAAACTACAGTGCAAGTCAAGAAACTCATTTCATAACAGTTATTGAAGCAATTCACGACATTAGTGTAGATTCTATAGAATTAATTAAGGAAGTTAATGAAACAAATAAAACAGCTAACAACTCAAACAGCTATTTATATGACATAATTTTTGTTAAATCTAATATAAGCAATGTAGGAAACAAAAATGAGACAAATATTAATGTTACTTTAGAAGACAATAACGTAGTAAGAGCATGGCAATTGATTAGCTTGAATGTTAATCAAAGCCAAGAAGTTACATTTGTTTGGAATGCAACAACTGACAATTGGCATACAATTAAAGTCAAGGCATTGCCTGTAGCTGGTGAAACAAACTTGGCCAACAATGAAAAAAGTCAAGATATTAGAATATGGAAAGTTTGTGATGTAATCGATTGTACTATCTTTATGCCTTTAACCCAATATGATAATTATACTCTTGGCACGCCCTTCCTTGTTAGAGCCAAATTACAGAACTTGTGGGCTAGTCAGGCATTCCAAGATTTAAGAATTGAATTAACAACAAGCCCTGGATTATCAATTATTGCACCATGGCCTGCAATCCAATATCACAATCTTGCACCAGGAGAATTTAAATATAGTAATTGGAATGTTACAAGCACAACAACAGGAAACAAAACTTTAACAACGTGGGCTGGCAATCACGAATATTTGGCAATTAAATATATTTTAATAACACCATAAAAAATGGAAGAAAAAAATAACAAAAAATATTGGATTTTTGGAGGAGCAATAGGAGCAGTAGTAGCAGGAATAGTGACATATTTTTTAACTTCTTATTTTGTTAGTAAAAACTATGAAAATCAAATCGAAATGAAAAATAAAACAATAGCGCAACAAACTGTAACTATTGATTCTTTAACTCAAAAATTAAATGAAAAAGAAAAAAGCTTGTTAGAAAAAATAAATGCATTAACAGATTCTTTGAAAAGCGTTACAGAAAGAAAAAACGATTATCAAACTGCCATAGGAATATTATGCAAATATCTTAATAAAAAAATTGATGTTGAAAAAGAAATAACTAAAGCTTATGAAAGAAAAGAAATAAAGAACGGAGAAGCTTTTAGATTTATATTAAATAAAATTCCTTATATAAATCCTAAAAAATAAAAAAATGAATAGCAAAATAAAAACAAAGTTAATAATTTTGGCAACTCTCATTATTGCAATTGCTATAATAACTATTGTATTTAGTAAGGCGGCTGAATGTCCTGACAGTGGCACAATTAAGACGATTAGCTATAGCCCAAGCAACTTAAGTGTTGGCATTCCATTTAATTTGACTTATAGTGATGCTTTTAATAATGGAAATTCGGTTTCACCAGATATTTTGCTTTATCCAGCAGGTTTAACGATATTGGCTGGAAACAATCCTGCTGATTTAATAGATGATGGTTTAGGCGGTGGCTACTATGTATGGCGTTTGAATTCTAGTGCTAATGGAACCTATACTGTAATTGTAACTGCTTTGTATGAAAGTACACAATGTAATGTTACAAGAAATATAACAATCGGCACACCAGCGGCCCCACCAAATATTGTATTAAATTATAGCACTATTCCTGCTTTTATAACTTCTAAACAAAGTTCTCCAATAACTTTATTGATAAAAAATAATGGAGTAGGAACTGCTTATAATGTCACAGGTACTACAACCTTAACAGCTGAAGGTGTGATTGATACATTTAGTTATGCAACAATTATTTCAGGAGATGCACAAATAAGAAACTTTAATATTAATACAGATTATTGTGGCATACAGCTTTTGAGTTCTACTGCTAACTATAAAGATTCTGCTGGCTATAGTTATCCTCCAAGTCACGCGGATGCGAATATTAGTGTTAGGGGTTCTGATTTAGTAATTGAAAGTTTCACACTCTCGGACAATAATGTCAAAGTAGGCGAAAATGTAAGATTCAATGTAACAGTTACTAATAACAATAGAAATACTTCTATTAATGCAACAAATGCTGTTGTAAGAATTTATAGAGGCAACAGCATAATAGGAACAATATCTTTAGGTACGATTGCTGTAGGCGAAACTAAAAGTGGTTCAATAATATGGAAAGCGGCTGGTGCTGGAACATTCTTTCCTATAGCAGTAGTTGATTCTGATCAAGAATGTAGCAATTGGAACAATAGTTTTGTTGCTTCTTCTGCCTTAACAATCCGCTCATCAACTGGTGGTGGAGGTGGTGGTGGAGGAGGCGGCTATCACCCTGTTTGTGGCAATGGAATCTGTGAGTGGGGTGAAATTGATAGTTGTCCTCAAGATTGTAAAATATATGGAAATGAAACTAAAAATGAAACAAAAGAACTAGAAACAGAAAAATGTGGAGTATTAAAAGAAGATTTAATAGAAATCAGTGACGATGGAATGGCTTCATTAAAAATATATGAAGGAACAGAAATAAAAATTAATGGAAAATGTATTGGACCTGGAGACGTTATAAGTTTAAGAGCCGCACCAATACCTTACCCTATGCAGAATTTTTATCTTGTAAGAAGCTATAACTTTTTACCTGAAGGCTTAACCTTTGACAAAGAAGCGGAAATTAAAATAAAATATCATAAAGGAGAAATTAGAGGAAATGCGTTCATAGTTGCTTTTAATCCAGAAGAAAGAAGATGGGTTGTTTTAGGAAGTATTGATAATAAAGAAAAACAAGAAGTTACAGCAAAAATAACGCATTTCAGCACTTTTGCTTTAGTAACTACAGAACCTCCTAGATTAACAGGAGCTGCGATATGGAACAATATAACAACATGGACTAAAGGTAATTGGTGGGTAATCTTGATTGTTTTAGCAATAGCAGCTATAATCACAATAATTATAAAGTTAATAAAAAAATAATTTTTCTCTTTTTTATTTTATTTCCATACCCCTGCTATTTTTTCATTGCAATAAGGACATTTTCCATTAATTAATCTATTTTCCTTTACATAGAAACCTTCTCTAACTATCAATGGTTTATTACAATTAGGACAAAATGTTGTTGAACCTTCTATATCAATTATGTTGCCAGTATAAACATAATTCAAACCGAGATTTTTTGCAATAACGCGAGCTTTCATTAAAAACTCTGGTTCTGTTGGTTTTATGTTAGTAAGTTTATAACAAGGATAAAAAGCTGAAAAATGGAGAGGAACATTATTATCTAAGTTTTCTAAAATCCATAAAACCATTTTCTTTATTTCTTCAATATTGTCATTATAACCAGGAATAATTAAGTTCGTTAACTCAATCCAAACTTTTTTTTGATGCAAAATTTTAATAGCTTCTAGGACCGGTTCTAGTTTGCCTTGACAAATTTTTTCATAAAAGAGAGCGTTTCCTTTTAAATCTATATTTGCAGCATCAATAAAATTGCATAGCTTTTTTAGAGGCGTTGGATTAATAAAACCATTAGTTACGATATTGTTTCTTAACTTTTCTTTTTTTGCAATCTTCGCTATATCCAACATATATTCATAAAATACTGTTGGTTCGGTATAGGTGTAAGAGATGCTAAAAGTTTGTTTAATTTTAGCTTGTTCTACTATTTGTCTTGGAGTGGCTTCAATGTAAGGAATGTCTTCAACTTTTGCTTGGCTTATTTCCCAGTTTTGGCAATGTAAACAATGCAAATTGCAGCCAACCGTAGCAATACTTAAAGACTTGCTTCCAGGTAAAAAATGATAAAATGGTTTTTTTTCTATAGGATCTATAGCCATAGAACAAGGTTTTCCATAAACTAAACTATATAATTTGCCATTAATATTCTCACGAACGCCACAATTTCCCCGTTCTCCATTTCTAATAACACAAAATCTTGGGCATAAATTGCATCTTACTAAATTATTTTTGAGTTTTCTATAGTAAAGTGCTTCTTTGAGCTCTTTTATTTCTTTTATTTTTTTTCTTTCTTTTTTCTTATACATTTTTATTTGTAAAAGATTTAAACTTAAAGGTTTCTTGCTTCATGGATTTCATCATGAGAAATGGCGCATCCTTTATATTTTAAAGCATAAAGTATTGCTTCGATTGCTTCATGCGATCTTGCGGGCAAGGCGATAATGCCTTTTTTGTAAGCTATATAGGCTAATTCAGAAGAGCGAATTATTTTAAATCTTTTAAAAAAATTAAAATTAATTTCAAATGCATTTATTTTTCTGTGTAGTTTGCTTTCAAATAATTTATGTAAATTTTCTGGAGATTCGCACAACATTCTTGTAGTTCTTTCATCTACTACTATTGCTTTTTTATTTGTTGGTAAATAGCTGTAAAGTGCAAGACAAGAAGCCTCTCCTTCATGTATAATTTTTATGCTTTCACCATCTGCTTTAAAAGTATTGTTTGCAATATTTAGCAATTTTTTTGTCTCTTTGTCTATAAATTTGTTTTTTTGAATTCTTAACACTCCTTCATTAATTAAAGATTGAATAACTAAAGCTTCAAGTTTAAATTTTTTAATCTGAAGTGAGCGATCAATCAATTCATATTTAACGTTTTCTGTAATAAAAAATTCTCCTCCAAAAATTTTTTTAAGAGGCTTTAAAATATAAAGCAAATCATTTAATGCCAAACTTATTATAGAGGATGAATCAAAAATTAAGGCCTTCATTTTTTATCATTCAACTTTCAAACAATTTTTTTGTAAAATTTATTCTTTCTTTTATAGGCAAAGTTATGCTTAGGTCTACATCGCTAATTCCAGTCATCCCTATATATTCTGCTAATTCCCAAGTTGTAATGTCGAGCAATTCTGCAGTTTCTGCCATAGAAATTCCATGTTCATATAGACGAGAAGCTTTGTTGATTTGAGCTTTTCTGAAAACATCTTGAATATAATTTTTTAAATGGCCTGAAAGTTGTGAGGTGGCGCGTCTTATATCGTGCATTGCGACTCTAAATTCTTTAATTTCATTTTTTTCAAGATGTATTGTGGCTCGGTCTATATCTTTAATTATCTTATTAAAAAAAGAAGGCCATTGTTTATTTTCTTTGTAGTCTTTCCTTTCGATGATTTTGCTCAAAACGTAAACTGTTACTGCTATTGCTACAGAATCAGGATCTTTGTAAATAGAGGCGCTATGAACTGTTCTATCAGACATTTCTCTAAGAAGAACCGCATCTTCGGTTTGTAAAGCCTTATGAGTGTTTTTCAATATCGTCAATATGTTTTTTCTTTCATCCTCTTTTTCGAGTATGCTCATAAATAAACTTAACAATTAATTTATTTAAAGGTTTCTCAGGTTTCTCAAACTCAAAAACCTTTAAAAATATCTTGTGCTTTAGAGAGATATGGAAAAAGAAAAAAAAGAAGTAGCAAATAAAGAGAGTAAAGTAAAGAAAGTTACTTTCAATATTAAAAAAGAAGAAAATTTCAGCCAATGGTTTTCTGAAATAATTGAAAAAGCCGAGCTTGCCGATTTGAGATATAATGTAAAGGGATTTGTTGTATTTAGGCCTTGGGCAGTTAGATGTATGGAAAAAATGTATGATTTATTTGAAGAAGAATTGCAGAAAAAAGGACATGAACCCGCATGGTTTCCGTCGGTAATTCCTGAAAGAAATTTTAAACTAGAAGGAGAACACATTAAAGGCTTCTCGCCGCAAGTCTTCTGGGTTACTCATGGTGCAGAAACTAAGTTAGAAGAGAAAATGGCTTTAAGACCGACAAGCGAAACAGCAATGTATCAAATGTATGCTTTATGGATTCATAGCTATACTGATTTGCCATTTAAAATGTATCAAAGAGCGCAAGTTTGGCGATACGAAACTAAAGCCACTCGGCCTTTTATTCGTTCAAGAGAATTTTACTGGATTGAGGGACATGATTGTTTTGCTACAGAAAAAGAAGCAGAAAAACAGGTGCTCGAAGATATTGATACTACAGAGCAAATAATGCATAAAAAATTAGGAGTTCCTTTTCTTCCATTAAGAAGGCCGGAATGGGACAAATTTCCTGGAGCCGTATATACTGTAGGTTCTGATTCGTTAATGCCTGATGGCAAAGTAATTCAACAACCAAGCACTCATTTCTTAGGACAAGGATTTGCAAAGGTTTTTGGAATAAAATTTATGGATAAAGACGGAAAAGAAAAATATGTTTTCCAAACATGTTATGGTCCTGCAATTAGTAGAATTTTTGCTTCCATAATTTCTATACATGGAGATGATAATGGACTGGTGCTTCCTTATGTTTTATCTCCCATTAAAGTTATAATCGTTCCAATTTATTTTGAAAAAAATAAAAATATGGTTCTTAAAAAAGTAAAAGAAATAGAAAAGATATTGAATGAAAATGGAATTTCTGCAAAATTAGACAATAGCAATAAAAGACCTGGGGAAAAGTTTTATTTTTGGGAAATGAAAGGAGTGCCTCTAAGAATAGAAATAGGAGAACAAGAGATCAAAAATAAAAAATTAACTGTTTTTTTAAGAGACATTAGAAAAAAAATTTTAATAGATGAAGAAAAATTAGTTGAGGAAATAGAAAAACAAGGAAAAGAATTGGATTTGAGACTTAAAAGGAAAGCGGATAAATGGTTTGAAGAAAAAATAGTGGATTGTAAAAGCAAAGAAGATATTATAAAGGCATTAAAAGAAAAAAAGATGGCAAGATGTAATTTTTGTTCTATTGCTAAAGAAGGAGAGAAATGTGCTGAAATTGTTGAAAAAGAATTAATTGCGAGTGTTCGAGGTGTAAGGCACGATAAGAAAGAAATTGCAAAAGGAACTTGCCCTTTCTGTGGTAAAAAGGCTTCTGTTATAGCATACATAGCAAAAAGTTACTAATTCTAAAATGAAAGAAGAAATTATAGGCAGAGGTGCAGAAGCTTTATTGATTAGAGAAGGTGATGTTTTGAAAAAGAGGCGAATTAAAAAAAGTTATAGGCATGAAATTCTTGATCTTATATTAAGAGCTTCGCGAACTAGAAGAGAAGCAAAACTTCTTCAGAAAGCTTCCAAAGTCATTTCAGTTCCGAAAATCAAAGCCATTGATGGGATGGCTAAAAAACCTTTGGAGCCAGAAACTGAAATTGAAATGGAATTTATCGACGGCAAAGTATTAAGTAACCAGCTTGAAAAATTGTCTTTAAAAAAAGCATTAGAAATTTGTAAAGAAATAGGTAGAAATGTTGCTCTTTTGCACGATATTGGAATTATTCATGGTGATTTGACTACGAGCAATATGATTTTACATAAGAATAGAGTTTATTTTATAGATTTCGGACTTGGTTTTCATTCAGAGAGACTAGAAGACAAGGCTGTAGATTTGCATTTATTGAAAGAAGCTTTAGAGTCAAAACATTTCAGACATTGTAAAGAATATTTCAAAGGAGTACTAGAAGGTTACAAAATATCAAAAAATGCAAGAGCAGTATTAGAAAGGCTTAAAAAGGTTGAAAGCCGTGGTAGATATAAGGGTAAGGGAAAAATATAGAATCTTTTGATCCTTTACTTCATTGAACATGGGACGTGTAAAAAGTTTATCTATAAAAAAAACAACAAGACAGCTATTAGAAAGATATCCAGAATCGTTCACAACCGATTTTGAAAAGAATAAAAAAATAATTGGAAGAATATTGCCTGATGTAAATAAACGTGTTAGGAATAGCATCGCAGGTTATGTCGTGAGACTAAAGAAAAAAGAAGTTGAAAAGAAATAACAATCATGCTAAGCAGTTGCTTAGAAAATAAAAAATATAACAAAAATAACAAGGAGGTAAAAAAATGGCAGAAAAAGGAAAAAGTGAAGAAAATGTTGTTTTCATTGGCGGTAAGCCATTTATGAACTACGTGACTGGAGTAGTGATGCAATTTACTACAAAAGGTGCTAGTGAAGTTGTTATAAAGGCTAGAGGAAAATTTATCAGCAGGGCAGTAGATGTTGCAGAAGTGGCTACAAAAAGATTCCTAAAAGAACACAACATTGAAGTGAAAGACATAAAAATAGATAGCGAAGAGTTTGAAAATAAAGAAGGTAAGAAAGTCAACGTATCTACTATAGACATAACTTTAGCAAAGAAATAAATTTTCTTTTTTTTACTATTTTTTTATTTTTTTTCTTCTTTTTTATTCTATATAAAATTGTTTTTAGAAGCTTTAAAAATTTCATAATTTATGAAATCTTTTACAAAATTTGAAACTTGCCATTGAGAAAATTTTTTAGCATTTAATTGAAAAAGATATAAAAAATTACCTTGTTCGCTATATAAATATTTTTTAGTATTTGCCATTGCAACAACCATGAGAGGATCTTGGAATGAATTGTCAATAGAGAATTGATTGGATCCTTGGTTTTTAGACAAAATAACTATGCCGTATTTCATCTCTTTATCAAAAAGCATTTCAACTTTTACAGGAAAACAATTAAAAAGAATCAATTTATCTCTATAGTTTGAATAATTTTTTTCAACTTCAAACCTATATTGTTCTAAAAAATCTGAAAAAAAAGTTTTTACTGGTTCTGCTGATAGTGTTTGTTCCATTTTTATTCTTTACTCTTTTTTAATTATTAAAATAAATTAAAATCTATATTTAAAAATATTATTGTAAAAAGAAATATCCATGCCAGTGGTGGGAGTCGAACCCACGGCATCGAGCTTATGAGACTCGTGTTCTACCGCTGAACTACACTGGCTCATATAGTTTAACATAAATTTAAGAAATTTAAAAACTTTTAGTAAAAATTTTGCAATACTAAATAATCGTTAGAATCTCTAAGAAATAAAACATCATGATCGTTATTCCATACAGAAGGACATTCTAAATTTGAATTCCAAAACAAATCTGTATCATTGTCAAGGCCAGAGCCGCTATGTAAAGTAAATAGAGCGTCTTTTTTGGCTATAAATTCTTTAAATGTATAAACGTGCCTCGCATTATCTTTTATTGTCCAGCCTTTCATACTTATATCTTCACATGTATTTTTTAAAATAACATATTCATCATTTGCATTTTTACAATCATCACCTTGGGCATCATAATGAAACTCTTGAATTGAAAAGCATCCAAAATATTGACTTTTTGAACTCCAAATGCAACCTTCTTCTTGTGATGCATCTTCAATTGCCTTTTTAAAAACCTGTTGATATTTCATGTTTGGTTCAATCATAAGCAATGCCGCTAAACCTTCACGAATCATTATCAAATTAACAAAATCATTAAAATTTTTAGAATCGGTATTATAACTTAAAAAAACATATCTTAATTTTCTCCCATATTTATCTTTATCTTGCATATCACGTTCAAGCCAAACTGTTTTGTTTTCAACAAGTTCCTTAAGCCTTGCTTTAGCTTCATTGTAACATTTTTCTCCTTTTTCTGGTGTATTAACATGTAAAAGTCTTATTATTTCATTGTTGCTTGTCTTAACCGTGTCGCCATCTATAACTTCAATAATTGTGGCTTGTTCTAAAACTCTATATCTAATATTTTCTGTTTCTTTACATCCAGAACCAGAAATGAATAATGATAAAATTAAAATTATAATAAAAAATAAAACAAAAAGGATTTCTTCTTTCTTTATCATTTCAAAAATCTTCTTTAAACTAATTATTTTAAATTACAAAACGCCCCCACGCGGATTCGAACCGCGATCACAAGCTTTTTGCATCTTTTGCTTTCGCAAAATTTACCGCAAGCTCGTAGTCTATCCATTGACCTATGGGGGCGTAGCGTGCTTAGAAAAATCTTGCGATACTTTTATATTTTACTAGAATAAAGTTTCTTGTCTTTCAGTTTCTAAAATAAGTTCACCGTATTGACCATCATAGCCCGGCTTGACTCTTATCTTGCCTTCTCGATTGGCTTTGATTGCATAGGCAATTTTTGGAATCGTAACTTTTCTCAATTCTTCTATTGAAACATTAAGCAAAACATTAAACTCATTCTTAAATGTTTCAATTAATTCATTATATTCTTGCCAAACTTTTTTAGAGGTCATCGAAATTTCAAAAACAGCTCCTATAAGTTCGTGTAAAGGCAGAATGGTTTTGAAAGGTCTTGCACCTTGAGGCTTGAAACCTTCTTCTCTATCCGCAAGCTTTTCAACACGATGTAAAACACCAATTGTTAATGGCTTGTGACATATTGGACAAATATTATCATATTTCTCCTCACATTCTTTGGGGGAACAAGAAAATTGACAAAAACGATGACCATCATAATGATATTTGCCGTAGGCTGGAGGGGTTTCAATTGTAAAAGCAATATTTTTATCTCTTATTGCCTCAATGATATTCCTATAGGTTATTCTTGGAAGTTCAAAAACAGTAGCTTCACGACCAAGACGCCATGGCCAATATGAATGACTATCTGAAAAAGAAACTATAGAATAGTTATCTAACTTACTTAAACGCCAATTCATCTCAGGATCTGAACTCATCCCTGTTTCAAATGCATGAATGTTGTTGGCTTGACCTTTAAAAGCTTCTTCAATAGAATCGAAACCAGTAACAGAACCAAAAATTCCAAACCAAGGCGTCCAAGCATGGGCTGGAATTATTTCGATATCACTGGAAATATTAAACATGGCTTTAGCAAATTCTTCACATGAAATATTGAACATTGGTCGACCATCATAATCTAATCTACCTTTAGTCTCAAGATATTTATTAATTTTGTCCACTATTTCGAAGCCAGGAGCAAGGATTATTAAATGAACCCGCCTTCCTTTATTCTCTTGTGTATATATTAAAGATACCTCGTTAGTTAAAATAAAATCAAATCCAGTTTTTGTTTTCAAAATTCCATGGTTATCTTCGCTAAGTTCATTTTTCAATTCTTTGAGCCATTCAGGATGTGAAAAGTCTCCAGTACCTAACAAATTAATGCCTTTAATTTTAGCCCATTTTTCCAAATTTTTAATATTCAAATCGCTACTAGTTGCTCTTGAGAATCTAGAATGTATATGTAAATCACTTATTATTTGCATTTTTTATAATTTATTCTAAATTAAATAGATTTAAATATTATTCGAATTTATTAATGAACAAAAAAATGAAAGGCAAATTAATTACATTTGAAGGAATCGATGGGTGTGGTAAAACAACTATATTAAATAATATTTTTAATTTTTTTAATAAAAAATATCCTGATAGATTTCTAAAAGCAAGAGACCCCGGAACGACTGAACTCGGAGAAGAAATAAGGAGGCTTTTACTCTATAAAAATATGAATAAATGGGCCGAATTTAATTTATTTTTAGCTGCAAGAGCTCAGCTCATTAAAGAATTCTTAATTCCAAACCTGAAAAAGGGAAAGATAATTTTTCTGGATAGATATTATGATTCTACTATTGCGTATCAAGGATTTCGCAACAACATTCCTTTAAAAATAATTTTTGATTACAATAAGAAAATAGAAGCTATTGAACCTGATTTAACACTTCTATTTGATTTACCAATTAAACTGGCTCAAAAAAGAATCTTAGAAGATAGTAAAAAACATAGAAAACCAACAACATTTGATAAAGAGAGCTTAGAACGGCATCGGAAAGTTTATGAAGGTTATAAATGGATAGCCAAGAACTTCGAAAACAGAGTTCGAGTAATAGATGCCTCTAAAAATATAGATGAAGTTACTAAAGAAGTTAAAAATATAATTGACGAATTTTTAGCAAAAATTTTAAATCGCTAGTGCTTTTTTAATTGATGGAAGTGTTTGTCGGAACTAGTGGTTGGTTTTATAATTGGAATAAAGACAAAAGTCTTGAATGGTTTGTAAAAAATTCTAAGTTGAATGCTATCGAACTCAATGCTTCTTTTTATAGATTTCCTTTTCCTAATCAGATAAAGAGTTGGGCTATAAAGGGCAAGGCTTTAAGATGGGCAATTAAAGTTAATCGTCTTATTACACATGTTCATAAATTTAATAAAGAAGGATTGAAAATTTGGAAAAGATTCTATGAGTTGTTTAATCCTCTTGATCCTTACGTCGATTTCTATTTATTTCAATTGCCTCCAGGTTTCGTGGACATTGAAAAGGTGATAGATTTTGCTAGAAAAACGAAACTAAAAAGAAGATTTGCTTTAGAATTGAGAAATAAAAAACTTATTGAAAGTTTAAAAGAAAATGACGCTAAAAAATTAAATGAAAAAATAACTCTAGTTTCTATAGACTCGCCTGATTTCCAAAATAAAATTTTTCCTGGTAAAATTATTTATTTAAGAATGCATGGAAAATTTCTTTGGTATAGCCACAGTTATTCTGAAAAAGAGCTTAAAGAAATTGCAAAGAAAATAAAAAAAGTTGAACCAGAAAAAGCATATATATTTTTCAATAACAATCACAACATGTTAAAAAATGCTAGAACAATGTTAAAAATTTTAAAGCAAACTTTTTAATATTCTTTTTATTTTTTATTTTTATGCCGACGTGGCCCAATGGTACGGCGCACGCTTGGAGAGCGTGTTCCCGCAAGGGATTCCAGGTTCGAATCCTGGCGTCGGCGTTTTTTTGCTTTAAATAAAATATGAATTTAAACAAGAAAAATTATTCTAAACATCATCAATCCAAATAAAAGGGTGCTCAAGACTTAAGCCAGGACATGTGCTGTTGATCCAGCATTCGATTTGTGGAAAATTCTCTAATTGATTAATATCAATGTCATTAGCAATGAAGATATAACATTTTTTGCCTTGGTTCTCGAGCTCTGCTTTAAGCTTTTCTGCTTGTTTTAATCTTTGCTGGCCAGGTTTTGTTGAAACAAGAATTCCTAAAGTTTTTGCTGAAAGAAATTTTATTTTAGCGGTCTTTTTCTTGGCTAATGCTGCCTGGATTTCTTTTTCGTTTAAGCGTGAAAATTCATTAGTGTTTGGATTGTAAATGAAAATGGGCTTTTGTTTTTTTAAAGCTAAAGCAATAGATAAGGGATGAAATTTGCCTGAACCTATATAAAGAAAAGCTTGTACTTTATTTTGGATTGCTGTAGCATTAGTTAAATTACAGCCCAAGATTTTACCATCATTATGTATTATTGCTTGCCTCTTTTGATTTTTTAACCATTTTTTTAATTTTGGTAAAATATGAATATATTGAATTGTAGTAACAAGTCCAACTGCTTTTGGTAATTGAGCTAATTTTATTTTATTAAAAGAAAAAGAATTAGAAGAAGTCGCTGGAATAAATATATATTTCATTTGTAGAGCTTTAATTACATTTGCATTTCTGCAGGTTGTTGCTGTTGTCCTGGCTCTCCTTTATAAACTTCTACAAAAGAAGGGGTAGCCACAATTGTATTTTCACCAAAACCAGCTATGTTGCCTTCTAAAGCGTCTACGGTTTTCTTAAGTTTTGAAACTGCTCGTTTAAGCTCTACAATATCTTTCTGTTTAAGAGGTTTAATGTCAATCAAAGCAATAGTGTAGCCTTCTCTTAAAACTTCTAAGACTTTGTTAACATCATCAAAAGTTTTAAGAACGAATGGCCTTACAACTATTTTCGTCTTTTTTGCCTCTTCTTTACCAACGTCAACTTCAATATAGTCTGGAGCTTCTGTCTGTTGCTTTCCACCAAATATTTTTTTAAATAATCCCATTTTAAACTCTTTTATTGTTTTAATGAACTGCTTTCAGTTTATAAATTTTTTGTCATTAGTTCATATATATTTTTTTATCATTATTTTACTTCAACTTTTCATCTCTTTTAAAAGCATTTCTCTATTTTTAAGCAACTTTTCTTTAAGTTCTTCTTCCTGTTTTTCTATAGCTCTAAGTCTTAAATCTAAAATATCTTTTTTTCTTTCGAGCTCTTTTTCTAAATCTGTTTTATTTGATTTAAACATTAATGAACCAACTATCTTATAAACATCTTCAACTTTCGTTTTCTTAATTTCTTCAAGTGCGTTGTTTGTTTCTATAAACTCTAATTGAAATATTTGTTTTTGAAGTAATAAATTTTGTAAAGATTGCTCTGTAATTTGTAATTGTGTAACCGCGTCTGTTTTTTTGGTTTTATCTTCTTCTTTCTCTTCTCGCTTTGCTTTTACCATCTTTAAATTGCTTTAACCTTTTTTACAACAGTTCGTGGTTTGAAAAATATTTTAGAACCGCAATAAGGACATGAGAATCTCGATTCCAATGATTTTAAAGACAGTTGCTTGCCGCAGAAAAAACACTTATAAGCTACCATTTTTATTTATGTTTATTTGTTTTTATTATTTTTAAATGTTTGCTTAAAAATATTTATTTAAGCAAGGTAATAGGCATTAGCTGTAAATTTTTTACCGCAAGCTTTGCAATGCCACAATCCCTTGGCCAGTCTTTTGCTTTTGTATTTTTTACAATAAGGACATTTTTGTTTTTTAGATTGTTTAGAAGCAATTTCTTTATAACGTTCTTTTACAGTTGCTCCATATCTTGGTCCGAATTTTCCAGCAATTCCTACTTTCTTAGTTGCCATTTTTACGATAATTTTAATGGGGCTGCCCGGATTTGAACCGGGGTCCTCTGCGCCCAAGGCAGAGAGGCTAAACCAAGCTACCCCACAGCCCCTGCTGTAAGGTAGTTTAATGTTCTATGTTATTTAAATATTTGTAAATGAAAATAACTTAAATTTCTTAAAGTTATTTTTTCTCAGGAGATGTTCCGGCTCCAGAGCCAGTTGTAGTTGAAGCTCCTTGTGATGAAGCTGCACTAGCAGCTGCTGCGGCTTTTTCTTCAGCTTTCTTCTCAAGCTCTTTTATTAAAGACTCTTGCGCTTTTTTCACTTGTTCAAAATCAGAAGCTAATTTTGCGGCTTTTTCTTCGCTAACAGTATCTATTTTTTTATTTATAATTTCGTCGTAAATTCCTCTATCTACTTCTTCTGTTACCTGCTTTGGATCTTTACTTTCTACAAGTATTCCTAAACTTACACAAGATCCTAGTACTGATTTTACAGCCGCCTTGAAGCTTTCTGTTAACATATCTTCATGTTTAATTTTTGCTATTTTTATTACAGTTTCAATTGGAATATTTGCTACTTTTATTTTGTTTGGCATCTGCGAACCTTTTTCAAGATTCAGTTCTTTTTTTAACAATTCAGAAGTAGGTGGTGTTAATGTTTTAACTGTAAAATTTTTTGTCTTTGTATCTATATCTAATATTACTGGAACTTTGATGCCTTTAAAACTAGAAGTGGCTTTATTTACATCACTAATTATTTTACCGAGATTCAATCCCAAAGGACCTATTTTCTGACTCAAGGCAGGAGTTGGTTTCATTTCTCCACCTTCAACAAGCAATTTGATTTGCATTTTAAATTATAAAATTTCAACTTCTGTATTTATGGCTTGACCTGGCAATCCTTTTTCAAATAAGGCTCTGACTAAACCTTTATTGCCATGAGTTGCAGTTATTGTCCCTTTAATTTCCTTTCCTGAAGGGCTTCTCCAAACTACGTTTTTATTTATCATCTCAGAAGCTTTTTCTTTATTATTTATGCCTTGGACTTGTAATATGAATTGTCTTGGTTTATAAGTTTTTCTTCCTCTTCTAAACGAGACAACGACGGCTTTCATCTTAAATTGAAATTATAAATATTTAAAAAACTAACTCAAATTCTCCAAAAAGCTTTTTTAAAGCTTCTAAAATTTCGGAAGTTATTATTTTTTCAGCCACTTTGCTTTTAAAAGCTTTTCTCAATTCATCTTTATTGCTTTCTATTAATTTACCTTTGCTAAATTTTTTTATTTCATCTTTAGTTATATCTGGTACAATAAAAACTTCGTCTTTGAAAATAAATAATTCTGCTTTCTTTTTTTGTTCTTTACCTTCTTCTTTAACTTTATATAATACTTCTATTTTTCTTTTCTCTAGTTCGAGCAATTCTTTACGTTGTGAATATTCTAAAAGTTCTGATAATAATTCATGAGAAGTTTTTTTCATAGATGCTATATCGTGTTTAGTTATTTTACCTTTCTTATATTTTCTTTTCATCTCTATAATTTCTTTAAGCAAAGTCAAACTTCTTGAAGAAATTTGTGCTTTTTGCACAAGATCTTTATCTAATTTTTCTAATAATGTCATTTCCGTCCCTTTTCCTAAAATTTGTTTAAGCAGATTCATTATTGAATTGTAAATTTCATCTATTTCTTTTTCTGCTGTCTTTTGTTCTATCTGATTCATCAACTCTTTAAGTCTTTTTATATATTCTGAAGACTGCTCTAATAATTCATCTATTTCCTTGCCTGTAATTGTTTTAATTTCTTCATGTTCGTATTTTTTATATATGCTAACGATTTTATCCAAAATATCTATATATTTTTGTTCTAGAAGTTTTTCTTTATTAACAAAAATTTCTTTCATTAGCGTTACTGTTTCTTTTGGAGTTGGTGGAGCTATTCCGTAGAGCATCAAAACAGCCTGACTAGGAGTAATAACGCCCCAATAAATATCTTCGGTTACTATTTCATTTAATTTTCTTTTAACATTTTCTGCAACACGTTCACCAAGAGACATGAACATATCTATAGCTTCTGGACTTGGCTTGATTTTACCCATTTTCAAAAGCAGTTTCCAAGGCATAAAAGCTCCTCTATCATACAGAGGCACACCGTCACGAATGAAAGTAAAAATTACAGGATGAGCATCCTTAACTGCTTCCCAAAATTCTGTTAAAATATAAACTTGAGGACTAAGTTTGTTCTTAACGCCCGCAATTTCTCCAGCTTCTATAGTGTAACTATAAATTATTGCTCTAAGTTTTTCTCGCAATTCAAATCTAGACATTCTCTTAACATCAGTATCGTCTATAACTACATAAACATCTATGTCGCTTGTTTTTGTAGCCTCTTCTCTAACAAGAGAACCTGCAAGAACATAACTTACGACATAACGTTCAAATTTTTTAAGAACAAGAGTTTTATGTATAGAAGCTACTCTTAGTGCTCCAAGAATGCCTTTATCATGTAAAGGAAAAGACATCGAAATTGCCTCAATCAATGCATATTTTCCATCAAAACACCATTCCCATAATTCAGTTACGCTTTTAACATGAAGCCATATTTTTGGTTTTATATTCTGTACCAACTTAATGCCTTCCAACTTAAGTTTAGGAATTTCTTTTGCTTTTTCTTGAGGTACTATTATAATTATATGAATAATTCTTTCATCTTTTTCTTTTTGTACTTCTTCTTCCTCTTCTATCAATGAAGAAGCTGGCGGTGGCAATATTCCTATTGCTGAAATAAAAGGATATTTTTTGACAAGAGATTTTTTAACTTCTTTTAAGTTTTCTCTAATTCTTTCAATTTCTTTTTTAACTTCTTCTGGGATTTCTTTTTCAGCTTGTTTTATATACTTTTGATAATCTTCATCTGTTTCTTTTTTTTCTATTGTTTCTTCTTTCTTATTTTCCTTTTCATATGGCATTGAGAAAAAAAGGCAAAAACCTTTTTAAAGCTTTGTCTCTTTTTTAAAAGCAATAAAATTAAAAGGGCCTGTAGTCCAGCGGTTACGACGTCTCCCTTACACGGAGAAGATCCCTGGTTCGATTCCAGGCAGGCCCATTTGGAAAATTTTGCACTTAAAAAATGTTCATAAAAAAAATTTTTGAAAATAAAGTAGATGAAACAGTTCATAAACAGTTTGTGAGATTTGGAAAAGGAACTTACGAATTAAGGGCAATAATCAATGTAACAAAGCAAGTTGATAAGATTAAAATTAGCTCGACTTTTGAATTAGCTAATGACTTGGTTGAATTTGTTTCTACTCTTGTTCCAAAACTTTCAGTTAGTGGGATTATTTTAAGTAAAAATAAGATTGATGGTTATGAATTTAGAAAAAAACAGGGAATTTTGGCTTGTGAGATTAATAAAGAAATGTCGGCTGACGAATTAAAAGAACTTTCAATAAAAGTCTATGCAATGCTCTTTGACTGTAGTGCTCCTGGAATCTTATTAAAGATAAAAAAAAGGTTACCGAAACCGGGCAAGAGCGGCGAAACTAAAGTTGATGACAAGTTTTGTGTCCTTGAACTAGACAAGAAATTCTGGCCTCAACTGCATAATGAATTTTTATGGGATTTACCGACTGATTTTAAAAAAGCCCGAATCGAGCATAGCTATATTATAAAAGAGCTTGTTTTGCCCAAAGACGAGAAAGATTTTGAAAAAATGAGAATTATGGCCAAGAGGAAAGGCAAAATTATAAGAAAAATTGTAGTTGATAATCAAGAAATAAACAAAGAAAAAGAATTTGAGGCTTGAGTAACCTTTATAAACTAAGTTTTACCTCTCTAAATAAGGTTCACATAGGGTAGAATGGTATTAAAATTAAATTCAATTATTATAAGAAATGCCAAAGATACACAAACCAAGAGCCGGTTCATTACAATTTTGGCCAAGAAAACGAGCAGCTAAGCTTTTACCTAGTGTGAACTGGAAAGTTCTAGAAAAAAAATACATAAAAGAAAAGGGAGTCTTGGGGTTTATATGTTATAAGGCCGGGATGTGCCGCGCAGTTGTTCTTGATTTGACTCCTGATTCTATGACAAAAAATAAACAAATTATTGTTCCTATAACAATTCTTGAATGTCCTTCTATGAAAATCCTTGGGATTAGATTATATAAAAATAATAAAGTTGTTAAAGATTTTATTCTCAAAAATTTGCCTAAAGAATTAAAACACAAAATAAAATTGCCAAAAAAAGAAAGCGAAGAGAAAATTGAAGAGAAAATAGATAAAGTAAATCTAGATGAAATTGACAATATAAGAGTAATTGCTTACAGCATTGTAAAACAAACTTCTATTAAAAAAACACCAGACATTGCTGAAATAGGGTTGGCAGGAACTTTACAAGACAAACTTGAATTTATAAAAACCAATTTAAATAAAGATTTAACTATAAACGATTTGGTTTTAAAAAATAAATTGGTAGATGTTAGAGGAGTTACAAAGGGACATGGTTTAACAGGGCCTATAAAAAGATTTGGAATAGGATTAAAAAGCCATAAAACGGAAAAAGGTAGAAGACGCCCAGGAACTCTGGGACCTTGGCATCCTGCTCACGTTAGTTTCAGGGTTGCAATGGCTGGACAGTATGGATTTTTTACTAGAATTCATTATAATTCAAAAATATTAAACATAGGAAAAGCTGAAAACATTCCTATAGAGTTTTCTCATTATGGAAAAATTAAAACAAATTATATTGCTTTGAAAGGTTCTGTACAAGGAACTGCTAAAAGACAATTGTTAATAACTTCAAGTTTACGGGAAACTAAATCTGCTATGAAAGAAAATTTTGAAATAATTAAAATTTTAAAATAAAAAATGAAAGCGCAAGTCTTAAATATAGAAGGAAAGAAAATAAAGGAAATAGAATTGCCAAAATGTTTTGAGGAAGAGATAAGACCTGATTTAATATATAAAGTATTTTGGACAATTCAAAAAAGACAGCAACAACCATATGGTTCTTATATTTTGGCTGGTAAAGAAGTTGCTGCCAGCGGCAAACAAAGACATAGAAGAAGAAAGTGGAAAACCCTTTATGGCAAAGGAATTTCCAGAATTCCGAGAAAAACTTTAAGTCATAGAGGTGAACAATTTTATTGGATAGGTGCTTTTATACCAGGAACTGTTGGTGGTAGAGAAGCGCATCCTCCAAAACCAATAAAAAGAAAAATCAAGATAAATAAAAAAGAAAAACAAAAAGCATTATTTAGCGCAATTGCTGCTTCTTCTATAAAAGATATAATTGAAAAAAAATATCCTAAAATCAAACTAAAAACAGAGTTGCCTGTAGTTATTTCTTCTGAGGTAATAGATAGAAAAGCAAAAGAAATAATAAATTTGTTTGAAAATTTGTTTGGAATAAAATTGAAAAAGAATAAAAAAATCAGGGCTGGTAAAGGAAAGAAAAGAGGAAGAAAATACAAAGGCAGTAATAAAGTACTTTTAGTAATTTCAAAAGATGAAAAAGTAAGAATAAAAAAATATGGCGTTGATGTTGTAAAAACAAATCAATTGAATATTTTAAATATGGCTCCTGGAGGTATTCCGGGAAGATTGGTTGTATGGACTGAAAAAGCTATAAATGAGCTCAATAAATTAAAAAATGAAAATATTATTACAACCAATAACAACTGAAAAGGCTATTAAAGCAATTGAGTTAGAAAATAAAATTAGTTTTTTTGTAGACATTAATGCAACAAAAGCACAAATAGCTAAGGAATTAAAAGAACTTTTCAATGCAAACGTAGAAAAAATCAATACTCATATAAGAAATAATAAAAAAATTGCTATAATAAAATTAAAGGCGACTACTCCAGCAATAGATATAGCGACTAAATTAGGAATATTGTAAATAAAAATGGGAAAAAGAATAATACAACAGGCAAGGGGACATGGAAGTTTAACTTATAGAACAAGAAAGAAAGCGTTTAGAATTACAATAAGTTATCCTAAAACAGAAGGTATTGGAAAAGTATTGAAGTTACTGAATGTTCCTTGTTATACTGCGCCGATAGCTAAAATAAAATTAAACAACGAAATTTTTTATAATATAGCTGCAGAGGGAATGTTTGAAGGTCAAGAAATAACAGTAGGAAAAAGTGCTAAAGTTGCTCCTGGAAATATTGCTACTTTGGCTTCTTTACCGATAGGAACTGACATATATAATATAGAAACAACTCCTGGATTAGGAGGGAAGCTTGTAAGAACTAGCGGCTTAAGTGCAAAAATAATAAAAAAAGAAAATTCTGGTGTGGGAGTTCTTTTACCTTCTAAAAAAGAAAAAATTTTTAATCCAAATGCAAGAGCCACTATCGGAATTATAGCGGCTTCTGGCAGAGTTGAAAAGCCAATTATTAAAGCTGGAAAGAAATTACATATGAAAAAAGCGAAAGGAGGGAAAGTTTATCCTAGAACGAGTGCTGTTAAAATGAACGCAGTAGATCATCCTTTTGGTTCAGGAAGAGGAAAAAGAATTAAAAGCAAAATAGCAAAAAGATGGGCTCCTCCTGGAAAGAAAGTTGGTCTATTAAGACCTAGAAGAACTGGTAGGAGGAAATAAAAATGGTTAAGGAATTTATCTATAGAGGAAAAAGTTTAGAAGAATTAAAACAAATGGATCTAAGAGAATTTGCAAAATTTTTACCTTCGAGAGAAAGAAGAAGCGTCTTAAGACAAACTGAAATTATTGAGAAATTCTTGAAAAGATGTGAGAAAAAAATTGCTAAAAATAAACCTATAAGAACTCAAAATAGAAGTTTAGTAATAGTGCCTAAAATGATAGGTTTAACAATTCATATTCATAATGGTAAAGAGTTTATTCCTGTAAAAATAACTGAAGAAATGTTGGGACATCGGCTCGGAGAATTTGCATTAACTAGAAAGAAAGTAGAACATGGAGCGCCTGGAATAGGAGCTACTAGAAGTTCTGCTTTCTTATCAGTTAAATAAAAAATGGAAAACAATAAAAAAAATAAACAAAAAGAAGAAGAAATTAAAACAATTAAAGTCAAGGGCTTAGATTTACCTATATCTACAAAACATGCAATAGCTATTTGTAATTTTATTAAAGGAAAAAATCCTAATGTGGCAATATCTTTACTTGAGAATGTGATTAAAAAGAAAATTGCAGTGCCAATGAAAGGAGAGATTCCTCACAGAAGAAATATGCCTAAGGGAAAAGTTGCTGGAAGATATCCTTATAAGGCATCAAAAGAATTCATAAAATTAATTAAAAACCTAATTGCAAATGCAAATGTTAAAGGAATAAATGTAGAAGATATTGTTATTAATGTGGCTAAGGCTGATAAAGCTTCGAGACCTTATCGTCCTACTAGAATAGCATATGGAAGAAAACGATTCAAAAGAACTCATATTTTACTTGAAGCTAAATTAAAAGAAAAAATTAAAGAAAAAGAACTTAAAAGTGAAAATAAAGAATTAAAAAATGATTGAAAAAAAATTTGTAGAAGCTAAAAAACAGGAGTTTGAAATAAAAGAATTTATCAAAATGAAAGTTGGAAAAGGAAAGGTAAGTGATGTAAAAATTGAAAGAACTCCTATAGGAGAGAAAATAGTAATAATAACTGCAAAACCAGGATTAGTAATAGGCAGAGGTGGAGAAATAATACAAGAAATAACTGATTTGCTTAAAAAAAAGTTCAAATTAGAAAACCCTCAAATAGAAGTATCTGAAATTTTAGATCCTGTTTTCGACGCGCAAGGAATTGCAGATCAAATCGCACTAGCATTAGAAAAATTTGGTCCTCTTAGTTTTAAATTAATAGCTTATAAAGAATTAGAGAAATTAGCAAAAGCCGGAGCCCTTGGAGCTGAAATAAGACTTAGTGGTAAATTACCTAGTGAAAGAGCAAAAAGTTGGAGATTTGCTTTTGGTTATCTTAAGAAAACTGGAGCAAATGAAGAAATAGTAAATCGAGCAAAAGCAACTGCATTCACGAAGCCAGGAGTAATAGGTGTAAAAGTTGCCATAGTTCCAAAAGGCAAAAAAATACCTGACAAAATTGAAATAAATTATGAACTTATAGAAAAAGAATTGAAAGAAAAAATTATAGAATCTGAAGAAGAACTAAAAAAAGAAAAGGAGAAAAAATAAAAAGGATAAAAAAAATGGCACTTATAAAGAAAAAAGAAATGCAAAAATTAAGCGAGCAAGAGTTAAAAGAAAAGAAAAAAGAACTTGAATTAGAATTATTAAAAATAAAATCTAAAAAAGGACAATCTGGAGAAATTAAGAAAATTAAAGAAATAAGAAGAACAATAGCCAGAATAAATACTCAATTAAATCAACTTAAGAAAAAAACATGAATATATGCCCAAAGTGTGGTTTACCACTTGAAGCGTGTATATGTAGAGAGCTAGAAAAGACAAAACAAAAAATAAAGATTGAAAAGGTCAAAAGAAGATTTGGCAAAGTAGTTACTACAATTTCAGGAATAGAAAACGATATGAAAACAATTGCTAAGAAATTAAAAGAAGAACTGGCATGTGGAGGAACTATAAAAAATAACATAATAGAGTTGCAAGGAGATCATAGCAAAAAGGTTAAAGAACTATTAATTAAACTTGGATTTGAAGAAGGGAACATTGAAGAAAGATAAAACGAAAATTAAAAACAAGAAAATGGAAGATAAAAAAACAGAATTAGAAATAGAAGAATCTAAGGAAAAGTGTAATGATTTAAAATGCCCCTTCCATGGCAGGCTTAGTGTTCGTGGAAGATATTTCAAAGGCACGGTTATAAAAATAGTTGGTAAAAGAGCAGTAATAGAATTTGAAAGATTGGTTTATTATAAAAAATACGAAAGATATGCTAGAAAAAAAACAAAGTTGCACGCATATTTGCCACAATGTCTAGTAAAAGAAATTCAAGTTGGTGATCTAGTAAAAATTGGAGAAATTAGACCCCTAACTAAAATAATTCATTTTGTAGTGTTAGAGAAAATTAAATAAAAAATGAAAGCCGTAGCTGCAAAAATAACAAAGGGTATAAACATAGGCAGTCTACTAAATGTTGCTGACAATAGTGGAGCAAAAGTTGTTAGAATAGTGGGAGTGAAAGGGGGCAAAAGTAGAAAAGGAAGGCAAATTTCGTGTGGCGTAGGTAGTTTAGTAAAGGTTAGTGTTAGAAAAGGATTAACTGAAATGAGAAAACAAGTATTTTGGGCAGTAATAGTAAGACAAAAAAAAGAATATAGAAGAGCCACTGGTGAGAGAATATGCTTTGCCGACAACGCCGTAGTATTACTAAAAGATGAAGAAGGAAATCCTAAAGGAACGCAAATAAAAGGTCCGATAGCTAGAGAAGTTGCAGAAAGATGGCCTTTTGTAGCTAGAATCGCTTCAATAATAGTTTAAAATGAAAACAAAATTTTCAACTTCATGGAAAGGAAGCAAAAGTAAGAGAAAACAAAGAAAATATAGAGCCAATGCTCCATTACACATAAAAAGAAAAATGTTATCTTCACATCTCTCAAAAGAACTTCGCGAAAAATACAAGCGAAGATCCTTTCCTATAAGAAAAGGAGATACAGTAAAAGTTATGAGAGGAGAATTCAAAAACAAAGTAGGAAAGATTATAAAGGTTGAATTAAAGAAAAATAGAGTTTTCATAGAAGGATTGCAAAAAACAAGGAAAGATGGAACAAAAATAAATGTTCCTTTTGATCCTTCAAATTTATTAATAATCAGTCTAAATTTAGAAGATAAAAAAAGAATAAAATCAATAGAAAGAAAAATAAAACAAGGAGAAAAATAAAATGCACCTAAAAAGAATAGCCGCTCCTAAAACTTGGCCAATATTGAGAAAAGAAAAAGTTTTCGTTACAGTTGGAAAAAGCCCTCATAAATTAGAGTTATCGTTGCCTTTAATCATAATATTAAGAGATCTCCTAAAAGCGGCAAATAACACTAGAGAAATTAAAAAGATAATTTCGGAAAAAAATATAATTATAAATAATAAAATAGTAAAGGATGTCAAATTTAGAGCAGGACTTTTTGATAGAATTTATATTAAAAAATTAGAAAAATATTTCAGTTTATATTTGACTGAGAAGGGAAAACTTGAAGTTAAAGAAATAAGTAAAGAAAAAAGCGAATTTAAACCTTGTAAAATAATTGGTAAGAAAATATTAAAAGGAAATAAAATACAAATAAATTGCATTGATGGCAGAAATTTTATAGTGGATTCTAATAAATTTAAGATTGGAGATACTATAATTATCAATTTAAAAGACAATAAAATTGTAAAACATTTAGGTATCGAAAAAGGAAATTTTGCCCTAGTAATAAAAGGGAAGAACAGAGGAGCTTATGGAAAAATAGAATCTGTAAATAGCATGGTAACTTTATCTTTAAAAAATAAAAAAATAACAATTCCAAGAAAAAATTTGTTTGTATTAGAAGAAAATGAAATTGAAAGAACAAAATAAAATGAGAGAAATAGAATTAGATGCTGTTACTTTACACTGTTCTACTGCAGATCAGGTTAAACTTGAAAAAGCAATGAAATTATTAAAGCTAATATCTGGCGCTAAACCGGTTAAAACTTTAGCAAAAAAAAGAATTCCGGCTTGGAAAATTAAACCAGGATTGCCTATAGGATGTAAAGTAACAATTAGAAAGAAAAAAGCATATGAGCTTTTGAGAACATTATTTACAGGAGTGGCTAATTTAAAAAGAAAACAATTTAATCCTGGTTTTTTAAGTTTTGGAATAAAAGAATATATAGAGATCCCTTCCATACCTTATCAACGAGATATAGGAATTTTAGGATTTGATGTTATAGCTACATTAAAAAGAAAGGGCTTCAGAGTATCAAGAAGAAGAAGGGCAAAAGCTAAGATTCCTTTAAGACATAAAATTACTAAAGAAGAGACCATCAATTTTTTTAAAAATAATTTTAATATTAAAATTTTAGATTAAAAAAATGACAGCAAGTGATTGGAGAAAAATATTAAAACAGTTAGAAAATAAACCTGCAATAAAAGCCAGATTTTTAAAATATTGCAAACCAAAAGAAAGAAAATTTGGAATAGCTGCCAAAAAATGTACAAGATGTGGAAGATTTGGAGCACATATAAGCAAATACAACTTACATTTATGTAGACAGTGTTTTAGAGAAATTGCAGAACAACTAGGATTCAAAAAATATATGTAAGGAGGTAAATAAAATGGTTGTGAGAGATTGGTTATCAGCTATGCTGAATGATTTAGTTAATTGTAAAAAAGCTAGAAAAATGGAAACAGTAGCAATACCAGTTTCGAAGTTAATGTTGGATGTTCTTAAAATAATGAAAGAGCATGGATATATTAAAGATTATAAAGTCGAAGAAGAAAAGTTTAAGAAAGTTATAATAAAAATAGGAAAATTAAACGAATGCAAAGCTATAAAACCTAGATTTTTTGTTAAAAAAAATGAGTTTGATAAATACATTAAAAGATTTTTGCCAGCGAGAAATTTAGGAATTCTAATAGTTTCTACTAATAAAGGTTTAATGACACATGAAGAAGCTATAAAAAAAGGAATAGGAGGTTCATTAATAGCCTACTGTTTTTAAAATGAAAAAAGATATTAAGAAAACAATAAACATACCTGAAAATGTCAAAATAACAATTGCTATGCCAAAAATTATAGTGGAAGGTCCTGCAGGAAAAATAGAAAAAATATTCAATGTTAAAGATATAAAAATTGAAATAGAAGATAATCAAGTTAAAATAACAAAAGAAAAAGCCACTAAAAAAGAAAAAAAAATAATTAATACAATAGTAAGCAAAATTGAAAGTATGATAGAAGGCGTTAAAACGCCATTTGAATATCAATTACAGATATGTTCAACCCATTTTCCTATCACTGTAAATATAGATAAACAAAATAATCTATTAATTATAAAAAATTTTCTTGGAGAAAATAAAGATAGAATAGTTAGATTATTTCCAGGAACTGATATTAACATAAGTGGAGATATAATAACAATAAAATCGCCTGATAAAGAACTCGCTGGACAGCAAGCCGCAAATATAGAAGCTGCTACGAAAATATCTGCAAGAGATAGAAGAATATTCCAAGATGGCATATGGATAATTAAAAAAGAAAAAGGCAGAAAACGGGAAAAATAAAAAAATGGAAAAAGAAAAATTATTAGAATTGAGAAAGAAATTGAAAAGAAAAAAACCAAAATTCATAAGAAAAGATAGTTTTAAAAAATTGAAATTAGGAAAGCTACAAAAGAAAAAAAGAAAATGGAGAAGACCGAGAGGAAGACACAGCAAGATTAGAGAAAAAAGAAAAGGTTATATGAAACAACCATCAATAGGATGGAGTTCTCCTAAAGAAATTAGAGGAACAATAAATGGTTTAAAACCAAAACTAATACATAATGTAGAAGAGTTGAATTTGCTAAAAGAAGGGGAAATTGCAATAATAGGCAAAGTTGGTAAAAAAAAGAAAATAGAAATAGCAAAAAATGCAATAGCTAAAAACATCGCCTTGTTTAACTTAAATGCGAAAAAATTCATTGAAAAGATAGAATCAGAAGAAGAAACAAAAAGAAAGAAGGAAGAGAAAAAAATAGAAAAAGAAGAAAATAAAGAAAAAAAAGAAGATAAAGGAGATAAAAAATGAAAACTTTGGCCTTACAAAAAAGATTAGCAGCATCAGTATTAAAAGTTGGTATGAATAAAGTTTGGTTTGATCCTACTAGAATTAATGAAATAAAAGAAGCTATTACTAGAGCGGATATAGAGACTTTAATAAGAGATGGGGCTATTAAAAAAAAGCCCAAGATAGGAATAAAACGAAGGGCTGGAAGATTAAGACAATTAAGAAAAAGAAAAGGTAGAAGAAGAGGAGCTGGAAAGAAAAAGAAATTTTTAAAGAAAAAGAAAAAAAATTATGTGAATAGAATAAGAAAATTGCGGTCATATATTAAAGAATTAAAGGAAAGAAAAATAATAGATAGTAAGCAAGCTACAAAACTTAGAAAACTTGCTAAAGCAGGGGTTATAAAAAGTAGAAAAGAAATAGATGAAAGAATAAAATGAAAATACCATTAAAAAGAAGATTGGAGTGTAAAACAGATTATAAAAGAAGATTAAAACTTTTGAAATCAGAAAAACCAAGATTAGTAATAAGAAAAACTAATAAATATATTATAGTACAAGTTGTTAAAAGTATAGAATCTAAAGACTTTACAATCATATATGTTAATTCTAAAGAATTAAGCAAATTTAACTGGAATTATGGTTTCAAAAATTTGCCTGCCGCTTATTTAACTGGCTATCTGGTCGCAAAAAAAGCTCTGAAAGAAAATATCAGGGAAGTTGTTGTGGATATAGGTTTGCAGCGCTCTACTAAAGGATCGAGAATTTATGCTGCAGTAAAAGGAGCTATTGATGGAGGATTAAAAATAAATTGTTCAGAAAAAATGTTCGATGAATCAAGATTTAAAGGAGAACATTTAAAAATAAAATTTAAAGACATAGATAAAAAAGTAGATGAAATAAAGGAAGAAATAAATCAAAGAATGAAAATTTAAAATGGTAAAAAAAGAAAAAGAATTGGAAATAGAGAAAAAAACAAAATTAAGAGAAGCAGAAGAGGAAAAAATAGAGGAAAAAATAGAACCTGAAATTGTTAAAGAGTTGGAAATAGAAGAAAAAAAAGAGGAAGAAATAAAAGAAGAAATAGAAAAATGGGTTCCTAAAACTGAACTAGGAAAAGCTGTAAAAAGTGGTAAGATTAAAAACATAGATGAAATTTTTGAAAAAAAATTAAAAATTTTAGAACCAGAAATAGTGGATAAGTTATTACCTGGTTTAGAAATAGAATTGATAAACATAGGGCAAGCTAAAGGAAAATTTGGTGGTGGAAAAAGAAGGCCTTGGAAACAGACGCAGAAAAAAACAGCAGAAGGCAATGTACCAACATTTGCCTGCATGGTAGTTGTAGGAAATAAAAATGGTTATGTTGGTTTAGGTTATGGAAAAGCAAAAGAAACTGTTCCTGCTAAACAAAAAGCGATAAGAATTGCTAAATTAAATATAATGAAAGTAAAAAGAGGTTGCGGAAGTTTTGATTGTACTTGTAATGAGCCTCATAGCATACCATTTAAAGTAGAAGGAAAAGTTGGAAGTGCTGTGATTAAGTTAATGCCAGCTCCAAAAGGAACTGGTTTAGTTGTAGATGATGAATGTAAAAAAATTTTAAGACTTGCTGGAATAAAAGATATATACAGCAAAACTTTTGGTCAAACAAGAACTAAGATAAATTTGGCTAAAGCCTGCATAGCGGCTTTAAAAAAATTAAAAGAAATTGTAATATAAAATGAAACTAGCGGTAATAAGAATTGCTGGGCAAGTAGATTTGCCACCACCTATTAAAAAAACTTTCGAACTTTTAAAACTGAAAAGAAAATTTTCATGCATAGTTGTAGAAGATAAACCTGAAATTATGGGAATGATTAAAAAAGTTCAAGATTATGTCATGTATGGAGAAATAAATGAAGAAACTTTTCAACAGCTTTTATTAAAAAGAGGAAAAGAAATAAAAGATAAAAATGAAAAAATTTTAGTTTTCCGACTTCATCCTCCTAGAGGAGGTCTTAAAAAAAGTTCAAAATTGTTATGGCCCAAAGGTGTTTTAGGAAAAAATGAAAAAATAAATGAATATATAGTTAAAATGTTATAAAATGATTAGAAAAAGATCAAAACGTTCTAGAATTAGAGGAAAAAGGACTGCCGGTTATGGTTGTAAGAAAAAACACAGAGGAAAGGGAAGCAAAGGAGGAAAGGGAATGGCTGGAACTGGTAAAAGAGCTGGACAAAAAAAGACTTTTTTATTAAAATATGTTCCAAATTATTTTGGTAAAAGAGGTTTTACAAGCATTAAAAAATTAAAAGAAAAAGAGAAAAAAACTATAAATTTAGATGAATTACAAGAAAAACTTGAAAAATTTTTAAAACAAGGGATTGCAAAAAAGACAGAAAAAGGCATTGAAATAGAATTAAAAAATTATAAAATCTTATCTAGAGGCGATGTAAAAGAAAAATTAATTGTTAAAGCAAGTTCATTTTCAAAAAAAGCTAAAGAAAAGATTGAAGCTGCTGGTGGTAGTGTAATAATTTTGGAGAAATAATAACTATGTCACTAAAAGACTTTATATCTAATTTGCCTGAAGTAAAAGGCCCTCTAGAAAAAAGACTTAACTTTGGAACTAGACTTAAATGGACATTATTAATATTAATACTTTTCTTCATTCTTTCCAACATTCCTTTATATGGTTTAACTGAAAATGCATTAAGCAGATTTGAATATTTGGCCATAATATTTGGAGCTTCTTTTGGTTCATTGATGTCTTTAGGTATAGGTCCAATTGTTACTGCATCTATAATATTGCAGCTTTTAGTGGGTTCTAAATTAATCAATCTAGATCTGACATCAACTGAAGGGAAAAAATTTTTTCAAGGATTACAAAAACTTCTCGCGATTTTCTTTGCTCTTTTTGAAGCAACAGTTTATGTATTAATGAGAGGTTTACAAGCACAGCCTGGTTTTGAACTAATATTAATATTTCAACTTTTTATTGGAGGAGTTCTTGTTATTTTTATGGATGAATTAATAAGCAAATGGGGATTTGGCAATGGTGTTGGTTTGTTTATTGTTGGTGGTGTGGCCTGGCAATTATGTACAAGAGCTTTGAATTTTATAGGGCCTGAAAAAACATTACAGCCAATAGGTAAAATTCCTGTTTTAATAGTTTCTTTAGTTAATGCTGATACAATCGGAGCAATGGCGGCGTTTGCTGCAATTGCCGCCACTATTATCATTTTTATAGTTGTTGTTTATGCTCAATCAATAAAGGTTGAAATTCCGCTATCTTTTGGAAGAATTAGAGGATTTGGAATTAGATGGCCATTGTCTTTTTTCTACACTAGCAATATTCCTGTAATACTTACAGCGGCATTACATGCAAATATACAGCTTTTTGCTACGCTTGCAGAAAGAGTTGCTAAACATCCAACAATATTGGGAGGATTTAGTGTTGAAGGAGTTCCAGTTAGCGGGTTGGCATTTTGGATTTCTGCACCTCCTGCCGGTTTAGTAGAACACATAGTTAAAGGTTCGTTTATTCCTATAATGCTATGGCAATCTCTAATATATATTTTATTTATGGTTGCTGGTTCGATAATGTTTGCTATATTTTGGATGAAAACTTCGGGACAAGATCCTCAAAGCCAAGCTAAACAACTTTATGCTAGCGGTTTACAGATACCTGGATTTAGACAAGATGTCAGAGTAATAGAATCTATATTATCAAGATATATTATGCCTTTAACTGTAATGGGCGGTGCTGCAGTAGGCTTGCTTGCTGCACTTGCTGATGTTTCAGGAGCATTAGTAAGAGGAACTGGAATATTGCTAAGCGTAATGATAATTTATAGAATGTATGAAGAAATTGCTCAACAACACGCCATAGATGCACATCCGATAGCTAGAAAATTCATATCCAAATAGCAAAATAGATAATAAATTTAAAATATATTTAAAATATCTTAAATAATAAGCAATTAAAATAAAAAATGTTTTTGGTTGATTTTGTGAGTTGGAGTCCTTTGATTAGTATTTTGATTTTTTCATTTATTATAACTTTCTTGCTAAGCTTATTTTATAAATTTTTAATAGATCAGAAAAAACTCAAAGAATTAAAAGAAAAACAAAAAGAATTGCAAGAGAAAATAAAAAATACAAAAGAAGCTGAAAAATTGAATGAATTACAAAAAGAGCTTGTACGAACAAGCATAGATAGCATGAAATTGACTATGAAGCCAACATTAATTACCTTGTTGCCTTTGCTATTAATATTTGCTGGTTTGAAATGGCTTTATATGGATGCTGCTGGAGTGGGTAATATAATTTCTTGGCCTTGGAATTTGCCGCTGGTTGGAAACGGAGCTGGTTGGTTTTTATGTTATGTTATTTTTGGTTTTATTTTTAGTTTGATAACTAGAAAAATTTTAAAAATAACTTAGATTAAAATTGACAAAAATGGAAGAAGAATTACAAAAAAAAGCATTGCAAATAACAGCATTAGACAATAGACTTCAAGAGCTAAAGCAACAATTAGAGCTTTTAGAAAAACAAATAAACGAACTTCAGACTACTCAAATAGCATTAGAAGAAATAAAAAAAACAGAGATTGGAACAGAAATGCTTGCTCCAATAAATCCTGGCGTTTTTGTTAAAGCAACTCTTAAAGAAAATAAAGATGTAATAATTGATATTGGTTCAAAAATTTTTTGTAAAAAAAATATAGAAGAAGCAAAAAATTTTATACAACAAAAATTAGAACAAAGTCTCGATATTTATAACAAAATTGCAATAGAAATGGATTTTGTTATTGAAAATTTAGCTTCTTTGGAAAAGGAATTTAGAAAATTAGCAAAATAATTATTTAAATATAAAAGGATAGGTATCTTTTATTGCTTCTATGAAAGATTTTCTCATAAAAATCCCCAATTCTGAAATTATTCCTGAAATTAAATCAGGATTTATTTTTTCGAAAGCCGGATTTAGTATTTTAACTCCTCTTGGAGCATTTGACCATATTTCCTTTTCGCTTCTTTTTTCTATTTTCTCCTCCGTTCCATAAATAGATTTAACATCAAATTTCCAAGAATTTGTTGCAACATAAACTGGAATGTCTAATTGTTTTGCCATTATAGCAAACATCTCGCTTCCTATTTTATTATAAATTCTCGTAGTTGTTATGGCGTCACATCCTATAAGCATAATATCTGATTCTTTCAATGCAACTCTGGCTGCAGAATCTATAACTAAAGTTACTGGAATTTTTGCTTTTGATAGTTGTAATGCTGTGATATGGCCTTGATAAAGGGGCCTGGTTTCAGTTGCTATTACTTTAAATTTTTTCCCTTTCTCTTTGGCTTTTAATAAAATACTCATAACAGTATTAGAATGGCAATGCGTAAATATTGTCGAATTATTTTCAATGAGCTTTGAACCTATTTCTGCTATCTTTTTTTCAGAAAGATCAAAATGTAACAAAGCTTTTTTTACTCCCTCTTTTATTTCAGAATGGGAAAGAATAAATTTTATAGTGTTTCTCAAACAAGGTTCTGTTGGCCTTAAACTTATGAGTTTCTTTATAGCTTTTTTATCGTGTCTTATAAGCAAAGCTTTAGCTGCCGCTTTTGCAACATTTTCTGCTCCTTGTATTTTTAAATTCTTTATGTCTCTGCATATTCTATTAAACTTGTCCATTTTTTCCTCTTTTATCTTTACAAATAAAATACTCATTAAAAATCTTTTGTTTTGGAAAGCTTTTTAAAATAAAATAGTTTAAAAAGAAATAAAAGAAAGGAAAAATGTTGGAAACTTTAATTAATCCAAAAAAAGCCGAAAGAAAACCTTGGGAAATGTTTTTTATAGGAGCGCTTTATGCTGCAATTTCCTTATTTTTGGCAGATTTTTTATTTTTGAACAATTATGTTTTTGAAAAGCACATAAGCATATTAATAGTTTGTTTTACAGTTATATTTTCGATTCCTTTTTTCTTTTATATTATAAAACTTGAAGAGAAAAAAGACACTAAATTACAAAGCGAAAGAAAAATATTAAAAGAACATGGCAAAGCTATTGCTGCTTTGCTTTTTTTATTTTTGGGCTATGTTGTTGCATTCTCGTTACTTTTTATAGCGATGCCAAAAAATATTTCAAACGTAAATTATAAAGCACAAATAGAGACTTATTGTTCAATTAATGCAAAATTTAATATAGAACAATGTGTATCTAATCTTCTTACTGGAAATTTTGGAAATATAGAAACAAAATTTCCAAATATAAAAGAAGGTATGAATCGAGTTTCTATTATTTTATCAAATAACTTTTATGTTTTACTTTTCTCATTATTGTTTTCCTTCCTTTTTGGAGCGGGAGCTTTGTTCATTTTAGCATGGAATGCTAGCGTCATTGCTGCAGCAGTAGCAACATTTACTAAAAACACATTAATTAGTTTACCTGCTGGCTTGGCTCGTTATCTAGTACATGGACTTCCTGAGATAGCTTCTTATTTTATAGTTGCTCTTGCTGGCGGCATAATAGGAACTGCTATAATAAGACATGAATTTGGAAGTGAAAAGTTCTGGAATGTTTTACAAGATTCTTTAGATTTAATCATTTTGGCTTTAATAGTTTTAATAATATCTGCTTTTATTGAAGTTTTTGTAACTCCTCTATTTTTTTAGAATTAAAAAATGAACAAAAAAGAAAAGGACTCTGAGCTTAAGTCTAAGTTCAATAAGGGCGTAATATCAAAACTTTCTGTTTTGATTATTGCTGCCATTGCTAGCTATGCTTTTTATTTTTTAATGGCCAGAATGTTGAGTATTGAAGATTATGGCTTACTTTATTCTTTAATTGCCTTAACTTATTTATTTACAGTGCCTCACGAAACAATAAGAACTGTAATGGCTCGTTATACTGTAGATTTGGCTACAAAAAAGAAATATGGCAAAATAAAATATTTTTTTATTAAAACAATAAAGAAAATTTTCATATATTCTTTAATTGCTTTTGCTATATTTCTAGCTTTATCGCCATTACTTACTAACTTCTTGCATGCTTCTTTATTAGAATTAGCAATAATAGGTTCTTCTTTATTAGTTGCATTTTTATTGCCTGTTATTTGGGGTCTATTACAGGGATTGCAAAAATTTGGACATCTTGGAATAAATAATTCAATAGAAGGAATTGCTAAGTTAATTATTGCAACAATTTTAGTTTCAATAGGTTTAGGAGTAAGTGGGGCTCTAATATCTGTGCCTTTATCTATGTTAATTGCTTTTGTTGCTGGCTTTTGGCCTATAAAAAAAATTATTAGATCAAAAGCAGAACCTTTCAAAGAAAAATATATCATAAGATATTCTATAGCTGCTTTTATTATTTTTTTATTTTTTGTAGCGATGTATTCTATAGACGTTATGATGGCTCGTTATTTCTTCTCAGCAAAACTATCTGGATTATATAGTAGCATATCTCTTATAAGTAAATTTGTGTTATTTATATCTATAACAATAACGAGAGTTATGTTTTCAACAGTTGCTGAACAAAGCCAAAAATATAAAACGGTTGAGGAAAAGTATAAAAAAGGAAAAGCCATATTATTATATGCCGGAACTTACATTTTAATTTTAATAGGAATCTTTATGTTAATTTCCATTATTGCTCCTGAATTAATAATAAAAATAGTTGTTGGTGAAAAATATGTTGAAGTTGCTCCTATTTTGAGATATATGATTCTAGCAATGGGTTTTTTATCCTTATCTAGTTTAATAATTTTTTATAATCTGTCTATTGATTGGAATAAGAGGTTTACTGCAAGAATTTTAGGGACGTTTTTGTTTTTACTCATAGCTTTACTTATAGTATTTCATGACTCAATAACGCAATTTGTAACTGTTGTTTTATTTATCAATATTTTGCTTTTTTTAGCTCTCATATTAACTTTATTTAATTATAAAAATAAATAAAAAAAGAAAGATATAAAAAACAAATATTTCTAATTCAATTATGAATGAAATGGCAAATAATCAAACAAATATAGAAGCTAAAAAATATAAAAAAATATGGTTTAATTTGGCAATTATAATTATTCTGGCCGCAATTATTATTTTTACTATATGGATCAGAACTCAAAACATTTCTCAATTAAAAGATGTAACTACAGGACATTACACGCTAGGTCCTGATTTAGATCCTTTTTTATATCTAAGACATGCTCGAGAAATTGTTTCTGGAACTTTAAAAGAACCTGACATGATGAGAGCAGCTCCTCTAGGTTCTGATAATTATGCTAAAACTAATCTAATGCCTTGGGCAATGGTTTATCTTTATAGATTTTTAGACATTTTTTTTGATTATCCAATAGCCAGTATTGAATTTGCTGCAATAATTTTACCAGTTATTTGCTTCGCATTAACTTTAATAGTCTTTTTCTTTTTTATTATGAAACTGTTTTCTTTTATAACAACAAAAACTAATTCAATAATTATTGCTCTAATTGCTACGGCTTTTTATGCCGTTATTCCCGAAATGTTGCACAGAACAATGGCAGGAATTCCAGAAATTGAAAGTTTAGGAATGTTGTGGTTTTGGCTTGCTTTTTTATGTTTCATTTCGGCATGGCAATCTGACAAACTAAAGAAGCTTATTCCTTTAGCTTTGCTTTCTGGAATTTTTACTGGATTAATGATTTTTACTTGGGGAGGTTTCCGTTATATTTTTATGACTTTTGTTTTGGCTTCTTTTTTAGCTTTTTTCTTTGAAAAACAAAAAAAGAAAAATTTTCTTATTTATGTTTTATGGCTAGTTCCTTCATTAATTTTTGCTTTTGCTAAAGGTGGCGTTGGTGCATTAACTACAATAACTGATACTGGAATGGCTTTAGCTTTTCTTTTTGTTCTAATTATTGATGTGGCAACATTTAACACAAAACTAAAAAAAATAAAAGAAAGGGTCAAACTACCAGAAAGTATCATTAGTTTAATTATTGCGATTGTAATTGGATTTTTAGCGTTTTTAGTTGTTAACTCTGCATTAATTTTAGGAATTTTCTCAAAGCTTATTGAAGGAATGCTTTATCCATTTGGTCGTGGAAGAATTGGATTAACCGTTGCTGAAAACAGAGCGCCTTACTTTACCGAAGTTTTTAGTTCTTTTGGTTTATTGTTTTGGGCTTTTTTCTTTGGAACTTTGTTCTTGTTTTATGAAGCGACCAAACATTTTGATATAAAAAATAAGGTTTTATTTAATATATTTTTTATAATTTTTATGATAACTTTTATCTTTTCTAGAATCTCGCCTCAAAGTTTATTGAATGGAGAGAACTTTTTCTCAAGGCTCATATATTTCAGTGGATTTTTGCTTTTTGTTATCGTTCTTATTACAATATATATAAAAGCAAGTATAAAAAAAGATGTTAAAACTCTAGAAGATTTTAAAGAGATCAACTTTTCACATATTTTAATCTTAGTATTTATTTTTTGGATGATTGTTTCAATGAGAGGAGCGATAAGATTGTTTTTTATAATTTCGCCCGCATTAATCATGGCAGCCTCTTTTTTGCCAATTAAAGTTGCTGAAATCATTTTAAAAACTAAAGATGAACTTTATAAAATATTGTTATGGTGCGCTATAATTATTATAACTTTCCTTTTAGTCTTCAGTTTCATAAATTATGCAAAAATTTCTGTACAACAAGCCAAATACACAGTTCCGGGAGCTTATTATCAACAATGGCAAAAAGCTATGGCGTGGGTTCGTGAAAACACGCCTGAAAATGCTATCTTTGCGCATTGGTGGGATTATGGTTATTGGGTCCAAACTTTAGGTAATAGAGCGACTGTTACAGATGGAGGACATCCGAATGGCTTTTGGGATCATACTACAGCAAGATATTTGATGACTGCACAAAATGAAAAAACTGCATTGCAATTGTGTAAAGCACACAATGTTTCGTATTTTTTAATTGATTCGACAGACATAGGAAAATATCCTGCTTATAGTTCGATTGGTAGTGATGAAACTGGCACTGACCGTTTGAGCTGGATTTCGCTCTTTGTTTTAGATGAAAAACAAATTCAAGAATCAAAGAATGAAACTGCTTATGTTTATGTTGGTGGAACAATGCTTGATCAAGATATAATATGGCAAGGACAACTATTCCCTGCAAATAAAGCTGGAATAGTTGGATTTATAATGGTCGTTGATAAAGAAAAATCAACAATAAATGAAATAAAGGCAGTTATTATTTATAATAAACAACAATTTAGAGTTCCAATAAAATATGTTTATTTAAATAATAAACTTCATAAAATTTTAGAAGATGATGATGCAATTAATGGAACTTTATATATTGTTCCTAGATTAACTCAACGAGGAATGAATAATTTAGGGGCTGCATTATATTTAAGTGAAAAGTTAATGAGATCGCAAATGGTTAAACTTTATTTATTAAATGAAACAGAAAACTTTGAATTAGTTCATAGCGAGGATGCTTTATTTATAAAACAACTGCGAGAAGTTTATAATATCAGTGTTGGCGACTTTCTTGTTATAAATGAGATTGTGGGGCCAATAAAAATATTCAAAGTAAATTATCCTGAAAACATTGAGTATCATCTAGAATATTTACAAAATAATAAATGGTCCGAAATCCATGGACCGTTTGCACCACTTGATCATCTTGGTATTTAAAAAAATGAACGGAGAAATTTTAATTGCGTTATTACATTTAATCTTCGTTTTTCTAGTTTGCTTTAGCTTAACAAAATGGTGGATAAGTATAGCAAAGAAAAACAAACTGGTTGGTAAAGATATGAATAAATACAGTAAGCCAGAAGTTCCCGAAGCTGGAGGTATTGCCGTCGTAATTTCTATAATTCTAGCACTTTTGCTTTATATTGCCTTCAAGACTTTTGTTTTAAAAACTGAAACTCATTTGATTGAAGTTTTAACTTTAATAATTACTTTAACTTTAGCCTGCTTTATTGGTTTTGTCGACGATATTCTTGGATGGAAAAAAGGATTAAAAGGATGGCAAAAAATCTTGATGACGATTCCTATAGCTATTCCTTTAATGGTTATAAATGCTGGTCAACATACAATGTCAGTTCCTTTCATGGGCGCTGTTGATTTTGGTTTATTCTATCCTTTAGTTATTGTTTTAATAGGGGTCGTTGGAGCGACAAATGGCTATAACTTGTTGGCTGGCTATAATGGTTTAGAAGCCGGTCTAGGAACCATTATATTTATTACTTTAGGGATTGTTTCAATATTAACAGAACAGTTTTGGCTTGCTTTAATTGCTGGCATAGTTGTTTTTGCACTTCTTGCATTTCTTATTTTTAATAAATTTCCTGCCAAAATTTTTCCTGGAGATTCTTTAACTTATAGTTTAGGAGCATTAATTGCTTGCTTTGCAATTCTAGGCAATATCGAAAAGCTCGCAATAATTTTGTTCATTCCTTTCATTGTTGAAGGCATTCTTAAAGCAAGAAGTAAATTTAAGGCTGAAAATTTTGGAATTCCAAAAAAAGATGGCGGCATTGAGCCTCCTTACAAACAAACTTATAGCTTGACACATGTTGCTCTAAAGTTTTTGAAAAAAATCAAGCCAAGCAAGAAAGTTTATGAAACTGATATTATATGGTTCTTGGCAATAATTGAAATCACCTTGGCAATAATTGCGATAATAATGGTTTTATGAATTGGAGTTTTATTCTTCGTTCTATCTCTAAAAAACCTTATAAATAAATTCAACATTAGAATTGGATGAAAATAGCATTTGTTAATGATACCTTTATTGAAGGGAGGGGGGCGGATACAGCAATTTATGAACTAGCAAGAAGGTTAGGTAAGAAGCATAAAGTTTATGTTATAGCTGGAAAATCTAGAGGATTCAAAGAAGAGAACTTTAAGATAATTGAGATTAAAACAGGCAAACTTTACACAGGAAGCCTAAGAGATTATTTTTATTTTAGCAAAATAAAGCAATTTAGAAAAGAAATTTTAAAACTAAATGCAAAATACAAATTTGACGTCTTTAATGTACACCATTCTGCACTAAACCCTGCTTTTAAGGGCTTGAATATTATTGTAACATGGAATGGATCACCACCAACCAATAATATAATAAGAAAAATTTTAAATAAAATAGTGTTAATAACTTTAAATAGAAACAAAAAAACTATTGCTATCTCAAATTTCTTAAAGAATGAGCTCTCAAAATTCATTAATAAAGAAAAAATTTCTATGATTTATGATGGAGTCTCAAATGAATTCAAATTCTCAAGAAAAGATAAAGGCTACATGTTCTTTGTAGGAAGGCATGAACCGCATAAAAGTATTGATGAATTAATTAAATTAAGTAAAAATACAAATTTTCCTTTAATAATTGCAGGTTCAGGACCATTAAGCGAAAAATTAAAAGATTATTCTAAAAAAATTCATGCTAATAAAGTAAAATTTGTAGGAAAAGTTTCAAGAAAAAAGCTTATATCATTGTATCAAGAATGTTCTTTTTTTGTTTCTGCTTCAAAATGGGAAGGTTTTGGCTTGATATTTCTTGAAGCGGCTGCATGTGGAAAGCCAAGCATTGCTTACAACCGATGTTCAATGCCCGAAGTTATAAAAAACAACAAAACTGGTTTTTTAGTTAATAATTATAATGAATTCGTACAGAAGGCAAGACTATTAATAGAAAATAAAAATCTAAGAAAAAAAATGGGGAAAGAAGCGCTCAAATTTAGTAAAAACTTTGGCTGGGATAAAATCGCAAATAAATATGAAAATTTGTTTAAAAGTTTGAAAAATGAATGAACTTGTTTCAGTAGTTATAATAACATATGAACGACCACAGTTTATAACAAAATGCGTGAAATCTGTGCTAAAGCAGAGTTATAAGAATATAGAGATAATCATTGTGAATGATGGTTCTAAACAAAAATATCCAAAGTTCAAAAATAAGAAGATAAGATACTTTAAAAATAGGGAAAATAGAGGGCCCGCTTATTCAAGGAATTTTGGGATTAAAAAGGCAAGAGGCAAGATTATATTTATTCTTGATGACGATATTATCTTAACAAAAAACTATATTACAATACTCATCAAAACTTTAAAAAGGCATAAGAAAGATAATGTCGTTGGAGTTGCAGGAAGACTTCTTTATCCACAAAAGCCAAATAAAGGCATAGTAAAAAACAAGCCTTTATTTGAAATATCGAAATTGACGGGCGATATTACCTTTAGAGCTTCTCTTGATACAAAAAAACCAGTTTTTGTTCCGACAATTCACTCATGTAGTGTTTTCTGGCGTGATGTTTTTGAAAAAATTAAATTCGATGAAAATAGATACAAAGGAAACTATACTTTTGTTGAGCCCGACTTGTGCTTCAGGGCAATAAAGGATGGTTATAAATTAATGTTCGAACCAAGGGCCATAGCTTATCATTACCAAATAAAAGAAGGGGGATGCAGAAGAATATCAAAATTCATGTATAATTATTACACTGTAAGAAATGCTTTATTTTTTATGTTAAAATTTTATAAATTAAAAACAATATACATGTTCCCTCTATTTATTTTTAAGAGGCTATTTAAAAAATGAAAAGAGAAATAGAAAATTATTATAATAATGACCCTGAAGCTAAAATTCGAGCAAGAGTTACTTTTTCTCTAATAAAAAGAGAGAACAAAGATAAAAAAATCTTAGATATTGGATGTGGCTATGGAGAATTATTGCATTTACTAAAAAAAGAAGGATTTGATAATATATACGGTTTGGATATTTCATATAAGTGCTTGTGTGCCTGCAAAAAAAAGGGGATAAGAAATGTTATAAAAGTAGATGTAGATAGAGAAAGATTGCCATATCAAAAAAACAGTTTTGATATTGTTATAGTTACAGAAGTGTTTGAACATTTATTTAATCCTAATTTTTTACTTCAAGAAATTAAAAGAATTTTAAAAAAAGGGGGTATAGCAATTTTTTCTTTTCCAAATGAGCTTAATTTGGTTTGTAGAATAAAGGTCCTTCTTAAAGGGATGGTTCATGACCCAACTGCTGTTGGTTCGCATATTAGATTTTTTGAACCAAAATCAATAAGAAAATTTTTAGAAAGAGGAGGGTTTAACATTATAGAAATGAGAGGAAAATATTTGGGCAAAAAGTTATATAAATTTTTTCCACTACTTCCTTTTTTATCAAATAAGTTTCCTTCTTTGTTCGCAAGAACTATTTTTGTTAAAGCAATTAAAAAATGAATAAATTAAAAATCTGCCTTGTAGCTCATACAGAAAATTTTCAAGACAATTATAAAAAATTTGAATGGCTTGTACAAGAATTTAACAGTCTTGAAAGAGAATTAAACCTAAAAATTAAAATTAATTGGATGCTTGAAGAGGATGATACAAAACCTTTTGCAGTAGAAGTTAGAGGAAATAATAGAGGGGATGTTATTACAAATGGTAAAGATTTTTTCAAAAAAATAAAAAAAATAAGGAACGACGAACTAGGAATTCATGTGCATTTTACAAAAGGTTGGAAACTTGATTTTAGTTATGAGAACCAGTTTAGGCTTTTAAAAACAGCAAAGGAAAAATTTGTTAAAGCTTTCGGCTATGAACCAAGATCTTTCGTCGGAGGATGGTGGTATTCTGACGATAATACGTTAGAGATATTAAAAAAACTAAAATTTGAAGCGGATGCTTCTCCTTTGCCCTTATATAGAGAATTAAGGAGAAAGTGGTTATTTGGTAAAATTCCTTTACCATTTAGAGTAGAAACTTGTGATTGGAGTAATTACAAAAACAGGAAGCCGAGAGTAGAAGGAGGCATCTTAAGAGTGCCCAATGCTGTTGATCCTGATTTAAAAAGCTTTAGATATGGAGGGTTCTTTTCTCTTGATTCAATAAATAAATATGATTATAATGAATTAATCCAAAAATTTGATAAAAGAAATTTAATCCTTGTGATACCTTTTCATCCTCACTCCATAACAAAAGAAAAAATGAATAGATTTAAAAATTTATTAAAAGATAAAGAAATAAAATTTCTAAAACTTAGCGAAATTAACCAATAGCTTCCTCATATATCTTTTTGATTTTTTCATTTCTTACCTCCACTGAGAATTTTTCTTTAATCATTTTTTTGCCTTCTCTACCCATTTTTTTTCTTTCTCTATCATGTTCTATTAAATAAGCTACTTTCTTAGCGAGTTCTTTTGCAACCTTACAAAAATTGTACTTCATGATTTGTTTATCTGTAAGATCTTTTTGCCCACATTGATGAAGTGCTAAAAAATCTTTTCTATACAAGGAGAAGGGCAGTTTGATTAAAAATCCATTCTTATCTTCCTTTATAATCTCAGGAATTGCAAAAATCTTTGAGGCTATGCACGGTAGTCCTGCGTTCATAGCTTCAAGTAAAGGGTAACCAAAAGAATCTATGAACGAAGGCATTACTAAAATATCACCCTTAAAATAAAATTCTTCGTAAATTTTTTCTTTTGATATAAATCCTTGGATAAATTCGACATTTTTGTCGTTCTTATATTTTTCAAGGTAAGGCTGTGGAACATTAGCTCGCATCATAATTTTAATATCATAGCTTTTTTTGAGAATATCGTAAGCATCAAGAAGGATATGACAACCTTTTCTATAAAAAGCACCCATCCCCGAAATGTTCAAGATAGTAAATTTTTCATCTCTTGGAACTTTCTTAATTTTTTCGTTTTTTATTGCTAAGTAGACTGTATGAATTTTATTTTTAAACTCGTGACAATCAAGATAATTTAAAAGCGAATATTTTGCAGCCTCACAATGGGGTAGCAAGGCTCGGCAACGTTTAGATTTGAATAATGCCTTAAGCAACCATTTCATCCTTCCAAAAGTTACAGAATGTTCAAAATCAACTACATAAGGTTTATTATTTAAAGGTATAAATGCTCTGTTTGAGTGTATTAATTCACAATTTTTTAGTTTTTTATCTGTAATGTAATAAAACCTGGGTAAACCACTCCGATATTGTATTTTTGAAAGTATAGCCTTTTTAATTTTTGTAAGGCCTTTTTGGTATATCTTTATTTTTGTATATGCCTCAAGAGAAATATTTGAAATATAATTGATACCATTGGGGGGATATCTTAAATAAGTTTCGAAAACAGGGTGCATACCCGCAAGCAAATAAATATTTTTCATTATATAAAAAATCAGAAAGGTTTTAAATGTTTATCGGATTTATTTTTTACATGATCAAAAGAAGAATAAAACTAGCATATATTTGTCCATGGTTTTCAACAGAGTTCAGAGGACCGTTATATAATTTATTTGAAGAACTCTCGAAATATATCGATGTTATTTGCATATGTGCAAGACAGAAATATGTACAATATTTTAAAAGAAGCGAGAAAGAAAAAAAGAAGATAGAGTTTATAAATCCTCATTTTAAAATTCATAGATTTGAATCAATTGCTCCTAGAGACATAATTATTCCCTTCGATTTAGAAAAAATTTTAGACGAAGAAAAGCCAGACATTATTCAAAGTGATGAATTTTTTAGATTAACGACAATTATAGCTGGAAAATGGGCGAAAAAGAACAAGGTTCCATTGATAATTAATTCTAGAATGCGTTATCGAAGAGGAATTATGAGAAACTTTGCGCTATGGGTATTTAAAATTCTTTCTTTTGAGGTAGTTAAATATGCAAGTAAGATAATAGCAACACAAGGAATCGAATCAAAAGTTGAATTTTTGAGATGGTTTCCAGAAACAAAAAATAAATTTGTTAACATTCCTAACGCAATAAATCCTGAAAAATTCAAAGGAATTGGAAAAAAACAGGCTATCGAATTCAGGAAAAAATATAACATCCCGGAAAATAAAAAAATAATTCTTGATGTAGCTCGAGTTTATCCTGTTAAACGAATAGATTTGCTTGTTAAAGCATTCTCTTTAGTTAAAAAAGAATACAAAAATGTTGTTCTTGTTATAGTTGGTCCTTCTGAAGAAAAAGAAATGAGAAAAATTCAAAAATTAATTAAAAATTTAAATTTAAAAATCGGCAAGGATATATTTTTTACTGGACCAATAAGTAATGAAAGAATAGGACAAGCTTATGCCGCCGCAGACATATTTGTGAATACTAGCGAAACAGAAGGCATTTGTTATAGTTTTCTTGAAGCGATGTGTTTTAAACTGCCCATTGTTGCATTTGATGTTGGTAGCAATAGGTATGTACTAGGCAAAAAGTTGGTCTTTAATTTTGGTGACATCAACAGCTTGGCCCGAAGGGTCTTAGAAATATTAAAAAATAAAGAAAAAGTAGTATTGTATGGTGGTATGCTGTATAATAAATTAAAAAAAGAATTTAATATTAATACTAATGTAAAAAGACTTATAGAAATTTGCCAAAATGAGATTACAAAAAGAAAATTGGAATAAAAAATGGAATGCTGAAAGGCGACAATATGAAAAAATATGGTTTTCAAGTTATTCCTTTAAAAGAATTCGTGAAGAAATAGTTAAAAGAATAAAAGGTAAAAACTTGAAGATTTGTGAGTTTGGTGCAGGAGGGGGTTTATGGCTAAAGTGGTTTAAAGATCATTACAAATCTAAAGTTTTTGGCATAGATAACAGTAAAATTGGACTTAATATAACGAAAAAAAGAATTCCAGAAGCAGTTTTAAGATTAGGAGACGTAAGAAAAACTCTCTTTAAAAAAGAAGTTTTTGATTTGGTTTATTGCCTTGGGTTAATCGAGCATTTTGATAATAGAAATATCCAAATTATAATAAATGAAATGTATAAAACATTAAAAAAAGGGGGAAATATAATCATTACAACCCCAAATAGATCAAAGCATAGTTTATTAAAATTTTATGAAAAGATTTTTGGAGCTTGTAAAAGTGAGAGAAGCTTAGAAATCTCTCAGATAAAGCGATTTTTAGAAAGGGCTAACTTTAAAAAAATAGAAATAATACCTGTAGGACTTTTTGCTCCAAAATTAAGAAATAAAAAGTGGTTCTCTAATTTAAATTTTAAATTGCTGGAAAATTTTATAACCTCTGATTGTATAGTAGCTTTTGCTATAAAATGAATATCCACCAAACAAAAGAATATCTAAATGTTTTTAAGTGTAAAGGATATAAGCCCCTAGATTTAGAGAAAGCTAAAGGCAAAATTTTATATCGATTTGGAATTCCATATAAAACTATTTTTGGGGGGATGTGTGGAACTGGATTAACTGAATATTCTGAAGAGACAATAAAGGAAATTTTAAGGAAGAGTAAGGGAACTGTGGTGATTTATGACTTTAACGAAAAACCAATTCTAGAGAAATACGGTTTTAAAAAATATGATGATTATACTTTTATTGTTGATATTTCCAATATTGAAGAGCTATGGAAAAGATTAAACAAAAAAAATAGGAATAATATAAGAAAGGCAGAAAAGTTAAATGTTTTATTTGAAGAAATTAAAAGTATTGAAGAATTAGATAGATTCTACTTTCTTTTTATAGATCAGGCAAAGAGATGGAATTTTAGAATTCCTTCTAAAGATTATTTTGAAAATGTTTGGAATTTTATGGTTAAAAAGAATTTAGCTAAATTTTTCATAGCAAAATGGAAAGATGAAATAATTTCAATAATACAAATTTTTATGTTCCAAGATGAAATAAGTATGCCTATTTGGGGCAATTCCGAAAAGGCAAATCAAATTAGAGGAGCAAATAATTTCTTAATATGGAAAGTTATTGAGTGGGGTAATAAAAATAATTATAAAAAGTTTAATATGTGGGGTGCTAACCCTAAACAAGAAGGAATTTTCAAATTTAAAGAAAGTTTTGGTGGGCACTTAGTAAAAGTTTATAGGTATGAAAAAGGATGGTGGTTATATTCCCTAGCAAAAAAGATATTAAAAAGATAAGTGCTTTTTATAAAAATTGATAGTTCTCCTTAAACCTTCCTCGAAATTAATTAAAGGTTTATATCCCAATAATTTTTTTGCTTTGCTTATGTCCGCAAGACTATGTTTTACTTCGCCCGGCCTTGCTTCTGTAAAAATTGGTCTTATATTTTTATCTAAGATTTTATTTATCAATTCTATAAGTTTTAATAAATTATGAGACTCTCCACAAGCTATATTTATCGTCTCTCCATTTTTCATTTTACTTTTCATGGCTAAAATATTGGCATATACCACATTATCTATATATGTAAAATCTCTTGATTGTTTACCATCGCCAAAAATTGTTGGCTGTTTATTTTGTAAAATTAGTTTTATAAATTTTGGAATAACTGCGCTATATTCTGAGTCAGGATTTTGTCGCGGGCCGAAGACATTGAAATATCTTAAACAAACAGTTGGCAGTCCATAAACATGAGAAAAAACTTTACAAAGATATTCCCCGGTTACTTTACTTATAGCGTATGGACTCAAAGGCATAGGTTTCATAATCTCTTTTTTGCATTTGCCGTTTCTATCTCCGTAGATTGAAGAACTTGAAGCAAAAATAACTTTTTTTACTTTATTGTCTCTCGCTGCAAGCAGCACATTCAACGTGCCGTTGACATTAACTTCTATTGTTGTTTTCGGGTCTTTGATACTTCTTTGCACACTTGGTAAAGCCGCTTCGTGAAAAATATAATCAACTTTAGATATCTTTTTTATTAATTCTAAATCAAGAATATCTCCTTCAATGAATTTTATATTGTCAACTATGTGTTCAAGATTTTTTATGTTTCCTGTTGACAAATTGTCTATAACTACAACATCGTAACCTAAAGCCACTAGTTTTTCTGTGATATGAGAGCCTATAAATCCTGCGCCACCCGTAACTAATATTTTTGCTTTCATTTTATTATTTATTAAAAAGAAGGTCTACTATTTTAAAATCTTCTTGGGTCATTCCCTTTATTGCAAAAACAACAATCACGTAAATTAAAGCTGCGGCAATGATCATTAAAATTCCTGTAAAAATCGACATTGCAACAAAATAATTAAAGACAAATATAAAACAAAGCATAATCGCTGAAGCAATAAATGGCTTTATTACTAAATTTATTTTTGTTTTTATATTTAACTTTGTTTTTGCAAAAATAGATAAAGCAATCAAATTTCCATATCTTGTCACAAATGTTGCAAGAGCAACTCCTATCAATCCATATTCTGGCGCAATTGAGATTCCTATCTTTATTAAAACATAATTTAAAATGACATTAAATATTGTAGCAATAATAATCAATATCGACAGAATTTTTGGCTTTTCTTTTGCTTGAAATAAAGAAGAGAATACAACAGTTAACGCCGCCTCTATTACAATCAAACTTAACAATACTGCTGTTATTGTTATAGCCAAACTATATTTTAAAGGAACATAAGCTTGGCCATAAATTATTTTAATTGCTGGAACAATTATATAAGCTAAACCTATTGCTGCTGGAAATGCTACTAAAGAAACGTATTTAAAAACTTTTATAAATCCTCTTTCAAGTTTTCCTTCTTCTATTTGAGTAAAAACTGGCAACAACACTGAGCCAAAAGCAACTAGGGCCGAAATAGAGGTCATTATACTAATTATAACATTATAATAGCCTACAAATTCTGCTGGCAAGAAAATTCCTAACATAAACATATCAATATGTGTAAAGAAAACTAAAGAAATGGAAGAAATAGTTAGCCAGCCAAAAAAAGAAAGCAGACGTTGTTTTTCTTGTTTTTCAAGTTTTATTTTTTTGCCTTTTATTAAGAATCTATATTTTTTAAATAAAATAAAATACAAAAATAAAAATGAAATAAATAAAGCTATAGTCAAAGAAATAAAAACCATTTCAACCGTTTTATACAGTAAAAAGAATGTTAAAACTAGAATAATTCGAAGAATTTGAAATATTGTTTCAGCTATTAAATTATAATTTATTTTTTGTAAAGCATAAGATATAGAACTAAAAAATCCTTGTAAGGAAATAATCATCAGATAAATTGCTCCAAGTTTTAATGGCAAAACTAATGAAGGTTTATTAAAAATATAAATTGATATAATTTCTGCAAAAAGAAATAATAGTAAAGCAAAAATTGTTGTTAAAATTATTTTAAAATTAAATAAAAAACACACTCTTGAACGAGCCTCGATTTTGGCTTTACTAGTTTTTAATTTCAGCGATTCTGCTAAATATCTAATCAAAGTCGCATTTAATCCTAAATCGGCAAAGGTAGCAATTGTTAAAATAATTGTTAAAGCTAAGCTGTAAATGCCAAACAGATCTGGAAACAAAAGTCTGGCTATAATTATTGTAAATATCAAGCCACCAACTCTGCTCACTATTGTCGCTAAAAAATTATAGATTGAGTTTTTCAAAACTTTTTGTGTTGTGGTTGAATTATTTTTTTTAAACATTTTTAATAATATAATAAATTAAAGAAAAAACTCTTTTATATCTTTTTTCTTTATGCGTTAATAAAGCAAGAAAATCTAAAAAGTAATGAATAGTAAGACCTAAAAACAAAGGGAAGAAAATATTGAAAAAAACTATTGATAAAATAAAAGTTAGAATAAAAACTTCAATTGTGTGAAAGATCATTAGTAGTTCAACTTTTTTTCTTTCCTTTTTCAAAAATTTATTTAGATTATAAAAATAATTGTAAGCTTTCATTAAATTAAAAGATTTTTTCTTATAGACAAAATAAAAATAATGGTCAACATCAATAAAAAATGCTGCCACGAAAAACAAAGAAATTTGCCACCATTGCCATTTCAATAATACAAGAATGGTTGAAACCAAAAAAGCTACGATAAAATGAACATAAAGAAGCATTTTTAATTACAATCTTTATTCAAATTTATTCTTTTGTTATTAATTTAAGGATGTCTGCAAATGCAGGTCTCGTTATAAAGACTCCAACTGTAATTCCAATTAAAGTTGTAACAGCAAAACCTCTGAGCAAACCAGCCCCTGCCCATAGCAAAGGCAACAATGAAACCACAACAGTAGCATAAGCACCCATTATGATGAAAAATGCTCTTTTAATTCTTTCTTTCATACTGAATTGTTTTGAAGCTTTAGATTCTGATTCATCTATCATAATTATCTGATCATCCACTCCGGTTCCAATTGCAGCAATAATTCCAGCAATACTTGCCAGATCCAAATTCCATCTAATTATTACTGCTATAAATAAAGTTAGTAAAGCCTCAGAAACCATTGTTATAACTATTGGAATGAAAAGCTTAAGTTTTTTATAACGAATATAAATCACAAGACAAACTGCAATAAACACTGCGATTGCTGCCAATATAACATTTTTTGTAAATTCTTTACCAAGTGTTGGCGAAATAGAATCAAGTTTTATTATTTCTAGCTTAAAAGGCAAAGAACCGGTAATTAAAATAGTCTGCAATTTTTTCATATTTGCTTCTGCATTTTCATAAGCTTCAAGCTTTGTTTTGCCAATTCCAGAACCGCTAACTGCAACGCTTGTTGTTATTTTTCCTTTAAGCTCAGAAGAAATCATAAGTCTATCAACAAGTTTATCATCGAGATATAAATCCAAAGTTTCGTTCAAATAGCTTTTACCTTCGCTCAAATTTTCTGACAAGTTTGCTGTAACTGCTGCGTGTTTTGCTGCAGCTGATTCTGATAAATGAACTTCAAATTGAAATCTGCATATTGCTTGACCATCTTGTATAGTGGTGCATTGTTCTATTCTTGCACAGGAAGCATCATTTCTACAGACAAAAGTTATGTCATTATGGCCTCCGACAAAAACAGTTTCATTAACTATTTTGGCTTCAAATTTCCCTTGTTTACCTATAAGATCTTGAAGTTCTGAAGGAGTTGCGCCTGCAAGCTCAACCATAACATAACTATTTCCTTGCAAATCATTAACTTCTCTAACATTCACGTCTGTTAAGCCATAAACATTCAACCTGTAACGAATTGTTTCTAACAGATTTGCCATCTCATTCTGCGATAATGCGCGTTCGGGTTTTACGAGCGCTCTAGCACCTCCTTGCAAATCGAGACCCATTCTAATGCGTGTTGGTTCGATGGCCGCAACTATTATGCCTAAATTTTTAGAAGTTAGAAAAACATATTCATTTTTGTCTGTTTTTATTGTTATTTTTGTTTTCGGTTCTATTTTAGATCTAATTTCATTTAAACTATAATCATCAAGAGAAAAACCATTAATTTCTTCAATTAGCATTCCTTCTTTTAATCCAATCTCTTTGGCTTTGCCATAAACAGAAGTTATTTTCTTATCAGTCAATTCAAACTCAAGAATTGGAGCTTTGTATTTAAAAACATCATTTTTTGTTTTAATTTCTATATCGATGTCTTCAAAAATTAGAGATGAAATGGCTTTGCTATAATCATCTAAATTATTTATCTTTTGTTCATTTATTTTTTGAATAACTTCTCCTGAAACTAAACCTGCATTATAAGCAGAAGAATTGGGAACAATACTTTTTATTTCTACGCCTCCAATAAATGATTTTGGGTTAATTATAACTATCATTGCTACAATTAACAAAATTATTAACAACCATATTCTGAAAGTTAATTTTGCCATTTTTAATTTATTTTTTTCTTTTCACAATACCATTTAATTAATGAAGCATTACCAATCCAAGTTCCTATAATATCCATAAATAAACCGCAAGTCAAAACAAAGAAAATTTCTTTTAAAACTATTGAATTTGCTACAAGATAACCTATAAATACTGCGACAAGAGATGTTAAAGTCATTATTATTCCTGTTTTAAATGCTGATTTGATTCTAGAGTTTAAAGTTCCTTCACCTCTTCGCTTTATTGTTTTTGTCGTTAACATAGTATCTGTATCTACGCTATAACCTATAAGCATTAGAAAAGCAGCTATTCCGGCAGTTGAAATTCTAAAACCAAACAAATTAACTAAAGCTAAAGCTCCTATAATATCTAACGCAGCACAAAAAACTACCATTAACGAAGGGACTATTGCCCTAAATATAATAAAGACGACTATTGCCATAAAAATAAATGCAATTAATATGGCTACCAATAATTGATTATAAAAACTTTTGGCAAGAGCTGAACCAGAAATTTCTATGCTTGAATTAGTATTATCTAATTTATAACCTAAAAACTCTTCTAGCACTGTTTGAGTAATATCAGGATCGGAAGGAGTTTCAACAATAAAAGCAATCGTCTTTCTAGTGCTAATATCTTCTAATTTTCTAACATTTACTTCTCTAAGTTTATTTTGTAAAAAAGATTCTAACTCATCAATATTGATATCACTAGCATAAACAGTCACTATAGTTCCTCCCGTAAGTGAGACGTCTTTTTTCATAATATCTCCATTTTGAATGTAGAAAAAAACTATATAACCAACTAAAATTATGAAAAGAATAATAGTTATAAATAACAATTTTTTATAATTTTTATCATACCATTCTGAGCTTAAGAATTTTGGTTTGGGTTTGATAGGTTTTTGTTCTTTTTCTTTTTGCTTCTCTTGCTCTTCTTGTTTTTCTTTAATTTCTTCATTATCTTTTATTTGTTCTTGTTTTTGTTCAATTGTATTTTGTTGATTAGATTGTAATTTAAAATTATCAGATTCCATGCTTATTTTTAGCAATATTTATTTAAAAACCTTTTTAAAGAAAAAATGACATAAAGTAATAAGCGTCAGTAGTCTAATGGCTAGGACCTCAGCCTTCCAAGCTGATGATCCGGGTTCGAATCCCGGCTGACGCATTTCTTTAATAAAATGATCAATATGGAAAGTAACTATATATTTTGGCAAAAGACTGCAAATAGTTATGATTTAAGGCATAAAATTTATATAATCAATTATTTGAGAAATGAAGAAAAAAAGATAATTTTGAAAGAAATAGACAAGAATAATTTGGTAGCGGATTTAGGTTGTGGTACAGGGTGGCCTTCTTTAATGTTATATGAAAAAGGCTACAAAGTTTTTGCGTTTGACTATTCAGACAGTTTTTTGCAAATATTGAAGAATAAAAATAAAAATATACCTGTTATTAAACAAAATTGTGCTGAAGAATTTGATAAAAAATTTCATAACTTTTTTGATGTTGTTGTTTCTTGTTTGAGTTTTTTAAACTATGTTGAAAATTGGAAAAAAGCTATTGAGAATATTTCTAAAATATTGAAGCAACAATCTAAGGTAATTATCTCAATTGCCATTTCTAAGAAAGATAATATAAAAAGTGTAAGAGCTTATAAAGAAAAACTATTAATTCATGAATTTAACATTGAAGATATAATAAAAGAATTTAAAAAATATGGTTTTGAAGTTAAAAAAATAAAATATTTGTTTAAATTTTTCAAACCGAGATGGGGAGATTTTAGAGAGTTGTCTTTTAAAGAAAAAATTTTGCTTTTTTTGGAGAAAATTTTTAATAATAAAAATAAAGCAAAAATAGCCATAATTGTTTTTGAAAGAAAATAGCGACTATTTAGAAACATATGGATTGTTTTTTATAAAAAAACGCAATTTTTTCTTTAAATCTCTAGAAACGCCAACTCTATGAGACCGCGCTATTTTTATAATCTCGTTCTTATTTGAATCTAAAATTCTAATATCTTTAATTTCAGAAAGATGCTTATTGTTATATTCTTTAGAAATTTTTAAAAATTGAGTTAATTTTCCAGGCCCAGACAAATCTGCTTTGAAATTAAGTGGTTCAAGAGCTCTAATCAATACTGCTCCTGCTTTTCCTTCATTTTCTGTAACAATATTAAACATCCAATATTTATGAACATTATAGATAAAAAGAGTTCCTGGTTTAGCAAACATAGGCATGGCCATTTTTGATTTTTTAAATGCTCTAGAGGCAGGATCTCTCGAACCATAATAAGCTTCAGTTTCTACAATACGAGATCTAAATTCGATATTATTAAGATTTCTAACGAATATTTTTCCTAAAAGCTCTTTAGCGACAATTTCAGCTCTTCTATTAAAAAATTTCTCGTCGAGCATTTTATTTTTAAGTTTAAACGCCCCTGGCAGGATTTGAACCTGCGACAACTTGCTTAGGAGGCAAGTGCTCTATCCAAACTGAGCTACAGGGGCTTCAAAAGAATTAGATTTTATTTTTTTAAATAAATTTCCACTATATCCATATCTGCAAGTTCATGATTTAAACCACATCTCTGTCCTTGAAATTTAACACTTTTACCCCAAACTAAAGCATAGTTGAATTTTTCAATAAAACTTTTATGAATTTTTTCTGCCAAATTTTGAATTGTTGAACCTTGTTTTAGAATTATTGGTTGTGAAGATTTAGGCTTGCCAGGCTCTTTTGTAAAAACTCTTATAATTTTTAATTTTGAAAAAATTTTATTTTTTAGTTCTGAAATGTTTTGTTTCGTTAATGCAGAAACTGACAATTCTGATTTTGAAGGAACCTTAAGAATGGTGTCTGACTTATTATGAACAACAAGTAAAGGAGTTGAAATTTTAGATTCTTGTAATTCTTCTTGAATTTTTGTTATTTCTTCATCGTTTGTTGCTACTATAATTATTAAATCAGCTATCCTTGCTATTCCTAAGTTTTCTGCATCTATTTCTGTATCTAACTTTAATGCTGGCAATTCAACTACTTGTATCTTACAACCTCCATAATCAAATACTCCCTGTTCTGGATTTGTTGTAGTATAAGGAAAAGGAGATATTTTTGGATTGGCATTAGTCAAAGAAGCTAATAAAGAACTGCGACCAGAATTTGTTAACCCCACAAGAACAACTAAAGCGTCTGCTGTCTTTTTTATTGTTGTTAGAGAAGATTTGTGTTTTTTCTTTCTTTTCTCTTCTTCAAGTTCTCGTTTTAGTTTGGCTAATTTTGATCTTAATTCTGCTAGTAATTTTTCAGAGCCTTTATGCTTTGGAGCCAACCTTATCATTTTTTCTAATGCAAGAATTTTGGCTTCTTTTGTCTTTGCGGCAAGGTATTCGCCTTGCGCTTTAAAATATTCTGGAGATGCGTTTACTGGCATAGCAATAATAAAAAAAAGAAATTTTATAAATTTAGTTCTTATTTAGATTTTAAAATAGATTCTAAATCGGTTATTCTTTTATACAATTCTTCTATTTTTTGATCTAAAGTAGTTTCAACAAAAACTGCCGCGGCTATTACTGTAGTATAAATGTCTGATTCTCCGTAAGCTGATTGAGTTATATTTCCTGTCCTATATATTTTATCGCTAATTTTCCACAATTCCTGTTTTTTATCGTAACTTGCATTAGGATCGAATTGAATTCCCAATGTTGAAGCCAACATAGTTGCAGCCATATCTTCGGCTTCTTTACCTGTATCTTCATCTGTCTTACCAAACGTATGATGTTCTGAAATATATCCATAAACATCAAAATTTGCAGGAATGGCATAACCTATAGAAGCGGATATAAGTCTTCTATTTTCATTCGTACAATTTCTAGATAACACCACAAATACTATCTCTCCAGGTTTTAGCATTTTTAATCCTTCTTCTCTAGAAATTAATTTACAACCAGGAGCAAAAATGCTTGAAATGTATGAAAGATTAAGATGAGCTATTCCGGCATCTCTAAGAGCTGCTTCAAAAGATTTAAGTTCTTTTTTATCCTTTCCAACACCTTTTGTTAAAAAAACTTTGGTTGGAATCATTTGATAATAAAATTTTAACTTTTAAATCATAGTGTTTTTGTTTAAATATTTTTTTACTATCTTTTGAAAAAAATTTTCTTGAGCGAAATATTTTTTCTTACTTTCGGCTTTGTTCTAACAAAAAAAACCTTAATATTATAAGCTAAAGCTGATTTTGCTTGAACTAAGTCTGCAGTAATGAGTGTTGCTTTGTATTTATATGCTAATTCTCTAATTAATGCGTCAATTTCTCCTGATTTGGCATATTTTATTTGATGTTCTGTTGGTCTTAACCCTATAAATTTTATAGTTATCCTTGATTTTAAATGATGTAATTTGGCAATTTCTTCAAGACCATAAAAACCGGCATTATTTCCTTTATTTGCAAGATTTTCTAATTCTGCTATAACTGCATTGGGAATTAAAACTTCTCCAGAAAGTTTTGTTTTAAAAAGTCTAGCTAATTTCTTTTGTGCTGCTACAGAAGTATCTACAATGTATTTTTGCTTTTTATTTTTTGTTCTTTTGTTTTTCATGTTTAATTTTTTCATGTTTAATTAATTATGCGGGAGGAAGGGTTCGAACCTTCGCAGGCACTAAGCCACATGGTCTTGAGCCATGCCCGTTTGACCACTCCGGCACTCCCGCTCATTTATATTAAAAAACAAAGACTTATAAACTTTAACAAAAATCATCAAATGAAAATTAAGAAAATAAAGAGCGAAAAGGATCTAGTTGTTCTTCCGAAGAAGAACGTCAGTAAGCACCGAAGTGCTATACTGTAAATCCTAGATTATCCTCGCTCTTACTATTTATAGATATTAAGACTATATAAAACTTTCGGTAAATCGATTAACAAAAGAGAAAATTTAAAAATCATATAATTATTATTTTAATGAAGACGGCCATAGTAAGCAGGAAACACCCGTTCCCATCTCGAACACGGAAGTTAAGCTGCTTACGTTATATGCTGTACTGGCTTCGGTCGGGAAACATATAAGCTGTCTTCACTTAATTATTCTATAAGATTTAAAAATGAGAAAAATAGCCAACAAAAAAGTTGTAGATGAAATTGATAAATTCTTTAAAGAAGCTAAAGAAAAAGCTGAAAATAAACCTGAAGTTGCTAAAAAACTTGTAGCTTTAGCAAGGAAAAAGGCCAAAAGAGAAAATTTTTCTTTAAGAAAATACAATAAACTTTTTTGTAGAAAGTGTAATGAATTCTTTATCCCTGGAAAGACTTGTCATATTAGAATTAAAAAAGGAAAATTAAATATAAAATGCCTTAATTGCGGAACCTATAGAAGATTTGTTATTAAAATTTCTTGAACTTGCTCGTTAGTTCTAGCAAATCTGCATGGCCTAAAAACATGGCTCTACAACAATAACGTTCAAGACCCAAGTCATCTAGTACTTTTTTTGGTTCTTCACCCTTGGCTACTCTTTCTTTAAATTTTTTCCACAAATGTGCTATAGGCTTGCCGCACGAGAAGCATCTTATTGGAATTATCATTTTATCTTCATCCTATTATTGTTTTTAAATTTAACGATATGATTTTTGTCTTGCTGCTCTTGCTTTACTATCATTTGGCTTTCTCATTTCTTTACGTCTCGTATCTGCTACAAGCAGCATTCTATCGTATTTAAGAAATGCATTTTTTAGCTCTGCGCTTTTTGTGAAAGCTACTAAGGCTCTAGCTATTGCCAATCTTGCCGCATCTATTTGACTTTCTATGCCTCCTCCACGAACCGAAACATCTATATTCCAATTGTTTGCTTTTAATACATCTTGAGCTATTACTAAAGGTTCGCTCAGAGAAAGTTTATGGATATTATTAAAAAGTTCTATTGGCTTTTTATTTATTTTAACTATCCCAGTACCTTCTTTAATAGTTGCTCTAGCCACGCTTTCTTTTTTTGTTCCTCCCACTACAATCATCTTTTTTTCTTGTTTTTTCTTAATCATATTTAAGCTCCTAATTGTTTGCTAAGTTTTTCTAAAGTTATAAATTTAATGGCTTCTTTAGTTTCTAATTTAATTTTTTCTTTTTTTTCGAATTCTTTTGGAACGCCTTCATAACATTTAATATTCTTAAAAGCTTCTTTACCTCTTGATTTTTTCCATCCTATCATTCCTCTAATTGCTCTTCTTAATAAAGCTACTGGCTTTCTTGAAATTATTGGACCTTTTTGAGTTCCATGTCCTAGTCTTAATTTAGCAAGATAATCTTCAACTATAATTTTAGGATCTCCTATTATTTTTGCTTTCTCACTATTTATTATTATTACTTTTTTACCACTTCTTGCTTTTTTTGCAATAAAAGTGGCTAATCTTCCTAAGACTGCATTCTCTGCATCTATAATTATTTCATTTTCTTCATTTTTCTTTTCTTTTTCTTGCATTTTTCAAAAATTAAAATTTATGTTAATATTTTTATATTAAATCCTTTAAATGCTTCTTTTTTATCTATAAACTCTTCAAAAGTCATCAAATTTATATTTTCTAATTTTTTTTCTGCGGCCTTGGAAAATCTCAAAGCCACTATTACTATCTTTTTGTTTAATTTTCCCTTACCAAGAACTTTTCCAGGAACTATTATTATTTCATCATCTTTAGCGAACTTATTTATTTTTTCTATATTAACTGATACTGCTTTTCTTCTTGGTTTTAAAATGTGATATGCTATAGCATCAAATAATGGAGTTTTCTGTTTTTTTAGAGTATTAATTAAAGATATAATTTTAGGATTGCTCTTTCTTTTTTTCTTTTTTTCTAAACTTTTTTTTGATTTCATTTTGTTTATGCGGGAGGAAGGGTTCGAACCTTCGCAGGCACTAAGCCATACGGTCCTTAGCCGTACCCGTTTGACCACTCCGGCACTCCCGCTCATTTATATTGTGCCGAAGGGTTGTTAATATTTAAATCTTAAGTTTTTAATATGATTGTTTGATTAAAAGAATTGTTTTTAAATTTTTATTTTTTAATGGTTTTTATCAAATCATTTAAATTTTCTTCAATAGCTTTTATAGCTTCTATAAATATTTCTTCTGAAGTTAAACTACCAAAACTCTCTACAAAAAATATAAAATCTTCAGTGCTTGGTTTTATTTCAATAGCACATTTTTTTGATTTTGTTTTTATAAATTCCATACAAGCATTACATAGATCGCATTTTAATGGATCGATAGTTATTTCTTTATTTTTCATAGCTATTGCTTTTTTTGGACATGCTGCAATACAATCGCCACAACCTTCACAATCTTTTATTGCAATAATAGGATATGAATTGAACCATAAAAGTCCAGGAACAAATTTGGCGTGTTCTTTTCCTTTTCCTAAAATAGCTTCTGCAGCAAGCTGAAGTTCTTGATCTTTTTCAAGAATGACTAAAGGCATGTCACCGAAAACAACCTCTGCTCCTTTAGATTTTAAATCAGAAGCATAAACTGTACAGGGGCCTTTTGCTTTTAATTTAAATACAACAGTACATTTCAAACAACCTTTTCCCTTACAACTGCATTTTTCTCTAGGCACAAAATTTTTAGGAGCCTTTAAAGGAATTAGACCTAATCTGTGGGCCAAAATTTCATCATAAAGAGCTGAATCGTTTTTATAAAATTCTACTAAGTCTATAGCCAATGTTGGAATTTCTTGAACACTTCTACGAATGGAATTTGCTATGCTATTTCTTATTCCACGAACTAAAAAAACAGCTTTTTCTTTAGTTTTTAATATTTTTTCTATTTTCATTTTAAATTTAATTAAACACGTCTTCCACGCTTTCCACCTTTTGGTTTAGGACCTCCTCTAGGTATTGGCGTAACATCAATAATGTTCAAGATTTTTAAACCTTCTCTTGCAAGAGATTTTATTGCAGCATTGGCTCCTGGACCTGGAACCGGTGCAAGTTTTCCTCCTTTTCCAGAAACCTTTACATATAGTGCTTTAATTCCAAATTCTTTTGCCTTTTCAGCGGCTCTTTTGGCTACAAACATGGCGACAGTTGGATTGGCTTTAAGCCTATCATGTTTAGTTACTTCTCCTCCAGAAACGATAGAAATAGTGTTTCCAGCCAAATCAGTTATATGAACTATTGTGTTGTTGTAAGTAGCATAGATGTGTGCTATTCCTGTTGAACTTATTTTCTTTTCCATTTTTTAAACTTTTGCTTCTTCGATTTTTAATTCTGAATTATTTTTTTGCTTTTTTTCTACAAGGGATATTTTATCTTCTTCATCCAGTTTTACTATATAGCTAGGAATATTAACAATATTATCTGCAATTTTTATTTTTTTATGTGTTATTAGTTGCCTCGCTTCTTTTATCGTTTTTGCCAATCCTTTTTTGAAAACAATGGTTTGCAGTCTTCTTTCTAATAGTTGTTCTTTTGTTAAAGCTAGAACATCATCTATAGTGGCGCCTTTTTTAATTAAACCTATTTTAATTAGTCTATTAAAAAATTCTTCTTGAGATTCTGGTTTTAAAATCAACTTTTTAGCTTGATTTCTTATTCTATTTATTTCAGTTTCTGCTCTCCAGATTTCTCGCATATTTTTCAATCCGTATTTTTTAAGAAGCGCTTTTTCTTCTTCTATTCTTGCTTTTGAAAATATTTTCTTTGGTCTTTTATATCTTTTGTGTAATCTTCTAGGATCTCCCATTTTATTATTTATTTCTTTTCACTAGCGGGTTTTGCCGCTGTCTTTTTTCTTGTAACCCCTATTGATTGGCCTTTTCTGAAATGACTTCTAGTTCTTTGACCTCTAACTGGCTGTCCTAAAGCATGCCTTATGCCTTTATAACATTTAATTTTTTTCATTCTTCTTATATCAAATTCTCTTTGTAAATCCAATTCAGCAGTTATTAAATGTCTGTCTTGACCAGTTTCAATATCTTTTCTTCTATTTAAAATCCACGGAGGTAGAGAAGAGGGGTTTTTAATTAAAAAATTTATTTTTTCAATTTCAGCTTCTGTCAAATCCGAAATTTTTTTTCTTTTATCTATATCCAAAACATTACATATTGCAGAAGAAAATGACCATGAAATTCCTTTGATTTTTGTAAGTCCTGCATAAACAGAAAGTCTTGCAGGAATATCTGTAGAAGCGATTCTTATTATTTCTTCCTTTTCTTTACTTTTTTCCTTAATCTCTTGTTTTTCCATTTTTAAATTAAGCTGCAAACAATTTATATCTTGTTTCTTGCGTTAATTCTTCCATTAATCTTTTTTCTACAGCTCTTCTTGGGTCAGGTAAATTTTTAATTCTTTGCTTCATATCATCAAATGAACTAAATGGTTTCTTTTCTCTTTCTTCAAGTACCAATTTAGTATATTTTTTACCAAACCCTGGCAAAAGTTCAAGTTGATGTAATCTAGTATTAACTGCTTGAGCATTATTAAAAAAATCTACGAATTTTTTCTCTTGCTCGCCCACTATTTTTGAAACAAAATCTTGAATTTGAAATTTTGCTGTTTCAGTCAGTTTTTCTTTCGGAAGTCTTCCTCTAATAAAATATATCTTATCTCTTTTACCAGGACCTATATAAACTTCTTCTTTTAGTTCAAGTTTTACTCCTTTTTTAGGCACAAGTTCTAGAAGCGTGAAATGAGAAGTTCCTACAGCTTGCGCTATAGGCGCCCTCATTCTCTCTAGCGGATAACCGTGGGGCAAAAAATCCAATATTATTGCTTTTTCTTCTTTCATTGCAGCTATTTTTTCTTGAGTATTTCAAGAATTTTTGTAATTTCATCTTGGTCTAAATTTACATCTGAACCTGAGAAGATTTTTCTTACATCCTCTACATCCTCAGGCATAAAGTCAATTATCTTTACTATATCTTCTTCTTTAAGTTTAGCTATATCCAAAGCCAACAATTCTTGTTTTAATTTATTAGCTTCTAAAACATTCATTTTATTAAATTTTTTTATAAAATCCACAGTGCTTTTAGCTTTTTCAGTATCACAATTCTTTAAAAGTTCACGAACTTCTGCTAATGTAACTGGCTTTTTATTTATTATCATTTTATCATTTATTTTAATTTTTTTAAATGTAAAGGATTTAAAGTCAAAGTTTTATATACTTTCCCATTTAAAAATCTCACTACATATGCTTTGCCTTCTTTTCTAACTACTTCTGCGACTTTTCCTTGAAATTGTTTAGGAAAAAGGCCTTTTGCTGATAAATCTCTTAATAATACAACTTTATCTCCTGGTTTTAAAATTTTTAATGCACTGGAAGGTTTTAGTTTGCCTTTTTCTCTTAAACGTTTTCGTTTTATCATTTTAAATTATTTTCTATATTATTTTTTTGTTCAATTTTTTGATTGGTCTATTTCTTACACTTTTTTTCTTTAAATGATGCTCTATTTCAGACAATATTTTTTTCATTATATCTGAAATTCCTTTGTAAAGATTTTTGTGAGTTAAAGCAGATCCTAAGACCATTCCAGGATGTATAAAAAGCTCAGCTTTTAATTCGTGAATAAATGTCTTATTGTGCTGGTGCATTTTTAATTTTAATTTAAATAATTCGTAATTTGTTTTATTTTCTATTTTTTTAATATAGTGCAACAATAGATCTTGAATTATTGAAATTTCGGTAGGTTCTAATGCATCAAAACCTATCAACTGGATATTCTTTCCTAAAGTTATATTTATTTCTTTTCCTTTTCTTGCCATCTTATATAAAAAAGAAAATGATGCTTTAAAAGGCTTTTTATTAGTTTTTTGGTTTTTAAAATTTTAAAAAAAGAGAGAAAAGCTTATATATCTCTAAAATAATATATTAAAAAGGCTAAGGAGGGCGAAAAATGAAAGCTAAAAAAGTTGATGCTATAATTCTTGCTGGCGGTTCTCTTGGTAGAGAAAAACTCTTTCCTAAAGCACTTCTAGAAATAGATGGAGAGACTTTAATTAAAAAACAAGTAAAATGGCTCAAGCCATATGTAAATAAAATAATAGTGGCGTGTACAGAATTTGAAGCTAAACAGATTAAAAAATATCATCCTGAACTAGAAGTTTGTTTTGCAACGACTCCTAATTTGCCTGGTTCTGCTGGAGCGCTGAAAAAAGCAATTAGTTTAGTTACAACTGATGATTTTATTGTGGTTAATGTTGATGATTTGACTGATGTTGATTTAAAATCTTTAATTAATTTTGGAACAGATACTGTTTGTGTAGCGAATCCTAGACTTCAGTATGGTATGATAGAAATAGCAAATGGTGAAGTTAAAAATTTTAGAGAAAAGCCTTTGTTAAAAAATATATGGGTTAGCTGTGGTGTTTATTTTTTTAATAAAGCTATAGCTGACAAATTGCCAAGGAAAGGAAATTTGGCTAGAGATGTATTGCCTTATATAAACCTGAAAGCTTATAAACATTACGGAATTTGGCATCCTATAAAGTATTCAAAAATATAAAAAAATTTATTGACTTCCATAAGAAAAAAGTTTTTTTAGAACATCTAAAGTGTATAGAATGCACGCCTTTGTTTGTGTTTTTGTTGGATAAAAGGGCTGTTTTCTTTTATGTACTGAAGCTATTCTCAATTGATTAATGAGATGAATTTGATTACTTAAGCCAGGATCTAAAGGAATATTTTTTTCTTTAAATTTTGCAACTAGAGAACCCAGCCCTATGTCTGGGCTTTTTTCTAGCAAGTCTTGTTTCGTCATTTCGAAATATTTTTTGTGAAGGGCGATTTCTAAAATGCGTCCACATAAAATCAACGCACTTCTATAACAATTGTGTTCGTAACATTTAACTAATTCATCGAAAGAGGCTTTAACTTCGGCAAAAATTTCTTTTGGAATAAATGGTAAAGAAAATTCAGACTTTGGTAAATCCGTATCTGCTATCTTAATATAAGGGACAACATCATATATTTGCTCTATAGTTACAATAGCTTCTAAAAATTTTTTTTCGTTTATTTGTTTTTTAAGTTCTTTAATTCTTAAAGCTGCTTCTGCTAAAGATCTTTTTTCTAATGGAGCTATAATGAAACTTTCAGAAAGTATAAAATCTATTTTTTTAATAGAATTCTCAATTTCTCTAGCATAATGTTCTCTTTCTCGTTGCTTAAAACTGAAAATGTCGTCAATAATTTTGCTGTTAAAATCTATCTTTTTTGACAAAATATTATTTATAATTTCTTTCAGTTCAAGAAGAGCCTCTTTTAAACTGGTCATATAAAAAATTGGCTTCAAAAATTTATAAGCTTTTATGTGGTTGTATAGCAACTTTACTTTTTAAAATTGCTGAAAGATTTACTTATGCTTTCATTCCAGAACTGAGGTAAATTATAAGACAATAATCCCATAAACTCGTCGCTCCAGACGTAAAAGAATTTTTCTCTTTCTTTTAGAATTTTGAAAGAATTTCCTATTTTGTTGTATATTTTCTGTAGAGGTTTCCTTTCAAACTCTGCTTGCAATAAAGAAGGTTCCTTCAAAAGCAAAATATCAGCAAGTCTTAAAACATTTAGATCTATCATTGCGCTATTCTGAGCTATTAATACTAAACTTAAGTTTTTGTGTCTTGCTATAGCCATTAACTTGCTCAAAAACTTATTTGAATCTTTCATAGATTCTCTAGCGCTATAAACAATGGCTCCTTCATCAACAAGAACGGCTGAATTATTAGGAACTTTTTCTAGACTATCTGCTTTTTTAACCAAGAGGGTAATTTGGCTTTATCAAAACCTATAGCATAACATTTGCGTCCTGTAGAATTAAAAATGGCAAGCATAGTCATACCAAGACTTGTTTTACCAGAGCCTCTTTTACCAGTAATTAATGTAATTAAACTATATTTCAATAATTTGTTAAAAAACTTTCAAATTCTCCTTCGTCCGTTTTAATAACAGAGAATGGTTGAAAAGGTTCTGCCGGTTGTTGTTTTTTCTTAAAAAAGTCAAGCAATCTCATTTTAATCGTAAATTTTCATTTTAAAAATGATCAAGAAATATAAAAATCTATCTAATGGGAAATAAAAGCCACTATCAAGTAGTATCAAAAAGAAAAGTTTATAAACATGCCATCTTTAATAAGAATATGACTGCAAACATCCGCTTAGTTGAAAGTTATACAAACAATGAAAAAACGAAAAAGGAAATCGAAAAATTGAGTTATGTTTTTCGAACAATAGATGATCCTATGATTCAGTTTGGATTAGAAGGATTGACAACTTTAGATGATTTTGAATTCTCTAAAGGACTGTATATGGTTGTTGGAGGTTTTGCAAGCCAGAGCTATCTTCCAGAAAAATTAAGAAGGCCTACTGCAGATATAGATGTTTTAGTTGGGAGACCCTTAAATAACGAAGATTTTAAACTTTTTATAAAACCAGTAATAGAGTTTTTTAGAGACAATGGTTATCAAACTATAACAAAAAAACATCATCAAACTTTTTGTATCAGATTAAGCAAAGATAAAGATAAAATTCTAATAGAATTTCCTAGAAGAAATCTAAAAAATTTTAAGAATTGTGAAAAAAGAATTTTAAGAGAGTTAGAAAATGCGAGAATGAAAAGTTTATCTATAAAGGATGGAAGTTATTATAGAGTTTCAAGTCCTGAAGACATCATCTTGCCAAAGCTTGTTAGATTACTCAATGCACACGAAAGAGGAATAAAATTCAAAAGAGGAAGTCCTTCAGAATTGATGAATTATTTAGAAGATTTGAGAGAGGAAGCTATTTATCATTTGGGAAATAATGAATTTGCTGTTAGTTTAAAAATTAATGCAGATGCTTATGATATTTTAGTTTTGTATTCTCATGCAGGAATTAATTTAAACTATTTTTTACAAGCTGCCCAAGATTGGAATAGCCTTAAAAAAAGAGACAAAGAAAAAGAAGAAATAATAAATTATCTACTACCAGGAATTTCCATATAAAATTTTTAAATTTTAAATTCTTCATTCATTTAAAATTTGATTTAGATAATTATTAATAATAAAATGATTGAAAAAAAAGAAACTGAGAAAAAAGAAACATTCAAAATATCTCCTTCAAGTATTGCTTTAATGGAAGAATGTCCTAGATGTTTTTGGCTTACGCAACATAAAATTTGGAAAAGACCTGAAACTGTATTTCCGAGTTTACCAAGCGGAATGGATAGAATTCTTAAAGCGCATTTTGATAAATTTATGATAAAAAAAACGTTGCCTCCAGAACTAAGAGAAAATATAGAATGTTTTGGTTGTCATCTTTTTGGTAATATTGAATTGCTTAGACAATGGAGAAACGAAAAAAGAGGCATTGTATGGCAAGATGAAGAAGGCAACATTTTTTATGGAGCTATAGACAATCTTCTTGTTAAAGGCAATAAATTGATTGTTCTTGATTATAAAACAAGAGGTTGTGCACCAAAAGACGATACAGCCAAACTTTATCAAAACCAACTTGATTGTTACAATTTTTTACTTAGAAAAAACGGCTATGAAACTGAAGATTATGCTTTTTTACTTTTCTATTATCCTAGAGAAGTTCTAGAAACGGGAGAGGTGGTATTTGATACACGACTCGTTAAGATGAAAATAAATATAGAAAATGCTGAAATGCTTTTTAAAAAAGCTGTTAGACTCTTAAGAGGACCTTGTCCTGAAGAAAGTTGTGAGTGGTGTAAATTAATAAAAATATAAAAGAAACAAAAAAAGAAAAAATAAAATTTAAACTAAGAATGTTTTTTCTACTCTATTTCTTCTGTTTCTTCCACTTCTTCAACAACTTCTGGTTCTTCTTCTGCCGCTTCTGGCTTTTCTTCCTTAGGAACAATTCCTTTCTTTTTTAAGAAACACTCTTTACAAAGAACGGTTGAACCTTCGCGAGGCTTGAAAGGAACTGTGTCTTCTTTGCCGCACTCTGCACAAGTTATCTTTGTTGGTTCTCTATTAAACCGTCTAAAGCTACGTCTAAAATATGCCATTTAAAAAATCCTCCTATCTTCTTTCTTTATCTTATTCGAATTTTCTTTCTTTAACGCTATAAGAATTCGTTAACTTAGATTAACTCCTTCCTATACGCTTGCTTATTTTTATTGAATTTAGTTTATAAATTTAACTGACTCCTGATATTAATATTTATTAATTGTTTTTTATTAAAAATAATAAAATGGTAAAACCAAAATGCAGCTATTTTGGCAATTGTGGTGGATGTAGTTTACAAAATCTAAGCTATGAAGAGCAGCTTGAATTAAAAGAAAGGAAATTGAAAGAAATTTTTGGAAAGGAAATTGAAATTATTCCTTCTAGAAAAATTTATGACTATAGAAATAGAATAGATATTCCTATAACAGTTAATGGAATAGGTTTCAAGAAAAGAGGTTCTTGGAAAGACATAGTTCCTATAGAAAAATGTGAAATTTTTGGAAAAAAAAGTAAAAAAGCAATAGTTGAATTGAAAAAATTCATGGAAGATTTTAAACTTGAGCCATGGGATCTTGAAAAACATAAAGGTTTTTTGCGTTACATTGTATTGAGAGAAAGCAAGTTTTGTGAAGAATTAATGATAAATTTAATTACAAGCCAAGGCGAATTGCCAGAACCAATTGATTATTTTAAAGCAGATTCTATTTATTGGTGTATTAATGACAAGATAACTGACATTTCGATTGGTCAAATTAAAAAATTTTGGAAAAATCAGTTCATTAAAGAAAAAATGAATGGCATAATTTATTTAATTGGACCAAATTCTTTTTTCCAGGCAAATCCTTACATTACGAAAGAACTAATTAGAGAAGTTTATAATTTAGTTAAAAATGAAAATGTTTTAGATGCTTATTGCGGCATAGGAACTTTTTCTTTATATTTGGCTAAAAAAGGCCTAAAAGTTAGCGGATTTGATAATGATAAAGAAGCTATAGAATTGGCTAAGAAAAATGCGGAAATAAATAAAGTTAAAGCAAATTTTTTCTTGGAAGAAGATAGAAAAATTAAAGAACTCGATTGTGAAACTTTAATTGTAGATCCTCCTAGGCCGGGATTGCATCCAAAGTTTTTGAAAAAAATTAAAGTAGCCAAACCAAAAGAAATAGTTTATGTTTCTTGCAATCCGTTAAGTTTGAAAAGAGATATTGAAATGTTAAATTGTAAAATAGAAAGTGTAAAGGCTTTTGATATGTTTCCTCAAACAGAACATATAGAAATTGTTACGAAATTGAAATTAAAATGAAAGATCAAGAAACAAAAATTCATGAATTAAAGGAAAAAATAAAAAAATTTTGTGAAGCGAGAGATTGGGATCAGTTTCATAATGCGAAGGATTTGGTGGTTGCTTTAATTATAGAAGCGGCCGAACTTTTAGAACATTTTAGATGGAAATCTGAAAAAGAAGTTCAAGAAATGTTTGAAAAACCGAAAAAGAAAGAGCAAATTTCAGAAGAGATGGCAGATATTTTATACTTCTTGATTAGAATTGCACAAAAATATAATATCGACTTAGCATGGGCTTTTGAAAAAAAGATGAAAAAGAATGAGAAAAAATATCCGATAGAAAAAGCAAAAGGAAGCAATAAAAAATATAATGAATTCTAAAATGGAAAAAGCGAAAGAAAATAAAGAAAAAATTCAATTTTATTCTGAAAAAACTAAAAAGTTTTATCAGCTATTTCCAACAAAAACAATTCCAACATTAAAAATTTCTGGAGTGCCTATGCACCGTTTCACTAAAATCGATCCTCTGCAAGATACTCTTCTAAAAATCGAAGCGGCAAAGCCAAAAGGAATTGTTCTAGACACTTGTTGTGGCCTTGGTTATACTGCAATTTTTTCTGCAAAAAAGCCAAAAGTTGAAAAGGTCTATAGTTTCGAAAAGGATGAAAATGTTCTAAAGATGGCAAAACTGAATGAAGCAAGCAAAGAGCTTTTTGAGAATAAAAAAATAATGCTCAAACAAGCAGATGTTCTTGAAGAAATAAAAAATTTTAGCGATGATTTTTTCGACACAATAATTCATGATCCTCCTACTTTTAAGCTGGCTCCAGAACTTTATTCTGAAAAATTTTATAAAGAACTAGCAAGAGTTTTGAAGAAAAAAGGCAGGCTTTGGCATTATTGTCCGGTTCCGGGCAAGTTAAAATATGGAGAAAAGTTTAGAAAGAAAATTGAAAATAAACTAAAGAAATTCTTCAAAGTTTTTTATGATAAAGCTTCTGAAGGATTTGTTTGTTTTAAAAAATAATTACATTATATAAAATCCAATAATAATCTTTTTAAGCAATTATGATGTAAAATTTAAATGAAGCCTTACAATCTAAAGATTAAAGTGCTTGTTGATAAAGCAGATCATGTTATAGATTCTAGATCTATGTTTGAGCGAGAAGTTGAAAAACTTGGCGGATTAGAAAAGGCTTTGCCTACTATAGCACAAGCTTTTGTCGAAATGTCTCAAATATTCAATAAGGAATTACACGTCAATGAAGATAGAAGAATAGTTGAAGGATATCTTAAAGACGCGCCTTTTCTTAAATTGAAATTATATGCTACGTGGTGTGATAATTACAAAAATTTCCTTAAATCTTCTGAAGAATCAAAACTCACATTGTATGGAGGAAAAAAAGAAAATAAACCATACATAATTAAAATAAAAAATGGACAGTTTTTCTTAGAATAAAAGAAAAATGGCAAGGTATATGGAAAAGGTAAAGGAAATAACAGACGTTTTTAAAAAAGCGGGAGAAAATTTAGTTAGAGAAGGAATTCTGTTAAACTATTGTATTGTTAAAAACATTAGGGAAAATGAAGAGCCAGTTGATTGGAAGGAAAAACCAGCAGTTTATGGGGTGTATGAATTTAAAAAACAAAGGAATCTGTTCTTAATAATGTCTGCTACCTTGGATAAAGAGTATTCAGAAGAACAAAATGTTTTTATATTAACTCATGAGCTCTTGACAGAGTTGCCGGATTTTAAAAAATACAGGCCTTCTATAGATGGTAAGAGTGCTTACATTTACAATCATACAAGGCTCGAGGGTTTAATTAAAGGTATCGTAGCGAGAAGCTGAAAAAATATTTAAACTAAAATTTAGTAAATTAAATATGCCAAAAAAGAGAGTGAAAAAAACATCAAGTTCAAGGTTTAATTTAAAATTCTTTTTAATTGCAATAATATTTGTTTTCTTTACTGCTTTTATTGGAAGTTTTTTTACTGATACAGGTGAATGGTATGAATCTGTGAAGCCAAGCATAACGCCGCCGAACTATGTTTTTCCAATTGCATGGACAATTTTGTTTGTTTTAATAGCTATCTCTTTTTATCTTGCAATGTCAAGTTCAAAAAAAGAGTACAACAAAAAAGAAATTATCCCAGGTTATCTTTTCAACTTTCTGCTTAACATGGCGTGGAGCTTTTTCTTTTTCAAATTGAAACAGCCAATTTTAGCGTTTGTAGATCTTGTACTTTTATGGGCTTCAACTGCTTTGATGATTTTCGTTACACGGAAAGTAAACAAGGCAGCAGCGTGGCTTCTTGTGCCTTATTTATTGTGGCTCACCTTCGCAGGAATCTTGAATTTCATAATCGCTTTCTAACTTTCTTATTTTGCTTTCTGTTTCCTTAATTTGTTTTTTTAGTTCTTTAATAAAAGATTCTTTTTCAGCAATCTTTGGATTAAAGGGCATAGATCTTAATTCTGCTATCTCTCTTTTTGTCTGCTCAATTAATTCTATTCTTTTTTCATTAAGTTCTTTTAAGTATCTTATCTTTTTTTCTATTCTTGCTTCTTGTCTTTTTTGTTTTTCTAAAGAAATTTTCTCAGAAGCAATGCTCCAAGATTCATTAAGAATCTTGTTTATTTTTTTATAATCTTTTTTAGATATTCCTGCCAGTTTCATTTCTATTTGAATTTCTTTAATTGCGTCTATAATCGCATAAGGGTTTGACTCGTTATTCTTAATCTCATTCAAAATCTCTTGTGCTTTGTTTTTGTAATATTCCTGCTTTTCTTTATATTCTGTATTTGATTCATTAACTTTCGTTTTAAGTTGATCTATTTTAATACTACAATAACTCCTATCTTCTTTGTTCAATTTTGACTTCTTAAACAGCTCAAAAGTTTTGAACATCAGCGCTCTGGCACGGCCAAAATTGCCTTTTTCCATTTCTTCGAGACCTTTTTCAACAATATCCTCAATGTTTTTTCTTGCCGATTCTGATTCTTTTTTCAAGGTTTCTTTGGCATTCTCTTTCAGAGGCTTATATTTTTGCCACAAGTAATGAGAATCGTCACCATGAAGCTTCTTTTCAATGAAAGCATTTTCAATTTCATTCAAAAGTTTATAGAATTCTTTGACAGAAAAATTTTCTGAAGTGATTTCTCTGCAAAATGCTTCGAGTCTTGCTATTTTTCCAAGAATAGCATAATAATTTTTCTTTGCTTCATCTCGGCCTTTTGGCTCGTATTTCTGTGTTTGTTTTGTTTCTATAGGTATTGATTGTGTTGTTGTTTGTGTTGGCTGTGTTGTTGATGGCTGTTTTGTTTCTTCATTTATTTTTTCAACTTTTTCTTCTAAATCATTTGATGATTTTGATTTTAACTTTGCTCTTTTTCTATAGTTTTCTACAACCTTAATATAATTATCCAATAAATTCATTAACTCCTTTTTTTGTTTTTCATCTAATCTGCCATTCTTTAGCTTTTTTTGTATATAGTTTGCTTGTGCAAAGAATCTGCTATAATCTAAAGAACTTTGAAACTTATCTAAAGGATAATGTAATTTAAGAGAATTTATCTGGGCATTTATGAGATCATAAAAATTTTTTGTCATTTTCATTTAATTAATAATTTGATTAGTAAGAGTCATTCATAAAGTCGCATAAATTGACTTTTGTTTTCTTACCTTCTATAATCATTTCAACACTTTTGCCAAGATAAGGGCAATCTATTTTGCCTTTTGCTTCAGGATTAAGACTATGTTGACAATAAACTTTGTTTATAAAAGTGTCTGAATTGATTACACCATCGCTGTTATGTTCTGCTTCTTGATAAATGCACTTGAATCTAGGAAAATATTTCATTTTTGTCTATAAAACTTGCAGGCATTATCATGGCCGTCACATTCATAGCATTTAGAAAAGCCAGAATAAAGTCTTCTTTGACTTTCATGATTCGTAGAGATTTTTTTCCAAAAACAACCCTCTGTACTTTCTATATCTTCTTGCTTTATCTCTGTTTTATTCTCTGCTCTTATCTCTGGCTTGTAAGGCAAATAAGATAAACAGCTCTTTTTATTCCCAGGACAACTGTAGCAATCCTTAAACTCTTCATAATCTTTCAACCTATCTCCTGCTTTTAAAACTGCTAGTTTCCATATACAGTCTTCTTCTAATAAAAAGTCTAACAATATTTTTCTTATTTTTTCTGTCATTTTAGATTTAAGCGTTTACATTTGTTTAGCTATCCCCAGAAATCGCTGAGGTGCCGAATCACCTCTTCCACCTCAAAAAAATAAAAAATTTCACCTTTTTTAAAGATTATTGTAACGAGAGAAAAGAATAAAAATAATGACGTAACATGAAAAATGAGGTGATGGCGCCTCAGAGCCTTATTCTGAGACAATAAAATGAAATCCAAAATATTAAAGTCGTTAGGCATTGCAACATTGCTTTTTGGACTTTATAAAACTACAGATTCTAAAAAAGAACAAGTTTATTATTTTGAAATTCCTAAACAAGAAAAAATTACAATCAATCCTATTTCAAATTCTGTACTACTAGGAAATCCTGAATTTTATTCTTTAGAAACATTGTGGCTCTTAGATTCTTTGAAAACCTTAGATCTTTCAGAAATATTTGAAGACGATATATTAGATAAAAAGTTTATAGTTCTTGGAAACTGGAAAGTAAAAATTCCTATGATGCAATATATAAATTTGAAGCCAGAAAAAGTAAGAGCGCTTAATGGGAAAAAAATAACTTTAGAAAAAAAATTAGAATTTCTACATGAAAAATGGCAAGAAAAAGGTAGCGTCGTTTTTGAAATGATCCAAGATACTCTAACAACAACTATGGAAAATCTTGCTTTAATAAATGGACCATTTACAATTAAAAGCTATTTAAACAAAACTGAAATACATTCCAACTATGGAGATTTTGTTCCTATACCTATGAAAATAATAACGCCGCACGATACTATAGAAATAATAAATGAAAGGAATTATCCGCCGTATTTTATTTCTTATAAATTGAAAAATAAAAAAGAAATAAATGGTAAAGATATTCTTGAAATCATTAAGGCTTATGAAAATCAAAAAGGAGATTATTTCAATGTGAATGATAAGCACCTTGTTTGTTCAGACATAATAAGCCATGTTATAAAAACTTTAGGAATAGATTATAAAAAGCTATTAAAAGAGAATAAATTAACTTACGAAGGATATTTCCAAAGAAACATTCCCTCATTGATTAATTTAATAGAAAAAAGGGAGTTAAATCATTTAGTACATTATTTTCTCGATAATGATGATAAAAAAATATTTGAATTGGAATCTTGGGAAAATTTAAAACCAGAAAATTTTAATCTTGAAAGTTTCAAAGTGGGGCAGTTAATTGTTTTTACCAGATATTTTGCTAGCGGTCCTAATAAAGGAAAATGCCAAAAAAGACTAGCTCATGTTGGAATAATAAGCGAATCCGAGAAAGACATAATTAAAAGAGTTGCAATGGTTACTTCTGTAGGAAAGCCGCCATATACGGATAATATTAAAATGTATCTCGGGCATGATTTTAAGGCGTGGTATGAAAGCAGGCTTGTTTATACTGGCTCTGACGAAACAAAAGACACTTTAACTTACAGAATAAGAAAAATAATAGAATTTCCAGAGCTAGTTACAGAACTAAAAAATAAATGAAATTAATTGAAGTAAAAAAATTTAAAAAGATCTGTGATAAAAAATAAAAATGGCAAAAAAACTTTTTTTGGTTATATTTTTTATTAGTTTAATTACCTTAACTTTGATAGCTCTGACTTCAATCGTTAATGCGCAGGAACCTGAAAAAGTAAAGGTAAGTATTTATGTTTTGAATCTCGGCAAATTCGATCTTGCTACAGGAACGTTTACGGCAGATTTTTACCTTGGCTTTAAATGTGAAAATTATTGTAATATCGATTTTGAATTTATGAATGGCAGAGCTTCTAGCATTGAAAAAATAATAGATTCTGAAAATGAAAAGTTCTATAGAATTCAAGCAAATCTCATGAGCCCTATTGATTTAAAAAAATTCCCTTTTGATAAACAAAAATTACAAATCATAATAGAAGATAAGAAAAAAACTATAGAAGATATGGTTTATGTAGTTAATTTAGAAGAAAGCGGCATAGATCCTTCTATAATATTTGTTGGTTGGAATCTTGAAGATTGGAAAGCTGAAGTTAAAGAGCACAATTATGAAGTTTATAATGAAACTTATTCACAATATGTTTTTACTATTCCGATTTCTAGAATATTAATTAATGCTATATTCAAGACTTTCTTGCCTATTATTTTCATTATACTTGTAATGCTTTCGAGTTTTGTTTTGGATCCTGATAAAATAACTACTAGATTAAGCATGGTTGGTTCTGCTCTTGTTGCTAGCGTTATGTTTCATGTTTCTTTAATAAATCAGATTCCTCCTGTTGGTTATCTTACATTTATAGATAAGTTCATGATTTTAACTTATTTTGTAATGCTTCTTAGTTTCTTGATAAATGTAGTAATTCTTGAAATGCAGGAAAGAAAAAATGAAAGTATTGTTAAAAAAATTCATAGCTACACTGAATTCGGAATGTTCATCCTAGTTCCAACTTTATATGTTTTACTTTTCTTGATTTTCCTTTAAAATGGAAAAAGTTAAATTAAATTATATAATTGATTTTTTGATGGCTATTTTTTTCATAATTACGGCTATAACTTCATTAGTTATATTTTTCTTTCTTCCTTCTGGAATACCGCATGGAGGAAATCAAATGTTCTTAGGAATAACAAAAAGGGAATGGTTAAGCGTTCATAATAATAGTGGAATAATTTTTATCGTTTTAGTGATTGTCCATTTCATTTTACACTGGAACTGGATAATCAGCATGACAAAAAATATCTTTCATAAGAGTTAGGTTTTTATAGTTTGAAGGACTAAAAGAACGATGAAAACAAAAATTTAATTGGGATAATAAGTTTAATTCTGGCCCTAATCTGTTATATGGCCTTTTATAATCTAGCTATCGCTGGAAAAATATTGGAAGCTGCAATATTTTTTATCTTGGCTATTGTTTTTGCGTTAGTTTCTATTTATTGTTGGGTAAGAAGAAGTAGTCTTGTGAGAGTTAAGTTTTTATAGTTTGAAGGCTTTTGAGATGATGCCTTTAAAAAAAATAAAAAGTTAAGTTTATCTTAAAATATTATGGACTTATCAGAAAAAGAAACGAGAGAAAGGTACATAGACCCTATTTTAAAAAAGGAGGGATGGAGAGATGAATATATAAAAAAAGAAGTTAATTCTCTAAAATCCAACTTTAAAACACGCAATTACTCTATAAAAAAAAGCGATGAAAAAGAAGAAGGGCGGTTTATCGATTATCTTCTTTTAGATGAACATAAAAATCCTGTTGCGATGATAGAAGCGAAAAGATATTCTCTTGATCCAGAAAAAGGAATAATTCAGGCTACTACCTATCAGAAAGATATCGAAAAACAAATAGGCTATATTATTCCAGCTTTTCTTACTAACGGGAAGAAGTGGTATATTAAAGAAAAAGATTATCCAATAAGGGAAATTTCTGGCCCTTTTTCACAAGAAGACTTACAAAGAAGGCTCAATCTTTCAAAAAATAAACGTGACCTTTCTAAGGTAGAGATGGATACAAATATTGTTGATAGATCAAAAAGCATTCAGATTGTAAAACAAATTTTAAACCACTTTAATATAGGTAACAGAAGCGCCTTAATAACAATGGCTACGGGAACAGGAAAAACAAGAGTAGCGATGGCTATCATTCATGCTCTAGTAAAAGCCAGGTGGGTACAAAACGTTTTATTTGTTGTTGATAGAATTTCGCTTGGTAGGCAAGCATTTTATGAAGGATTTCAGAAATTTTTTTCGTCAGCTCCTTCATGCTTATTAAATGAGCAAGAGTTTACTAAGGATAAAAGATTTTATGTTTCTACGGTTCAGACACTAATGGCTAAACAAAGTGATGGTGAAAGATTGTTTCAAAAATTTAGTCCTGGTTTTTTTGATTTAATAATTTATGATGAAGCACATCGTTCTTATTATGACAAACAAAATCTCGTCATGAAATATTTTGATGCTTTAAAAATTGGTTTAACTGCTACCCCTTCTAAAACTGAAGACAAAAATACTTATGATTTATTTGAATGTGAAAGAGGAAAACCTACTGCAGAATATACTTATGATGAAGCTGTTCGTGATGGCGTTCTTGTTCCTTATGATGCTCAGATTATTGAAACTAAAGTATTAAAATTAGGAATAAGAGGGATGGAGCTTGATAAAGAACTTAAAACTGAATTAATGAAACAGGACGAGGACCCGGATCATTTTGAGGTTCCTGGAAAAAAATTTGCTAGATACTTTACAGATAAAAAAACTAATGAACTAATTATTAGAGAGTTTATGAATCGCTGTCATAAAACAGAAGACGGAAAGCCTTGTAAATCTATCTTTTTTTGCGTGAATGTAGATCATGCCAAAGCAATAAAAAAGTGTTTTGATAAACTTTACCCAAATCTATGTAACGAAACCGAAGTTATTGTTTCTGAATATGATAGATATATGGATGCTGTTGAAAGGTTTATGAAAGAATCATCTCCTAGGGTGGCTATTTCTGTTGGGGTTCTTGATACGGGAATCGATATTCCAGAAGTTTGTAATCTTGTGTTTGTTACTCCTGTCTTCTCTCATATTAGGTTTTGGCAGATGGTCGGAAGAGGCACAAGAAGTTTATCTGCTTGCAAGCATAAAGAATGGCTTCCAAGTTATGATGGAGTTCATGATAAAAAAGATTTTAGAATTCTTGATTTTAAATTTGGAGATTTTTCTAATGTTTTAGAGCATCAGTTAGAAGTGAGTAAGGAAAAAAAACTAAGTGAAGACATAAGAGAGAGAATTCTCATAAAAGAATTAGAGCTCTTGAAAAAAAACCTTAATCCAAAAGAAAAGGAAATAATCGAGAGCCATATTATTGAAAGAATTGGAAAAATAGATACAAAGTCCTTTATCGTTAGAGATAAAATTCCAATAATAAAGAAAATAGTTTCAAAACAATATGACTTACAAAAGCACATAGAAGAAATAAAGAGAGAAATCGCTCCTTTATTAAAGTTTTCTGAATTTGGAGATGGAAAAGTACAAACATTTATTTCTAATTGTATAGATTTATTTAAATATATTAAAGAAAACGACATTGAAAGCATCTCTAAAGTTCAAGAGTTTGTTACAGAAAAGGTCATTAATGTATGGGAATCTGATTTGGAAGCAGTAAAGAAAAAAGACGAACAAATTAAACGAGTTTTACAAGAAAAGTTCTGGCAAGAGCTAACGTTTGAGGATGTTGATTTTCTTATTAGAGAGATCGCTCCTTTAATGATTTATTACGAGAAAGAAAAGAAGAGAATTATAAAAGTAGATGCTCCTGATCTTGTTTTGGAAGTTGAAAATTTCAAAATGCAGATTAAAGAGGACAAAAGATTTGAGGAGTTTAAAAAAAGTGCCCTTGTTCAAAAAATGATTAAAGAAGGAGTTACATGGAAAGAATTATATCAAATATCACAAGAGCTGGCAAAACTAAATCCTTCTTGGACAATTGAGAACATTCAAAAAAGCCAGGATTTTGTTCTTTTTTTGAGGGACATTCTTGAGTTGAAAGATTTGCCTAATCCTGAAGAAATGATAAAACGACAATTCGAGGAGCTTATTATTAAAAACAACAAAGATTATAACGCAGAACAAATAAGCTTTTTAAGAATGCTTTCTAGTTTCTTTGCAATTAACAAGCATCTTGAGAAAAAAGATTTTGTTGAGTTTCCTCTTGCAGAAGAAAGACCCTTAGAAAAGTTTAGCAGAGAACAGCTTGATAACATAATAAAAAAAGTCGAGAGAATCAAGATTAAATAAAAATAAGGATTACAAAGTAATACCAAAATTTAAAAATCTAGCTTTTCTTTAGTTTTTATGGCTAATGGTAAAACCTACAATCGGCCTAGAACTGTTAAACTAGACGAAACAGAAGATTTACAACTGCAAAAGCATTGTGGCAAATTAGGAATAGATGTTTCCACATTTATCAGAAAAGCAATTAATGAAAAAATTAATTTCGGCCATGTTTCAAACATCGCTGGCCAGAATATAATTGAGTTTGACAGCAAAGAAGACAAATTTCTCTGGAAAATTAAGCTCGATAACGGAGAAGAAAAAACAATTTTAGAAGATCTTTCTCCGGAGTTCATGCAAGACTTGTTCAACAAAATTCAGCTAAAGCTAAAAGAAAGAGACGATTTACTCCAAAGAAAAAATAAAAAAAGCGTCCCTGTGCCAAGGAGGTTGATGAGATGAAAGAAGAAAAAGAAGCAAAATTTGTTAGATATATTATAGAAAAAGGAAATATAAAACTCCCAATCTCTTTTTTTAGAGAACAATTTATTAATAAATTAGATGGAGCCTTATTATCTGGTTCTGCTTATAAAGTCCATAATGTTTTTAAAGAGTTTCATGAAAACTTTGATGAATTTATTAAAAAGGAAGAGATAAACTATTTAATAAAATTAATAAATTCTTTAGAAAAATCTTTTGATAATAAGGCGAGTTTATCTAATGATGATGAAAAAATAATAGAGTTTCTTTCAAAAGAAAAAAACTATAGGATAGTTGATTTTTTAGAAATGGTAGGTCCATACCTCTACATAAATGAAGTTCTTGAAGAATGGAATAGGAATAAAGAGAATTTACCAGAATTAATCAACATGGTTTTATCAACATGGATTTTTGTTTGTCTCTATGAAATGCTTTTGCATGAAGTTGATAGAAAACTTTGTTTTATAATAAAGAGAGAGAATTACAAAGGCGATTTTATAGAGAAATTTCTCAATATTAAAAGAGAAGAATATAAAGATCACGCCTCCGGAGGAGAAATAAACAAAGTTTTATGCAAAATATTAAAAATGGATCATGAAAATTCCTCTATTTTCGGGCAGAGTAGCAAACCAAGATTAATAAGAAATAAGATCTCTCATTTAAACTTATTTTATGATAAAGACAAAGATAAAATAGTTTTATTGAGTGGAGAAGAGTATAGTAAAGAAGAATTTTTAAAGCAAATGTCGGAAATGTTTATCTTTTTTGTTTCTTGGTTTAAAAAAAGTATGGATAAAGATTTAAACGAACAAACTGTCTTAGAGTCATTAAAAGAGTTAATGCTTAAATTATCTAAAGAGTATCTAAAAATAGAAAGAGGATCTAAGGCCCCATTTCAAACATATATTCTTAAACTCAAAAAAGAAGCAGGAATTAATCAAAATGACAACACAAAAAACTAAACTTCCAGAAGGCTGGCGAGAAGTTGAGCTGGGGAAAATATTTATCTTTCAAGATAAAACTGGAAGAAAAGCTGGTGAAGGACAAGAAAGAGGGAAATATAAATTTTTTACATCCAGCTCTGAGCAGACTAAATTTATTGATAGCTACGATTTTGATAGTGAATATTTAATTTTCGCGAGTGGCGGGCAAGCAGCAATTCATTATTGTAATGAAAAATTTTCTGCTTCAAATGATTGTTTTGTTGTTAAGGTTAATAGCGAGATATCAGCAAAATATGTTTATTATTACTTGCTTTCAAAAATTTATTTGCTGGAAGCAGGATTTAAAGGTGCAGGATTAAAGCATATTTCAAAAAAATATATAGAGAAAATAAAAATAATTTGCCCAAAAAACATCGAAACCCAGAAAAAAATTGTCGCGATTTTAGAAAAAGCTGAAAAGCTAAAAGAAAAACGAGAGCAAGCCATAAAGCTGGCTGATGAATATTTAAAGAGCGTTTTTTATGAGATGTTTTTGAAAGAAAAGGATAAGTTCGAGGAGGTTGAGCTTGGAGATAAAAAAGTTTCTTTAGATTTATTTGCTGGAGGGGATGTACCGAAAAATAACTTTTCAAAAATTAAAACTATAGAATATAATATTCCAATTTTTACTAATGGTGAAAAAGATAAAGGTCTCTATGGATATACCGATACTCCAAAGGTAAAAGAACCGAGTATTACTATTTCTGCAAGAGGTACAATAGGATACACTGAAATTAGAAAAGAGAGCTTCTACCCTGCTATACGTCTAATAGTTTTAATTCCCAATAAAAGAAATGTTAATCTACACTACTTAAAATATGCTATTAATCAACTTAAATTTAATTTAGGAGGCACTTCTATACCTCAGCTTACAGTGCCTATGGTTAGAAACCTAAAAATCCCTCTCCCGCCTGTCGAGCTTCAGCAAAAATTTGCCTCGATAGTTGAGAAGGTTGAAAAAATGAAAGAAAAACAGCTTGAAAGCAAGAAGAAAATTGATGAAATGTTTAATTCTCTAATGCAAAAAGCATTTAGAGGAGAGCTTGTAAGATGAAAATGCAAAAGATAGATAAACAAAAAGAAATAGATTGGGATAAATATACTAAGGAAGATAAAAAATTCTTGATTAACTTATCTATTCAAAATAGAAACTATTTAACTACGGTTAATAATCTTTTACTAGCAATGACTATTGGAATGTCTGGATTTGCTACTGCTCTTTATGGATTATTTATTTCTTTAGGATTAATTTCTCAAAATATTGCAAACACATTATTAGTAATTCTTTTATTAGGAATGTGGACTCATTGGTATATTGTTCATATAAAATATGTCAAATTTATAAAAACCTTAAATGAACAATACCAAAAAATCCATAAAACTATTCATCCAGAACTATTTAAAGGAGGCTATTATTATTAAAAATGCTAGATGCACAGCTTAAATCACAAATAAGGAAGTTATGGGACAGATTTTGGTCAGGCGGATTAGTTAATCCAATAACTGCAATTGAACAAATGAGTTATCTTCTTTTTATGAAAAGGCTTGAAGATGAAGATAATAGAAGAAAGCAAGAGGCAGATTTTGCTGGCCTAAAATATAAATCTATATTTGAAGGACACGAGGATTGTAAATGGAGCTATTGGAGCAACTTGCCCGCTGAAGAGATACTAGATCATGTAAGGGACAAAGTATTTCCGTTTATGAGAAACCTTGGAGATGGAGATTCTTTATATAAAGAGTATATGAAAAATGCAAACTTCGCAATACCGACTGCTTCTTTACTCATAGAAGCTGTCAAGATAATTGATGACATGCATATCAAAGAAAGAAATAGAGACACACAAGGAGATATTTATGAGTATTTATTGAGCGAGCTACAAATCTCTGGGAAAAACGGACAATTTAGAACACCAAGACATATAATTAAGATGATGGTAGAGCTAGCAAAACCAAAGTATGGCGAAACAATATTAGATCCTGCTTGCGGAACAGGAGGTTTTCTTATTACAGCATATGAATATATTCTTGATAAAAACAAAAAAGAAGGGGTAAGTACATTAACAGCAAAACAAAAACAAATTTTAGATGAGGAATCAATTTATGGTTATGATATAGATGAAACAATGACAAGAATAGCTATAATGAACCTAATGATGCACGGAATAAAAAAACCAAATATAAAAAGGTTAAATTCATTATCAAGGGCAGGAGATGAAGAAATACCAGAAAATAGATATGATATAATTCTTGCTAATCCGCCATTTAAAGGAAGTATAAATGAAGCAGAGATAAGCGACAGGTTTAGTATCAAGACAAAAAAGACTGAGCTTTTATTCTTGGAGTTAATGATTTTAGCGCTTGCTCCACACGGAAGATGCGCAGTAATTGTTCCGGACGGTGTTTTGTTTGGGAATTCAAAAGCACATAAGGCAATAAGAAAAATGATATTAGAAAAATGTAGATTAGATGCAGTTATCTCAATGCCTTCAGGAGTTTTCAAACCTTACGCAGGAGTTTCGACTGCGGTATTATTCTTTACAAAGGGAGAACCAACAGAAAAAGTCTGGTTTTATGATATGGAGAACGATGGTTTTAGTTTAGATGATAAAAGAATAGAGATTGATAAAAACGATATTCCTGATATATTAGAAAGATTTGAAAAGAGAAAAGAAGAACCTAATGAAGATAGAAGAAAAAAGCATTTCTTTGTTTCAATTGAAGAGATAAGAAAAAATGATTACGATTTAAGTATTTCTAAATATAGAGAAATTGAATATGAAGAAGTTAAGTATGAAAAACCTGAAGTGTTAAAGAAAAAAATTCTAGAGTTAGAAGAGGAGATTATTAAAGGATTAAAAGAACTAAAGACCTAATCTAAAGAAAATGCACTTTGAAGAGTTGAATAAAAAGCAGAAGAAATTCAAATATTATTTTAAGTTCCTTTCTCCGCAAGATTTTCCACAATTTTTTGAAGCTATAAAATCTGGAAATTATGCAGAATATACCAGTAATCTTGAAGCTGAATTAAAGGACTAAGACTAAAACGATTGCCAATGGCAATTGTTACAATAGGTGGGATTTAAATATTTGTGATGATTCTTAAAAAAAAGGAGAATTAAAGATGAAACACACAGCAAAAGCAATTAAAGATATCATTATTTGTTTTGTAGCTATCGTGATCTCTTTGATCTTCGCATTATATGATTTTTCAGAGATACGTTTTGGAATAATTTTGAATATTTTAGGATATGTTTCTTTAGTGTGCATCCCAATAGCATTTGTGATTAAATGGGTAAGAAGACTCAATATTATTTAAAGTTGAAGGATAAATAAAACCGAAAAACTAATAAAGTTATTGATGATTATAGAAGAGGGCTATAGGGAAAAAATGACATTTTGGAATCTATTTGAACAGTATTGGGATAGGGCAATCACGGGTTTTATTGGAGGGCTCGTGCTTTATTTTTTAACTAAATCTAGAATTAAGAATAAATTTTGTAGAGGATTAATTGCTTTTTTAATTGCCCTAGGTTTAGTAGGATTATTTACTTTAATTGTATGGCTATTTAAAGAGAAGTTACAATTACCTTAGACAAAACGCTCGCTCACACACAGAAACCCTTAAATCTGAATACACGCATTACACAATAAAATATGCTTTTGACTACAGATTTCTTTTTAAACATCATCCCATATCCAAAATAAAATGTCAGATGCCTTAACAGATATTAATAGAGATCAGGAAAGAAATGAAAAATACGAAATTTTCTTAGAGAACCTTATAAAATACTTAAAAAATCCAATTAAAATAAATTATGAAGATTTAGAAAATGCTGCTAAAGATGTAGATTCTGTAGGCAGAGGTTATTGGGGGAGTAAAACAAATATCGCTAGCAAATTAGAAGAGAAAGTTAAGAAATTATTAAATAAAGATAAAGAAGAATGGTGCAAGCTTTTGTTACAAACTTATGGAACTTACCTTTACGAAAAATTTAAAGCCGTTTCTCCTTTTAAAGAAAAAACACTCTTGTTCACTGAAGAGCATTCGATTTATCCGGAAGGAATAGATATTAGAATAGAAGGATTAACAAAAGCAGTAAAAGAAAAAATAAAAGACAAAAAGCCAAAAGAATATTTCTACACTCCGAAATATATTTTAATAATTCCTACCGATAATTTGGAAAAAATATTGAAAGAAACTATAGAAAAAGCAGAAGTAATTTGTATTAAATAAACTTGGTTTTATAGCTCATCAAGATTCTTGATTTGTGATATAATAAGGCTTATAAATGTTGTTATATGGAAAAAAATTATGCTTGAGCTTAAAGATTTTATAGAGATGGCTGATCAAATTCTGTCTTTGAAAGGCAAATCCCGAGAAGGCAATATCTCTTTTGTCTTTTTTTCTGTTAAATGCTCAAAATGGCCTTGTTTCTTTATCAGATGTTCTAAAAGTGAGAGTATAAAGTCGTTTTGAAGCTTGTCTAATTCATCATTACTGGAATCAAAAAAATAAATATCTATATAGTCTCTTGGATAATCTAAAGATTTAATTATTTTTTCAAAATCTTTTCTTTCAAAGTTGTTTAAATATAAAAAGTCCATATCTAAAGAAGTTATTATCTTTTGTTTTGAGTTTTGCTTTAATTTTTTAAGTTCATGGGTTTTAGGCAGGTTTGAAGAAACAAAAACTCTTTTAGATATTCCATTGCTATTATGACTTTCTTTACAATTATATATTTTAATTTGACTTATTTCAGAATAGTCTTTTACTAGTTTTCTTGCCCATGACCAGCTTTTTCCAAAGCGTTCTTCAAAAGCATCTGAATGATAATCTCTTAAGTCTAGAATAACTTTTTCTGGCTTTCTTTGTTTTAAATATTCTTTGAAAATGTCATAGGCCAAGCCATGATCATGATTTTTGCCTACAAATATGATGGGACATTCATTTTGCTTGAACTCTAGACCTTCTATAGTTATAACATCAGCATTTCTTATTATTTTGAATGGCTTTACTTCAATAATGTTTTTAATTTGGTTTTCTAATTCTGAGGAAATTGCTGAAGGCGGTATTGCAAGACTGTTTTTTTTAATATATGCAACATATTTGTTTTTCATAAAAAAATAAAGAAAAAGGAATATATAAATGTTGTCTTTTTTAAGTGGTTATTTTTTATAGCTTATCTAAAGGATTCTTGATTTTCTTCAGCTCTTCTAACTTTTTTTCTTTATATTCTTTGAAAATTTCGTCCCATTTTGGTCCTTTTTCAAAAATAAACCAGCCCATCTTTCCAACATTTTCAAAAAGTTCTTTTTCCCAAGGTAAGGCGCCGTTAGTCAAAACCCAGAGTTCTCGCTTTTGCTCTAGATATTCTATAACTTTATGAACATAACAAGGGCCACATTCAACAAATATTTCTCTTTCTGGTTTTATTGCAGAAACATCTGGAATTGAGCCAAAATTCCTCTCAAAAAAGATTTCAGAATCATCGTAGCCTTCTGCTTTTAATAGAATTTTTGCGATATATTTTTGAGTTTGTTGTGGGCCTGCTATTTTTGCTATTTCTTCTTTTTTAGGAATTATTTCTGGAATTGTCTTCTTTCTTACTATTATTGCTTTTTTAGCGAGAAAATATGCTAGAACTTTTATTTCATCCCAATTATCATATCTTGAATCGCCCTGAACAAGGACAGAATAAATTAATTTTATATTTTTTTTAAATAAATTGTTGAAAGAAACTTCCTGAAGTTTTTCTTGCACTTTATTAAATAGCTCTTGATTTACTATTGGCTGATGCTTTCCTTCATAGTTCTTTTTAAATTTTATAGTTCCTATATAGGTTGTATTTTTTAATAGCTTTATTAAGCCTCTTGTTGTTAAATTATATTTTTTTGCCAATTTTGTTAAGCTGAGATCTGTATTTAAAAAGGTTTCAAAAATGTTTTTTACCTTATCTTTATTTTCATCAGGTTCTAGTTTGCCATTCACTAGCTTATAGCCCAAAGGCGGTTTTGTTATTGCTTTGCCTTCCTTTGCTCTTTCGTTCATGCCAAACCTTGTTCTTTCACTTATAATATCTCTTTCAAACTCTGCGAACGCGCTAATTATATGAAACATAAGCTTTCCGGAAGCAGAAGCTGTTTCAATTTTATCTTGAAGCGAGATGAAATCAACTTGCCATTCTTTTAACTTTTCTATTGTTAAAATAAGGTCTTTAAGGCTTCTGCTAAATCTATCTAGTTTGTAAACAAAGATTGCATTGAATTTTTTGTTTTGGGCATCTTTAAGCAATTGTTGTAAAGCTGGCCTATGCTTTATGTCTTTTGCACTTTTGCCCTCATCCCTATAAATTTTAAAAATTTCATAATTTAAAGCTTGGGCATAATTTTTAAGAGCATCTTCTTGAGCTGCCAACGAAAAGCCTTGTTTTGCTTGCTCTTCTGTTGAAACTCTTACATAAATGGCTGCTTTAGGCTTTAAATTTTGTATACTTAGGGGTTCATTTTCTTTCATTTTTTCCTCTTTTTGTTTACTAAGGGTTCCCTAAGTATATAAATTTTTCGTCGTTTTTATTAAAAGTTATGCTCTTTCGCTTAAAAGTTTTAGCTCCTCTTTAACAATTCCTTAGCTTCTTCGTATGATATGATTTTATATTTGTTAAGCTCTGGCTCTATTAAAGGAATCTCGAGAGGCATTGGACCCTTAGGAACATATCCATCGTCCCTTAAGGCTTTTACTTCAAATGCTTTGAATTTTGGAGCTAATCCTTTACAAAGTTCTAATGAATAAATTTTTACAACGGCGTTATCAGTTTTTCTCTGAAAATAAATGTTTTTTGCACTTTCTATAATTATGTCTTTAAGTGTTTTTTCCATGGTTTTTTGAAAAATTAAAAGTTTTTAATAATTTTTGTTGTGAAAAATATATAAAGTTCTATTGTCTTTGATTTTTACAATGAAATGGTCGGAATAGTTGGTGTTTGCTGCAAGTTTTTTATTGATTGCAATATTTTGTTTTTGCGCAAAAAATTTTAGTGATATCATTAGAATTGAACCTGAATTGCTAGTTTCATTAACTTGATTATATCGATAATAAAATACCGCAGAAAATAACTGGATTAAAACTTTTATTTTTTGCTTAAAAGTTTTAATTTTTTTCTTTAATTTTTATTTTTTAACTTTGCTGCTTTGTACTCCATCTAGAGAATAAAATTATTGCGATTACACAAATTATTGTTACAGCTATGGCAGTATAGATTTTATAAAGGTAGACGTTTTGAGCTTGTATCCCTATAGAATTAACTATCGCCATAACTAATTCTTTGATTGCATCGTTCCATACCAAAGCTATAACAAAAGCAAAGGCTGCGGTTATTGCAGTTACTAATTGTTTTCTGAATTCTGATCTAAAAAAAGATGCCGATTGCTTGGCTTTGTTTAAAACTTCTAGTTTTTTTAGACTTTCAATTTTTTTTGCCATTGTATTTTTATGGCAAAGAGGTTTATAAAATTGATGTTTTTTGCGAAAGATTTAAAAGGCTTGTTTGATTAAAATTTTTATGGGTTTTCTCTGGTTCGGGAGAAAGAAAAAAGAGCAAGATGATGAAAAAATTGCTCGTTCTTTTGAGTCAGTTAAACAAGATATGAGCAAAATTTCAGCTTGGATCAGGCATCTTAACGCAAAAAATAACGATCATGAAAACAAAATTCAAGCAATTTATGATGAAATTATGGAAATTAAGCAAGATATCGACGGAATAAAACAGTTTGTTTCTTTTTTTGACACTAGAGTTGCTTCTCGAGTTTTTAAGCGAAGTTCCACAGCTGTGGATAAACACACAGGTGTGGAAGGTGTCCAAACACCTGTCTACACAGCTGTCCAAACAGCTTTTTTAAGAGGTTTAACACAGCAAGAAAAAGTAATTTTATGGATTTTATTAAATTCTGATCAAAAATTAAGCTGTGAAGACATAGCAGTTTTGCTTGCAAAGGACAAATCAACAGTGAGAAGTCAGATCAATAACATTAAACAAAAAAATGAGAGTTGGATAAGTGAGTATATTGAAAAAAATGGTAAAAAGAGATACTACATTGATGAAAAGCTTAAAGAAATTTTACTAAAAAAGATGAAAAGTGAGAGTAGAAAAATGGCTAGCCGAAAACTAGAAAAGTTGGGGGGAGAGGAATGAAAGATAAAAAACGAATAAACCGAATAAATGGCTATAAAAAAAGAAAAAGTGAGAGTTAGTTAAAAGCTTTAAAATGATGTAAAAAAGAGGAAAATTAAAAAATTAAAGGGAAAAGTGAGAGAAAAATGTTGTTTTAAAATAGATTTAAATATGGTTTTTAAATTTTAAATTAAAGAATTAGGCTTTAATTCGACATTTTAAAAAATCAAAGAAAAATTAATAAATTCATAATAAAAGTTTAGAATAATTTTTCGTTATAGCGAATAATAGATTAATTGATATGGTAAATTCTATAAATTTTTCAATTTTGAAAGACTGTCTAAAGTAGCTATATCTTTAAGTTCTTTAGGGATTTTTAGAATAACTGTCTTATTATTTAACCGCTCTTTAATAATAGGGATTCCTTTGTGTTCTAGTCTTAAGATGTAATCTCTAATAGAACTTTCAGCAAGACCGGCTCTAGAAGCCATATCTTTATATGTAACAAAACCTTTTTCTTCTTGGAGAGTATAGAGAATTGAAAAAATAACAAATTCTTGTTTTGATAATTTTTGAAATTTTTCTTTAAGTTCTTGTTTTAGACTATTGACGAACGAAGAAATTGAAGCTAAAGAAGAGGTTTCTGTCTTTTCAAAAGTTCGTTTTAATTCATTTAATTGTTTGTTGTTGGTGTGTTGACTGTCTGTTGGAACCCCTTCATTTCCTATGGAACTATGGAAATTTTGTTGTTTTAAGCCATAATTCTGCATTTTATGTGTTGGAACTTGTGTTGGATGTTGGACGTGTGTTGGATATATGTTGGACTGCAAATTGGATTGTAAAATTTGCCTAATTTCAGCTAATTCCTGTTTCAATATGATTATTTCTTGTTCCAAATAAAGTATATGTTCTTTCATCTTTTGAAAAGAATTTTTTATCATATCTCTATCAATCTTATCTTTATTTTTATTAAAAAACATTTTCATTATTGATCTTCCTCTCTCAATGTTGGAATTGGATTGGAATTGAGCCTTTTGTAGGCATCATAAACATGGGGTGAAAGGCGCCATCTTATTCTTCTGCTATAGTCTTTGCCTTGGCTATTTTTTTTAACGCTTAACACCATATTTTTTGATTCAAGTTCGAGCATTAACTTCTTTATATATTCTTCATCCCTAGCCAATTCTTGAGCAATATGATAAGTAAATAAAGCTTTGGGTGACTGCTCAAAAAGTAAATGCAATATGGCTTCTTTTATTTTATTCTCTTTTGTTTCTGAAATCTTTGGCATAGTTATTTTCTTAGACTTAAAGTTTATAAAGATTGTTGTTTTTTTCGTTAATACGAAAATTAAGATAAAAAATGAATTTAAAAAAAGAGCTAACAAGAAGAGAATTTTTAAAATATCTAGTTGGAATTGGAGCGGTTACAGCTGAAACAATAATGCTGCCAAAATTGTTTGGACAAACCTGCTCTAATGAAAAGTCGGAACTTGGAAATTTAGAAATTATAATGGAAAAAGCATTAAAACCAAAAGGTTCTAGAATAGCTAGTCATTCTTTTTATGTAGATTTTAAAGTTCCAAAAAAACCATTAAAAGTCAATATCTATGTAGAAAGACCTGATGAAGAATCTTTAAGATTTGTTGTTTTTCCGGAATTATGGAGAAAAAACATAAATTTGAAGAAAGTTGATGTGTATTTAGTTACTCCTTCCAAGAGCCGTTTTGAGTATGAAGATTTTTTTGTTTTTTTAAGTAAACCTGATAACAAAGTAAACTATGTTCCATGTTCTATGGACTATGAAGACAGGGCAGAAACAATAATAAACAGAAATGCCAAAATAGTTTTTGATGTGTTAGGCAAGTTAGGAATCAACAGAATGGATCTTGTTAATATTTTAAATGCCTTAGATCCTGAGATTTTTCCTGATCCTACAGCTGACAGCAGAACTAAAAAAGAAGCCTTAGAAGCAGGGAATCTTAATATTGATGGGCCTGTTTATTGTAAAAAAATTAGTTTTCAAAAAGAATACACTGATTTAGGAAGCTTATGTGACGTTAAACTTTATGATTTAAGACTAAATGAAGGAGAAAAATCAGTAATTGTTGTTATGGTTGCTACTAAATTATTTGATTATCAAGATTGGAAAATAGCAGAACCTGGTTTTGAAAGCAATCTTGGAAAATACACTTTTGTTATAAACTCTGAATTATATAAAAGAAAAATTAAAAATAAAAAATATTAAAAGAGTATAAAGGTTTATTGAGGAAATTCTATTATTTTGCTTTTAATTAAAAAGTTCTTAACTATTTTGTAAATTAAATCGTGACCTCTATCATTAGGGTGAATTCCATCTTCAAGAATATTTTTTGTTGATTCTAACATTGGTTCAAAAACATCTACAAAATAGACTTTATTTTTTTCACATTCTTCTTTAATTATTTGATTATATTGTTGAATATATTTGTTTCTAAAGGAAATTTCTGGCAACCATGGTACAACTATGGCTCTTTTTTCATCTATAGGCGTTATGCTTAAAAATATTATTTTTGATGAAAATTTCTTAGCTTCTTTTATTAATTTTTTTATATTTCTTCTAAACTCTTCTGGTTTTGTTGCATTTGTTTTTTTCTTTAAATTAAATTGCGCATCATTAATTCCTATTTCGAAAATAATTGTTGTTTCTTCTTTTTCCTTTACTCTTTGTTCAATTTCGAATTTAAACCTTTTGAGAAGATCTTTAGTTGTATTTCCTGAAATGCTGCAATTATAAATAACACAGTAAAAATCTGGATCATTAATTGTTATCTTGTCAAAAAATTTTCTTAGCCTAGATACCCAACCCCCTTCCTTGTCCCACACGCCATAAGCTATGCTATCTCCAAAAACAATTATTCTCATAAAAATTGTTATCTTCTTAGATTTAATAAATTTACGGAAACTTGTAATTAAAAGAAAACAAAAGATTTATATTATTTATGCTTTTATTTTGCTGTTTTATTGGCTAAGGAGTTAAAAATGATAAAATATATTGAAAAACCTAATAACGATTTAGAAATATTTGCTTCATTAAATCCAGTTGTAGCGGATTGGTTTAGAAAGAAATTTGGCTCTTTTTGTGAAAGTCAAAAATATGCTATCATTCCAATTCATGAAAGAAAAAACATCCTTGTAAGTGCGCCGACTGGTTCTGGTAAAACATTGTGTGCATTTACTTCCATTTTAAGCTATTTAATAACATTGGCTGAAAAATACGAGCTTGAAAATAAAGTTTATTGTGTTTATGTTTCGCCTTTAAAGGCCTTATCCCGCGACATTGAAGTCAATCTTAAAAAACCTCTTGAGGAAATGGAAAAACTGGCTGGAAAGGAGTTTGGAATAAGGATTGCTGTTAGAACTGGAGACACGACAACAGAGGAAAAACAAAAAATGTTGAAAAAGGCACCTCACATTTTAATTACAACTCCAGAAAGTCTTGCAATAGTTTTAAGTTCTAAAAAATTCATAGATGCTTTCAAAGCAGTAGAGTTTATAATAGTGGATGAAATTCATGCTTTAGCCAATAAAAGAGGGGTTCATCTTTCAGTTTCGTTAGAGAGATTAGAGGCTTTAAGCAAAATAGTTCCTGTGAGAATAGGCTTAAGTGCAACAATTGCTCCTTTAGAAGAAGTTGCCAAGTTTCTTGTAGGTTTTAATGAAAATGATAAAGAAAAAGATTGTCTTATTGCTGACGTTCATTTTATAAAAAAATTTGATTTAAAAGTATTAAGTCCAGTGCAGGATTTGATTGATACTAATGCTAAAGAGATGCAATCCAGCCTATATGGTTTATTAGATAATCTAATTCAAGATCATAAAACAACTTTAATTTTTACAAATACTAGATCTGCTACAGAAAGAGTCATTAATCATCTTAAAGAAATGTTTCCTGGAAAATATGAACAAGTTGAAGAAACTATAGGAGCGCATCATTCCTCATTAAGCAAAGCTCTGCGTTATAGCATTGAACAAAGATTAAGAGAAGGTAAACTAAAATGTGTTGTAACATCTACTTCATTAGAATTAGGAATAGATATAGGTTATATTGATTTAGTTGTTTTATTAAGCTCTCCTAAAAGCGTGGCCAGAATTTTACAAAGAACTGGAAGAGCAGGACATAAATTAAATGAAATAAGCAAAGGGAGAGTTGTTGTTTTAGACAGAGATGATTTAGTTGAATGTTCTGTAATGCTAAAAGAAGCTTTAGAAAGAAAAATTGATAAGATTGAATTTCCAAAAAATTGTTTAGATGTATTAGCACAACAGATTTATGGCATGGCAATACAGCAAAAATGGAACGTAGATGAGCTATTCTCACTAATTAGAAAAAGCTATTGTTATCACAACTTGTCTCGCGAGGATTTTTTTTCTGTTATAAGTTATTTGGCTGCAGAATATGCTGGATTGGAAGCTAGAAACGTTTATGCAAAAATATGGTATGATCCTAAAACTAGAGAGATAGGCAAAAAAGGAAAGCTTGCTAGAATGATTTATATGACTAATATTGGAACGATTCCTGAAGAAAGTTTTGTAAATGTTATTATTGCTTCACCTTATGATAGAAAGGACGAAAAAATAGGAGTTATTGATGAAGCTTTTCTAGAACGTTTAAAAAAAGGGGATGTTTTTGTTTTAGGTGGTAATAAGTATGAATTCCTTTATTCTAAAGGTATGAATGCTTATGTTAATGCTTCTGTCCAAAGGCCGCCAACAATTCCTTCTTGGCAAAGCGAGATGTTGCCTCTGTCTTTTGATTTGGCTTTAGCTATACAACGTTTTAGAAAATTGATATGTGAAATGTTTGATAAAAAGAAAAAAGAACAAGAAATTAAAGATTTTATCGAAAATTATCTTTATGTTGATAAAAATAGCGTTGAAGCAATTTACAACTACTTCTACGAACAATATCATTATACTAAAGGTAAAATGCCTCATGAAAATCGATTGGTTATTGAAAGATATATGGATAGAAATGGTAAACAATATTGTTTAGTACATTCTTTGTATGGAAGGCGCGTCAATGATGCTTTGTCGCGAGCCTTGGCTTATCTTGTTGCAAGACATGGACAAAGAGATGTTGAAATTGGCATTAATGATAATGGTTTTTTTATTGCAGCAGAATGGCCTATTCAAATAGAAAAAGCATTTAGACTTTTGAGCGAAAAACCAGAAGCCCTGCGTGAAGTGTTAGAAGAGGCGATTGAAAAAACAGAAGTTTTTAAAAGAAGATTTAGACATTGTGCAACAAGGAGTTTAATGATTCTTCGCTCTTATAAAGGAAAAAACAAAACGGTAGGAAAACAACAGATGAAGAGTGATTTCTTACTTGGTGTTGTGAAAAAAATCTCAAAGGATTTTCCAATTTTAAAAGAAACTAAACGCGAAGTGCTTGAGGATTTAATGGATATAAATAATGCAATTCAAGTTTTAAGATGGATAAAAGACAAGAAAATTAAAGTTGAAACTATTGTTACTAATGTTCCTTCACCCTTTTCTTTCAATTTAATAACGCAAGGATATGCTGATTTACTTAAAATGGAAAATAAAATTGAATTTTTGAAGAGGATGCATAAAGCTGTGATAGATAGAATAAAGAAATAAAATGGAAATCTTGCCTGGAATTGAGATTAAGAATAAGGCTTTGTGGTTGCCGAAACAAAAAGTTTTGATTATTGCTGACTTGCATATAGGTTACGAAGAAGCTTTGATTGAAGAAGGAATTTTTGTTCCAAAAATTACATTTAAAAAAATATTGAATGAAATTAAAGAATTGTTGAAGTTAAAGCCGAAAATTGTTGTAATAAATGGCGACTTAAAGCATGAGTTCGGCGAGATATCAAAACAGGAATGGAAAGAGAGTTTAGAAATTCTAGATTTGTTGTTAAAAAATAATAGAAAAGTTATATTAATAAAAGGAAATCATGACACAATTCTTGAACCTATAGCTAAAAAGAAAGGTTTGAGTGTAAAAAATTTTTATTGTATTGATGACATTTGCATTTTGCATGGCCATAAAATTTTATTAGATGAAGAGATCTATTCTAAAAAAATAAAGACAGTTATAATAGGACATGAACATTGCGCTATTTCAATTAGAGATGGAGTTAAACAAGAAATATATAAATGCTTTTTAAAGGGCAAGTGGCATGGCAAGAATCTTGTTGTGATGCCTTCATTCTTTTCAGTTTTTGAAGGTAGTGATGTTAAAAAAGAAAAATTGCTGAGCCCGTTTCTTGAAGAAAGAAAAATAAAAAATTTTAATGTTTATGTGCTTGATGAAAAAGGAGGAGCGTATTATTTTGGAAAATTAAAAAATATAAAATAATTTTTGTTATAGTTTTATCGTTTTATATTTTTGTTCCTATGACGATTATGTCATCAAAATAAATAACGCTCAAAGGATCTGATTGTAAAGCTATATTGCCTTGTTGTAAACTATCGTCAGTCAAACTCATAATTTCTGAATCATCTATGTTAACTCTTATTTCATTGCCTTGAACAATTATTTGTAATCTGTGCCATAAATCGTCGTCTATTTTTTTGCCTGCTTTTCTTTTCAATTCATATTTATTTTCTTCTAGAATTTTGTAAACAAAAAAGTCAGTTCCTGTTGGTTTTATATATGTAGAAAAAAGATAATAATTTTCTCCTGATTTGCGGAAAATAACTTCTGGACCTATGTGATTGCCTGCATTGCTAATTTTGAAATTCATATTAATTGTATAATCTTTCCAATCGCTTGAGCCTGTTTCTAGTAGCTTGCCTCTAAGTTCGAGAACTGCGCCATATTGGCCTGAAGCTTGGGTCATTCCTTTTGTTGTTGCTGTTAGACTGTCTTTCATAACTGTTTGCCATTTATTTGGAGTCGCGCCCATATTGTAGCTAGAAAAATCATCTGAAAAAAGAATGGATGGTTGTTGTATTATTTGTTGTTCTTGTTGTTTTTGAATAGTTGATTCTCCTGTTATATCTTTTTGACAACCAGCGCCGATTATTGCTATAGTTGAAAATAACAAAATTGCAATCAAAATAACTTTCATTACATTTCCTATATTTCCCTTAGCCATAAAATTACTACTTACGAGAGATTTAAATAGTTTTTGTTTTTTATTTATTTAAGCCAGGATGGCAGAATGGTAATGCGCACGCCTCGAGAGCGTGTGCCCTTTTGGGCTTGGAGGTTCGAATCCTCCTCCTGGCGCTCTTAAACTTTTTTTATAATGCGCTACAATATAGAAAAGTTTTTTAATACACAATTTTTAATAAATATATGGTTAAGTCTAAACCTTATTTAACAAAAGAGGAAATAAACGAATTCAAAAAATTCCTTAATAAAGTAAAAAAAGATGTTTTTGATAAAATAGGCTATTCAACAACTACTTTAGGTTTAGAAAAATTTTATGAAAAATATAAAAGTAGAAATCCTTCATTGGTTCGAACGATTCAAAGAAATGCAGAAAGATATGCTGACGAATTAAATAAATATTCTTATGTTTTAAAAGAGCCAGGTACGGCGAAAATATTCAGAGATGTAAAAAGAAGGCTTGGAAAAATAGTGACATATAAAAGCATTTAAACAGGAAAAATAATAGGAGTTAAATAGTAGTCGTCTCTAATTCTTTTAAAAAAATAATCTTTATAACTATTTCCTATAAGAATAAATACCTGTGTATTAGAATTTGATGTGTTAATTTTATCATAAATTGAAGCAAATTTTTTGTAAAGATTATCTCTTCTTTCATTACCTCCATCTATATCAACTCCTATAGGATAAATTGAAATTCTATCTGGATCAGATAGAAGGAAATTAAGAATTTTACTAAAACAACAATTTGTTTTTTCTTTTTCATCTAGAAGAATTTCTTGAATATCTTTTTCATTTATAAGATATTCTGGAAAAAAGAGTATTTTTTTATCATTTAATTTATAATTTTCTTCTAATGTTTCTAAAATTTTTTGAAAACTTTCTTCTCTCCAATGTTCTTTTTCAGTAAAAATAATTATTTGCTCTACTCCCATAATAAAAACAATAAAAAGGTGATATTTAAATTTTATGTTTTTTTAATCACTCTAAAATAATAAAAAAGAAATTTTATTTTCTTTTATTTTTTATTTTTTCTTTTCTTCTGATTTGGTTTTAAATTTTGGTAGAGGTAGATGAGGAGGCAATCCCAACTCATCTTCAAGAATTAATGCTTTAAGATTGCACTTTGTAAGAATGGTATTAAAAACTCTCAATCTAATATTTTCTTGAATTTCTTTCTTTTTCCAATCATCTAAAATTTTTTTTGTGTCTTTTGGATCTACTAAATAAAGAACTTCTCCTTCAAAAATCAAATCAGCCACGTTGCCTGTATGATCTTCGACTCCAACATAATTTATTATAAACTCAAAGGAAAAATTCAAAACATCTTTACCTGTTATAAGTTTAATTTCTTCTTTCTTTAAATCAATAACATTTATATTTGTATTTACTTTTAAAGAACCTCTAACAATACCTTTTCTTTCAACCAAAATTTTTTTTAAATTAAAACCTATAACAACCATTTTCAAGAAGCAAGCAAGTGTTTTATTCTTTTATCTCATATCTTCTTCACTTACAACAACAAAATCTCCAACAGCTATAATTGATGAGAATGGGATAAGTAACTCTCCAGTTCTTGCTTTCTCTAAATTTAGAGATAAAGCATAGGAAGTTGGGTTTGTTACAACTATTTGTATTAACTCTCCACTTCTTGCTTCAAAAGTTAAGTCCTTCACTATACCTATTCTCTTACCTTCTTTTGTTACAACTAACTTGCCAGTCAATTCTCTTGCAGGTCTTTTTTCTAATACCATTTTTAATCAATCAAATTTAATTAAATTCAAAAACTCATATTATTTATAAATTTTTCTCTTTTTTCAGTAGATGCAAAGTTGAGGTGCCATCAACTGGATTTTAGGGTTTCTTATATTTTAAATAAACAAAACATTTATAAATATTGATATTTATCAATATATCAATAGGAGGTGTTTCATAATGAAAGTATTGAAATTTGGTGCGGTCTGGTGTTCTGGTTGTTTGGTCATGAGACCAAGATGGCAGGAAATTGAAAAAGAGAATCCTTGGCTAAAAACAGAGTACTATGACTTTGACAAAGATAAGGAAGCTGTAAAAAAGTGGAAGATTGACAAGAATCTGCCGACATTTGTCTTTTTGGACAAAAAAGGCAAAGAATTTTTAAGACTTCATGGAGAGATATCTAAAGAGGAACTTTTGAAGATTATAAATGAGAACAAAGACAAGTAGGAAGTAAAGACTATGAAAGTAATAGGTTTTGGAGCAGTTTGGTGTATTGCGTGCAAGGTAATGGAACCTCGTTGGAAGGAAATAATAAAAGAAAATCCATGGTTAAAACTAAAATGTTACGATTACGACAAAGACAAAGAAATGGTAAAGAGATATAATATCAGTAAAAGTCTGCCAGTCGTTATTTTTCTGGATAAGAAAGGCAATGAAATCTTGAGGCTTGAAGGGGAACATTCTAAAAAAGAGATAGTAGAATTAATTAAAAAATATAGAAATAAATGAGATTAATATGAAGAAATTAATTAGCTTTATTTTATTTAGTATTTTGTTGTTTTCTTTAATTGGTTCTATAACTTCTGCGCAGGAAATCAATAATAGCAATGAGGTTAATCTTTATTTTTTCTGGGCAGAGGGCTGTCCGCACTGCTCTGCTGAAAAAATATTTTTATTAGAACTTAAAGAAAAATATCCTAATTTAAATATACATAGCCTAGAAGTTACAAAGAGCAGGGAAAATGCTGAATTGCTAGCAAAAGTTGGTAAAGAGCTTAATGCTGATGTTTCTGGCGTTCCATTCACAGTTGTTGGTAAGCAGTATTTTATTGGCTGGTATAATGAAGAAACAACAGGAAAAGCGATTGAAGATGCTATTCAATGTGCTATAAAGAATCATTGTGTAGATGTTGTAAGTGGTTTGATGACTCCTATAACACAAAAAGAACAACCAGTGAGCAAAAGAGCAATACCTGAAAAACTAAATCTTCCAATTATAGGAGAAGTTGAAACAAAAAATCTCTCTTTGCCATTATTAACAATATTAATTGCCGGCATTGATGGATTTAATCCTTGTGCAATGTGGGTTTTATTGTTTCTGATTACCTTGCTTTTTGGAATGCAAAATAAAAAGAAGATGTGGATTTTCGGAAGCGTGTTTATAGCAGCTTCGGCATTTGTATATTTCTTGTTTATGGCTGCTTGGCTCAATATTTTCTTATTTCTTGGTTTTGTGTTTTGGGTTAGGTTATTGATTGGCGGTGTTGCCCTTTGGGCAGCGTATTATAATCTTAAAGAATACTTTACGAATCCTTCAGGCGGATGTAAAGTTACTGGAGAAAAAAAGAGGCAAAGAGTTTTTGAAAATCTCAAAAAAATAATTCAGGAAAAACATTTTGTTATTGCTTTAGTTGGCTTGATTGTTTTAGCTTTTGCAGTAAATCTTGTCGAACTTATATGCTCCGCTGGCTTGCCAGCAGTTTATACTCAAATCCTTGCATTAAATAATTTACCAGCATGGCAATATTATTCATACTTAATTTTATACATTTTTATATTCATGCTTGATGATTTGATTGTATTTTTTATAGCAATGGCAACCTTACAACTTACAGGCATTTCAACTAAGTATAGCAGATTATCTCACTTAATCGGAGGGATTGTTATGCTGATAATTGGTATTTTGATGATATTCAAACCTGAATTGTTAATGTTCGGATAGGTGTAAAAATGAATGAAAAAGAAACAATAAAAATACTGAAAGCACTTTCAGATGAAACAAGATTAAAAATAGTGGAATTTCTATTAGATGGAGAAAAATGTGTTTGCGAAATATTTCCACACGTAAGAAGAACGCAATCAACGACTTCAATACAATTGTCCAAATTAGAAAGTGTTGGGATTGTTGAATCAAGAAGAGAAGGAAAACGGGTTTTTTACAAGATAAAAGATTATCGCGTTTGTGATATATTCAAAGCATTAGGATATGCCAAAGGCAAGATTTTGAAAAAATCTTGTTGCATGAAAGGAGGTTAAAATGGAAATTAAAACAGATGAATGGAAAGGGATCCCCAGAGAAGAAATAAATTGGCATCCAACAATTGACGAATCAAAATGTACTGGATGTGGAATGTGTGTAACTTCTTGTGGTAGAAATGTTTTTGAATTTGACTTGAAGAAGAATAAATCTATTGTGGCAAGGCCAAATAATTGCATGGTTGGATGCACTTCATGCGAAGTTTGGTGTGTCTTTAATGCTATCAGTTTTCCTGATAAGCAGTATGTAAAGGATTTAATAAAGAAAAAGGGTGTTTTGAAAATTGCAAAGAAACAACTTAATGATAAATTAAAGAATAAATCGTGTTGTGGAGGTTAAAATGAAGATAGAAATACTCGGAATGGGTTGTCCAAAATGCAAGCAGTTGGAAGCTAACGCAAGAAAAGCAGTAGAGGAAGCAAAGAAAAAAGCCGAGATTGTAAAAGTTACAGACATTAATGAAATCATAACTCGGGGAGTTATGGCTACTCCTGCAATAATAATTGATGGAAAATTAAAGGCATATGGCAGAATACCAGAAGTTGAAGAAATAAAGAAGTGGTTATAATATGGAAAGAAAAGATTGGATTTTAATGTTTTGGATAGCATTAGTATTTACTATATTTTATTTTGTTCCACAGAATAGCGATTGGTTTAATAATTCTGTTTTGAGCGGAATAGCCTTGCTTGGAGAATATGCAAAACAGCATGTTTTAACCTGCTTGTTACCTGCTTTATTTATTGCTGGAGCAATAGCTGTTTTTATTAAGAAAGAAAAAGTTATGAAATATTTAGGGCATGAAGCAAAAAAATATGTTTCTTATAGTGTTGCTTCTGTTTCTGGTGCAATTTTAGCTGTTTGTTCCTGTACTATTTTGCCATTATTTGCAGGAATTAGAAAAAGAGGGGCAGGTTTAGGTCCAGCCATGACCTTTCTTTTCGCAGGTCCAGCCATTAACATAGCTGCAATTTTTTTGACGATGTCTGTTTTAGGAATAAAAATTGGTTTAGCAAGGGTATTTTTTGCTATCTTGTTATCAATTCTGATTGGATTGACAATGCAGTCTATCTTCAGAGAGAAGGTTGAAAAAGAAAAGCTAATAATTCAAGAAACAGAAGAATCAAAAATCTCTAACATTGTTTTGGTTGCTTTCTTTCTTATGCTTGTTGGGGTTCTTGTTGTAAATGGCTTACAGATAAGCACTTTGCTTAAGTATTCTCTAATAGTCTGTTTTACATCAGGAGTAGTTTTTATTGTTTTGTTTAAGTTCAAAAACCATTCAACAAAATTGTGGCTAGAAGAAACTTGGAATTTTGCTAAAATTCTCTTGCCCTTATTGTTTATAGGGGTTTTTATTGCAGGTTTTATAATGCCTTTACTTCCTCAAAGTTTGATTGAAAATTTATTTGGTCAGAACAATCTTATTGGAAATCTAATTGCTTCGGTATTTGGAGCATTCATGTACTTTTCAACTTTAACAGAAATTCCAATAGTACAGGCATTGATTGTTAAAGGGATGGCTTCTGGACCTGCTCTCGCATTGCTTTTAGCAGGACCTTCATTAAGCCTTCCAAACATGTTAGTTATTAGAAAAGTTTTAGGAACAAAAAAGACTATAACTTATGTAAGTTTAGTAATTGTTTATTCAACGATTGCAGGATTAATTTTTGGTTTATTCTAATTTGTAACTCTATCAAGTCATTTCCTTGACAGCCTGCTTTCAGAGTTGAGCTTCATTTCCAACCATCACCCTATCTTTTCTTATGGAAAAATAGAAAAAGATTTAAAAATAAATGAAAATTTTTTTATTTTTAAAAACTATTTAAAAATTTTTATATATTGTATTATATATTTTGCATTAGTTATATTTTTATTACATTTTTTTTAATCATTATTTTTACTTTTATAAGAAACAGAGGTTTTACTATTATTTCATTAGGACAAAAAAATATTTGAATTAAATTAAACACTTTTCCATAAGAAATTAAGGTGTTTATGTATATGTTTTAGGACAAAAATATTTATAAATTTTATAAAATAAAAAATAGAAAAAAAAATGATAAAAAGAGGAAATTTAAATGAAGTAAATAAAATAAAGAAAAATGAAGAAATTAATAAAATAGATAAAAAAGAAGATATAAATAAGATTTTTGATTCCTTTATTAAACAAACTATATTTAAAAATAAAATAATTTTACAAACAAACTACACTCCTGAAAACATTCCACATAGAGAAAAACAAATAGCACAAGTAGCAGCAATAGTTGCTCCTAGTTTAAGATTGGAAAGACCTAGTAATTTATTTATTTATGGTTTAACTGGAACAGGAAAAACTCTAGTAGTACAATATGTTAAAAAACAATTGTTAAAGAAAGCAAGTGAACAAAATATTAATTTATCAATGCCTTATATTAATTGTAAATTAAAGAAAGTTGCAGATACTGAATATAGGATTCTTGCAGAATTAATAAATAAATTAGGGGAAAAAGTTCCAGCTACTGGATTGCCTACAGATCAACTATATCATAAATTTTTAGGAATGATAGATGATAAAAAACAAATATTGATTGTAATTTTTGATGAAATTGATCAAGCTGTAAAGCGCATTGGAGATGAATTTCTTTATAATTTTACAAGACTAAACAACGAATTAAATAATGCACAAATAAGTATTATAGGTATATCTAATGATTTGAAATTTTTAGATACTTTAGATCCTAGAGTTAAAAGTTCATTAAGTGAAGAAGAAATTTTATTTCCACCTTATAATGCATTACAACTTCAAGATATATTGCGAGAAAGAGCAAAAGAGGCATTTAAAAACAATGTAGTAGGGGAAGGTGTGATAGAAAAATGTGCTGCTTATGCTGCTAGAGAACATGGAGATGCTCGTAGAGCTTTAGATTTATTAAGAATTGCAGGAGAGCTTGTAGAACGTGATGGTAAAACACAAATAACTTTAGATTACATTGACAAAGCTAATGAAAAGATTGAGATGGATAAAATTTTAATTGCTGTAGAAACTCAACCAAAACAATTTCAATTAACTTTGTTAGCAATAATAGAGCTTTTTAAGAAAAATATTAGGGAAAGAAAAGAAAATTTATTATTTACTGGAGATATTTATAATCTTTATAGAGAGCTTTGTAAAAAATTTAAAATGGATTGCTTGACACAAAGAAGAGTTAGCGATATTATAGCACAATTTGATATGCAAGGTATAATAAATGCTAAAGTTATAAGTA
>JAVZYK010000001.1:498202-620194 GCA_038886195.1 Candidatus Pacearchaeota archaeon
TAAGTAAAGGCCGTTATGGTAGAACAAGAGAAATAAGGGTTGATTTGCCGCTTCCTCTTTTAGAAAAGATAAATTCAATATTGAATAGTTCGTTAGCTCTATGAATTTTTATAGATGAGAAAGGTTGAGGGGAAAAGAGTTAAAATGAAAGAAGATATTAAAATATTGTTGTCGAAAGGATATTTAGTAGAACAGAGCATGGCTTTTTTACTTAATAATTTATTTAATGATATATCTTTAGCAGAACTTTTGTTAAGATTTAATCCACCTAGAATAATAACTAAAGATTTTTTTTATAATAATTTAAATAAATTTGTAGAAAGCAGTAATGATGAAAAATTTTTAGCCATAGTTAAAGAACATTTTTCTCTAAATGAAAAAGAAAAAAGTTTTGAAGAAATAGAACAAGAAAAAGAAAAATTCGAAAAAATAAAAGATGTAGAAATTGTAGAAGAGAGAGTTTTTACGCAAAGAAAGATAGCTGTGGATGATTTTATTAAATATTTTAGAGACAGATATTTGGTTTTGAAAAATTGTTTGCAAGACAGAGATTTAGAAGGTTTATGCAGTATAGGAAAAATTTCAGGACAAAAAAAAGTTCTTTCTGTTATAGGTTTAGTCTATGATAAAAAAACAACAAAAAATAAAAATATTTTATTAGAATTAGAAGATTTGACTGGTAAAATTTCAGTTATAGTACATCGTGATAAAAAAGAATTATTTGAGAAAGCGTCGAATGTTGTTTTAGATGAAGTAATTGCAGTAAAGGGGACAGGTTCTAATGAAATTGTCTTTGCTAATGATATTATATTTCCAGATTTGGCTACTGAACAAAAAAAATCACCCGTAGAACAATTAGTAGCCTTTACAGCAGACTTGCACGTTGGTTCTGATAAGTTTCTCGAAGAAAATTTTTTAAAATTTATAGATTGGTTAAATGGAAATATCGGTTCTGAAAAACAAAAAGAATTCGCAAAAAAAGTAAAGTATTTTTTTATCGTTGGAGATACTGTTGATGGAGTGGGGGTTTATCCCGGTCAGGAAAAAGAATTAAGAATTAAAGATGTGAGAGAACAATATAAATTGTTAGCAGAGTATTTAAATAAGATAAGAAAAGATGTGACTATAATTATGTGCGCGGGCGGCAAACATGATGCTTCTTGTTTTATAGAGCCGCAACCAAAAATTCCTAAAGAAATAGCTCCAGAGTTATATAAATTAAAAAATTTAATAATAACTACAAATCCAGCAATAGTAAAAATAGCTAAAAGCAAAAATTTTCCAGGATTTAATGTTTTAATGTACCATGGCGACTCTTATGATTATTATGTAGATGTTAATGATAACTTAAGACAAATTAACGCAAAAATGAAACCAGACACTATAATTCATTTTTTACTTAAGAAAAGACATCTCGCCCCATCTCATACTTCAACAACATATTATCCTTTTGAGAAAGATTTTCTTGCAATAAGAACAATTCCAGACATTTTCGTTTCAGGCCATATTCATAAAAGCGCAATATCTCGTTATAATAATATTATAACAATATCTTGTTCATGTTGGCAAAAGAAAACCGCTTATCAAGAAAAATTTGGACATGAGCCAGATCCTTGTAAAGTTCCTATATTGAATTTAAAAACAGGCAAAATAACGGTTATGGATTTTAGTTAAAAAATGAATCAATATTTTAAACAACTTGATGAAGAAGTAGATAAAATCTACGAAATTGCAAAAAAAGCGAGAGAGAAAGGTTTAGATCCAGTTTCTATAGTTGAAATTCCAAAAGCAGCTAGTTTAGCTCAAAGAGCTTTAAGATTAGTTTCAACTATATATCCACAAGTAAATGACGAAAAGATCGAAAAAAGAATAAAAGAATTAGAAAAAGAATATGGATTTTTAGATGTGGCTGTTTGTTTAAAAATTGCAGAAGAAGTAGCTAAAGAAAAATTTTGTAAATTTAAAAGCGTAGAAGAAAAAATAGATGCTGGAGCGAGAGTAGCATTTGCTTATTTAACTTTAGGTGTCGTGGCCGCTCCGCTTGAAGGTTATACTCATTTTAAAATTAAAAAAACAAGAGATGGCAAAGATTATCTGGCAGTGTATTTTTCAGGCCCGATTGGAGGAGCTGGTAGAACGGCGGCGAGCACTTTTTTACTTATTTTTGATTATCTTAGAGAAACTTTTGGTTATGCAAAATATGATCCAACAGAGCAAGAAATAAAAAGAATGATAACAGAAATTTATGATAGACATGAAAGAATTACTAATTTACAATATTTGCCTAGTGAAAAAGAGATAGAATTTTTAGTAACTAATTTACCAATACAAATTGATGGCGATCCTACAGAAGAAAGAGAAGTTAGTAATTATAAAGATTTAGATAGAATAGAAACAAATAGAATAAGAAGCGGCGCTTGTTTAATTTTAGCAGAAGGACTTGCTCAGAAAGCTCCGAAGCTTTTAAAAGTTTTAAATAAAGCGAAAAAAGACGGTTTCAAAATTAGCGATTGGGATTGGCTTGAAAAATTTGTAGAATTTCAAAAAAAGAAAGCAGAAGAAAAAAAACAAGTTGCTACAGGAACTTATATTCAAGATTTAGTTGCTGGTAGGCCTGTTCTTGCTCATCCTTCTCGTTCAGGAGGTTTTAGATTAAGATATGGAAGAACAAGAGCTACTGGTTATAGTGCTGTAGCTATAAATCCTATAACTATGAAAATTTTAAATGAATTTATAGCAATAGGAACACAATTAAAATTAGAAAAACCTTCTAAAGGTGCGGCTGTAACAGTATGTGATAGTATTGAAGGCCCTGTTGTTAAACTAAAAGACGATTCTGTTTTAAGACTTGATAAAAGATATTTAGATAAATTAGATGTTATAAAAAATCAAATAAAAGAAGTAATTTATATAGGAGATATCTTGATTTCTTATGGAGATTTTGCTAATAGAAATTATACTCTAGTACCTTGTGGTTACAATAGTGATTGGTGGTTAGTGGAGTTGAAAGAAGTTGCAACAAAATATAGCGGCCCTAATATTTTAGAAGGAAAAAGTCAACAAGAATTGGAAGAAATACAGCAAGCTTTACAATATCTTGATAGAAAAGATCCTTCGCTTGAAGACGCTATAAAAATTAGCGAGTTATTTAAAATTCCATTACATCCTAATTATATTTTTTATTGGTCACAATTAAATTTTGAACAATTTTTTTCTTTAATAAAATGGCTTCGGGAAGCTACTATTAGAGAAGGCAAAATCGATTTGCCTTATGAGAGCCATAGAAGACAAGAATTGGTAGTTGCTAAAAGAGCTTTAGAGCTTTTAGCCATAGAACATTTAGTTAGTACAGCAAATGTTGTTATTGATAAGAATGAAGCAAAAAGTTTAGCAGTTAATTTGGGTATTGATATAGAACTTAAAGATTTTAACAAAGTTGACGAAATTTATAAAATTTTAGAAAAAGAAAAACAAGAGTTACAACAAAAAAATGTTCTTGAAATTGTAAATAGATTTTCAAGGTTCAAAATAAAAGACAAAGCAGGAACTTTTATTGGAGCGAGAATGGGAAGACCTGAAAAAGCAAAACCAAGAGAACTTAAAGGTTCTCCTCATGTGTTATTTCCTGTCGGAGAAGAAGGAGGTAAACTAAGAAGCATTCAAGCAGCTTTAGAAAAAGGAACAGTTACAGCAGATTTTCCTATTTATTTTTGCGAGAATTGTAAAAGAGAAAGCATTTATTTTGTTTGTGAAAATTGCGGAAACAAAAACAAACAATTATATTATTGTCCGAGTTGTTTTAGAAAAATGTTTAGTGAAATGTGTCCTTTGCATGGTAAGACAAAAGTATATTTAGAACAAAAACTAGATATTAAACATTATTTTAATAGTGCAGTTAAGCATTTGGATTTAAAAGAATTGCCTCAACTCATTAAAGGAGTTAGAGGCACAAGTTCAGCAAGACACATTCCAGAGAATCTTGCTAAAGGAATTTTAAGAGCAAAATATCAATTACATGTCAATAAAGATGGTACGATTCGTTATGATGCTACAGAAGTTCCTTTAACTCACTTTAAACCTAAAGAAATAGGAACATCTATAGAAAAATTGAAAGAATTAGGTTATACTAAAGATATGTTTGGAAAAGAACTTAAGACAGATGAACAAATTTTAGAATTAAAGCCACATGATGTAATATTGCCTTGCAGTCCTGATGGTGTTGATGAAAGAGCGGATGAAATTTTTATAAGAGTTTCACAATTTATTGATGATTTATTAGTTAGATTTTATAAAATGGAGCCTTTTTATAATGTTAAAAAAAGAGAAGATTTGATAGGGCATTTACTTTTATGCATTGCTCCACATAATTGTGCAGGAGTTGTAGGCAGAATAATAGGTTTTAGTAAAACACAATGTTTTTTTGCAAGTCCTTATATGCATGCCGCAATGAGACGTGATTGTGATGGTGATGAGGCAGCTATGATGTTATTGTTAGATGCGTTATTGAATTTTTCTAGAGAGTTTTTACCAGCTCATAGAGGAGCTACGCAAGACGCTCCATTGCTTTTGAATACTAGAATAAGAGCTAATGAAGTTGATGATATGATTTTTGATATGGATGTAATAAAAGAATATCCTTTAGAACTTTATATGGCTGCCGAGAATTTTATGCCTCCTAATACAGTAAAAATAGAGCAAATAAGAAATAGGTTGGATACAGATAGAGAATTTAAAGAATTGTACTATACGCACGAAGTCCAAGATATTAATGATGGCGTTAGATGCAGTTCTTATAAAACTCTTGTGAGTATGGAAGATAAACTTTTTAGCCAAATGGATTTGGCTAAAAAATTAAGAGCAGTAGATGAAAGCGATGTCGCAAAACTAGTAATAGAAAGACATTTTATCAGAGATATTAAAGGGAATTTCAATAAATTTACTCAACAGCAGTTTAGATGTTCTAATTGTAATGAGAAATATAGAAGACCTCCTTTAGCTGGAAAATGTTTGAAATGTAATGGAAGAATTATCTTTACAATTGCTGAAGGTTCTATAGTCAAATATATAGAAGTTGCAACAAGACTAGCAAAAGAATATAATGTTCCATTATACACTAAACAAGCGTTAGAGTTGACAAAATTAGCAATAGAGACTTTATTCGGAAAAGAAACAGAGAAACAACAAGAACTGAAAAAATGGTTTTAATTTCTAGTGAAGCTTTTAAATGAGATAATATAAAATTACTGGTAAAATTAAAGATCCCATCATATGAATTTTTTTGATTCCTATAATGCTGGTTATAATTCCTATAGAAGTGCCTGCGAGCAAGACTAGTAAAGATAAAGGCCCAGAAATTATGATAGAAATTAATACAATGAATAAAATAATTCCAAAACATAACCATTTATAGTTTATTTTTATTATGTTTCTTGAAAAAATTCTTGCGAAAAATAGTGCTAAAAAAACAGAAATACAGCCTGCTAAGAGAGCTGATAAAAGTAAAAGCCAGAGTTGTTGTTGGTTAAGAAATGGTAAGAATTTTCCTACAAATACAGCAACGCCACTTCGTGGTTTATCTATAGCATAAAGAGCAACAAAGCTAAAAACTATCACTAAAGAATTGACAGCTCCAAGCATTAATAAAAAAGTTTTTTCAGTTAGTTTTTTGAATGCTGAAGCTATAGTTGCTGCTTGCGCTGAACCCACTCCAGGTAAAAAAGAAACTAGTAGTGAAGCGAATATGCTTAAAGTCATGGTTGATGAAACTTCTCGCTTTTCTATTTTTATTGTTTCAATTTTCTGTTTAGGTAGCTTTACATCTTTAAAAAAAGAAATTGCGAGAAGAGAAGTGCCAAAAAGTCCAGAAAATAAAGGAAATAAAGCCTGATTTATTGAATAAAAATTCAAAGTTGCTAAACCCAAAATTCCAGAAACTAAAAAAATGAAAAAAGCCCAGAATTTTTTCTTTTCACTAAAAATTAAAAATGAAACTATTGCAATAAGTAAAAATGCCATTATTTTAACAAGAAATGGATAGATGATAGGAGCAATTACAATAATTAAAGGCGATAAAGACAATGCAATTAAAAGACCAAAAAAGGCCCCCATTGTTGTTAATTTTATAGCAGCATAACCATGGCCCTTTAAAAGCAACAAATGGCCTGGCAAAATGCTTAATGCAGTGTCTTCATTTGGAGCTCCTAAGAAAATAGAAGGAATAAAATCAAGAAAAGTATGAGTTATAGACATAGAAACGATAAATGTAGCAAACATTATGGGAGAAACAAATTGTATCAATAAAGATGAGAAACTAAATAACAATAAAGCTACAAGGTTGATATGAATTCCTGGAAAAAGGCCAGTGATTATTCCTGCAAAAATTCCAATAAGAATTGCAAAAAATATTTGTTCCAGCATTATTGTTTTGTTTTTTAACTTAATATTTTTATTTGACTTATTTCAATTTCTAATTCGCCTTTATAGTCTATAACTTTTCCTATAATTTCCACATGGCTATTTTCATTGATATTTAATTTTTTTCTAAAAATACAATTTATAGCCGCCGTTCCGTCATTTATTGTAAGTATTTTTAATGTTTCAGTTTCTTTTATATGGGTGACTTTTCCCTGTATTTTTACCCATTCATCTAAATTTCTTTCAGTTATAGTTTCTATAGCTTTTGTTTTTGGTTCTAGATTATTGGCAAGAATGGCTATAAGAAAAATAGTAATTAAAGCAATTACTATAGAAAGTTTTAGCAACTTTTTAGTTTCCATTTTTTTCTATTTAAAATCTAATTTAAATAATTTATTAAAAAGTTTTAAATTAAATTTTTAAATTAAAGTTTCTAATATCTATTATGAAGTTTTCAATCAGAAAAGGGGTTAGTTTTGGTTTAGCTTCGGGAATAATTACAACACTTGGATTAATAGTTGGCTTACATTCAGGAACCCATTCAAAATTAGTTGTTATAGGAGGTATTTTAGCTATAGCAATAGCTGATGCGTTTTCTGACGCTTTGGGAATTCACATTTCTGAAGAAGCTGAAATAAAACACAAAGAAAAAGAACTTTGGGAATCGACTTTTTCAACATTTTTATCTAAACTATTTTTTGCTTTAACTTTTATCATTCCTGTTTTATTTTTAGAATTGCAACCAGCAATAATCGCTAGTGTTATTTGGGGTTTTTTCTTATTAACTATTTTGAGTTTTTATATTGCTAAACAAAATAAGGCAAACCCTTGCAAAGTTATTTTTGAACATTTGATAATTGCTTTAGCGGTTATAGTTATAACACATTTTTTAGGCGATTGGATAGCTAAAACCTTTGTTTAATTTTCGAAAAGAAAGTTATAAAAATAGGAAGTTATTTTAATTAAGATAATAAAAATTGGAAAGATGAATATAAAAGATACGGAAAAGAGGCTTGAACTGATAAAAAGAAATGTAATTGAGATAGTTACAGAAAAAGAATTAGAGGAACTACTAAATAAAAAAACTAAGCCAGTTGTTTATTGTGGCTATGAGCCTTCAGGGCCATTGCACTTAGGACATTTTGTTACAATTCTTAAACTAATTGATTTGGCAAATGCAGGGTTTAAAGTTAAAGTTCTTCTTGCAGATGTTCATGCCTCACTTAATAGAAAAGGAACTGTAGAAGAGATAAATAAAGAAACTCAACTTTGGAAAAAAACAATAAAATCGATAGGGCTTAAATGTGAAATAGTTCTTGGAAGTGATTTTCAATTTAATAAAGAATATCAGCTAGATGTAATGAAGCTTTCTCAAGAAGTTACGATAAATAGGGGCTTAAGGGCTATGCAAGAAATAGCTAGAGATATCGAACATGCAACAATATCACAATTATGGTATCCTTTAATGCAAGTTGTTGATATAAAACATCTTAAAGTAGATGTTGCTTTAGGCGGAATAGAACAAAGAAAAGTTCATATGATTGGAAAAGAGTTAAGCAAAGTTTTAAATTATGATTTCATTGCAATGCATACGCCTTTAATAACTTCTTTAAAAGGTCCAGGCCAAAAGATGTCTAAATCAATACCTGGTTCAATCATTTCTATAACAGATTCTTATGAAGATATTAAAAAAGCAATTAGTGAAGCTTATTGTCCAGAAAAAATTGTTCAAGACAATCCTATTTTACAAATTTCTAAGTTGATAATTTTTCCAATGTTTAAAAAATTTTTAGTTAATAGACCTGCTAAGTTTGGAGGTTCTATAGAATTTGATAGTTACAAAGAATTAGAAAATATTTATCAACAAGGAAAGCTACATCCTTTGGATTTAAAAAATTCAGTTGCAGAATATTTGGAAAAATTAATTAATCCTATAAGAAAAAAATTCAAATCTTTTTTTTAATTTGGATTTATTCTTTTTCTTGTTTTTGTTCTTTTTCTACCTTGGTGCCGCATTCTGGACAAAATTTTTCTTCGCCGCTTAAATGAAAATGACAATTTTTACAAATCAATGGCTCAACTCTTTTTTCTTGCACGGGAATATAACCGCTTCTTCCACTAATTAGTTTGCCAAAAATTTCTAAAGTTTTTGGATCGTTCATGTATTTTCTCAAATCGCGGCAGCCACCTGGAGTAATTGCCATTTATCTCCTCACTCTTAGCCTTTGTTTTTTGGGTTCTCTTCTCTTTAAAATATGAATATGTGCTCTAATAACTATTTAAATTTTTCTCCACAACTTTTTGTATTGTGTTTAAAGAAAACACAATGTTTAGATAGAATTTAAAAAAAAGAGAAAGAGCTTAAGAATTTCCCCCGAAAGTCTCTTTCTCTTTTTTACTTACTTTTTTCAATAATTTTCTTATTTAAATACATTATGTTAGTTTTTCATAACCTTTATTTAATATATTTTAAAACGATAGAAAGAAATTTAAAATACAAAAATTAATTTGCTTTATGATGAATTTTTATAAAATAAGATTAGAAAACGGACCAACTATTTTATTTGAAAAAAGAAGTTTGCCCATTACATCGATAATGGTTTCGACAAAAGTTGGAGCAGCATATGAAAATGAAAAAAATAAAGGAATAGCACATTTTACAGAACATATGCTTTTCAAAGGTTCTAAAAAAAGAAGCCAAGAAGAAATAAGTTCTTCTATAGAAAAAGTTGGTGGCATTCTCAATGGATTTACTTCTGAACAAATAACTGCTTTTTGGTGCAAAATTCCTTCAAAGCATGCTGTTTTAGGAGCAGATGTTATTTTTGACATGTTTGTTGATCCAAAATTCGATAAAAAAGAAATAGAAAAAGAAAAAGGAGTTATTGTTTCTGAAATAAATAGAGCTCACGATTTGCCTATGAATTTTTTATTTGATAAAGTTAAAGAACTATTGTACGAAAAACCTTTTGCTTTACCAATCTTAGGAACTAAAGAAACAATTACAAGTTTTGATCGCAGAAGTTTTATAAAATGGCACGATTCTTTTTATAATTCTGAAAATACGATTATTTCTGTTGTTGGAAAAGCAAATATTGAAGAAATAAAAGAAATGGCCGAAAAATTTTTAATTTATAAAAATAAAAAGATTTCTCAAAGCAATATTTCGTCTTTAAATAAAAATCGAGAGTTTATAGAAAAAAGAAAAGATATCGATCAGGCTCATTTGGCTTTAGCATTTAATGTTCCAAAACTTAGCGAGAAAGAAAGATATGCTTCTGAAATTTTTAATGCGATTCTCGGTCAAGGAATGTCAAGTTGGCTTTTTCAAGAAGTTCGAGAAAAGCGAGGTTGGGCTTATAGCATTAAGAGTTTTCTTGAACAAGAAAAAGATTATGGACATTGTATTGTTTATGCAGGAATTGATAAAGAAAATTTGAAAAAAGTTAGAGAAATAATTCTTAAAGAAATAAAAAAATTCCAAGATTTAAAGGCAAAGGATTTAGAAGAAGCGAAAGAACAATGTATTGGAAATTGGCAATTAGATATGGAAGATAGTGAGAAAACTGCAGCAGCAATAACAATTCAAGAAATTGCTACTAAAGCAGAAGACTTTTATGTTTATGATGAAAAAATTTCTGATGTTAAGCTCAGAGATGTTAAAAACGTGGCGAAAATAAAGAATTATGTTGTGGCAGCCGTAGTGCCTAATTGATTTTTTAAGATGTTACTAGTTAAAGTCCCTTTTATTAACGGCTTGAGTAAGACAAAAGGTTGTGAAAAAGCTCCGGATAAAATTATAAGAAAAGCAAATGAGATTAAAGTAGATAATTCAAATATAAAAGAATCAATAAAAAAAATTTATAAAGAATCTTTAAAATTTTTGAAATCTGAAAAGCGAATTTTGTTTATAGGCGGTGATCATTCTATTTCTTACCCTTTAGCTAAAGCTTTCACTAAAACAACGAAAAAGAGAAAATATCTTGTAGTTTTTGATGCTCATGCTGATTGTATGCCAAGAATGAAAGAGCCAACTCATGAAGAATGGTTGAGAGCAGTAATTGAAGAAAAATTTTTTGATAAAATTATTTTGATTGGTGTTAGGAAAATTGAACCTGAAGAAAAAAAGTTTTTGGAGAGAAGAAAAGAAGTTGAGATTGTGAAGGATTTAAATATTATAGAAGATAAAGGCAGTTATGAAATTTATCTTAGTATTGACATAGATGTTTTTGATCCTAGCATTGCGCCTGGAACGGGCTATAAAGAAAAGAATGGAATTACTAAACGAGAATTTTTTAATTTAATTGACAAAATAAAATATCAAATAAAAGTGATTGATTTGGTTGAAGTTAATCCCGAAAAAGATATAAATAATAAAACAATTAAATTGGCAAGAGAGATAATAAGAAAATTAAAATAAAAAGAGTAAAGCAAGAAATAAAAATGAATAGAACTTTAAAATTGCTTATTTTTTCTGACATCTTTGTATTGACTGGTTTTGCATTAATATCGCCCATAATGGCCATTTTTATAAAAGAAAATTTAGTTGGAGGCACTATCGAGGCTGTTGGTATTGCAGCAGCCATTACTACTGGTTTAAGATGCATTTTACAACTTATTTTTGCTCATATAGCTAAGCCAAAACATCGTTATTTGATGGCTGTTACCGGAACTTTTTTTATTGCGCTTGTACCTTTTATTTATTTTTTTTCTACTCACATAATTCACATTTATATTGCAGCAGCGATCCATGGTTTTGGTGCCGGTTTAGCCAATCCTGCTTGGTTTAGTTTGTTTGCCAATAATCTTGATAAAGGTAAAAAAGGTTGGGAATGGAGCATTTATTCAAGCAGCGTAGGAATAGGAACAGCTATTGCAGCGTTTGTTGGTTCACAGGCAGCTTCAAAATTCGGATTTGAACCTGTTTTTATTATTGTTGGTGTTCTTGCTTTGATTGGTTGTGGAATTTTGCTTGAATTGAGTAAAGCAGAGTTAAAAGATCATATGAAATTAGTTAGTGGCAAGCACAAATTGCATCGGCCTAATTTAGGATATGCTTAAAAATGAGATGTTTTCTTGCCATCGAGTTGCCAGAGAAGGCTAAAGAAGAGTTGTTAAAAATCCAGAAAGAGCTTCCAGAAGCCAAAATGAAATTTGTTGAGCCTGAAAATTTACATTTAACATTGAAATTTTTCGGCGAGCTTACTGATTTTCAAGTCAGCAAAGTTAAAGAAACATTGAAACAAATCAAATTTGAAAAATTTAAAGCAAATTTAGGCAATATTGGAGTTTTTCCTTCTTTAAGCTTTGTAAGAGTTGTTTGGGTAAGCTTAGAACCTAGTAAAAAGGTTAAAGAATTGCACGATTTGATTGATGTAACTTTGAGAAAAGAAAAATTTTCTCAAGATAAGGCATTTGAAAGTCACATTACTTTGGCCAGAGTTAAATTTGTTAGGAATAAAGAAGAATTTGTTAAAAAATTAAAAGAAATTAAAGTTAAACCAATTGAATTTCAGATAGATAAATTTTATTTAAAAAAATCGACCTTGACAAAACAAGGGCCAATTTATGAAACAATTAAAGAGTTTGAATTGATTTAGTTATCAATGTATTTGGAGTTTATTATTTTTTTAATTGCCGCAATTTTATTTTTATTAAGTATGCTTTCAAGTTCCTTTTCATTAGCATTGATTATCGCTTTAATTGTTTTAAATTTTTTTAATAATTTTTTTGCAGTTGCAGGGCCAATTCCAGGAAAACTCTCGAGAATGAATTGTTGTTGTTCTGCAAGATTAAATGCTTTCTTTTTAGCTTTTAAACTAATTTCCTTTTTATCTTTATTTTGTCTTTTTTCTAAAAGAATTAGGAATTCTGCTGTTTCTGAAGAATCTTTTGTTAAAATTATTGGAATGTCGTAGTTTAAAACTATTGATAGCATCATGCCTCTAATAGCATTGGGATTAAGCTTGCCGAATTCGTATAATGAATCATCAGCGCCTTCGATAATTAAGAGTTGTTTTGGATATTGTTTTAATTCTTCTAATTGTCGAAGAAGCCTTTTGTTTAGCATTGAATTGATAAAATCAGAAATTGTTTTACGTTCTACTGCTACATCTCCTATAATGTAATCTGCAACAGCAAGATGTTCAAGTTTGATTTCTTGCTTTCTTTCAATTAATTCTGCTAAAACTAAAGAATTTTTTTCTCTTTTGTCAACTATTATCATTAGATTTAAATATTTGACAGACTTTTAAGATTTATGCTTGTTAAGTTTTTAGGAATTTTCGATTTGTTTGTGGCTGTAATTTTATTTGCGTTGGCTTTAAAATTTCACATTTCTGCATTGTTAGTGATTATTTTAATAATTGTTCTAGCTGCAAAGTCATTGCCTTTTCTATTGAATTTTTGTTTAGGTAGCATCATTGATTTGATAGCAGGAATCGTTTTTTTGTTAAGTTTGTTTTTTACACTTAATCCGTTAATCTTGGTTATCACTGCCTTAGTAATTGGACAAAAAGGAGTTGTAAGTTTGTTTTAATTATCTGTCATATAGTTGTAAACCCATTCATCTAAATATTTCTTCAATCTTTTGTAATTAATTACTTTTAACTGTTTATCAATGCTTGCTTGCATATAAAACATTTCGAAATCTCTCGGGTTCTTTTTCGCTTCTTTCAATATTTTTTTAAAAGTGTTTAACCAATATTGCCTATAGATTTTCGTATTTATGCTTATTTCCGTGCCATCTGAATAGCAATTATTAACTTTAAAATCAGCATCTTTTAACAAATTTTCTTTCAGTTGTTTTTCTTTTTCAGAAAGTTTTCTTTCAGTTGTTAATAAATTCCATAATTCTCTATCGACTTTTTCTTCAGTTACACTAAGAATGGTGTTTGTATGCGCAGTTTCTATATAGGGACCAAGTTTATTAAACAATTGCTCTAATTCATAATCGCCGCTGCCTGCCCAACTCCATTGTCCTCCAAGGACAACTAAATAGCCTTTATTTTCAATTTCTTGCTCTACTCTTGTTTTAAAATCTTCGTTGGTTTCACCAGTTCTTTTTTCAATAATTGTATAGTTTTTTGGTAGTTTAATTGGTCCTAGAAAAAATACATCAACAGGCAAACCGCCAATAAAGTTTTGTTTATTTTTTTCTATTAAATCTTTAAATGGAATAATGTAGTATTTTGTAACATCATCCCAATTTCCATATAAATGAGATTCAACTAAATGATTTAAAGAAAAATGAATAGTGGGCCTAACTGGAGATGGCCATAGAATTTCTTTATTGTTTTTATCATTATTTAAATAATTTGTGGCTCTTATTGCAACGAGGTCTTCTAAATTAAGATAACTAGAGCCATTAAAACCATCTTCATGCAAAAGCCGTTTTAAATTATCTATTTTTTTATTCTTATCTATCATAATTTAAAAAGGCATTTGTTATTTATAAATCTTTCGATTGATACCACTTATTAGAAGTAACAAAATGTGGCAGTTTTTCAGTTTTAATTTTCAAGACTCTTGATTCTTTAATATTGGATTCCTTTTTTAGTTTCTAGCTTTTTAGGCATCTTTATTATAGAAATTTTATTAACGAAATCAGAAAATTTAATCAAATTTTTAGAAGCATAGCGACCAGTAAGAATTATGTCTATATTTTTCTTTATTTTCTGAATTTTTTTTAATGTATTGATTATGTTTTTATCATCTAAAAGTTTTAAATAAGTTGCAAGAAGAATTTCATCTAAAACTAACAAGTTTGGTTTTTCTTTTTTTACTATTTCTAGTGAAAACGAAAGAGCCCTTTCTGCAAGTTTTTTATCTTCTTTTGTTAGATTTTTAAAACCATGCCATCCTTTTCTACCAAACTGATAAATTTTATAGTATTTGGAAATTTCTTTAAATTTTTGAAATTTATACTCGCCAGTCTTTTTCCACCATTTTAGAAATTGAATAATAATGACTTTGTGTTTATGACCAATACTTCTTAATGCAAGGCCTAGCGCATTTGTTGTTTTCCCAGCGCCTTCACCAGTGTAAAGATAAATTGACATTTTTTTATTTGATTAACCTTTGACTATAATAATTTTCTTTTTTAAAGATTTAGGAAAGTTTTCATATTTTCCAATCCTATAAGATTCGCCTTTGGGTGGTCGGACCCTTCCTGATTTTATAGAAGTTTCAGTATAGTATGGCAACTTTCCTATTTCTTTGAAAACTCGATGATAAATTTTATATGCAATATGCTCTTCAGCAAAGAGATTGCTATCTATGTCGTAAAGAAGGAATAATATTAGAAATGTCGCTGATGAAAGAAGTACTGTGAATATTGATGATATGAGGGAAGAATCTCTGATAGCGAAGAGAAGAAATGCATTTATAAGTGCTAGAACTGTCAAAATTATCCAACTTTCTATACCTATTATTTGCCTTGTTGTTAGCGCTATTTCTTGTCGATTTTTTAGCAAATTCTCTCTTGTATCCATTAAACTAGAATATACGTCAGTATCTCGCCTTATTTTTTCAGTCAGTTTCTGTATTTCGTTGAACTCTTGCCATGTATTGTCAATAAAGTCAATAAGTTCATAATCAAAATTAGCTATTAAATAATTATCTATCGCATCTTCTACTTCTTTCGCTATTTTTGGATCTATAACTTTACATTTATCTCTTAATGCGATTAGTCCGGCAGTTTCTTCTGAGATTAGAGACTGCAATCTAAAATAATTTGTTAGCGTAGCTGCTATGAAAAAACCTGCTAAAATTCCAAACAACACTGTTGTAGCCGTCAATATTGCAGATATTATAGAAATATCTGTTTTTATGAATCCTACAGGAACAATTAGAACTAAGAATGCAAATATGATTGTTGTAATGATTGTTTTTTCTAGAAAATTTAACCTGTTTCCAAAATATCTTACCATTTTTATTATTTTATCATTTCATCACAATTTGCAGCAGCATTATATCGAGCATTCGGTACAAGCCGAACCTCCTGAATAGTGCAATTTGGCTTTTGTAAGTTTTTTACCTTTTCCAAGATAAAGAACTTGTTCTGATTTGCTTCCATATCTATAGATTGTAATTCCTTTACATTTTAATCGCCAAGCAAGTATAAAGATTTTTTTAATTTCTTCTTTAGTTATATTTTCTGGAAGATTAACTGTTTTACTCACTGCATTATCAGTATATTTTTGAAATGCAGCTTGCATTTTAACATGCCATTCTGGTGCAATGTCTAAAGCAGTGATGTAAACCTTTTTTATTTCTTGAGGCAAGGCTGTTTTTTGAATTGAACCCTTTAAAACTATTTCTTTAATTAGATCATCAGAATACAGATTTTTTTTAATAAGTTCTATTTGAAAATCATGGTTTATTTCAATAAATTGTTTTTTTTCCATTATTTCTCTAACATATGCTAAAGCAAACAAAGGTTCAATGCTCGAACTACAACCTGCTATTATTGAAATCGAACCGGTTGGCGCTATTGTTGTCAACGTTGCATTTCTTAAGCAAGGAACTTTATTTTTCCAAATGCTTTTATTGAAATTAGGAAAACTTCCACGAGATTTTGCTAAAGCGATCGAAGCATTTCTAGCTTCTTTACTGATAAAAGACATTATTTTTTCTCCTAATTTTAAAGCTTTGTTAGAGTTGTAAGGTATTCTAAGTTTTATTAACATGTCTGCAAAACCCATAATTCCAAGCCCTATTTTTCTATTTTCTTTAGTCATTTTTTCTATTTCTGGTAAAGGATACTTATTTGCATCTATTACATTATCAAGGAAATGAATTGCTATATGAACAACTTTTTTAAGCCTTTGCCAATCTATTTTTTTATTTTTTACAAATTTGCTCAAATTGATCGAACCTAAATTACAAGATTCATAAGGAAGTAGAGGAACTTCTCCACAAGGATTCGTCGCTTCTATTTTTTCAATTTTGATAGGATTTTTTCTATTTATTTCGTCAATAAAGATTAAACCAGGATCTCCAGTTTGCCATGCCGCTTCACATATTTTATCAAAAACTTCTTTAGCGTTAATTTTTTTTACAATTTTATTCGTTCTAGGATTTATTAAATTAAATTGTTTATTTTTTAAAACAGCTCTCATAAAAGAATCTGTTATGGCTATACTGATATTAAAGTTGCTGAGTTGTTTTTCTTTTTGTTTAGCAATAACAAATTGTTCAATGTCAGGATGACTACAATGTAAAATAGCCATGTTTGCTCCTCTGCGTTTGCCTCCCTGTTTTATTACATCTGTAGTAACATCATAAATTTTTATGAAACTTACAGGTCCAGAAGCTATGCCTTTAGTGCTTTTTACTATATCGCCTTTTGGTCTTAATTTAGAAAAATTAAAACCAGTACCGCCTCCGCTTTGTTGAATTATTGCCATGTGTTTAAGAGTTGTAAAGATCGATTCTAAACTGTCTTCTATAGGTAGTACAAAACAAGCACTTAGTTGTCCAATGTTGGTTCCAGCATTCATTAATGTTGGAGAATTTGGCAAGAATTCTAAGTTAGTCATAATTTCTAAAAATTCTTGTTCTGTTTTTTTAACATCTCCATTATAATTTTTATCAATAGAAGCAATCGCTTTAGCAACTCTTTGAAACATTTGCGAAGGGGTCTCTATAATTTTGCCAGTTTCATCTTTTAGTAAATAGCGCTCTTCTAGAACTTTAATCGAATTTGCGCTGAATTTCATATCATCTTTAATTTTGAAAAAATGTCTAATCTCTCGAGCAATATGTCTAGAACGCCTATAGAGAGAATATACTTTAAAGAGTCTTTCATTATTTTTTTCAAGAACTTCTTCAACAATATTTTGAATTTCTTCTATATTTGGAATTTTATTCTCAAATTTATTGATATTTTTATTCAATTCATTTACAACTTCTGTTGTTAATGTTTTTGCCAGTTTTTTATCTTCAAATTCTAGAGCTTTCATAGCTTTTATAATGGCGTTTTCTATTTTTATTGGATTAAAAGAAACAATGGTGCCATCGCGTTTTTTAACAAACATCACCCTTTTTTCCATTTATATAACATAACTTTTAGTTTTAAAAGTCTTATTATTTTCATTTTTTTATTATATTTTTTAAAGTAGATTATTTTTTACAAGAATCTTTTTATATTATTTTATTTTTAGTATTTTAATGGAAAGGCCTGAAAAAGATATTTATTATTTGACTGTTGCAAAACAAATAGCAAAACGAAGTACTTGTTTAAGAAGAAGGTTTGGAGCAGTGATAGTTAAAGATGATGCAATTGTAGCTAGCGGTTATGCTGGAGCTCCTAGAGGATCGCCCAATTGTACTGACTTAAAAAAATGTCTTAGAGAAAGTCTTAAAATTCCATCCGGTCAGAGATATGAATTGTGTAGGAGTGTACATGCAGAAGCAAACGCTATAATAAATGCTGCAAGAACTGGGGCAAGCATTTTAGGAGGGGTTTTATATTTATTTGGAGAAAATAGGGATGGCAGTATAGCAGAACCAAAGCCTTGTAAAATGTGTAGAAGGATGATAATAAATGCAGGTATTGAAGAAGTGGTTGTTCCTTGGCAAGGTAGAGCAAAAAGATATAAAGTTCAAAATTGGATTAAAGAAGCGAAGAAAAATCCATTTAAGGAATTAAAAGAAGAAGGTTATTAAAATTCATTAAGTTTTTTTTGGAATTTTTGTTCAACCTCTTTTTTTAGTTCTTTATTTATATTTTCAAGAATTCCATACATCTTTTTTTCTTTATGATAAGAAGCCCAATAGTTGCTTTCATCACGAGTGCCTTTTGTAACTAATATGATTAATTTTCCAGGTTTTAGTCTTGCTGTTCTACCAGCTCTTTGGATTTTTCTTATTGCAGAAGGGATTGGTTCATAAAACATTACTAAATCAACTTCTGGAATGTCTAAGCCTTCTTCGCCTATGCTCGTAGAAACCAATATATTAATTATGCCTTGTGAAAATTCTCGCAATATGGCTTGTTGTTCTATTTGTGTTAAACCATTAATTTTTCTTTTAGCTTGACCTATAAAGGTTTTAGATTTTATTCCCAACGCATTTAACATTTCATTTATTTTATTAACAGTTTCTCTATATTGAGAAAAAATTATCGCCTTAAGCTCCGGATTATTTTTGATTTCGTTTTGTATTATTTCTTTAAGTTTATAAAATTTAGGATGTTCTATATTTTTTTGAAAAAGTTTTGTCAAAATAACATAGACATCTCCTAACTCTTTTGTATTTACGAGTTGTTTAACTGCTCTACTTTTACTTTTAGTTGCCTGATCAAAAATTTCTTTTAGGTAATTGTAACATTGTTCTATTCCTTGAGTTTCTAACATTTCAATTGCATGCTGTATTTTTATGGCTTGAGCACAAATGGTTAAACCTCTGAGAATGTTGAAGTGTCTGTTGCCAGTTGCGGCCAATTTTATTAATTTTTTTTGTAATTCTATAATGTTTGTTTTAGTTTTTTTTCCAAATAATAGTTTTCTATTTTGCAGTTCATCAATTTTCTTTTCATAAATTTTTTTTAATAAAGAACTGGCCACTTTCATTTCTTCTAATGGATCTATTTTTATTATTTGTTTTTCAAGTTTTTGAAGATAAGGTTTAACATCTTTACTTTCACGAGTTCTAATTTCAACTGCATCAATTTTTAGATTTTTACATATTGATTTAATGGTTGCAGCATCATTTCCAGGAGAAGCTGTTAACCCGAGAACTCTTGGATTTTTTGCTTGTTTTAAATATTCTTGGGCAACATAAACATAGCTATAATTTTTTAAACATCTATGACATTCGTCTTCAACAAGTAGAGAAACATCATTCATTGAAATTAAATTATTCTTTAAATCATTTTCAATACATTGAGGAGTTGAAAAAATAATTCTAGATTTTTGCCATAATTCAGCTCTTTTGTTAGGATTGATTTTTCCAGTGAAAATGTGTTGTTCGTAGTTAGGAAGATATTTTTTGAAATAATTGTAATGTTGCTCTGTTAGTGGACGAGTTGGAGCAAGAAAAACTATTTTTGAATTAGGAAATAACTTTAATCTTTCTTTGGCTAGAAGTAATGCTATTAAAGTTTTGCCTAAACCAGTAGGTAATACAACCAATGTATTTTTTTCTTTTGCTGTTTCAAAAATTTTTAGTTGATACTCTCTTGGCTTTAGTTCTTCCATATTTTTTACAAAATTTTTTAGTTTTATAAATTTTATAAAGAATTCTTTATTTTTTCTGCTGTTTTTTCCATTTCTTTTTTACTATATTTTTTTGTTGGCCAATTGAATTTAAGACCGTCTTTATTGAAACGAGGCATTATATGTAAATGCAAATGAGGAATAACTTGACCAGCAGCTTTTTTATTGTTAATACAAAATTCAAAACCATCTGCTTTTGTAGCTTTTATTATAGCTTTGCTTATTTTTTTAGCAAGCTTCATCATTTCGCCAAAATCTTTTTCATTTATTTCTAAAACAGTTTCAAAATGTTTTTTTGGTATAAGTAAAGTGTGACCTTTGTTTATTGGAGAAATATCTAGAAAAGCTAAAAAATCTTTATTTTCATATATTTTATAACATGGCAATTCATGATTGGCAATTTTACAAAAAACACAGTCATTATGTAAGATAGATGACATTTTAATTAACCTATATATCTCATTATCGCTTTCTTTTCTTCATTCTCTAGCTTGTCTATTTCGTCTTCAAGTTCTTTAATTAGTCCTTCGTTTTCCTTTATTCTTTTTTTATCCTTCTCCATGTTTGCCTTGAAATCTTATTTAAATTTTTATTAGATCTATAATGTTATTTTTTAAATCAACTATTACTATGCAATTTTGACTTTTAGGATCACCAAGATAATGGCTTCCTGGATTAATAACTATTACATTTCCTATTTTTTCTATTTTCTTTTCATGAGTATGGCTATGTATGATGAAATTATATTTTGCACCCAATATTGTTTCAACCACTGTTGGTTTATGAGTTAAAGCGAATTTTTTTCCTCCAAATTCCATTTCTCCAAAGCCTCCTATAAAGAATTTGCCTCCTATTTCTGCTATTTTTTCTTTTAGTTTTTCAACATCGCCGTCACAATTGCCTTGAACAAAAACCATGTTTAATCCTTTGAAAAACTCGACAGTTTTAGGCGATATTATGTCTCCTGTATGTATGACTAAAGAGACCTTTTTCCTTTTGAAAATTCTGACAGCCTTTTTAATGTTAGGAATATTGTCATGAGTGTCGCCTATGATGCCTATTTTCATTTTTTCCTCTTTTGAACAAAAAATTTAAGTTAAGGTGCTTTATAATCTTTTCTTTATTTTTTGTCAACTTTTTTAGAAGTATGGACCCGCCGGGATTCGAACCCGGAATCTCGCCCTAGCCAAGGGCGCATTCTACCATTGAACTACGGGCCCTTTAAAATTAGAATGTTAAGAGAATATATAAATCTAAGGCTTTATTTTTGAAACAAATGCAGTTATTTCTTTAATGCCCTGATTGCCTATAATTATGTATATTGTTAAGATGAGTAAGAATATGAAGAACAATTGTTCAGAAATGCTGCCTGTCTTTATTTTCCATTTTATATGCAATTTGTTAGATTTCCATAGCCACTTTATGCCAGAAACATTGAGTGAATCGGCAGCAAGATGCATAAAATAACCCAAAGGCAAGGCAACAGAATAAATGAGAGGAAGCTTTAGTAGGTGAATCGATATTATTGATAAAGTTGCAAAAATTAAAATACCAAAAATGCTATGAAAAAAACCTCTATGTTCTGAAAAGGCAGCAATATTTTTACCTATTCCAAATAAGTATTTTCTATTCACAAAACTTGAAGGCGAATCGATATCTGGCAAAATTGAACCAAAAGCCATTATTGCTGCAAAGATTAGTGAAAATTGCATGGAAAATATTTTTATAAACAATATGTAAAAAAATAAAGCAAACAACATATGTGTTCGGAACATCATTTTTTGCACAATTCTTTTTTTAATTCATCTATTTTGACTCTTATTTGTTTTAAACTATCTCGATCTCTTATTGTTACTGTCTTGTCCTTTAATGTTTGTGAGTCTATCGTTATACAAAAAGGAGTGCCAATTTCATCTTGTCGAGCGTAGCGTCTTCCTATTGAACCGGAGTCATCATAGGCAACTTCAAAATCTGTTTTTAATTCATTATAGATTTCCAATGCAATTTTATCCATTCCTTCTTTATTAACAAGAGGCAAAACGGCAGCAATATAAGGAGCTATTTGTTTTGGAAATTTGAACATGGGTCCTTCTTTGCCTATTGCATAGAAAATATCAAGTAAAGCCCATATGTTCCTATCTACACCAAAGCTTAATTCAATAACATGTGGAATGAAACTTCTATTATTCCAAAAAACATGTAAATTTTGTTTGCTCTGTTTTTCATGACCTGTTAAATCATGATCTGTTCTATAATGAATTCCTGCAACTTCTTTAAAGCCGCCGAGAGTTTCTAAATCAAGCTCAATATCCCAATGTATTTTATTGTAAAATGCTCTTTCTTGTTCTCCTAGTTCTCTGAAACGAAATTTTTCTTTAGGAATCTGGAGTTTTTCAAGATAAAATTTTTGAATTAGAACCATATTATAAAGATAGAACTTTGGAATTTCTAATTTTTTATTAGCTTCTTCACAACTGATTTCTTGCTTTTCTTGGTTTTTTGGTAGAAGTATTAATTTATATTTTGAAATTTCTTTCCATTTTTTATCTTCAAGTTTATCAATTTCTTGCGGATCAAAAAAAATTTGAAGTTCTGCTTGAGTAAATTCTCGAAGCCTAAAAAATAATTGTCTTGGAGATATTTCGTTTCTAAAAGCTTTGCCTATAATTGCCAAGCCAAGAGGTAGTTTTTTTCTTGTAGCTTCAAATTCGCGTTTAAATGCAAGATAAGAAACTTGAGCTGTTTCTGGCGTTAGGTAGGCCATATCTTTAGCGCCTGTAGCTCCAAGTTCTATAGGGAACATCATATTGAACCATTTTACGTCACTAAGATGCCATGATTTACATTTTGGACATTTTAGTTGTTTTTCAGTTATTATTTTGGACATCTCTTCAATGCTAAGATTTTCTGTTTTAATACCTTGATCTTCAAGAAACTGATCTGCACGAAACCTGAAATGACAAGTTTTACACTCTACAAGAGGATCGTTGAAATTTTGAAGATGTCCCGAAGCCATAAATACCGATTCTGGCAATATAGCTGAAGAATCGATTTCGTAATAGTTATCTTCTCTAAGAAAATGCTGTTTCCATAAGGATTCAAATTTATTTTTTATTGCTTTTCCTAAATGACCATAACTGTAGAATCCTGCTCTACCTCCGTAAATTTCTGCAGTTGGCCAAAAAAAACCTCGCTTTAGAGCTATGGCTGTTATTTTATCTAACTTTTCTAAAGCTTCTTGCCCTTTTTTTCTCATAATTAATTTTATGTTTTTTTCTTTATTTAAATTTATTTCTTTATTTTATTCTTCCTCTGAGTTTTCTTTTGCTTTTGGTTCTATTAAACGGATAATCCAGAAAAATATTACGAGAGCTATGAAAATTAAAAGAATTGCAGGAAAAGTCGCAATATCTAAAGGAACATCGGAATAGACTAGAATTATACTTATTGCTCCAACAAAGTTTATTATAAGGCCAGAAGAAATACCAAAGGAAAATCTTTTTACAACTAAATGAAAGAAATTTAAAAATAATAAAAGAGCGCTTTCAATAATTACTAGTGCCGCAATGAATGTTTTTTTTAATGCAATGTCAAGAATTGTGGCGTCTACTGAAACAAAACCTACTAACATTCCATGATTATATAGCCAAGAAGCAAGATTTATTCCAACAAAAAATAAAACTAAAGCATTACTTACTGCACTGTTCCATCCAAGTTCCTCTTCTGTATATCTGCCAAAATACAATTCTATTAAAAATAAAGAAACTAACATCGGAATAAGCATCCATAACATTTCAGGATTCGTAGCTGGTTTCTGAACTATTTCTAAGGCTCTTTCATAAATTAATTTCATTACTAGAATAAATTCTTCTGAAGCAGTCATTTTTTAATTTTCACCTTTTTATTTATTGGATTTTAAGTTTTTTAAATTATTTGAATTTAAATTATAAATTTTAATAAATAACAGGCAGTTCCTGACGCTAAGGGAACGATAAGATTGTCGTCAGCTTCTGTTTCTCCTAGCTTTATTGAGATGGCTTCTACCATCATTCCTGTAATAGAAGCAACTAAAGCAAATAAAGGTTCTATAAAAACTAATGCGACAAGAAATGAAACTGCTATTCCTAAAATTGTTCCATAAAGCGTCTTAAATCTTGAAAAAGGTTTATGTTTATATTTTTTGCCAAAGAAACTGGCCAGAGTTGAAATAGAATCACCAAAGGTCAATACAACTATAGAAGCTAGAGCTATGTCTTTAGTGAAGAGTTTAAAAGTTAATAGACAACCCGCCATAAAGAATACTGCTCCTTTTATTGGAAAATTTTTGTCCTCTTTTCTTTTTACTTTCTCTATAACTAAATTTATGAGAGGAATGTTTGTTTTAATTGTAATTATAGAAATTAAGACAGTAATTAAAAATGTTAAAAATAAAATTATCAATGCTGTTTCTCTTTCGAGTAGTAGGATCAAAAAAATCACCATTATTCCTATAATTAAATGAAGTAATTGTCTAGTTATTTCGCCTGTTTGCATTTTATTTTATAGTGTTTTTCAATCATTTTTTGTATTATTGTAGGAACATAATAACCAATGGCAGCGCCAGCAACAATATCGCTTAAGTAATGCATGCTGAACCAAATTCTCGTTAGAGCAAACATACAAGACAATATAAACCAAAATATTTGTAAGGTTTTTAGTTTGTTAAAAAAAGAGACAGAAGCAAAGACGGCAACAGTATGCCCTGAAGGAAAAGAATGAACGGTTGAATTATTTGGACGAGGTCTAGCTACTAAAAATTTAAGTGTAAGAGTTAAAATTCCAAGAACAGCTAAACTAATTATGTAAGATGGAATTTGTTTTTTTCTTTTTGTTAAAATTAAAATGAAAATTGTTGTAATTAATATTGATGTGTAATATATGAAGATATTATTTTCAAATAAAATGATTTTTTCAAAAAAAATGTTTAATGCAGGGCATCTTAACGATTCTATTAATGATAAAAATTGATGATCTAAAATTAGCGAAATAATAAAAAACGCTACAATTATTATAAAAATAATCATTTCTCTATTTTTTTTAATAAATTTCATAGTGTCTTTTGGCTAAAGATATTTAAATAAATTTTCTTTGTAAAGTGGATGGAAAAAGTAAAAAACAAAGAAATATCTGAAATCCTTCTGCGTTATTCTATTGGAATGGTTATAGCCATTTTAGCAACTATCTTCTCTATTTTTTATATTGTTTTTAGACCTCTTACTGTTTGGCTTGTTTATTCAATTATAAAAATGTTTTATGAAACAGAACTAACAGGGTTTTCTAGCATTTTAGTTTCAGGACATGAAATAGAAATCATAGATGCATGTGTTGCAGGAAGTGCTTATTTGCTTCTATTATTGTTGAATATTATGACTAGAGAAATTACATTAAAAAAAAGAGTGCTTCTATTTTTGTTTGATTCTCTTATTTTATTTTTAATAAATGTTTTTAGAATTGCGATTTTAATAGTGATGTTAGTTAATGATTCTATAGCTTTTGATTTAACTCATAAGCTATTTTGGTATGTAATGAGCACTTTTTTTGTTATAGCGATATGGTTTTTTAGTGTTTGGCTTTTTAAGTTGAAGTCAATTCCATTTTATTCCGATATAAAATTTATCGTAGAGAAAAAATCAAAAAAATCACCAAAAATTTAATACAGTCATAACACCAGAAGCTATTAATGTTACTAATATTCCAGCAATTATAACCCCTAGCGCTATCGCGAGAAAGCTCTTCATTCTTTTAAGACCAATTAACCAGGCAATAAAAGTGGCTGTCCATACACCAGTAACTGGCAAGGGAATTGCAACAAAAATGGCAAGAGCAATTGTGCCGTAGGTTTGATACATTTTTTCAACTTTCTCTTTTCTTTTTCTTATGCTTTTTATATAAAAATTAAAAAATTTCTCATAACTTTTTATTTTCAGAAAACTTTTATGAAGAAAATCTAGAAAAAGAAAAAGAGGAATTATTATTAATATGTTTGCAAGGCAACAGAATGTTAATGCGATAAATGGGTTAATGCCGTTCGCGATTGCATAAGGTATGCCTCCTCTAAGTTCTACAATGGGCAAAAGGCTTAGCAGCACACTGGTTAATAAAGGATTCATTCTTAGCCAAATAGCGCCGCCAATCCTTCTGCAGCTTCTTCTTTTTCAGGTTTCTTTTCTTCAGCTTTTGTTTCTGCTTTAGCGGCTGGCATTCCCTGAGATATTGGCATAGTGGTGGTTTCCTGTAAAACTTTATCTATGTCAACACCTTTTAAACTTGCAACTACTGTTTTTATTCTAGCTTCATCAATAGCAATTCCCGCAGCTTCAACAACTTTTTTTAAATTTTCTTCATTTATTTCTTTGCCAGCTTTGTGCAAAAGCAAAGCAGCATATATGTATTGCATTTTTTCCTCCATTTATTTAATAAGGTTTGATATTGCATTTGCTTCAGCATTTGATTTTGAAATTAAGATTTTAATAGTTTCTGCAGATGGATAATTTATTTTTATTGCTAATGCAAATGCTAGGGAAGCGTTTTCCTTTAGATCTTTAATTAATGCTTCTTTATCTATTTTTATTTCAGAGTATATTTTTTTATCTTTAGAATCATAGGCTGCTATAGGTTCTATACCAATTAAAAGAGGCATTATTTCAAGTTTTGCTAATACTGATGCAACGTCTTCACTAACAATTTCTCCACTCTTTACTATAGTGCTCGTTTCTTTTATTACTATCTTTCCACTTTCAATACCTGCTTTTACTTTTATTTTTGATAATTCTGAAATTATGGGGCCCGCCGGAAAATCTGTGGGGCCCGCCTCTATTGTTATGTCTTTAGGCGCTATTTGTCCTGCCTTTACTTTCGAAGGACTTCTAGTTTCTGCAAGTATTGAAGCAATTTCAAAAGGATCAAGATTAGAAAAAAGCAAGGCAAAATTGTTTTGGATATATTGTTCCAGTTTTTCTATTCCTTCTTTTTTATCTTTTAATTGTTCTAGTGCCTTTAAAGCCATGCTTTTTTTAACAACTTTTATTGTGGCTTTATCTTTTAACATTCTTTTAAATTTTTGAAACTGAAAAGATTGAATGTTGGCTATAGAAACTATCATTATAGTATTGTTTGTATTGATTAACTTTATCAATTCATCTAGAGTTTTTTTCTTTTTTTCAGGAATTTCTTTTCTCTTTGTTTCTTTTTCATTATTTTTATTTTTCATTTTAATTTTAAATTTCTACTTTTATAGGAGGGCTCATTGTAAATTTTAACATTACAGATTTTATATTGAGCTCTTTTTTTGGTAAAACTTTAATTATATTTTTTAATACCGTTGATGCATTTTCTTCAAGTTCTTTATCAGACATGCTTTCTTTTCCTATTGCTAACTTAATACTTGCTTCTTTAGTTTTTATTTTTAACATTTTTGAAAGTCTTTCTATTGTTTCAGAAATTGTTTTTTCATCTTCTTGAGTTATAATACATCCAAGTTTCGGATCAGGCATTTTTCCAGCACTCCCTAGAATTTTACCAAATTTTGATGCTATAAGCGGCATAAGTTTTGCATTAGCAATAAAGAAATCATATTCTTTTGCTAATTTTTTTATATCGTTCTTGGTAATTTTTTCAATATCGTTTTTGGTAATTGTAAAAATTTTTTGAGAAGGTTTCTCTAAAAATGCACATATTTTCTTTTTTTCATTTAAATGAGGTAAAATAACAAAAGTGTTTAAGCTTTCTCTTTTAATATCAAAATCTTTTAGATTTATAATTAAATCTAAAGTTTGGTCAAACTTTCTTTTTTTTGTTTTTGTTCGTAATTCTGTTAAAGCTTTGGAGAAATTCATTTTCTCCTCCTACACAAGGTAGTTCAAACGGATTGAATTGAAAGAAAAAAGACGTTTAAAAAGATTTCTATTTGTTTTTTTCTAATGCGGCGAGATATTCTTTTATCCTTTCAATTATGCTTGTTATATAGAATTTTTCTATTTTCTTTGAAAAAATTTCTTCGAGAGTCTCAAATTCGCTTATTCTATAATTGTTGTTTATCTTATCTACTATGAATAAATCTCGAAGTCTCTTAAGTTGTCTTCTTATATTTGAATCAGCTATTCCTTTGATTTCTAAATTTCTCTTTTTTCTATTCTCTATAACTTTTTCTTTTATTTGTTCAGTAGTTAAATCTCTTTTTAACTTTCGATTTTCATAAAGAACTTGAAGAATATCTACGATTATGTCGCGAGAATCGCCTGGCTGCAACAAACCTAAACTTAGACAAATTTTTTTAAAGAGCTCTCTAGAACTTAAATCATATGGTTTTTCATATTTTCTTAAAGTTATTTCACTTAATGCCCGTTCTTTCATTTTTTCTGTTTTGTATTTAAATACAATAATGCTTATAAATTCTACGATATGATTTTTTTTATGGAATTTGTAGCTTTACTCTCATCTGGAAAAGGAACGTGGGGACAAGTTGCTGGATTGATTAATAGAGGTTCATGGGATAAAACTATTCTCGTGGTTAATGATTTTATTAAATCTCACGTATCTAGTTTTGATTTTAGTAAGAAAGCAGAAATAGTTGTTGTTAATTTTGATAAATCTATTAAAGAGATTATAGAAGATATTAAAAAAAAATTGGACGGAAAGATAAAAGGAACTGAAGTTGCATTAAGTTTGGCTAGCGGAGATGGCAAAGAACACATGGCTTTAATTTCTGCATTACTACAATTGCCCGTTGGAATAAAATTCGTAGCATTAACAAGAGAAGGGATAATAGAGTTTTGAGAAATTAAAAAAAATAAAAAAAGAAAAAAGAAAAAAAAGAAAAATATCTATTTCTTCTTTTTTTTCTTTGTTGCTTTCTTTTTTGCCATTTGAAAACCTCTTTTTGTTTCAATTGAATTTGAAATTAGTATAAAAATAAAGTAGTTTTTTCTTTATATATTTTTTTATTCTTTAAATGGACCGGCTGGGAATTGAACCCAGAATTTCTTCCTTGCGAAGGAAGCGTCTTACCATTCGACTACCGGCCCTTACAATTTGGAAGAAGCATGTATTTAAAAGGTTTTCAAAATTTTTATTTTTTAAATAATTCTTAAAAACCAAACTATAGTTAAAATTAATAAAATTAAAAGAACAATAAAAGCGGCAATTTTGAATATAGTTTCCGCAATTTTTTTAGATTTTGTTAATCCAAGAACAGCAATGTAAATAAATCGACCACCATCTAGAAAAGTAAATGGAAGCATGTTTATTATAGCAACAGAAAAACTGATTATTATAAGCCAGAATAATAAATCTCTAATAAATGTCAGCAAATCTTTGTTGAATTTAGGAGAAGCATAAGTATAGGGAGAAAAAAATGGAGATGATATTTTTGCAATAAATAAATTTAAGCCTTTTAGTGTGGGAAAACCTATTCCAAGATAGCCTAGAGATTTATTTTGAGGATGTTCTGTCAGAGTTATTAAATATTTTTTTTCATTTGTTTGAACAGTTATGACATCTCCCGGCTTATGTTTTTTAATGGCTTTATTGATGTCTGTTATGGTTTTTATTTCAATATCATCTATTTTTTGAATTGCCCCACTCAAATTCGCTTTTAGTGCAGGGGTATCTTGATATACGATGATCTGATTTATTTTGTTTTTTGATTGTTTAGCCAATAACGCCAATTCTAATGTTAAGTAATAAGTCTCATTATTTTTTGTTTTTACTTCTAGAAGCCCGGTTTCTGTTTTATTGAACACGTTTTGCAATTCTTTTTCATTTAAATCTAAAAAAGATTCTAAGCTGTAGTTACTAATATTTTCTATTGTTGTAGTGTTTATTGGTTGGAAAGTATAGATATAGCCGATAACACCGGCAGGTTGATAACATAAATGGAAGAAAAACTGTAAAATTAATAAGAAAATTATTGCAAATACAAAGTTTGAAAAACTACCAGCTGCTAAAATTGTAAGTTGTTGCTTAGGTTTTTTCTTTCGCATGGCTTTTTCATCAGGTTCTACAAATGCTGCAAGAAAAGGACCTAGAAATCCGAAACCAGTAGATTTTATTTTTAAGTTATAGAGTGAAGCGAAAATTCCATGAGCAAATTCATGAGTTATGGCTATAATTAATATGATTAGAATCCAATAGCTAAAATAGAAAGGAGGTAAAGGAAGCTTGAATATTTGAGGTAAATAAGGAACTAAAGGCATAAGAGGAGGGACTTTTAACACAGTCGCCATGTTAATTAGTTGTTTTATACTGAGATAAAATAAGAAGATTGCAGCGAACATTGCAGTGATGCCAAACATTATAATAAACCAACTCAGGAAATGCAAAAACTTAGAAAATTTTTTGCTAAAATTATTTATAAATTTAATTCCTGTTTTTGTTCTATAAAGCACAAATATTTTTGATTCTACTTTTATTTTTTTTCTTTTTTTGTAAAGAAAAATACCTACCGATATAGAAAAGATGAAGAGCAATATTAGATCAATATAGATAAATCTCATCTTATGTTTATTTTTTTGTTTTTTTGCTTTTCGGTCTCAGTGCACGACTTTTACATTTTCTACACTTTACTTTACCTTCAGCAACTTTTCTAGCTTGAGCTTTTATTTTAGAATTGCACCTTCTACAAACAAATACTTCTTTAAATAACCTTGTATGAGCAGCTTCAATTTTCACCATTTTTTATTTATCTTATCTTTATATTTTTCTTTTTATTATTTTTTGTTCTCCTTCTATATTCCAATATTCAACTTGGTCATTCTCTTTTAAATTTTCTAAAAGATCAGAAGAGACTTTTAATTCCATTGTTTCAAAATTTTCCAAATCCATTACACTCGCTTTAGCGTTTTGTTTATCAAAACTTAATACTTGAGCTTTTCTTTTTTCAATCATTGGAATTTCAACTCTTTCTGATCCAGGCATAACTACAATTCTTTTCTTCTCATCAATTATCCCTATGGCCTCTATTCTACATTTACTAGCTCCATGTTTTCCTGTTTTGCTAATATCCACAGACTTAATTACGCAAGGAGCATTCTCTATGATCGCATAAGTTCCTTGCCTTAATTCTGTTGCATTCACCAATTTTAGTGGCATGCCAACAAAAGAAATTAGTAATTTATAAAGATTTTGCTATTTTTATTGAGTTTTTAACTCTTTTTTAATTTTTTATTTTTTGAGCCTTTTGAACTTTCTTTTTTCTTTATTTCTCCTCTCACCAAACTTTTAATAAATTGTTCAGCTTCAGCTTCTATTTTTCTTTTTTCCGTTTCAGAAATTTTCTTTTTTGGAAAAAATTGTTGTAATGCTCGTTCAAGATATGATGTTTTTAACTCAATGTCATTAAGTTTTTTATTCAATATTGCCAAAGCGATCCATAATTGCGCTTTTCCCTTATCAGAAGCGTGTTCAAGAGCATATCTGTGAGAAAAACTTTCGAGAATTATTTTTTCAAGATAGTATTTTAATTCTTTATTAAGATAATTGCGCCAGTTATTTATGTTTTTGTTCATCTTTATAGCAAATTTTTTAATATTTGTAGATATATAAAATTTTCGTTTGATGTAATGATAGAGTGATAAAATTATAAAAACTAAAAAATTTAAAAATATATTTTGTTTTTTGTTTTAATGAAGACAAAAAAAGGAGATTTTATAGAACTGGACTTTAGTGCTTACGTTAATGGTTCTCTTTTTGATACTACTAGAAAAGAAGATGCTGAGAAAATGGGTTTAGATCCCAAAAAAGTAGAGCCAGTAGTCGTTTGTATAGGGGAAGGCATGATTTTAAAAGGTCTTGATAATGAACTCGAAAACAAAGAGGTAGGAAAAGATTATGAAATTGTATTGAAACCAGAAGCTGCTTTTGGTAAGAGAGATGCCAAATTAATAAAACCAGTTCCACTAAGCGCTTTTAAAGAAAGACCTTATGTTGGTATGTTTGTTAATGTCGATGGTTTTGTAGCTAAAGTAGTTTCTATTGCAGGAGGAAGAGTGTTGATTGATTTAAATAATCCTCTTGCTGGAAAAGAAATTACCTACAAATTTAAAATAAATTCTATTATTGAAGAAAATGATAAAAAAATTAAAGCAATAGCAAAGATGTTTGATATAGGTATAGAAAAAATAGAAGAAAATAAAATCTATATTAAAGATTTAAAAAAACTAAGAAAAGAAATTTTAGATTTGTTTAGAAAAAAGATTAAAGATCTTGCAGGGTTAGAAATCGAATTAATAAATGTTGAATAAAAAAATACTAAAATTTATATATGCTGTTTTTATAATTTATTTTAAATATTAAATAAAATGGCTGAACTTTATCATTTAAGAGAGGAAGCAACTAGCGAGATTGATAAAGAATTAGAAGAAATAATAGCTAAGCAGAAGGCAGCCATTAAAGTTTTTGGTTGTGGAGGCGGCGGCAACAATACATTGACAAGGATGCGCGAAATAGGAATTAAAGGCGCAGAACTCATTGCTGTAAATACAGATGCTCAAGATTTATTATATACTGCTGCAGATTATAAGATTCTTATTGGTAAAGAATTGACCCATGGCCTTGGCGCAGGAAGCAATCCCCAAATAGGTGAAGAAGCGGCTAGAGAGTCAGAACATGAGATTAAACAAAAGCTGCAAGGTGCGGATATGGTTTTCATTACTTGCGGTTTGGGAGGAGGCACAGGTACTGGAGCTGCCCCTGTTGTAGCAGAATTGGCAAAAAAAATGGGAGCATTGACTATAGGTGTTGTTACTTTGCCATTCACAATAGAAGGACAAAGACGCTATGAAAACGCAATGTTGGGATTGGAGAAATTAGAAAATGTAGTTGATACTTTAATAGTTATTCCCAATGATAAGTTGTTAGAATTGGCTCCTGATTTGCCTTTACATACTGCTTTTAAAGTTGCTGATGAAATTCTTACAAACTCTGTTAAAGGAATTACTGAACTGATTACAAAAGCAGGTTTAGTTAATCTTGATTTTGCAGATATTAAGGCAGTTATGAGTAATGGAGGAGTGGCAATGATAGGTGTTGGGGAAAGCGATTCACAAAATAGAGCTATAGAAGCGGTTGAAAAGGCTATTGAAAATCCTTTACTTGATGTTGATATTGAAAATGCGAGTGGAGCCCTAATTAATATTGTTGGAGGTTTAGATTTGACACTTGAAGAAGCAAAGAAAGTTATAGAAACTGTTGGTAACAGGATAAATCCTAATGCAAAGATGATTTGGGGAGCTCAATTAAGCGAAGATATGGATAAGACTTTAAGAGTTTTGCTGATTGTTACAGGAGTGAAATCACCACAAATATTAGGGCCTGGCGAAAGACGCGCTGATAAAGAACTTAGACAAATAGGTGAAGAGCTTGGAATAGATTTTGTTAATGAGTAATGATAAGATTTTTAAGCTTTTTATTTCTTTAGTTTGTTATGGAAGAGGAAATTAAAAAAAATATTTTTCATAAAAGCAAAGATTTTTTTAATAAATGTGTTAGGGTTTTAAAAGTGGCTAGAAAACCTACAGTTGAAGAAGTAAAACAAGTTTCTAAAGTTTCAGCTTTAGGAATTTTGATTATAGGAATTATAGGCTTTATAATAGGTCTAATTTATGTTTTGCTTTTTAGTTAAATCTCAAAAATGAAAATAAAAATTTTGGCGATTTTATTTTTATTATTAGTTACAACTTTATTAGTTTCGAGTTGTGGAGTTGTTAGTTTAAAGGAGCTTAAAGAAAATCCCGAAAAATATATAGGTAAAGAGATATATGTGAGGGGAATAGTTAAAAATACGGTAAAGATAGGCAGTTTGTCAGGATTTAGTTTAACTGAAGGAAATTATAGCATCATTGTTAGGAGTGATGAACTTCCCGCAGAAGGCAAAAAAGTTACGGTTCAAGGAACAGTTATGAAAGAAATGTTGATAGGCCATTATATTTACGCTAAAAAAATTTATTAATAGTAAAAAATTGTAAAGATTTGCAAATAAAATGATATTTGTTGTTAAAGTAACTACAAATAAAGAAGATCATGCAGTGGAAATGATTGCAGAAAGAGCTGAAAAGAAGAATTTAAATGTGTTTTCAGTTGCTAGACCTCACGGGTTGAGAGGATATATCTTGCTAGAAGCTGCAGATTTAGATTCTGCTGAACAAGCAATTCATAATTTGCCTTATGTGAAGAATTTAATTACGAAACCAATAAGTTATAAGGAGATAGAATCTATGATGCAACCAGTCGCTGCAGCAATTAACATTGAAAAGGGAGATATAGTTGAAATGTTAACAGAGCCTTTCAAAAGAGAAAAAGCCAAAGTAACAAGAGTTGACAAAACTAGAGAAGAAGTTGTTGTAGAGCTTCTCGAAGCAGCAGTGCCTATTCCAATAACTGTTAAGATAGATAATGTTAAAGTTATAAGAAGAGGAAAAACAGAAGGCGAAAGTGAAGAAGCTGAAGAAGAAAAATAATCATTTCTCATACAATATATAGTAAGCTAAAGTAGCTAAAACTGCAAAGATAATTGACATAAAAACTATTGCGAAGGTATTGCTAATTCTTATCAATAAAAGTAAAGCTATTGAAAAGAAAAAAGAAAAGAACCATAAGATTCTTGAACTATTAAGCAATTTGAAACCAGAACCTATAGGAATTAATGATAAGAAGGCAAGCCAGATGCATAAGAAACTAAAATTTGTAAATGTCGGGCTAATGATTTTCGTTATTATTCCTAAAGCAATTACTGCTAAAGGACCAGAAATTGCTATTTTCCCTATGTCACTTTCTGTTATGTTAGGCCAACTTCTTCTTACATGAGTTGGCTTTGGTTCTGCATCAAAGTTCAATATAGCGAGCCATTTAATGTTTACAAAAGCAAGCAATATTGGAAGAACGAGCCATGCAGGGAATTCAAAAGGCAATATTGCTTTACCATGTTCTGATAATGGTTGAAACCAATATCTACGGAAGCTTATTAGTTTTGTTCTTGTAGTGCAATCTAAAAAATAAGCAGTAAGTTTTTGAGCCCCTATGAAAACAACAAATAATGAAAGGCAAATAAAAAAACTATAAAGTATGTTTATAGGTTCAATACTAATTATAGGCCATTTAAATTGTATTGCTAAAATTATTCCTAAGAATAAAGAAGCTACTATTAATATAACAACTTCATTGAGCCATTCTTTTTCTTGAAGTTTATTAATAAATGACATATTTTAATAAAGCTTTAGTATTTTATTTATTTTTCGTTTCTTTAATAATTATTTTGAAGATTAGAATTCAAAAATTCGATTTTTTTATATTTTTTTTCTCTTTATTTCATGTTCTAGCCAGGTTTGCCATTCTTTGAAAACGCGTTTGCCTTCTGGTAAACCTATTTCTTGCCTTACTTTGTCGCTAATTTCATGAAAAGCATTGTTGCTTTTAACTACAAAAGGAGCTTCTAGTAATTCTGGCATTTTCAATTTGATGCTTGTTTCTACAAGCAATTGTTTGATTTTCGCTCTCAATAATATATTATCCCAAACAGCATCCCACGAACCAGCCCAACCTTTGACTTGGCCTGCAATTTCTTTAAGAACTTCTGATTCTCCATTAATTAAATCATCTGTAGCAACAAGCTCATCTTTTGTAACATCATATTTTAAAAGATCTACAAAACCATGCTCTGTTGAAGGATCTATAGACCAATGTTTTCTTACTTCTGTAAGCTGTAACATACGACGCCATCTATGTAAGCCATCAGGACTTTTTATAGGGTTTACTATAATTATGATGTCTGTTGCCTTAAAGCTTGTTGGGGGAACTTTTAAATCATTAACAACTCTGTCAAATACGCCATAAGGAGAAGCTCCATGAATTGTTCCTGCTACAACATTGGCCAATGCTCCAACTCTCATAGCTTCATAAAGGCTTAGAGCTTCTTCGCTTCTGACTTCACCAACTATCAAAGCAGAGTCTCCAAGTCTTAAACTTGTTCTTATTCCTTCTGCTGCGCTTAGCTCTGTAGATTCTTTTGTTAAAGCTTCTCTAACTTTCATTCTTAAGATGTCATAATTCAACTCTCGCATCGAATCTACAGGCAATTCTAAAGTTCCTTCACAAACTATAATTCTGTAACGAGGCATAATTTCAAGCATGCAAGCCTGAAGCATTGAGGTTTTACCAGAACTTCTAGTTCCTGCTATTAACATTGTTCTTGAGCCATCTATTAAGAAAGATAGCAAGCCAGCTGCAAGAGGATTTAACATTCTGTTTTTAATATAAAGAGGTAAAGTCCATGGTTTTTCTCTATGCCTTCTAAATGCATAAGCCAAACCATAGGGCGACAAAGGTTGCTGAATTATTGCAACTCTCGCTCTTGCAGTTCCTATAACAAGTTCTGTATCAAGAACTGGATTGGCTTCATCAAGAGGCCTGCCAGACATCATTCTAAATTTGGCAGCCCATGATTCGGCATCTTCATGTGATGGAATGATGTTTGTATCACATTCATCAAAATCTTGATGTCTAACAAATATTGGTACAGAACCTATGGGAGCATTTATAACAATATCTTGAAGTTTTTCATCTTGCATTAACACTTCTATTAATCCAAAACCAATTGTATGTCTTACAAGTATAGTGGCCAATTTATTTAGTTGTCTATAGCTAAGATTGATTTTTTTCGTTTCACTTAGTTCTTGTAATAAGTCGCGAGAAATATTAAAAAAAACCTGTCTTATGCGTGCAGGATCGGTAAATTCTTCTGCTTTTGGTTTATGTTCTAACAAAACATTTCTTGCTATATTTATTAGAGTTTGCAAATCTTCATTCAAGGTGAATTCAGGAGCCATAAGGTGATATAGATATTTAGTGGAATTGGGAACTTTCAAGATAGTTACAGTGCTTTTATCATGTTCTGGTCCTATTTCATATTCATCAATAATTTCTGCTTCAGATGGCATTGAAGCCATTAGTCTTGTGAATGTAAAGTTCGGAACAATTTCGGGCCTGAAAAGTTCAGCATATAAGCTTCTATCTCCTAATTTATAGCCCAGTAGCTTGTCGGAAACCTGTTTTATTAAAGTGAGGTTGCTTAACATATTTACTATTTTTGTTAAAAGCCGAATATAATGATTTTCACAAGCAAGTTCTGTTGCTGAAGCTTTTTTTGCGGCAATTCTTTCTTCTCTTAACAATCTTTTAGCTTCTACATAACATCCTATAGGATCTTGTTTTAAAAGAGTTAAAATAAGATAACGCATGGTATCATAGCGTTGGGCTAAGTGCATTTTGCATTTATAAGGCTCAAGAGTAGTGGTAGAAAGAACTTTTTCTTGTTTGAGAAGATGGACGTAAAGTTGTGCTATTTCGTTTAGAAGGAAAACTTGTCTAGAATCATAGCTATAATTTCTTTGTTGTACAAAAACTATTCTTGTAACGCTTGGAGCTTCTATAAGATAGTCTATTGTTCGAGCCATCACCACTGGCAAATCTGCTATACTTGGAACATAGGGAGCGCCCAAATAATTGACATACATCACATCTTGTCCGGCTTCTCGAACAACTTCATAAGCATAAAGTTTTGTACTTTCTTTAAAAATCATTTTTATTTTTCCTCTTTTTGGAATTATATTATTAATTATACTGCCTAAATGTTTTTAATTTTTATGTTTTTGGGATAAATATTTAAATCAAAATTTCTTTTTTATTGTAATTGAAGAAAGATAATAAAAGGGTGAGTAAAAATGGATGAACAAAGCTTGGGAGCCGTTTCTGCACTACTTTCAGATTTTAGTACTAGAATGAATGATTTAGAAGAAAATATGAGACTACTTAAAGAAAGAATGTTTGTACTGAGTCAAACTGTTTTGAAACAGAATGAAAGACTGAATAAAGAAATCGCCATAATAAAGGATGATATTCAAAATTTAAGAAATGAAATAGAAAGAATTAAAGACGCTGTAGATCATATAGTTAGAGAAAGTGCCGAACTTGCTAGAAAAGAAGAAGTGCGTGTTCTTGAGCGTTACATCAAAATGTTCGAACCAATGAAATTTGCTACAGAAGATGATGTCAAAAGAATCGTTAAGAAAATGTTAAGCGAAAAGGAAGAAAGCATTATAAAAGTTGAAGAAGAATAAAGAGATAAAAACTAAGTAAAGTAAAGAACTGCAAAGAAAAGTAAAAATTAAAATAATAAAATGCCAAAAAAAGTTCCTGTAGATGTTGTTTTGAAATTAACTAAGCAAGGTTATAATGATGCAGAGATTATAAAATATCTTAGAAGCGAAGGTTATAGTGCTACACAAATTAATGACGCTATAAATCAAGCGAAAATTAAAATCGAACTAGCAAAAACTGCCGGTATAGAGCCGGAAGAAACAATTGGAGTGGAAGAAAGTTATCCTGAAGAGTATGTAGAAGAAGAAATGCCTGAAGAAGAAATGCAACCTTCTATAATGGAAGAAGAATACGTATCTGAAGAAGCTCCTAGTGCCTATCCAGAATATGCGCCAGAATATTCAGAAACAGAAGGCGAATACGTATCAACTCCCGGCGGAGAAGTTCCTTCTGGCACAGTTCCAGAAGGAACCGAAGCTTATCCAGCTTATTATTATCAGCCAGCAAGTGCTGCTTCAGCTTCTACAGAAGCAGTTGAAGAACTTGTTGAAGAAATTATTAATGAAAAGTGGGAAGAGTTTAAAACAAAGGTAGGAGATATTTCTGAATTTAAAAATTATATAGAAGCAAGATTTAAGAATATTGAAGATAGAATGAAAAGATTGGAATTGTCATTTGATAAAGTTCAGATGAATGTTACAACACAGACACAACAATCGATAAGAGATGTTAAAACTTTAGAATCAGAATTCGAAGCTTTACAACAAGTTTTTAGTAAGATAATGCAGCCATTAATGAACTCTATAAAAGAACTCAAAGATTTAGTAGAAGAAATAAAAGAAGTGAAAGAAAAGAAACCTGAAAAGATTAAAGCTAAGAAAGAAAAAATAAAAAGCACTATAGAAAAATTAGAAAAAATTAATTCTAAAAAATAATTATTCTTCGCTCAACATTTTTTCTAAAAGTATTGTTCTATCCTTCGAAGTTACAGGTTCATTTAAAGCTTCTATTTTTTCTATAAACGAAGACATTCCATCACCTACACCAACTCTTCTTTTGTTGCACTCAAGAAGGCAGTCACACCATTTACAATGGAAACCATAAAAAGGAGTAAAATTGCCTTCTTTTATATCTCTATCCACTGTTCTTATTAGCTGATATAAATACTCATAATCTTTATCGCTCCTTTTTGTTTCAAAAGTATTTCCAGAACGAAGATGATAAAGTAGTAATCTACTTTCATCAGGCAAGTTTAATGATTTTGATTTTTTCCACTCTCTATAAACTTTACTATATTGTGTAAATTGCGGATGATGATGTAACACAAATTCTATTTCAGGGCTAAAATCTGGAGAATCTTTTCCAGTTTTATAATCTACAATCTCTATATCACCTTCTGAATTTTTTTGAATTTTATCGAATTTTGCAACTAGTTTATAACCTTCAAATTTTTCAACAACTCTTTTTTCATGAAATAAAACATTGGCTTTTTTGTTTATATTTTCATCATAATATTTTGATAGAATTTTCATTGCTAATAGGCCGTAAAGTTTAGCTTCATTTTCAATTCTTAAACCAACTTCTGCGAAAGCGAGAGCTTGCTCAAGCGATATATTTATTCCATATTCTTTAAACTGTTTTGCTTGGAATTCTGCATTAAAATATTTTTTATCAAAAAAATTTGAATTAATGTTATAATAATTGTAATTATTCTGAGTTATTAATTTTATTCCTTTTTCAGCAAAAATTTTTGCTTGGCCATCTGTTATTTTAATTCCATATTTTTCGAACATAAATTTTTGTCTTATGGGATTGCTCCACGCTATTCTTATTTTTTGTTTAAATTTTCCTTCCACACTGCCAAACCAATAAAACCAAGCCCAATTTAGAAAAGAACGTTTTGATTTGAAATTTTTTTTATGAAATTGGTCAAGAATATAATGAATTTGCTGTCCGAAAAATGCTGCAGGGGTTGCCGGAACTTTTATTCTTTCGATATATTTTATTTCATAAGCTAAAGGGCAACCTCTATAAGTAGTTAATTTTGTTGCGCTTACTATACCAATTCCTTTAGTATAATCTCCCTTTATAATTATAGAAGGCATTTTTATTCTTCTCCATCTTCTATACCTCTAGGTGTAATAAAGAAAATAGTTTCGGCTTCAGGCAAATTTGGCGAATCTATCATTTTGGCAATTCTAGAATCTTTTTTACCTTTTCTTAAATATATTCTATATGTTGATCCATGAGCTACTATGTGACCTCCTATTGGCGTAGTTGGATCTCCGAACATAATTGCAGGATTTGCCATGACTTGATTTGTTATATAAACAGCAATATTGTATGCTTGAGCGATTCTCATCAAATCGTGCATATGTTTATTTATTTTTTGTTGTCTGTCGGCCAGCATACCACGTCCAACAAATTCAGCTCGAAAATGAGCCATTAGCGAATCAACGATAATTAACTTTATTGGTTCTCCATTTTTTATTAAATCTTTAATTTTTTCGACAAGCAGTATTTGATGGTCAGCATTAAATGCTCTTGCTACAAAAATGTTTTTTAAAGCAGTTTCAGGATCAAGACCTTTAAATTGAGCGATTTGTTTTATTCTTTCAGGCCTAAAAGTTGATTCCGTATCTATCCATGCTGCTTTGCCATCCGCTCCTCCTTGCTCTTTTGGTAATTGTACATTTACTGCAAGGCAATGAGCTAATTGCGTTTTGCCGCAACCAAATGCGCCAGCAGCTTCTGTTATTGCGCCAGCTTCAATACCACCTCCAAGCAATAAGTCAAGATTTTTACTTCCAGTTGTTATTTTAAAAATTTTTTCTCTTTTTTTTGAAAATTCATCAGCACTTTCAAATTCAAGATGCAACATCTTACGAGCTGCAGCTATCGCCTTTCTTGCAGCGGTTTCACTCAAATCTGTAACAGTACTTAAATCAGCAGGAGTCATTACAGCTATAGCCATTAAATCGCCATAACCAGCTTCTTCTAATTTAGCAGCAGTTGTAGGTCCTATTCCTGGCAAGTCAGTTAATTTTAATTCAGCAGCATCTTTCTTTTCCTTAGCCATTATAAATTAAGAGAGTTTAGTTTTATAAAGATTATTCTGGCGTGAAATATATTTAGAATTTATTTAATATCGCTTAACTCTTTTATTAATTCGTCTGGTTCTAGTTCTTTAACAGAATCTATAATAAATTCATTTCTATCGAATAAGATGTTTTTGCGAGTTCTACCAGTAAAAAGCCACTCGGTTCCTAAAAGTTCTGATTTTTTTTCTAAAAAAAATGAAGAGTCTTGCAATTTATCAAATTCAGTTTCTTCAATTTTTAGTAATTTATTTATATTTTCGCTAAATGCTAAAGACCTTATATTTTCTGTTCCATCATCTATGATTAAATTGAGCAGGGCTCTTTTGTTTGGAATAACCACGCCATGTCTTATGCATATGGCTTTATCGGCTTCGTAGCTTACTTTCATATTACATTCAGGACAAACTAAAAAGAAAGCTGGCTGAAATAACTGGACTATTGTGGCTCTAACAGAAGCTCTTTCATTTGTTTTTAATTCTGAAATTTTAGAAATTTTTAATTTTTCTTCATAATGAACTATTTTTTCTATTTTGGCATCACTTAAGGAAATTTCTGAATTTGAACTTAAATGGAGTTCTCTTGCTGTAGTGCCTCTAACATCAGCGTTTTTTATTTCTATTACAGAATCTTTGTTTATAGTTCCATTTTTTATTAATTCAATGTGCTTAGTGTCCCATAGTACAACTCTAATTGAAGAAGTGTCATCAGCAATAAGCATTGTAGCAATTTCTCCTTCATGTTCTCCTCTCCTGTATTTGCGAACAGGGTATATTTCAAGAACTTTTCCTACGACTTGGACTTTCTTCATGCCTATAAGCAGATCAATAATTTTGTATTTCTGTTTTTCAAAAGAAATTCCCAATTCTGCAGCTACAACTTGTATTGCGCCTTCATTGCTTATTAAACCGCTTAACTTGGCCTTTTTCGCTTCAACTTTTCTTAAAATTTCATCTTTAGTTAAACCACTAAGTTTTGCTACTTTTTCTACAAGCTGCTCAAAAGTTGCTTGAATCATTTTTCTAATTTTTTGTTTTTCAATAAAAATATTCAAATAAAAAATATTTTGAATTTTTAAAGTTTTATTTACTTCATTAATATTTTAAAATTAATTATTCTAAAATAAATTCTAATTTAATCGGCTCAAATTTTATGTTGTTATTTTCTATAAAGAAAAAAGCTCTTTTTGTTTTAAGATTAAAAAAGTAATAATTGTTTTGTTTTTCAACTTTAACATTCCAATTTTCAAAATTTAAATTTTTGAAACAATCTTCATTTTCATTGCATTTTGATTTTTCTTCCATGATTTTATCATATATTTTTAAAAAATCATTAAGATATATTCCTTGTTCTTCAAGTTTAGTATTTATTGTTTGTTCTTTCGAAAGAATTATATCATAGTTAACAAAAATTCCTTTCTTTTCTATTTCAATAGTTGCCGGTTCATTTTTTGATATTATGATATTTTCTTGCTCATTGAAAATGTGAGTGTAATTTTGCCTTAATTTTTCATTAGGGTATGATTTTATTAGAAAATCAAAACTTTTGTTAAATTCCTCTAGGAATGCTTTTTTGATGTATTCTGTTTCTGGTTTACATTCTAGATTCCAAATTGGTAAATGCGTTTCTGGTTCTATTTTGCAAGCTGATTTTTTTTCTACAGCGCCATTTTTTGCTATAATATGGAATGCTTGCGACGCCGCAAGCTTTTTTGTTTCTTCTATATATAAAGAAAATCTGTCTTGCTCATTGTAAATGCTTGTTAAAATTGGAAGCAATTCAATTTCTGTGGCTACATTTTTATTTGTTGTAGAAAATGCAAACCAGGCAGTAACTATAAAAATTATCGTTGCTAAAACCATTCCTGCCGCAAAAATTCCAGCTTTTCTATTTTTCATTTTATTCTTTAATTTCAAGATTTGCTATTATAGTTTCATTTGAAGGAATATAAAAAAAAGAACCTTTGTATTTTAAGTAAGGTACGAAAATTATTGAAGGGCCGGCCAATGTTGGTTTAAATGTTAGTTTAGTTAAATCTTCTAGTTTCAATATATCGAATTTATAGTCATAAATATTAAAAGCTGAACTTTCTTGTTCTAAAATGGCTTTATAAGTAGAATTTATTTTTGAAAGTATTATTAGTTCTGCGATGGTTAAATTTTGTTCTTCGTTATTAAATATTATTGTTACTGGTTTTTGAAGCCAGGATTGTAACGACAAGTGTTCTTGATTATGAATTGATTGTTCTTCTGAAGATTTTTTAATTTCAGTTACAGCTCCTCCCCAAAACACTTTTGATAATACGAAAAATATTATTAAAAGAACAATTATTATGGCGGCTCCTACAACATCTTGGAGAGCTTCTCCTATTTGCCCTTTCTTATTCGTTCTTTTCATTTTTATAGATTCTTTTCAGTTTTTCTTATTGCTATAAATATTTTTGCTGTTGAAAGTTTTTGTTGGTTTAAAACCAAATATTTTGTTTCTGAGCAACTAGGATATGTTTTTATGTTAACTTTTTTTTCTTTTGCTTCACATAGGGTGGCTAAAAAACTTTTTCCAGTTTCTATAGAATTATCATCAAGAGTTAATTTGATATATAATTCATTTTCATTTATTGGAATGCAGTCAGTTAAATTCTTAATTTCTATGTTATTATTGATAATGCCTTTAGGAGCTATACATTCTATAATTTTTCTAGAAATTGCTGCTGTTTCTAGAGGTCTAACATCTAATTGTCTAGAATAATGAGATATCACAATAGCTACTACTCCGCCTATTACCAATACAAGAAGAATAAATTTCCAAAGCCAACTAATTCCATGGCCTAGCTGCGCTTTCTTTTCTTTAAATATAAATTTTATTTTCATTTTATTTCAATTACAGTTATATTGCCTTTTGATGTAAATATGACATTATCTTGCAAATAACAAGGATAAATATAACCAGGATCGAAAGAACCTTCTCTAATTATGATGTCTGTTCTTTTTTTTTCTATTGAAATTTTTTTATCGTGTTCTATTATAATGTTTGTTCCAGCTCTTCCTTGCGCTTCCGTTATTGCAATACACAAATCTTTAGCCAGAATCTGTTTTTTTAATGCCTTGCCAGAAGCTTGACTGTTTATCCAAAAAACTACCATTATTAGAATCATTATAATGAAAAACAAGTTAAAGAAAAATTGCCACCCTAATTCAAAACCTCTTTTATTAAACATTTTAATAAATTATAATAATTTTTATAAAGAAAAAGGATTAATAAATTTAGTGATTATGATAATATGGACGAGAATCTATTGAATAATTTTTAAATTAAAAAATGTTAGACTATCGTATTGAAGTTGAAAATACAAAAAGCACGATAAACGAAATAAATAAAGAAGACTTTGAATTAACGTTCAAAATTAGTTTACCAAAACAAAACTATTTATCAAATATAAAAAAATTTTTTGAGACGAGAAAAGAAAATAACCCTTTTTTGAAAAAAAGTTGCTCAGAGGAAATTAAAAAATATGAGAAATGTGTTGAAGAAAAATATTTTGAAGAAGTAAAAGATGTATTGTTGCAAAGATTAATTTTATCAGATTTTTATATTGAATTGAAAGAAGAATTTGATGAAGAAAAGAATGAAAAAAACCTTCTTGTCAATATAAAGAGAGAAAATTTTGATAGCTTCTTTAAGTTAAGTTTTTTAATGCCAAGAATAGAGACTAAAAAATCTATTTTTGGTTCTAGTATAAAAAAAGTTTCTTTACCAGATTTAATTTATTATTATACTCTTTCAGGAACTGGAGATCCTACGGCTGTTGATAAAATAAAAGACGAATATGCGAGAGAAGTTCCGATTGCAAAAGAATTTAAAAATTATTTTATTAATGGAGAATGGATTAAAATTAAGGATGTTCAATTAACTGAAGAAAATTTCAAAATAGAAGTTGTTGGAAAAATAATGTTTGAAATTTATTATTCGGAACAACTCAAACAAAAATCGCCAAATTTGTCTGATTTAAATGCTTTATTATTTGAAGAAAAAAAGCAGAGCTTGCTAACAAAACTTGCTTTTGATAATAATTTGTCGCATAAAGTTGAAATAAGAAAAAATGAAATGGAAACGATCGTTAAAAGTAGAAATAAGGATTTTGAAGCAAAAATTATTTTAGCTCCTAATGCCGATTTTCTACCATTGTTTTTAAGTTTTTATTATTCTATCCATGGTAATGGTAAAAATTTTCATACTTTTTTAAAAGAGTATTGGCCATCGACAGAATAAAAATGCCTCTAAAGAGAACATTTTATAAATACGGAAGTAATAAAATAAATAAAATACAATTAAAGCAAGAATCAAAAAATCACAAAATAAAAAATTTTTTATTAACTGCTTTTGCTTTTTGTACTATTGGAGTTGTTGCTTATTTGGCGTGGCCGAAAACTAAAGCTAGCGAAGGCGCTTTTGAAAAAAACAAAATTAATAAAGAAAAGCTTGAACAACAATATGTTTATAAAAAATCGAAAAGAGCTCCTCTAGAAATAAGAATAGATGAAATTACATTTAATAATAGTTTACAAAGAAGATATTTAACGACTAGAACTTTAGAAGATGCGGTTATTAAACTAGAAATAGAAGCAACATTTCCTTCTGATGCATATGTGTATAGCGATTTTAAAAGTATAAGTGAGCCAAGTTCGAGTGAAATTGAATATATGAGAAATTATTTTATTAATCGTTTTACGCAAAAATTTTCTGAGGAAGTTCCTTTTTTTATGATTGATTTTTATGTTAATGGCAATAAAGTTCATGAAGAAATAAAATTAAATTTTCCGAACATAGCGGAAAGATCGATATCTTCTTATCCTAAAGAAATTAAAATAAGAAATAAAAATTTTATTTTAACATGCAATGTAGGAGGAACAATAAATAGAAATATTTATGGAACTGTAGAAACAAAAATTAGAGAAAGACATTATAATGGCCTAGGAACTTATACTACTTTTTATTATTATGATGTTAAGGGCTACATATTTATAACAAAAAGTTGGCTTAAAGACGTGTATATTAGAAAAGAACGTGATTAGCAGCCAAATGCATTAAGGAATGCTTTCTATGTTTTGACAATTGGCAACTACGTCTTGAGCAGTTAGTGGAGTTAAAATTATAGCATTACAACCTTTGCGTTCACCTTCACAATGTACTGCAGCAGCATGTCCTGAAGTTAAAAAAGTAATTACATGTCCTGCCGCTTCTGCGGTCGCCATAATCCATCCAATAACTGGAATTAATTTTACTGCTGATTTTACTCCTATTTTAGTTAAACCTTTAGCTAAAAGACGAGGAACAAAAAAAGCACTTGTTCCACCCAATCCTATATAATTTTTAATTTCTTCTCCTAAATCTTCTCCCTTTATAGACATAAAGATTATTGCATAATCTTGATTTGTATCTAATTTTTCTATTTTAATTTCTGTTGGAAGTTCTGCTTTTTCTTCTTGACTAAAATATTCTAAATAAGTTAAATTTTTTGATGGAATTTTTGTTCGTTCAAGAAAACTTAACAAATCGATTTGTTTTCTTTTAGCCTTTTCATCAAATCTAATTATTGAGCATATAATACAATTTGCTTTTGCAGTTCCCTTTCCTGGAACCCCCCACTCACGCCAACCGCTTTCCGAGAAAAACTGCATTTTGCCTTCACCCAGCATCCACCAGCAATCATACATAGCATTTGCTATTTCTCTTTTAATGAAATCTTCATTAGTGGAACTAATTGTTATTTCTTGAGTTTTACAGTTTAAAGGAATTGTTTCTGGAAGCATTCCTTCTCCTCTTAAAATTGCATTATTTCTTAAAATTACAGAATTTCTACAAGCTTCTTTATCAACAGTTTCTTTATAAGGTAGTGCTTTTAGGAAAAAGAAAATTATTGCAGCAATTAGGAGAACTATGATTATGCCTATTAACATTGATTGAACTGTTACGCCTCTTTTATTCATAAATTTTATAAATAAAAAAGGATTAATAAATTTAATGATAATTTAACTGAATAAAAAATGGGGAAAATTGGTTGTTTTAGTTTATTGACTTTAATAGCTGGTGGCATTTTGGCTGCAAGTTATTGGATAGGAATTTTACAAGATTTAAAATATGAAATTATTTTGCCTTCTAGAGGACGTTTAGCTAAGCGCAAAATAGAAAGCAAACTTAATGCAGACTGTTTCGAAAGATATTGGGAATATGGAAAAACTTATTGTGAAGGAGGCAAAGTCAGCGGAAACTATTATTTTATTTATTTTAAAAAAAATCCTGATTTTTTAGAACCTTTTTTTGGAAAATTTAATATCATTGATATCAAATTTCCTAAAGCCAATACTCTTGATGAGGCATTTATGTATGTTTCAGATATGTTGTCTAACAAGATTTTGGGTATTGAAAGAAGAATTTCAGAAGAGAAATTATCCGTTTTAGAAAAAGAGATTAGAAACTCTGGAATTACTCCAGAAATCGAAACAGAATTGTTTAAAATTTTTAATCCATTTTTGGGAGAAGAAAAAACAAGAAGAATTATTGATATCGCCACTGATGAAAATTTATCTGCAGAAGAAGCGACAAAGAGATTTATAGATGAAGTTCCAACTAATTTAAGTTCAGAAGAAGAAAAATTTGTCAAAGACGTTGTGAAAAAAATATTAGAACATCCTAAAGTAAAAGAAAATTATTAAATTCTATAACGATATTTTAGTTTGCTCTTCATAATGGGATGCGAGACTAATGGAATTCCTGAGAAGTCAAAAGCGCTATTGGAATAGGCAATAGGCTATTTAAGCTATACTGAGGCTTTATGATAAAAAAAAGCAATCTTTATAAGCGGCATTGTTACAGGTGCTGAAGGAAGATTATTGAGTAATACAAATTTACAGATACTCTCGTTGTTAGAGAAGAAGATGGAAAATTATATTATTCCAAAACGTTTAAGTAAAAATAAAATTGCAGATCCGATTAAAACGAAAAGTAAAATTATTATTATCAGTTTAACAAGAGTTTGAGTTTCCATTTTCTATGAAATAGCGGCCTTCACTTTTTGAAGATAATCTAAACCTTTGAAAGATTTGCAATTTTCAACTTCTAAAGGAACACAATACTTTTCAACCATAGAGGGACCTGTATTGTAAGCCATCACTCCTAACTCCCAATCTTTAAATTTATCTATCATTGAAATCAAATGTCTTGTGCCGACATCAATATTCTTTGCTTCATCAAAACGTTCATCCAAAGCAATAAGTTCTTCTTTTGTTTTTGTATTTTTTAAATTTTTCAATTCTGTAACATAATCAGTTTTTAAATAGTTTAAAATTTCGTCACTCCATCTTGCTTCTAGAGGGGTGTTTTTTATCTTATCATTTGGATCATAAATTTTTAATCCAAAATCTAAAGCGACTTGAGGCATTAATTGCATCAATCCAACTTCACCAGTTGTGCCAATAGCATTCCAAGAACCTTGAGATTCAATTGTAATGATTGCTTTAATTAATTTTTCAAATTCTTGTTCATTGGCTATGTAGTTTTTATCTTTAATTTGAGGATAGTATTTTTTTACTATTTCGGTTATAATAGAGTTATAATTTTTTTCAATTATTTGATTAGTCTGTTTTAATTGAAGTTGAATTTCTGCTTTTTCTTCTTCTGTTAAAGATATTGGAATGGTTGGTTTTATTTTGCTTACATTGTAGTATTCTTTCATATTGGTTAACCATATCTCGCTAATTTGAATTTGTATTATAGCAAGCTCATTATCTTTTTTTAAAGGCAATTTTATTGTTTGGCAAATTTTACATTCTTTTTTTTCACAAATGCAAAGAATGTTTTGCTGAAAATATTTAGAAGGTTTGATATAGTCTTTGTTTTTGTTGTGTTGAGTATCGAAAGCAACTATATGCCAACCTATTGGAGCATAAAGAAAATAATTTTTAGATTCAGCTTCTGTTAAGTTATTTAAAATTTGAGTTAGTCTATCTAAAGTGCCTTTTGCTTGCATTTCTTTTTGTTTGCCAAAATAAGTTGCGAAAAGCCTTTGAGCAGCAAAAATTAAAATGATTATTATCATTATAGCAAGAATTATTTCTAAAATTTGTTTTAAACCCCATTCGTCACCTTTTTTGTTAATATTCATAAATAGAGTAAAGAAATATAATATTTAAAATTTTGTTTAAGGTTTAATTTGGGTTTCATTCCATAAGCCAAATGTAATTTTTATTCTAGTCATTAAATTTGCAATAACTTCTTTCATTGTTCCAGAAAAAATTAATAGAATTACAATTAGAGCCACTAAAGCTAAAATTATAATTATGATTGTATTGATAGAGAGTTCTGCGGCCTTTTTGTTCATCTTTTTTATTCTGAAGGAGGATAACCAAGCTCTTCGCACCTTTCTCTCGTAGCTATCGTTATTTCCTTATTTGTGGCAGGGTCGATGTATTTTAGTTTCGCTTCTATTGGCTTTTCGAAACAGTAAAAGTAATCTGTAGTTTTGTTTACTGTATTGTAAAGAGGTTGTTTTACTTGACAAAAAGTTTCTATTGTTGCTTGGGAACAATAGTCTTTTACAATTCTAATTCTATCACCACCATAAACTTGATAAGCTGTTTTTATGCTTCCAAAAAGATTTTGTAAGCCTCCAGTAAACCACAATACTAAAACTACGAGCACTACTATGGCTAAAATTATTATAATCACTGTTGTAACATTTATTTCTACGGCTTTTTTATTTATTTTCATTTTTCCTCTTTTATCTTTTTTATTTAATTTTATAAAGCAAGATTGTTTTTAAAACTTTCTAACTATTTAACTGCCGCACATTCTAATGTCAACCTCGGTTGTCGGTTTATTTGAAATTAAAAAGTAGAGGGCATCTTCTTTTTTGTAAACTAAATTGCTAACAACATAATATTTATTTTTTTCAACTCCTGTTTGCAAAAATAATGGAGGTTCGGTTTTCCAGTCTATAGTTTTTGTCGGTACTAAATGTAGTGGCTTGTTCGTTTCTATTATTTGTGCTTTTGTTAATAAATTATCTATTGTAGCGTTTTTGTGAATTTTTTTATCATAAGTTAATTCTAAAATAGTTGATTTTCCTACAGTTCTAATTACTAGTTTATAATTTTTTGCAAAAGTGGCAGGCCAAGAAGGAAAAACTTCGCAGACGCAATCGTTTTCTTTTAATGAATTACATCTTTCTATATTTTCTACCATTATGTCAAAATTACTTTTACTTGCTTCTTCTGCTTCTTTTGGTAAACTTGCAATTAAGCCAATACCTTTTAGAAGCTCTTTTCCTGGGCCAAAGAATAAAATATAAATTACGACAAGAATTATAACTAGTCCTAAAATCCATTTTATGATTGTCCAAATCATTTTAAGCTATCTTCCAAATCTTATAAAGTCTTTTATCCATTCAATTAAATTAGAGCCCTGTTTTTTTAACAAAATTGCTAGAGCAAATAAAAAGGCAAGAACTATTATGGCAATTATCCAAGCAACAACTTCCCATTCAATGCCTCTTTTCATGCAAATATGTTTCATAAAACAACAATGTTTTTTAACTTTAAAAATTTAATTAGATCATGAAATGGAAAGAATGGCTTTTAGGGCTAGGATTATTAATTCCTATAACTAATGTTGCGCAAGAAGCTGAAGAATATCCGGAATATTGGCAAGAAGAAATTGAAAGGAAAACTAATGCTGGAACGAAAATAGATTGGAATTATTGGGAGCCCTGGGAATTTTATGTTGAAGGAGGCTCTTGGAGAGTTCTTGATGATGTTGCAATTCAGATTAAAAAAATATATCTTGATTCTCTAATAGATCCTTTACCTCCTGATGATCCACCAGGAAAAGAAATGAGAAGATATTATCTTGTTATAGATGCTTCTTTTAGAGCTTTAAATAATAACAAGACAATTGATCCGGCTTCGGATTTTTTATTAAAAGATGAAAAGAGAGAAATATGTAGTTCTGATTATGAAGGTCGTGATGTAAATGGTTTTCCAAAATTAGGAAATAGAGTTTCAATGTACGAAAAACTAAATCCAGGAAAACTTAAAAGAATTTATCCACACAGTTCTTATTCTGATAAAATAACTGTTGGAGCTGCCAGAGAATTTGCTGTTTCAAGGAAAATCTGTTTTGCTATTGGTGAAAATGAGATTTATGGAAATGGAAGAAGAATTAGTTCCTATCTAAATGAAAATCTTTGGCTTTGTTATGGTAGAGGCTCTATTCCTTTAACAAATATTGAAAACATTTTGAGAGAAGGTTATTACGAAGAACACGAAGAATAATTTGCTTTTTAAAGCTGTTTCTTATTTATTTTATAAAAATGATTTTTTGAACTAAATAATTCCCGAAATAGCAACTGCCGCAAGAGCGCCGAGGGCTATTATTGCCATAAAAGCAGCTATAACATACAAAGTTATGCCAGTCATAAGCATTTTACTTATTTGATATTTTTCACTTAATCTATCTTCTCCCGATTCTATTGTTACAAGAGTCTGTGTTAAAATAAATATTATTTCAATAAGATAAATACCAACAATTATTTGAAGCCAATAAGGAGGAATCATTTTTACTACATTAAACATAGAGGTTATCATTCCAACATTGCCAAAACCAGCTATAGTTTGCTCAGCACTTAATTCGCCACTCTCGATCATTAATTGTAAAGTTCCAAGAATGATTGTAATCATACTTGCCAATCCAACAACTATTGCTGCAAGCAAAGGAGCAAGAAAAGTCATGTTACTTTTCATACCGCTTGTTATTTCTGCCAACAGATCTTTAAGCCTTTCATTTACTTTATGAATATTTTTAACATAATCGCTTATTGCCATTAGGGCTCTTGCCGCAACTTGCAAACCTTTTTTTACTGATTCTATCAAAATTTGCATACTGGTTCTTAGTAGCTCAGAAGGATAATAGTTTATAGCTCCTCTAGATTTATTGAATATTGCTTCTTCTACACTCATGCCTGCTTGTTGAATATTTATGTTAACTGTGTTAAAAAAGCCCGCGGCCGGAGTGCCTTTAAGGCTATAGGCAACTCTTCCGAATGCCATTTCTGCAGGAATGCCGTCTGCAAGCCTATTGCCTAGTTGAAAAATAGCAGAAGAGAATTCCTGTTCTAGTGTTTTTGTTTGATTTCTAACAATTATGAGTTTTTGTGTTTTTAATTTATACGCTATAGCAAAGAAAAGTGCAATTGAAAGAGGAATAAAGATGCTTAAAAGCAACGCTATAGGGCCAAAAGGTCCTACAGTAGCATCAGTCTCAGGATCTACTTTAAAGTCAAATATTGTTTGATTTCCAAAAAAACTTAAGCCTAGTTGTTCGAAACTGTAGTCTGATTGTATGCCTAAAGCATCAGCCATGCCATAATGTAAAAGTAATGGCAGAATTCCAAGAATAAAGAAAGGCAAAGCAATAATGGCTGCCGTGAAATAGTGGCTTTTATCTTGATAATTTCTGTATTCTGGATTTCTTTCTAAAAGTTCTGTTTCACCGAAACCGCCGGGACGTTTACTTAAAATTTGATTTGTCATATAAAAAACAAAAAAAGGAACTATTATGTTAAATAGAAGCGCAACATGATACCATTTAATTGCTCCTTGTAATAGTGTAGAAGCAAGAGGCAATAGTGCCAAACCAAGAGTTGGTAAAACTATTCCTAACATGTAGATATTTGTTATTGGTGATTTTACATCATGAGTGTAATGCATCATTTTTTCATAAACGCCGTCTAGAATTACTTCAAGCGCTTTTTCAAGTATTGCAATTCTTCTATGTTCATTAGGTTCATAAAGAGAAGATTCAATCATATGAATAGATTCAACAAATTCCATAGAATAATCGCGCCAATTTTCAAGATATGCATCTAGAGCATCTTTTATTGTAGGAAATTTTGCTGTCTCAACATCCCAAAAAATTTTTTTTAAATCAAGCGACAAAGGCGGTTGTAAATGTTGAGAAGCGAATCTTATTGCTCTTTCTAAATTGCTAGTGTGTCTCATATAAATGACTATATAAAGAATACAAGAAACCATTTGCGATGATGCTTTTAAACGCCATTTTTGTGCAATTCTCGTAGGCAGTGTGTTAAGATAATAAAACAAGAAGAAAGATACAAATAGTAATAACATAAAAAGAAGAAATGGAAAACTTTCAGTAAAGAAAAAAATCGCAACCGATGTGAGAAGAGATATTAAAATAGAAACTATAAGAGCAAAGACAGCTAATCCGGCAGCTTCGCTCGGCTCTATTTCAAGATGAGCAGTTTTGAGATCTTTGGATATTCTTTCTTCATCTTTAGATGAAAGTTTCAACTTTAAAATTTTACCAAAATTTTTACAAGCTCGCTCATAAGAGCTAAGTGGCGCAAGAGTTTCTGTGCGAAATTTTCTATATTCTACAGAATAATCGCTTGGAGCTTCTTCTCGAAGTTCTTTTTCTATTTTAGTTTCAAATTTTTTCAAAATATCTTTTAGTTCTTCTTTACTAACCATTGTTTCCTCTTTTTTCTTTTTAATAAAAATAAACAGATTATAAAAAGATTTCTTTATAATAGCAAAAAATATATAAAGTCGTTTCTTTTTGAAAATTAATAAATGTCAGAATAAATAAAAAGATGGCATTAAAAATTTTAAGAATAAGCGAAGTTATTGGAATGAAAGTTTTTACTGATGGTGGCGACTATCTCGGTACAGTAGAAGAAGCAAATATAATTGAAAATAAAATTGATGGATGGAGAATCAGAATAGCAAAAGATAGTAGTTTAATTGCTTTGTTAGGAGGAGCCAGAGGTTTAATCATTCCTCATCAATATGTAAAAGCCTTTGGCGAAGTGATTATAATAAGCAAAGCAGCTGTTCCAGTAACAGAAGAAAAAGTAGAAGAGGCAATTACAGAGTAATCTCTGTGAATAAAAAATAGATAGTTGGTGTTACAGAAAAATGGCCGATGTCCAAATTAGTTTATTTACCCATCCTTTTTTAACAAATTTCTTACTTCCATTTTTATTAGTATTTGTTGTTATTTTTGCTATACTTGAAAAGTCTAATGTGCTTGGTGAAGGCAAAAAATATGCTAACTTAATCGTAGCTATAGTTATAGGATTGCTCTTTATAGGTATGCAAAGTGTTGTTGGTTTTACCATTAAACTTTTGCCTTTAGTAGCAGTGTTGGTGGTTGTTTTACTAGGCTATTATATTATTTTCGGCTTTATTGGAATTCATGAAAAGACTGGTTTAAAAATTACTTTAGGCATAGTTTTTGGTTTAGCTTTAATAATTTCAATTTTATGGGCAACCGGAGTATTGGAAAAGATTGGCGGATCTTTTTCTCCAGAAACTGTTGGAACGATTATTTTTTTAGCTATTTTAGGAGGAGCAATAGCGTTAGTTTTGACTACAAAAGTAAAAGAAAAAGGAGAATAACAAAAAAAGCAAAATATAAAAAGGTACTTTATTTAATATTTAAGAATAAGATATAGAAAAGAGGAAAAAATGGTGGATGGTTTTTATTTTGGTGGAATGACTGAATTTAGACAAGTTATAGAACAGTGGGCCCAATTTGGTTTGTTCGATGTGCTTTTGCCTTTATTGTTAGTTTTTACACTTGTTTTTGCAATTTTAGAGAAAATCAACATATTTAAAAATAGAGGAGTTCATCTTGTAATTTCTCTTGTATTGGCATTTTTTGCAATAACAAATCCGGTTGTTTCAGTATTTTTTATGTATCTGTTTTCTAATTTGGCAATAGGCGTTGCAATTATATTGGCGATGATCGTGTTAGTTGGTTTTGCATTAAAACCAGAAGGAGACACTTGGCAATGGGTTTTCGGAATAGGAGGAGCATTTTTACTTCTCATAGCTTTAGCAAAATCAGGATTTTTTACTTATGTTTTTGGTCCTAATGCTTGGTATTGGATGCAACAAAATGCTTCATGGATGATTTTACTAATTATAATTGCTCTTGCCGTGATTGGAGTGGTTGTAGGAGTCGGTGGAGAGAAAGGAAAATCATTTAAAATATCTCAAGAATAAATTTTTAATATAAAAAATAAAAAAACTAAGAGTCAATAAAAGTTAAAATGGTAGAAATCGATTTAAGCGGAATTGCAGCATTTGTTCCAATTTTCGGCTTTTTACTTGTTTTTGCAGTTGTTTATGCTTTGTTAGGTAAAACGAAAGTTTTAGGAGAAAATAAGTTTGTTCATATTTTTGTTAGTTTTGCCGTAGCCATAATATTTCTCGTATCTGCAAATGCTATAGAGTATGTTAAAGTTGCTACTCCTTGGTTTGCAGCTTTTATTGTTTCGTTGTTGTTTATAGCTTTAGTTGTAGGTTTGATAAAAGGAAATGTAGAAGAATTTTTTAAAGGTAAAGGATTTGCTTGGTTTGTGATTATTGTATTGATTGTAATTTTCGTATTTTCTGCAATATATGTTTTTGCTGATGTGATTAATAAATATTTTGGACAACCGAAATCTCTTTTATTAGAACCTCAAATTTTAGGAGTATTGGTTCTTATTGGGATAACTGTTTTTGTTTCTTGGCTTTTAACAAAAAAATAGTTGTGTTTCATGTATTTATATAATAAATAGGCTATAAAATTCTTCTTCCTAATTTTTGTGCTAGTTTTCTTAAAGTTTTTTGATCAATTTGACCTGAAGCCAAATTTGACACGCCTGCGGTTTGGCTCGTAATTAGTTCTTTCATTAGCTTGTATTGTTTTATCATTTCTCTTATTTCGTTAGTTGGTACATTCGAGCCTTTTGAGATTCTGGCAATTCTACTAGAATTTAATATTTCAGGGTTTTCTCTTTCATAAGGAGTCATTGAGTCTATAGCATATTTCCATCTTTTGAGTTTAGCTTCTTGAATTTCAAACATATTTGGCATTTTTGTTTTAAAACCACTCATTCCTGGAATTAGCTCAGCTAATTTATCTAAAGGACCCATGTTTTGCATCGCTTTTATTTGATCATACAAATCATTCAATGTAAATTTTCCTTCTTCAAGTCTTGATTTTATTTTTTCTTGTTGTTTTTTTTCTATTGCAAGTTTGGCCTTTTCAATTAGAGCCTTAATATCACCCATTCCTAACAGTCTTGAAACAAATGATGTAGGATTAAAAACTTCAATATCTTGAAGCTTTTCTCCTGTACCAATAAAAAGCACATGCGAATTGGTTTCATGACATGAGGCAAGAGCACCACCACCTTTAGCTGTACCATCAAGTCTTGTTATTATAACGCCATTGATTGGGCAGGCTTTTTTGAAACCCTGGGCTTGAGTAGCGGCTGATTTACCTATGTCTGCCGCCATAACTAAAATTATCAAATCAGGTTTAATTTCATGGTAAAGCTGATTAATTTCGTGTATCAATGAAGCATTTAAAACATCACGACCAGCAGTATCTATTATAACAGCATCATATTGCTTTATTTTATTTTCAAATTTTTTCCAAATAGCCAGAGAATTTTTTTCCTGTTTGTCAATAAAACAAGGCAAATTTGCTTTAACTGCTAATTGTTCTAGCTGTTCTGGAGCAGCAGGCCTATGAACGTCTAAACCCAATAAACAAGTTTTGTAGCCTCTTTTACTGTAATAAAAAGCCAGCTTGGCTGCGGTTGTTGTTTTTCCACAACCATAAAGGCCAAGAAGCATTATTTTGAACGGCTTTTTTTTCTTGTCTATTTTAACTTCATATTCTTCTTTACCTAGAATTTCTACAAGTTCGTCGTAAATTAATTTAACTAAATGTTCTTTCTTTTCTAATCCTGTTATTTTTTCTTCAGCCTTTTTCTTTATTTTTTCAATCAATTCTTGAACTAGTTTAGTATCAACATCTGCTTCTAGAAGTGAGCGTTGTAATTCTTTACAGATTTCTTCAATAGTCTTTTTATCAATAAAAATAGCGCCAGCTATTTTTGATACTGTTCTTTTTAATGCATCTCCTAATTTGTCTAACATCTATATTTAAAAAATACAATTATTTATAAAAGTTTATAAACTAGATAATTTAATAAAAATTAAAAAAGAGAAAAAAATGAGGAAACTTTTTATTTCGATTAAATTTATTATGATCATTGAAATGGTTTTATTTTTCTTATTTCTATTTTCAATTCAAAATGTAAAAGCCATTACAGAAAGACATGCTAGAGTTGACGTATCTTTTTTAAATCAAAATCCTTATCCAGCGCAGCCGAATGATTACGTAGAATTAGTTTTTAAAATAGAAAACACTGGCGGAGTTGATGTACATGATGTTCTTGTAGAATTGTTGCCAGAATATCCTTTTTCTTTAGATGTTGGAGTAAATGCTGTTAGAAATATAGGTAATTTAACATTAGTGCAATATGGCGAAAAAGCGGTTTTTATTAAATATAAAGTTAGAGTTGATAAAGATGCTATAGATGGTGAAAATAAAATAAAGTTGAGATATGTTTACGATAGTGGCGGAAAATGGGATAATTATATGATTAAAGAATTCAATGTTACTATCGAAGATCCTAAAACAGATTTCGATATAGCAATTCAAGATTATTCACCGATTACAGGAACTTTATCTATTGCGGTTTCAAATATAGGAAAAAAGGATGCGAAATCTGTTACTGTTATGTTGCCAGAACAGAATTCTATAGATATTATAGGTTCAAATAAAGAAATTACTGGGGGTATTGAACAAAACGATTACACTATAGTTTCATTTAAAGTGATTCCAAAAGAAGATGGGCCAATTATAGTGAAAATAAGTTATACAGATTCTATTGGAATTAGAAGAGAAGTAGAAAAAGCCATTTTATTCAAGGCATCTAGTTACAATTATAAATTAACTAAAGAAGCTACAGCAAATAGCAAAGCTTTAGTTTATATAGGTGTTGGAGTTGTAGGAGTGATTGTTGTTTTGGTATTGTTGGGAATTCTCAGAAAAAGAAGAAAAACGCATAATTAAAAGATGAAATTTAAAGATTCGCTAAAATTTGCCTTAAACAATCTAACTACTAGAGGTCTTAGAAGTTGGTTAACTATAATAGGTGTTGTAATTGGTGTTGCAGCTATTGTAGCTATAGTTTCAGTAGGACAGGGATTGCAAGAAACAATTTCTTTGCAATTGGGTGCTTTGGGAGGAGATCAAGTTTATATTATGGCGGGAAGCGCCTTTGAAGGAGGCTTTATACAAGGTGCTAAAGAACCTGGTGAGTTGACTGATGTTGATTTAAAAAATATTAAAGCAGTAGAAGGAGTTATTTATGCAGCTCCAGATACTTTTGGTTTTGTAAATGTCAAATATTTGGGTGAAACTAAAAGGCTTTATCTTATAGGTACTGATGAAAATTGGATTAAAGTTAGAGAAGCAAGCGTAAAGATGAAAGAAGGAAGATTTCTTAAAGATGGCGACAAAGGTGTGGCGGTTTTAGGCTATCGTGCTGCTAAAGAAATTTTTAATAAAGACATATTTGTTGGTTCACAAATTAAAATTGAAAATGAAAGCTTTAAAGTTATAGGAATAATGGAAGAAATAGGAGGGATTGGAGGCGCACAAGAAGATAAATCTGTTTTTTTAAGTTTAGAAGATTCAGAGCCTTATGTAGGCGGTTTTGGAGTTGATAATTATTATGCTATAGAAGTAAGAGTAGAACCAGAAAGAACAGATGAAATTGCTGAGAAAATTAAAGAAAAATTAATGGTAACAAGACATGTAAAAGAAGAAAATATTGATTTTAGTGTCTATACTCCCAAAATAATTACGGCAACAGTGCTTAGTATTGTAGGAACTATTAATTTGTTCGTTTATGGAATTGCAGCAATTTCTTTAGTTGTCGGAGCTGTTGGTATTGCCAATACCATGTTTACTTCGGTTATGGAAAGAACAAGACAAATAGGAATTTTAAAAGCTCTTGGTATGACTAATAAAGATGTTATGAACTTATTTTTAATAGAATCTGCACTTATTGGATTAGTTGGTGGTGTTATTGGGCTATTTATTGGTTTTATATTTTCTGGAATAATAGGTTATGTCGCTTCAATTTTTTTAGCAGGTACGAGAATAAGCGGAATGATGGTTTCAATTAGTCCGATGTTAGTTGTTTTCTCTTTAATATTTTCAACAGCGATAGGAATAGTTTCAGGAATTTTACCAGCAAGAAGAGCGGCAAGACTGGAACCTGTTGAAGCTTTGCGATATGAGTAAGAAAAAAATAAAAATGAAAGAAAAAGAAATAGCTTTACGTGTAGAAAATTTAACAAAAATATATGATTTAGGAGAAATAAAAGTCAAAGCAGTTGATGATGTCACTTTTTCTGTTCCTAAGAATAAAGTTATAGCCATAATGGGTCCTAGCGGGTCTGGTAAATCAACTCTTCTGCATTTAATTGGATGTTTAGATAAACCTACAAAAGGCAAAGTTTATATTGATAACATTGATACTTCCAAACTTAATGACAATCAACTTGCCAAATTAAGAAATGAAAAAATAGGTTTTGTATTTCAATTTTTTAATTTACATCCTCTACTTACAGCTATAGAAAATGTTGAACTGCCAGAAACAATTAAAGGCATTAATGAGAATGAAAGAAAAAAGAAAGCTCTAGAGTTATTAAAACTTGTTGGATTAGAAACAAGAGCAAATCATTTTCCCAATCAGCTAAGTGGAGGAGAACAACAGAGAGTTGCTATAGCCAGAGCATTGATAAATGATCCTTCTATAATTCTGGCTGATGAACCGACTGGTAATCTAGATACTAAATCAAGCCACGAGATTATGAAATTGTTAGTTAAACTGAAAGAAAAGGCAACAATAATTGTTATAACGCACGATATTGATATTGCAGAACATGCAGATCATATTATAAAAATTAGAGATGGCAAGATTGAGTATATTGACGGATTTAAAAGAAAATTGCTTTGATTATTTTAATCTTTTTTATCCAAATATTTTATTGATAATTTCTTTTTTATCGAATTTTTTTAAGTCATCATATTCTTGCCCAACTCCGAGGAACAAAATCGGTTTTTTTGTCACATAACTTATTGATATTGTAGCGCCTCCTTTTTCGTCAACATCAGCCTTTGTAAGAATAATCGCATCTATACCTACAGCATCATTAAATGCTTTTGCTTGTTCTATAACATCATTGCCTGTTATCGCTTCTCCAACAAAAATTTTTAATTGAGGTTTTGTTACACGACAAATTTTTTCCATTTCTCTAAGCAAATCATGTTTAGTATGCATCCTGCCAGCAGTATCTATAAGTACTACATCTATCGCTTTTGCTTTGGCATGAGCTATTGCATCGAAAGCTACTGCTGCAGGATCAGAACCATATTTTTGTTTTATAACTTCGATACCAAGTTTTGAACCATGTTTTTCGAGTTGTTCAATTGAAGCGGCTCGAAACGTATCAGCCGCTGCAAAAACAGAAGTTATGTCATTATTTTTTAACATATAAGCAATTTTAGCTATAGTGGTTGTTTTCCCGCTTCCATTAATTCCAAAGAACACTATGATAAAAGGTTTTTGTTTTTCAGTTTTTATTTTATCAATTAAATCAAAAGGCTCAATAAATAAAGAATCTATAGCCTGTTTTAAACTTTCTTCAATTTTCCTTTCCCACTCTTTTCTTGAAATTTCTTTATTAATTAAATCATTTTTCAATTTTTCGCGCAATGAGTCTATAGCTTCTAGGGCTACATTATTTTCTATAAGAATTATTTCTAATTTATCAAATAATTTATTAAATTCTTGTTCATTTAGTTTGGTTGTAAAAACCTTTTTTAATTTTGAAAAAAGTCCTTCTTTCTTTTCTTCAAGTTCTTTTATTTCCTTATCTTCTTTTAAAATTTGTTTTTCAGTTTTTTCTATCTCTTTTATTTCCTGTTTTATTTCTCGCTCTTCTTTTTCTTCTTCTTTTTTTATTTCTTCTTTAGTTCCTGTAATAAATTCCTTTATTTTTTTCTTTAAAAAACCAAACATTTTTCCTAGATTTTTAAAAATTTATTTAATTTTTATTTAAAACAGGAAATATTAATAAATGTTGCTTTGTTTGAGTTTTTATGGTTAAAAAGAGTAAAAATAAAAAAAAGCAAAGAAAGTCTTGTATTTGTAAAATATATCTATTCAGGCATGGTCAGACTTTTTACAATAAAAAGAAAATTTTTACTGGATGGAAGGATTCTAAATTAACTTCTCTTGGTAAAAAGCAAGCAAAAATTATTGCTAAAAAATTAAAAAACAAGAAATTTCAAATTGCTTATACAAGCGATTTATCACGATGTAAAGATACCTTAAAAGAAGTTCTAAAATATCATCCGGAATGTAAAAAAATAATAATTGATTGGAGATTGCGTGAAAGAAGTTATGGTAAATTAGAGGGTATGAGCCACAAAAAATTTATAGAAAGATATGGAAAAGAAAAATTCGATATATATCATAGAAGTTATGATATACCTCCCCCAAAAGGTGAAAGCATTAAAATGGTTGAAAAAAGAGTATTGGCTTTTATTAAAGATTTATTGAAAATTATAAAGAAAGAAAAAGTCAATGTAGCAATTTGCGCTTCCGGAAATAGTATGAGGCCTTTTAGGAGATATTTTGAACATTTAAGTATTAAAGAAATGATGAAACTTGAAAATCCTTGGGATGATTATTTTGAGTATTCTCTAAGATGTTAAAGTTTTTAAATTTAAAGTTATTTTTAAATTGGCTAAGGGAAAAACCGAAAAGATAAAAAGATGATAACTTATCAAGAAATTTATGAAGCTTTGCGTAAAGAAAAATATAATGAAGCACTTCAGCAATTGCCTTCTAATTTTTTGCAAGAAGTATCTGAATATATAAATGATAAAAAAAACATTTTATCTAGAGAGAGTGATTTTTTCTCTGATACTTTAAGAATGACTAGGAAACAATTAGATAATGCTTTAAGTATAGTTAAAGAGTTATTAATTATAAGACAAAGAAAAGTATTAAATTTAGCTTTTGTTGCAGCAGTTACCGGAATAAGTAAAAGAGATACAGAATCTTTATTAGAGCACGAAAAAGAGCTTTTTGACATTTCTGTGAGGCAGTTAGAACAAAATCAAAAATTGATATCAGAAATTTTAAATGGCAAGATTGAGAAGAAAGATTTAAAAAATCTTTTTGTTAGATTCAAAGAAGATGTGCCTGCTTTTCTTGATGGAAGCGGTGTGGAGCTAGGACCTTTCAAGAAAGGCGATGTAGCAAACTTGCCTAAAGAAATTGCAGAGATACTTTTGGCAGATGATAAGGTGGCACAAATCGAGGAAGAAAATTAGATAAAAAAAATAAAAAATGAAATTTCCAAAGAAAAGAAGAAGATATTGTCCCTATTGTAAAAAACACACTGAACATAAGATTGTGATAGTTAGTAGCGCAAAACAAAGAGGCGCATTGAAAAAATTTTCAATAAATAGAGCAAGAAAACGAGGCAGAGGAAGGGGTTTTGGAAATCTTGGAAAATGGGGAAGTAAGCCTGCAGTTTCCAAATGGAAAAGGAAAACAAAAAGTACTAAAAAAACAAATATAATTTATAGCTGTACTGTTTGTGGTAAAAGTACGTTACAAAGAAAAGGAATAAGAACGGGCAAAGTTCAACTTAAGGAGGAAAGTAAGTAAAATGGTAGAAAAGAAGAAATTTATTGATGTTAAATTAAATGTGTTATCTACAACTGTCCAACTTTTAGCATTTAAACAAGAAGATCTTGTAGGAAAGGTTGTTAATTTAGATTTAACAAAATTTTTAAAAGGCAAAGGCGCAGAAGCAAAATTTTTAATTGTTAAACAAGACGATAATATTTTTGGAGATATTTTTTCATTTGAAATGTATCCTTCTTATATAAGAAGACTTATAGGACATAATGTAAGTATTGTAGAAGATTCATTTGTTATTAAAACTCAAGAAGCTCCTTTAAGGATAAAACCTTTTTTAATAACAAGAAAAAAAGTACATAGAAGTGTAAGAAAGGCTTTAAGGCAAGCGGCAAAGGATTTTATTGAAAAAATGATTAAAGACAAAACAAAAGAAAAAATCTTTCAAACAGTCATATCTGGACTTTTACAAAAACAACTTTCAAAGAAATTAAAAAAGATCTATCCTTTAGCTGTTTGTGAATTGAGAGTTGTGAAAGTTGAAAAAACAAAATAAAAATATTGCTAATAAATAAGAAAAAATTAAAAAGTATCTTTTTCTAATTTTTTATAAATGCGCCTCAGTAGCTCAGCGGTAGAGCGGCTGCCTTGTAATATCGAAAACAAGCAAGCAGTAGGTCGAGGGTTCGATTCCCTCCTGAGGCTTTAACAGAATAGGAATTGAAATGTTAAATACTGAAACTCCTGTTATTTTGCCTTTGCTTAATGAAACTAGAGTTGCTCCTGCTGAGTCGATTTCCTTTGTGGAAGTCAATAATCCGGGTTTTTGGATTTGCCTTTTTTTTCTTGTTGTTATTTTCTTTTATTGTTGCTATCTAATTTATTTTTCATTAACTATTAAAATAAAGAAACAAAAATTCAATTATTTTCCAACAGTTTCTGTGTTGGTTGACGCAAAAAATGCAGGCAATACTATAAAAAGAAGAATAGAAAATTTGTTAAAACAAAACTATCCTAAGAACAAGTACGAAATAATAGTTTATGATAGAAATTCTAAAGACAATACAGAAGCCATTTGTAGAGAATATGAAAAGAAAGGAAAAATCAAATACATTCGTGGAAAATATGAAATAAAAGGCCCTTTGCTTGATTTGGCTATAGAAAAATTAGCTAAAGGAGAGATTTTATTGTTAAGCGATCCTGATGTTATTTCTGAAAAGAACTGGATTCTTGGAATGGTCCAACCTTTTAAAGATCCCAAAGTTGGAGTAGTTGCTGGAACAGTTCATTGTGGAAACTATTATAAAGGCTTTTTTCCTTTGATGAGGGCTGTTGAAGACGAGTGGAGATTTGTAGCTCCGATGTTAAGAAACAGCGATACTGTTTTTCCTGTAGGAGCAAATCAGGCTTTGAGAAGAAAAGCTTGGGAACAAACAAAATTTGGAAATAAAGTTCTTGATGATTTGGACATAACGACGAGAATTATTGATAAAGGTTGGAAATCTGTAGGAGTTAGTGCTACGGGAGTCGAAGAAGAAGTTGAAACTTTGCAACAATATTGGAGGCAGAGAACTAGATGGTATAAGGTTAATATTGGAGAATATTTTGGTAAAACTAAATTCTGGAAAAAATTTTTAGAGGCGTTGCCACATTCAATACAATTGGTTATGGCCATATTAATGGTAGTTTTCTTTTTTTCATTATTTTCAAAAACCTTGTTATTTTTAGTATTATTGAATTTTATAATGTTAAATGCTGCCATGGTTATTGCTTTTATAAGAATAAAAACTGGCGTGAATTTTATTCCATATATTTCTTTATATCTTATTGTTGATACTTGGTTTTTTGTAGTGACGCTAATATACGTTCAAACAATAGGCAGATTTGTCAATGTAACAAAGGAAGCTTGGCCTAGTTTACAAGCCGGAACTTATCACGCTGGAACTGAACTTAGAACCTGGTTTTTTAAATTCGGAAAAAAAGTTAAGGATTATACTAAAATGTAAAAAAGTTTAAGAAGGTTTTTTAATTAGATTTATTATGATAAAAATATATGAAATTGAGCCAAATAATTTACAAAAGATAAAAAATATTCTTGAGGCTCCAGACAGTGTTACAAATGAACTTGATTTCGAGATTGAAAAAGAGCAGGGTAAGGGAGTTATGGAGAAAGCAAAAGAATGGAAAATTAATGAATGGAAAAAAAATGGCTATATTTTAAGAGATGCTAAAGCTTTGGGAATTAATAAAAAAGTAAGTTTCTTGTATGTCTCTGCTTCAGAAGATTTTTTTGAGAGAAATGAAAAAAACATCATTGATTTGGGAGCAAAACCTCTAAGTGGCGAAGATTATGAGAATGTTAAAAATAAAATAGAAGAAAGTGAGGAAGAGGTGGCCGAAGGTCTTGGTTTCATTTTTAGTTGAGAGATGGCAAAAAATAAAAATAAATCAGATATTTTAGAAAAAATTATTGTTAATGAAGCAATTGACGAAACATTTTCTTGTGATTTTAAAGAAGACTTATATTCTGGAGGAAAAAATTTGACAATAAAATTTGAACTTGAACCTGAAGATGTATTGTATAGCCTTTGTTTTCAAAAGAAAATAAGTTTTGAAGATTTAAGTAACTTATTTGATTGGTTTGAACGAGAAAATAAAATATATGTTATAAGTAAAAAATTCAATGCGAATTTAGAATTGTTAAGAAAAATGTCCAATAAACAAATAATGGAGTTTTTCAAAAATCATTACGATATCAAATATTTCTCTTATAATTTTTGTGGAAAAGAAATTTATTTTTTCAGTTATTTAGAATCGAACACATCTTATCCGTATTATGGTAATAAAAAAGCAAATAGGATAGCTAAAAAAGGCATTTTTGATGAACAAAACTGTAAAAATCTTATTTATTGTGCCGCAAGATACAAAGCAGACCACCGCTTTTAATTAAATCAGGTTTTTAAAAACTCAATCTTTTTAAATCGCATTTTCTTAGATATTTTTGAGTTGGAAGAAATGGAAAGGACCCGTGGTCTAGTGGTTAAGACGCAACCTTGACGTGGTTGAAATCGCTGGTTCGACTCCAGCCGGGTCCATCTATATAAAAATATAAAAAGAAACAAAAAGTAAAAAAATGGCGAAAGAAGATAAAAAAACAAAAGAGGATGAAGATAAGATTTTTGCCTTTTTGTGTTATTTGATTTCAATAATTGGAGTGATTATTGTTTTGGCAACTAAAAAAGAAAGGACAGAGTTCAGCATTTATCATGCAAAACAAGGTTTGGTTTTGTTTATAACATGGATAATTCTTTGGGTAATTACAGTGGTTTTGGCTTTTATACCTGTTTTGGGATGGATAATTAACATAGTGATTTGGGCTTGTTTAGTTTTGCTGTGGATTTTAGGAATGATAAATGCGCTAACAGGAAAGAAAGTTCCATTGCCAGTAATAGGTGTTTTTGGAGAAAAATTTAATTTTTAGAGATAACTAATATTGGAGAGTAAAGAATTTAAGCAAAAAAACTTATTTAAGAAAAAAAAATAAAAGAGGCAAAATCTGAAATGCCTTTACAAAAGAAAGCACAAGTTTCGCTATTTATAATTATAGCCATAGTTATTGTAGCTGTTGCTTTATTGATTTTTTTTATTTTAAGAGCCAGAGTAGCTGTTTTGCCATTAAATGTTCAGCCAATTGAATCTTATTTTAAAGATTGTATCGATTTAAAGATTAAAGAAGCTACACAAGTAGCAGGATTGCAAGGCGGTTACATTGAACTGCCTGCATTTGAAGCAGGTTCTAGCTATATGCCCTTTTCTAATCAGTTGAATTTTTTAGGAATTTCTATTCCTTATTGGTTTTATATTTCAGGAAATAATGTGGTTAAAGAACAGAGGCCATCTTTGGAAGAGATAGAGAAGCAATTTTCAAAATATTTAAAAGAAAGAATTAAAGAGTGCGATTTTGCTGGCTTTAAAGAGCAAGGATATTTAGTTAATTTTTCAGGGGAACCTCAAATAGATGTTACAATTAAAGCTTCATCTATCGAAACTATTGTTTATTGGCCTTTAAGCATAGGTTTTGGCGAGGAAATTGCCACTATTTCAGAACATAAAATTTCTACTAAAAGCAATTTTGGTTCATTATTTAATGACGCTTCTACAATATTTGATTATCAGCAAGAGAAATTTTTCTTAGAAAATTATTCTTTAGATGTTTTAAGACTCTATGCGCCAGTAGATGGTATAGAGATTAGTTGTGCTCCAAAAATTTGGCAAAAATCACAAGTTGAAAATGAAACAAAAAAAGCTTTAGAAGCTAATTTGGCTTTTATTAAGGTGAAAGGCACAGATTATAATTTAGCAAAGGAGCAAAACAGATATTTTGTTATTGACACTGGTAAAAATATAAAGAGCAATGTAAATTTTTTATACAATCCTTTGTGGCCTTCTCGTTTTGAAATCTGGCCAAGCGAAAATGATTTTATGATTGCAGAACCTATTGGAATGCAGCCAGGCTTGGGAATTCTTAGCAGTTTTGGTTTTTGTTATGTTCCTTATCATTTTGTTTATGATGTTTATTTTCCTGTTGTTGTACAATTGACAAAAGGAAATGAGTTTTTTCAATTTCCTATCGTTGTGGTTATTGAAAAGACACAAATTAGAAATGCGACTATTGCAGAAGTGGGTAAAGTTGTTTTTGATATATGTAATTATAAAACTCAAAGCGCTACTTTTTTCAGTTATGATGAGAATTTAAATCCTTTAGAAGCAGAAGTTTATTTCAAATGCTTTAATCAAATATGTAATTTAGGCAAAACTAAAATGGAAGAAGGCAAATTTAGATTAGATGCCAACTTACCAAGATGCTATAATGGATTTATCATTGCAAAAGCTCCAGGTTTTAGAGAGAGAAAAATACAATTTACAACAACAGAACCATTTGTTATGAATCTATTTTTAGCACCTTTGCATGAGCTTGAAATAGAAATTCCAGATTTAAAAACTGGAGAATATGCTTTAATTAGTTTCATTTCTTCAGATTATAGTTTCAATTTATATTATCCTGAACAAAAAAGAATTAATTTAAGTGAAGGGAATTATAATATTTCAGTTTATGTTTTTAAAGAATCTTCAATAACCTTAGAATCACAAAAAGGGGAAAGTTGCATAAAAATGCCATCTTCGGGCATTGCAGGCATATTTGGCGGCATGGAGGAACAATGTTTTGAAGTTGAATTGCCTCAACAATCTTTCACTAATGTTTTATTTGGCGGAGGCAAAGTTCCTTGGAGTATTACAGAATCTGAGCTGAAAGGAAAATCAAAATTGATTATAGAAATAGAAAAATTTTCAGTCCCTAGAACTTTAAATGAACTTACAGATATTTACGACTTGATTGAAAATGCTCAAGTTAATGTTCAACTTAGATAAATAAAAAATAGAATAAAAAGAAAATAAAAAACAGGAAATAAAAATGAAAAGAATAGTTTTAATATTTTTTGTAGTTTTATTTTCAATTGTATTAATTAGAGCTCAAAATTTGCCTTTAGAAACTCTTCAAACGCCTTCTCCTCCTTCAGAATTTTATCAGAGTTTAGAAGCTTCGCCTTATCTTTATCCTAGTTATGAATCCAATCCTTGGATGCAGACACAATGGCAACAAGACTATTGTAATAAAACTGGAATGGACTTTTTAGTTATGATTGAGCCTTCTGCTTGCTCTCCAGCAGTTGTAAGAAGCGATTTGCTTGAAGAAGAAGATGTTCCTGTGCTTTGCAGGATGACTGCCGTTAAGATCAATCCTTTGATTCAAGTTCCTTATATTAAAAGCATTATTCCTACTGTAGAGAACAAATCTAATGAAATAGGGTTTGTTAATTTTATTCCTGCCAGGATTGCTTTGAGTTATGCTGCTCCTTTTGATAAAAAAAACGCAAACTTTGAGGGCGTGCCCACAATGAACAATTTAGGTTATTTATGGATACAATTGAAACAACAACCAACAGAATCGAAAATGCCAGATAATGTAAAAGTAAATATGTCTGTTAAGATAAAATACGATGTTGCAAGAACTTATGGAATTGTAGAAAATCAGTTTGTATTGCCCTTGTTAAATCAGGATGAATGGCAACAACGTTACAAAGAATTTGGATTTTGGCGTGGAAAAGGCTACCTTAGATTACAAGAAGTTACTGGGCCCAATACCGCGAAAATTGCCATTTACACAAATCCAAATAGTGCGCCGATTAGAGTTGTAGAACTTAGAGAAGGCGCTGATCCAAGTTTAAAGGATGAAATAAAATTGCCAGGATTTTATTGCGGTGCAGGCGTTAGATTGAAACTTGATAAAATAACTACTCCAACAACAAGGGTAAGGCTATTAGTTAATGGAAACGAAATGGTTTTAGAAGGTGGAGACTATATTGGAGATTCTGGCTGTAAAGTTGATTTTATTAGTTCTAGTTCGAGTTATGGTGGCAGTGTAACTATATGGTGTCCTACTGAAAGCAGAGTTTTAACAATTAAAGATCACAGTGCTCAAATACAAATAGAGGATGATGTTTTTGAAGCAGCAGTAGGAACTGAATTGAATTTTAGTTTAAAAGAAAATAAAACAGGACATATTTATGTTGGTTTTATTGGTAAAGAATATAGCACAGAGGGCTTTACTGATTTTGTTTTGCTTTTCAGCAAAGGCAAAGATTATGAATCTATAAAAGAAGGAGATTCTAAAAAAATAATAAATGAAATTAACGAATATATTAAAAGAAATAGAGGAGCCAATTTAGATGTATCTTATACCGAAACTCGATGGGTAACCGAATTAAAGAACTTTATAAAAGATAAACCTTATGCTAGGAATTTGAATTTTAATATCTTAAAACTTGGAACGACAATAGAAATTGAAGGTCATAGATTTAAAGTTTTATCAGTTTCGGGTCCTGAACAAGTTTATTATACAAAAGACGTAGAAGCTCGTTATAAAGAAGCTATACAACGATGGAGAGATCTATCTTATGCTTATGCCAATCAACCAAGCCCTCAGGGATCTTATTATGGAGTTATTGCTTTAAGAAATGCGGCGAACTTGGCAAAAGATATGCATAAGAGAATAGATGAAGCTGAGTTGCTTAGAGAATTGATAAATAAATATGCTTCAAGTGAAGAACCAGAAATTATTGCAGAGGTAGATGCTGCTAGAGAGGATCTAAGAAGAGCGACATTTGGTGGCAATAGAGTTACTTCAATAATGACTTCAATGGGAAGTTATTCTATAGAACTTATATCTATAGAAAAACCAGGATTGGGAACAAAAGAAGCAAGAGTAGAGATTAATGATAGTCCTGCTGTATTGATAATTGATGATAATGTGGATAGCTGGGATGTTATCGATATTACAGAAAATAGTGTTAAATTTAGAAATGCTTCAAATGTAGAAGAAACTATTTCTGTTGGAAATTATAAATATTTAGGAAACACGAAAGTAAAAGTTTTAGGAACAACATTGAAAAGAGAAGCCAAAGTAACCATTTTGCCTTTTGAAAAAGAAAGAGAAACTATAACTAATTTTAGCGTTCAAATAGGTATCGAAAAAAGAGCCATAAAACTTGCTCCGGAAAAAACCAATGAACTTATAGAAAAATTGAACAAACAAATAGCAACTTTAGAAAACGTGAAAAATAACTTAGAAAAAATACTTTCTGTGTGGAGAAAAGCCTGTTTTGTTACTGCAGGAAGTTTATGGATTAAAAATTTTGTTACTGGATTGAGCGGTGAAGCTTACGCTAGAAAAATAGCGATGAAATCTTGGACTAAAGCCTGTGCTGACGTTGGCTTTAGACGAGAAATTAATGCTAAGAGTATTTCTGATTGTTACAGAATTAAAGAAAAAGAAATTAATGATGATATAAAACTTGTAAAAGAGGCGGTTAATAAAGCAAACAAATTCATTAAAGAAGTAAAGTCAGTAGAAGGGGTTCAAGTCAGAGGCGGCTTGTTTGGATTAAGTCAGATGACCGATGATAAAAAATTTATGGAAGTAGCTCAAAAGAACTTTCCATCTGATTTAAAAAATATTGAAATTTATGAGTATAAAGAATTGCGAAGAATTACTAAAGGAGATGGCAAAATCGAATTTAGAGGAGAAATTTTTGATGATATAGATTCTTTATATGCGAAATATAAAGATGTTGACAGAAGCGAAGTTGCAAAAGTATTAGAAAGAAAAGTAACCTCTGGAGAGATTGTTTCAAAGATTGATGTGCTTTATAAAAATAATAGACTTTTCAAAGATGATGTTAAAGAACTTGTAGTAGATTTAGAACTTTATAAACAATGTCAAGAAAAACAATCTGTTTTATGTGAAGATATATTTAAAGGAAGTTTTGGCAAATCAATTGAGATGGCAAATTTTGTTAACGAAATTAATGAAATTAATGAATTCTACAATGATTTTGGGTTCAATAAAGTAATAATTAGAGCTAAAGAAGCGATGACTATAAAAGCTCCTATAAGAAAAGCAGATAATGATTTTATCAACAAAATAGATTTTAATAATTTTGAAAAGATTTCTAATGACGAATTATTTGCAGTTTTTTATATTGGCGGTGCTGATTATATTGCGATAGTTGAAAGAGCAGAAGGCAACAGATTTAGTATCAAAAGACTTTATCAAATTTATAAACAAGGAACTGGTTGGCGTGTAAAAGAATTTTATAATGTTAGTACAACTCCTAGTTTGGCGGCAAAACTTAACGAACTTCAAATTTCTGATATTCAAGAAATCGATGTAAGTTTATGTAATAATAATGAAATAAAGTCTCCTCATAATAAAGAGATAAAATTCTGGGAGTCTGGACCTTACAACGGATTTGTTGCCTGGATGCCTATAGATGTTAATAATGGATGGTATATGGCAACGATGAGTTATAGTGGATTAGAAGGAGCGATGATTGCCTGGAAAGAAAATGCAGATATAAATACATTTTGGATTTGTAATGTAGGGCCTGACGGCATTCCTAATTTTGATCATACACAAGGACCTAAAGGAGATGATTGTTGTACGCAAGTTGTTTTAGCTACTGGTTTTATTCCTGAAATTGCTGGTTGCATTACTCCAGCGTGTTCTGATACTCTTGTAAAAAAAGCAAAAAATTGTGCAGCTAAAGCAATAAGAGATTTTGCAGCAGGCAATAAAAAAATAGTTACAGAGTGTGGCAATTTTAATTTAGGAAAGCCTCCAAGTGCTGTGCCAGCAAGGCAGTGTGAAGATTTCATGAGTCCAACTGATTGTAGAATTATGTATAATGTTTGTGATCCTGTGATGTGTCCTGCGTCTAGATGTGATTTTGGTGGCAGGATGTCTGTAGAAAATGTAGTACAATCAGGAATTATAGGAAGTATAATGTTGTGCTTGCCGAATTTCGAAGATGGTAAAGGTGTTCTAGTTCCTGTTTGCTTGACAGGAATACATGCAGGTATAGAGAGCTTCATTGGAGTTCTAAAAGCTGGTCGTGATTGTTTACAAGAACAATTGAAGAGCGGCAAAACTGTAGGTATTTGTGATCAAATAATGTCTATTTATATTTGTGAATTTTTTTGGAAGCAAATGGATCCTTTTTTAAAACAAGGAATTCCTGCTATTACAGAATCATTAATAGGAAGGGGTGGTGGAGAATATGTTTTGTTTAGCGAATCATGGAAACAGAGCATTGATGCAGCAAGATACTTTACAGATTATTATGCTGTAAATTCAGTTAAAGCATTCAAAGCCAGAAGCACAGCACAACTAGGAACAGAAATTTGTAAAAGATATGCTAGCATAGCTTATCCTACTCAAGCGAAATTCTGGGAAGAACTGGCAAAGCCTGAAAGTCCTACACAAGCCACTGCATGCTTCCAGGAAATTTCTATGGGAACTGCAACTCCTGAATCGCATTATAAAGTTTTCATTTACATTTTTGCTGGCAATGACCAAGGAGTTTATTATAGTGTTGTATTAAGAAGACCTGCAGCTCCCGGTTATTATGGACAATTCATTCCAGAAGAATATTTAGTTAAAGACGGATTTGGTTATTTGCCTGCTGGTCAATATTTGGCCATATCTCCTGATTTCAGAGCTCCTAGCGGTTATAAAGAAATATGCATAAGACTTAATGATAAAGAAATATGCGGTTTTGGAGATTGTGCTAGCACTAGTTTCGCTATTCAAGAAATGCAAAATTATTATTTGAAACATCAACTTGAACAGGAAGTTTCTTCAATTAAAGAGTGTGTGAGTGGAAAGCCTACGATTATGCCTACTCTGACATTAAATATACAAAGTGCAGTTGAACATGCTTTAGAGCCTCAGTTGTATAGAAGAGGCATTATAAGAGTATGCTCAACTAGCAATCCTGGAGAAAGCGTCGGTGAAAAAGATAGATGGAAAAAGATAGGTTATTGCGGTGACAAAAATGTTGGCTGTTGGCTTGATATGAATAGTGTAAATGAAAGTATTAGCGATTTAGGAATTAGAGCAGAAATTTATAATAAGTCAGAAGAGAGAGATCTTGCAAGATTGCTCGAGGAATTTAATTTAAGCACTCCTAAAGAAAGCCAGAACGCTTTAGACAATCTTGAACCAAAAATTATTAATTTAGAAAAAGAAATTGACGAGTTTATAAAGGAAATAAAAAATAAGAATCCAGAAGAGCTTAAAAATACCAAAGCACAGATTGAAAATAAAATTAAAGAAATCGATAACAAAATTTTGCCATTAATTAAAGAATTCAAAGCAATTAAAGACAAATGTGCAAGAAATGAAGAAAAAGCCAGGGCAGAAAATAACATAGCAAAATTATATGATTTGAGAGCAAGACTTTATGCACAGCCGGAAGTTTTTGTTGTTGAATTAACTGCAATAAAAAAGAAAAGTTGTGAAGCTCAAGGAGGTGGATGGTATGAAAAATGTCCTCAAGGATATTTTGAAATAACCGACGCGAGCGATGCAAATGAATATCCTGGCAAAAAATGTTGCAAGATAATTGAAACAAAAGTTGAAATAGGCGAAACCTTTGATTGGCCTTTAGATGATTATTATTTAATAACTTCTTGTTATGGCTATAGAACTTTAGACGGAAAAAAAGATTTTCATGATGGAATTGATATTTATGCACCTAAAGGAACTGTAGTTCGTGCGATAGCAAGTGGAGAAGTTATTAAAGCAGATAATTTTTGTGGAGAAAATAATGTGAATTGCAATAGCGGTTTTGGAAATAGAGTTGTTATAAAACATGCTGATAATTTTTATAGCGCTTATCATCATTTAAGTAAAGTTCATGTAAGTGTTAATGATAAAGTAAAAAAAGGAGACAAAATAGGAGAAGTTGGAAATACCGGTTACAGTACTGGTTCACATCTTGATTTTAAAGTTTATATAAACTCACAAGATATTGAAAAGGAAGATGCTGGAAAACATCCTTTGTGTTTCTTTCCTAGGGATATATTATATAGAATAGGAGTTGATTCTGAAGCTGTGAATAATTTTAATAATTATAGTGAAAATAAAGAATATGGAGGTTGTATACCTAACGAGAGTTATTGTGATAAATTGTTAGAAGAGATCCCTAAGGAAACTGGTATAATATCTAGAGTTTTTCTTGTTTCAAAAGTCAATAATGGAAATTTTGGATTAGGGAATAGATTAGTTGATTATGAAGATGATGTTAAAATTTGTGCTGTAATTAAAATAGGAGAAAACTATTATTCCTACGAGAATTTTAATTTGAATAATAACATTCAAGTTGAAAGATACAACGGCAATTTGAATTTTAATTTTAGATGGTATAATATTGTTCCTTATCAGAAGCCTACTGATGGAAATGGAAGGCCCTATAAAGTTGCCAATTTTGAAGAAAATGGCGAGCATTACTGGGACCTTATTCAATATCAACAAAAAAAATTGTCAGAAAATGGTTGGTGTATAAATCAAACAGAAGTTAATCCTCGTGAAGGAACATATTGGTATAGGGTTGAAGTTGAAGTTAATGGCATTATATATTCTTCATTAGGAAGGCCGGCAACGGCTCAAGATAAATATGAATTTGAAGATGATCTTTATTATTGTGGAAATGGTGCAATAAATTTTGATAGATACAATAACATATGGAATACTCTTTTAGAACCAAGAGCATATGAAGGTTGTGTTGGGATAAGTAGAGAGGTAATGAGAATAAGCAGGAAGTCAAATTATAGTGAAACTATTTGTGTTCAAAACGGTTATGATTCTAATCACATAAGATGTAAATTTTTATCTACAGTAGAGGCATTTAAAAATGTTCCTTTTGCTTATGGCGTTGATTTTTATGATAATTATAGAGAACATCATTCTAAGAATTTTATTGCTATAGATTGTGTGGATTTGATGCTTTCTTCTTTAAGTCATGCTACAGGAAAAGATTTATATCAGGAGCTTAAAGAAGAAAATAGATTATTTGAAGGATTTATTAAGAAAAACAATATATTTAAACAGGATAATGTCAATAAGGTAGAAAAATGGAATATCAATGTTATTTTAGGATCGCAATTGCCTTTTAATCAATTCGCAAGAAGCACTTTGGAAATAGGAGATATTTTGTTTCAATTTGATGAAAAAAAAGGAGTTTATGATAATACTCTAATTCTTTATAGCGATAAAAATAGAAATAAAATTTTAGATAGAGATGATTTAGTGATTTGCGCAAATTCTGATTGTCATCAAGGTGATTTGCATCAAGGTGATTTGTGTTTATTGAGACCTGATTACTATAGCGGTAATTTTACGATAGTTAAACCTAATTCTTTATCTTTGCCGAGTTGACTCTAATATTTCTAATATTGTCCGCCGTAAACGCCTTGACCTTGTCCTTTCTTTTTGGTTGGCATGTAAACGCCTTGACCTTGTCCTTTCTTTTTGATTGGTTTGTATGAACCAGATTCATAAACTATTGTTGGTTCTTCTCTAACTTTTTCTTCTATCGTTTTAGGCGCTGTAGCTCTTCCGATGTAAAAGGTTCCAGCTGCTACGCCTATTAAGATAGGCCATCTTGCTATTTTCCATATTCTATCCCATCTAATTCTCATTTTATTTTTCACCTCCTAAAATATCAAAGAAAAACGTCTTTATAAATCTTTCGTTTTGTAGTAATCGTGCAGTGGTTACAAATGCGGGGAGTAGGATTCGAACCTACGCAGGCACTAAGCCACATGGTCCTAAGCCATGCCCGTTTGACCACTCCGGCATCCCCGCTCAAAGTTATTTTTTAAAATAAAGTTTAACGACTTTTAAAAACTTTGTAAAGTTCTGAAGAATTTTGAAAGAAATCTTTAATTTAAGATGCTGCTGTTGATGGTGAAATATAGATTATCGTGTCGCCACGTACAAAAGCCAACCCTATGTTTCTTTTAATTTCTCCGTTAACTAGTTCTTTTGTATTTTCTAGAACAATGTTGATATGTATGTCGAATGCCATCAAAGTACCAACAAGCTGAGTGTCGTTTTTAAGAGTCACTAAAATTTCCTTTCCTTTTGACTGATTCAACAAATCTAAAGGTCTTTCAATTCCATTTCCCATTTTAGTTTTTTCTTGCACAAGCAAGATTTCGTTTATTTTTAAACTTTTCTTCTTTTTCATTTTCTTGTCTTTGCTCACCAAATTTTTTTACTTTAGTTGTCATTTTATAGTTATTACAATAGAAAAATTTAAAAAGGTCAAAAATCTCTAAATTTAGTTAAAAATTAAAATAAATTAAAATGACAATAGCAAATTTTATTTTGCCTTTATTTTTGATTAATGACATAGGTTATGAAATTAGAAACGACACTATATTTGTTCGAGCACACTTTTATCCAGAAGAAAAAACAATCTACAATTCTGTAAATAATAAATTAAGAGCGTTAGAAAAACATTTAGAAAAGAAGACGGGAAAAGATTTGGTTTTTCCTAGCGCTAAGAAAGTTGTTGAAGAATGCGGGCTAGGCTGCATTCAGCCTTGTAATGATTACTTTTTTTTCCTGTATCCAAAATCACACAAAAAACCAATGCCAAAGCCGACACCAAAACCAACTCCGAAGCCAGCACCAAAAATTCCAGAAAAGATTGAAATTAAAATTCCAGATAGTTTAAAAGTAAAAGTGGATTTAGACACTCTGGTATTGAAAGTTCCTGATGTGTTGCCAGAATCTATAATAGTAAGACATGAAATTGCGGCGGATTCTACTTTGTTAAAATATTTAGAAGAACTTAAAAGACAAGTTAAAAGCGAAACTGTTTTTGTTGCTCCGACAGTTCCCACAATTCCAACTGTTCCAGATTCAAATAAAGCAGAGGAAGGATTTTTTGAAATAGACAATATTAAAGGAAATAGTTTTTATATAGGAACTTTTTATAGAAAAGACAATCAGGAATTGTTGGTTTTTCCTTTAGGTTTTGATTTTAAAACACAAGGAAAAATTCGTTTTGATTGTGCCTTGGATTTATTGATTTTAAATTTGATTAATTCTAGCAATGAATTAACTAATAATGGTTTGGTTGATTGTCGCGCTGGAATTTATAATAAAAATTTAGGAGGAGGATTAGACTTTGTTGCAGATTCTAGTAGAGCTTTTTATTCTGGCATTTATGGAAAAGGAGCCTTGAGTTTAGGAAAACCGGTTGTTTATGGAATTGTAGGAGTAAACTTTAATTTGAATGGAAATAACGATAATAAGTACAGGCACTATGTTATTTCTGGAATAACTTATGAGGCCGGTTCAAGAAAATTTATGTTTAATCTCGAAGGAAAAAGCAGTCATGATTTGTTGCAAGATAAATATTTGAATTCTGCAAAATTAGATTTAGGATTTGGAGACAAGACCAGATTGTTGGTGGGAATTGGAGGCAAGACAGAATTGGATATGGAAACTATAGGGGATGCTACTTTTAAAGAATTTATGCAAAAAACAGAATTATCTGGAAGCATAGGAGCTGAATGGCATTTAGATGAAAAAAGCAGTTTATATATTAAAGCAAGCACTAGTGGGAAGTGGAATGAAGATAGAGAATATAAAACAGTACAACAAGGTGTAGAAACAGGAGTTAAATTTTATTTTAAGTAATTGTTTTGCAGTTTTTTAGAAAGATATTTAAATCACTGCAAGATATTTTTTTCATGCCAACTGGAAGAAAAATAACTGGTGGAAAATATAAGAAATTCAGAAAGAAAAAGTTACATGAATTACAAAGACAACCAAGGTATGTTCTCTTAGGAGAAGAGAAAAAAAAGATAATTAGATGCAGAGGTGGAAAATTAAAAACAGTTCTTCTTAGAACTAATAAAGCGAATGTTATGGATACTAAAAACCATAAAGCCAAAGTAGTCAAAATAGTGAATGTTTTGGAGGTTCCTAGCAATAGATTTTTAGCAAGAAAAAACGTTCTTGTTAAAGGGGCAATAATCGAAACAGAAATAGGAAAAGCAAAAATAACTAATAGACCAAGTCAAGAAGCTTCTGTTGAGGCGGTTCTTATTTAAGATTTATGTTTTCTATTTTTTTAAAAAGATTTAAAAATCTTTTCATAGAAAGATTTATAAAGCTTTTTTAACTCGCTTAAAGTGAATTAGTTTAAGATGCCTACCACTTTTATAAAAAAATGCCCGGAATGTGGTTCTACAGAATTAATCTATGATGAGCAAAAAGGTGAAATAATTTGTTCGAAATGCGGACTTGTTGTTGAAGAAAAGATGATTGATTTAGGACAAGAGTGGCAGCAGTTTGAAGAAGGAGAGAAAAAAGGGAGAGGCGGCGCTCCATTGACAATGCAGAAATTCGATCAAGGTTTAACTACCAATGTTGGAGAAATTAGTGATATTTATCAGCTAGGTTCTGAAAAAAGAATTAGGAAATTTTTTAGACTTAAAAAATGGCAAGAAAGAGTTTCTACGAGCATTGAAAGGAATTTAAGATTGGCTATGGCAGAACTTCGTCGTGTTGCTTCTTTTTTGAATTTGCCAAACTTCGTTAAAGAAGAAGCTTCGAGAATTTATAATCTTGTATTGCAACGAGGACTTGTAAGAGGTCGTTCAATGGAATCTGTAGTTTCATCTTGTATTTATGCTGCTTGCAGAATTTACAACATTCCTAGAACTTTAGATGAAATTTCAGCAGCAAGCGAAGTTGAAAGAAAAGAAATAGGTAGAACATATCGTTTTATAGCCAGGAAGTTGGCATTAAAAATAGTTCCTAGCAGTCCTAAAGATTATATTGCTCGTTTCGCTACAATGTTACATCTTTCGCCTAAGACACAAAGTGATGCATTAAGAATATTGAAAAAGGCAGAAACATCTGAATTGACAAGTGGTCGCGGTCCTGCAGGAATTGCAGCAGCTGCCTTATATGTGGCGGCTTTACTTAACGATGAAAAAAAGACTCAGAGAGAAGTGGCAGATGTTGCAGGAATAACAGAAGTTACGATTAGAAATAGATATAAAGAGCTTTTAGAAAAATTAGGAATGGAAGAGAAGCTGAAAATTAAAGAAGCTGAAGCAAGAGCTGAAAAAGAGAAAAAGAAATAAAAACGTTAGATTTGAAAGGAAATTATAGAGAAATTTTCATAAAATCTTTTGCTAAAAAACTGTTTTTGAAAGTTTTTTTTGCTTCTTCAAGAATCACGTTTTCTTTTTTGGCATAACGTTGAGAAAGATGCAGCAATATTAATTTTTCAACTTTAGCCTTTTTTGCTATAGTTGCCGCTTGTTGAGCGGTTAAATGACCTCGCTCTAAAGCTTTATTCAAATGTTCTTTATGTAAAAAAGTGGCTTCTGAAATAAGAATATTTGAGCCTTTTGCAGCTTTAATACAATTTTCATTATATAATGTATCGATAATAAAGGAAATTTTTCTACCTTTTCTTAAGGTCGTAACATCTTTGGCTTTTATTCTTTTTCCTTGATATGTTATGTTTTTACCTTCCTGTAATTGTTTTAATATTGGGCCTTGTTTTATTCCCAATTTTTTTATTTTATCAATATTTATTTTATATTTATCTTTTTCAACAAATTTATAAGCAAGACAAGGAGTGAAATGTTTCATAAAATGAGCTTCAATATAAAAGTCAGAAGTTTCAAGGAATTTTCCTTCATGTAGCAATTCGTGAATTTCTGTTTTTAACTTTTCTTTAAAAACAAAAGTTTTTAGAAGCAGACTGAAAAACTTTTTAGTTCCTTTCGGGCCATAAATATGTAAAACTTTAGAATAGTTATTTAAAGCAAGTGTTTGAATTAAGCCAGGCAGGCCAAGAACATGATCGCCATGCCAGTGTGTTATTAATATTCTAGTAATTTTACAAGGATTTAGTTTCGCTATCTTAAGTTGTCTTTGAGTACCTTCACCACAATCTATTAGAATGTTTTCATTTTTGTAGTTTAAAAGTATGGCTAATTGATTCCTTTCTGGAGTAGGAGTTGCTTCACTTGTCCCTAGAAATGTGATTTCCATAATTAATTTAATAAAGCAAGTTTTAAATATTTATCTTATTTTTTAGAAAGATAAAAAGATGATAAAAGAAGCAAAAAAAAGAAAAAATAGAAATAAAGAAAAAAAAGAAAAAAGAAAAATAAAAAGTGTAGAGAAAAAGAAAAAAACGTTTAAAGCTTTTTTAGCTGGCGAACGCGTTTTTTCAACTGCTAAAGAAGCTTTTGATCTTTATAATAGAAGTCATTTTGGCGAGCCAATTGAAAAGAAAATATATTATTCTCTTGTTGAAGCTTTATATTTATTAGATATGAAAAAAATAGCAATTTATGAAGGAAAGAAAAAATTAAGTCATGATACTTTTATTGAAAGAGCACAAAAACTTGAACAAAATTTTTGGACTCGCTATTGTGTTTTTCGCGATATTCGGTCTAGAGGATATATTGTTAAAACTGCTTTAAAGTTTGGAGCAGATTTTAGAGTTTATGATAGAGGCGTTAAACCTGGAAAAGAACATGCTAAATGGATAGTTTATCCTGTTTTTGAAACCAATACACTAACATGGCACGAATTTGCGGCAAAAAGCAGAGTAGCGCATAGCACAAGAAAAAATTTATTGATTGCAATAGTTGATGATGAAGGCGATGTTACTTATTATCAAGTTTCTTGGATACGACCTTAAATTTTAAAATCTCAAAGTAGAAATGGAGCACACACTAAATGTAAATAATATTTTGGAAAAGAAAAATAAAATTTTAGAAATCTTAAAAAATAAAGGGCCTTCTTTACCAAGCGCTATTTCTAGAGAAATAGGAGTTTCTTTACTTTTTACTTCAGCCTTACTTAGCGAAATGATTAATGATAAATTGCTGAAATGCAGTTATTTAAAAATAGGAGGTTCTCCTCTGTATTATTTACAGGGCCAAGAAGCAATGTTAGAAAATTTCACAAAACATTTACAAGCTAAAGAGAGGGAGGTTTTTGATTTATTGAAAGAAAAACAAATTCTAGATGAAGAATTGCTTGAACCAGCGCATCGTGTAGCAATTAAAAATATTAAAGATTTTGCTTTTTCATTTAAAATGAATGTTCAGGATAAAGAAAAAACTTTTTGGCGTTATCATTTGTTAAGTCAAGAAGATGCTATTGAACTAGTTCAGAAATTATTTAAGAAAGGAGAAAAAAGCGAAGAAATAAAAGAAAAAATTGAAGATAAAGAAAATATTGAAGAAATAAAAGAAAAAATTGAAAAAATTAAGAAAGATATAAAGCCAAAAGTTTCTAGAAAAAAAAGCAAAATTGAATTTTATGATAGAGTTTATGAATGGCTTAGTAAGTTTAATGATTTAGGAATTGATGAAAAAATAAATCAAGAAAATGTTGTTTGTATAATCTCGGCAAAATTTTCTTTTGGTATTATAAAATTTTTAGTTGTAGCTAATGATAAAAAAAGAATTAATGAAGCAGATTTAAGTATTGCATATCAACAAGGTCTTTCAAGAAAAATGCCAGTTCTTTTTTTAACTGGAGGAGAATTAACAAAAAAAGCCAAAGAGCATTTAAAAATGCTAGGAAATTATATATTCGTGAAAGAACTTTAACAAGATTTTTAAAATCTGTAAACATAATTCTTATAAAGCCCTGTAGTATAGCGGTCAAGTATGCTGGCCTTTGGAGCCAGCGGCCCAGGTTCGAATCCTGGCAGGGCTATTTTTTATTTTTTCTAAATTATAGTTACAAAAGATTTAAAAAGAAAATTAAATAAAATTATTTACATTATCAAAAAATCTAAAATGGCAACGCTTTATGGACATGGAAGAGGAAAAGCAGGAAGTCATGCACCTGTACAAGAAAAGCCTTACTGGTTAAAATTTGAACCTAAAGAAGTTGAAGAGCTCGTTGTAAAGATGGCAAGGCAAGGAATCGATAGCGCAAAAATTGGATTGATTTTAAGAGATAGTTATGGCATTCCTAGTGTAAAGACAATAACTGGAAAGAAAATACAACAAATATTAAAAGAAAATAAAATAGAAACGCAGCCATTAGAATTAATTTCTTTAGAAAAAAAGTTAAAATCACTTAAAAAACATCTTGAGAAGAATAAAAAAGATATGACCGCTAAAAGAGGATTACAATTAACAGAAGCTAAAATAAGAAGGCTTAAAAAATATTATGAAAGAAAACAGAAATAGTTAGAAATCTCGAAGGCTTTGGGGAAAAAGAGGAAAATGCTTGAGAAGGCTGTAGAGAAATTGAAAGAAATTTTTTCAAAAGAAGGAGTTATAAGGATAATAACACATCTTGATACAGATGGACTGACTTCTGCAGTTATTTTTTCTGAGGCTTTGAAAAAGAACAAACAGATTTTTTGGATAACAACTGTTAAGCAGCTCGAAGATGAATTTCTTCAAGATTTACGACAACAGGCAGAACGACAAAAGTGGAAAGCTCTAGTTTTTCTTGATTTAGGTTCTAGCATGTTAAGCAAATTGAAAGTTTTTAGTACTTATACTGACGTTTTTGTTATAGATCATCATGAATTAGAACAAAATTTTGATAAATCTATGAACTTAGAAAATTTTTATTTTTTAAGTTCTTCTTTTTATCATGAAAAAATCAGCGCTTCTTGTTTGACCTATTTATTTGTAAAGAAATTTTTTGATAATAAAAAACTTGCACAAGTTGCAATTATTGGTCTTATCGGAGATGTTCTTGATAAAAATATTGGCAAGATTGCTAAAGGAATTTTGCAGGATGCTCAAGAGAGCGGCATGCAAATAAAAAAAGGTTTAACTGTGTTTTCGTCTATGAGGCCCGTCCACAAAGCTTTGGAATTTTCAAACATTTTCATTCCAGGAGTTACTGGTTATGCTAATGGAGCCTTAGAGATGCTTAAAGAATTAGGAATTGAAGTTAAAACAAATCAAGGTTATAGGACTTTACTTGATCTTAATAAAGAAGAACTTTCTAGATTAATTACGGGAATTTTATTGAGACGAATAAATAATGGTCATGATCAAGAAATTTTAGACAACATATATTTGATAAAAATAGGTTCAAGGCTATTTGATGCGAGAGAAGTAAGTTCTATGATAAATGCTTGCGGAAGGTTTGGTTATAGCTCTTTGGCAATAGCGTTTTTAAGTGGTTCAAAAAGAGCACAAGAAAAAATAGAGGATGTTTATACTAAATACAGGAGCTATATAATAAGAGCTCTTAATCTAGTCAATGGAATGAAAAAGATTCAGGGAGAAGATTTTGTGATAATTAATGCTAAAAATGCTATAAAAGATACAATCATAGGAACTGTAGTAAGTATTCTTTCTTCTTCTTTTTTATATAAACCGGGAACAATAATTGTAGGAATGGCATATAGAACTGACAATAAAATAAAAGTTTCTGCAAGAATTGTTAAAGGTTCAGATAGTGAAATTAATTTATATCATCTATTATATTCTATAGTCAGTATAATTGGTGGAGAAGTTGGCGGGCATTCTAATGCTGCTGGTTGTTTAATTTCAAAAGAAAAAGAACAAGAGTTTTTAGAGCTATTAGAAAAAAAATTGAATGCACAAGAAATAAAACTAGTTGTTAAAGAAAAGCTTTAAAACTATAAGTTTTCTTAAAGAATTATGAAAGAAATAAGAATTACTAAAAGCAAGTTTGTTAGAGTGAGATGTCCCAAATGTAATGCCGAACAAATCATATTTGGTAAAGCTACTACAAATATTAAATGTTTAAACTGCAATTATTTGCTTGCAAAACCAGCAGCAAGCAAGGCAAAAATAAGAGCAAAGGTTCTGGAAGTCTTTAAATAGATTTTTAGATAAATCTTAATGATATATTAAATTTTTAATAATCGATTTAAAAATGGAAGAAATAGAAAATAAAAAAGAATTTCCAGAAGAAGACGAAGTATTGTTTGGAACTGTAGATAGAATAACCGGAACAAGTGTTTTTGTAAAATTAGATGATTATAATAAAGAAGGAGTTATTAGTTTTAGTGAGATTGCTCCAGGAAGAATAAGAAATATTAGAGACTATGTTAGAATTGGACAAAAAATCGTAGTTAAAGTTCTTAGAGTTAATAAAGAAAAGGAGCATATAGATTTATCTTTAAGAAGAGTAACTGCTAAAGAAAAGAAAGAAATTATTGAAGAGAATAAAAGAGAAAAAGAATTTGAAGCTATATTGAATTTGGTAATAAAAAACAAGAGCAAGACTAGTTCTATAATAAACGAATTGAAAAGGAAGATAAAATTTAAAGAATTTTTTTCTAAATTCATTTCTGAACCAAAAGAAATAGAGAATTTATTAAAAAACACGGGTTTAAATGAAGAAGAGTTAAAAAATATTATTGAGATAATGTCTGAGAAAATAAAAGAAAAGAAAGTAGTAGTTAAATCAAAATTTTCTTTAAATTGCGACGCTTCTGATGGAATAGAAAGAATAAAAACTTTACTTTTAGATTTAGAAAAAACTGGAGCTAAAATAAGTTATTTAGGAGCTCCAAATTATCTAATCAGTTTAGAAAGTAAAGATTATAAAGAAGCAAATAAAAAATTAAAAGAATTGTTAGATACATTAACTTTAAAAGCTAAAGAATTTAGTTGTAAATTAGAAATTTTTAAAGAAAAATAAAAGAAATAAAAAAACAAAAAAATGAGCAAAGAAAACATCAGATGTTTGAGTTGTGGAAAAGAGCTTTTGGAAGACGAGGGAGTTATTTTTAAATGTCCCTCTTGCGAAAAGAAAATAATAAGATGTAGCAAATGCAGAAAACTCAGCGTTAAATATAAGTGTGAATGTGGTTTCGAAGGACCTTAATAAAATGGCAATGTCTATTTTAAAAATAAAAATCATGCCAGTTTCTCCTGAAACTGATCTCGAAAAAATTAAAGAAGCGGCAAGGAAAGATATTGAAGAACTTGGAGCTAAACTGCATAATACAGAAATGGAGCCCATTGCGTTTGGCCTAAAAGCTTTAATCTTAACTATATTGTGGCCGGAAGATAAAGAGTTGGATTTAATAGAAAACGCATTAGGAAAGATTGAAGATGTTAATTCTGTTCAAGTTATAGATTTTAGAAGAGCCATAGGTTAAAAATAAGATGTTAACTGAAGAACAAGTAGAAGAATTAAGAAAAAGGTTATTGAAGCAACTAGAATTGATGGAAGAAACGGAACAAGTAATGATGCTTAAGGAACAAATTAAAAATGCCAGCAAAGAGGAGTTGGAGGAATTTATTAAATCTCAGATGGCTGTAGCTAAAGAAAATGTTGATGATGCTGGATGTATTTTTTGTCAAATTGTTAAAGGAAAAATTGAAACAATAAAGATTTACGAAGATGCCGAAATTATTGCATTTCTTGATATTTATCCAGCTTCTATAGGACATGTGCTTATAATGCCAAAAAAGCATTTCGAAACTATTGAAGAGATTCCTGATATTTTATTGAGTAAATTGTTTATTTTTATAAAAACAATAATGCCTTCTTTTTTGAAAATAACTAAAGCTAAAGGTTTTAATATCCTTATTTCACAAGGAGAAAAGGCAGGACAAAGAATAAAGCATTTTTATCTAAATTTAATTCCCCGTTATGACGAAGATAATATAAATTTAACTTGGAGTCAACTTAAAGTGGATAAAAAAGAATTGGAAATTCTAGGAGAAAATCTAAGAAAAGAAGCTTTGCGAGAACTAGAGAGTAAGCTCGAATATGAAAAAACAAAAGCAGAGAAACGCAAAAAAGCAGAAGAGGAGAGCGAAGTCGAGAAAATAATGAAGCATATTAAAAGAAGATTGCCCTGATTAGTAATATCAATAAATCGCCAAACAAAATGGTACAAATTAGTGAGATTAGAAATACTGGCACAAAAGGAAGGCCATATTTTATCAGAACTTTTTTATTATGTTTTTTTAATAAAACAATGTCTCTTTTACTTAAGCCGTGAACACTTGGGTTAATTTTTTGATTTTTTAACTTTATTGGTTGAACAAGCCAGTCACCTTCTGTTAAATTAGAAGGAGAAACTTTTTTTATCATGCTTGTATTTTCAGCAGCTTTTATTGTAATGTAAATGTATGGAAAAGTCAAAGTTAAAATAAAAATTAAAAAGAAAACATTAAAGAAAAAGGAAATTATTAAAGAAATTGAAGCAAGAATCAAAAAAGAAGTTCTTAATGTTTTTGTTTGATCGAATATTTTTTTAAATTCTTTAGAAAATTTCTTTTTATTTTTAATTGCAAAGAAAATAACGAAAATAATGCTATAAATGGAACCTATTGTAAAAATGTTGATTAAAAAACCCAATAAGAATGGCTCTGAGAAAATATTGACTTGGTTAGGCGTGGTTTTTGATAAATATAAGGGAGTTGTAGCAAAAGCTATTGCTAGAGCAATAAGAAGTTTGGCATCGCCACCACCAAAAAATTTAGTATAATAAAGGATAGCGCTTAAAGAAAAAAATAGTACGAGAGAAATAATGGCATAAACAAAATAATAAAATTGCAACGTTATTAGGGCCGCAAGTCCTCTAATTGTTAGTGCAATTGCTATTAATGAAAAACTTAGCCAATTAGGAACCTCTCTTTTTTTAATATCTGTAATCGAAGCAAAAATAAGATATGCTGCAGTGATTATTAAAAGCAAAATATCGCTTATTAAAAGGTCCATTTTTATTTTTTAATTGTCCTTTCAAAGCCACCTCTTTTATAAATTCTATATTTTCTTTTTTTCTTCAAAGCTTTTTTACTTTTTCTTTGTTCTGGAATTGCGTATTCCATAACAAGAGAAAAGATTATATATTAATAAATTTTAACTTTATAGATCAAAAAAGGCAAAAATTAAAAAAGATGGTGAAAAAAAGAAAATGCCTGATGTCAATCAACCTGTTGGGCCAACTTATAGTATTGGAGAGTCTTTAAGAGCCTCTTTACCAGCAGGACTCGCAGGAGCAATTATCGGAGCAATAATCGGAGTTTTATTGAGTTTATTTGCAATTTTTAACCTCGGTTTAAGTGGTTTAATTGGAACTATCATTCTAGCAACCTTTGGTTTGATTATCGGTTTTATAGTTGTCTATATTATAACTTTTGTTTGGTATATATTGCCTTCATGGCTAAAGAAACCCGTAACTTATCTTCTTATAATTGTTTTTATTGGTTTAATAATTTGGATCGCAATATTTTTTTGGAGACTTCCTTTGACAGGAGAATATTTGAAATTTGCTTCTCCTGTTTTTGATGGCTTAGCTAAAGGATGGAGAGATTTAAGAACGTCTTGGGGTGCTTGTTTGTATTTGAAACCTCCATGTCCTTTTCTTGTAGATTGGGAAACGCCCAATGTTCAAAGTGCACAAGAAGAATTGAATATAGACGTTAGATTTTCAGAAGCTAAAATATCTAAGCAAAACGAAATATATGTTTTAGTTTCTTTAACCGTTACGAATCCTGAATTGAGTGAATTAATCGTCAAGCCTCGATGTTTTTTGGGAAAGGATAAAGTTCGTGAACTGAATGTAGAATCTATGGGTAGTTATGCTAAAGGTGATGAATTTGTTTTTGGAACAACTTCAAGAGGCCAAGAATTGCATACAAGTTTTAGATGTAGTGGCGAAATATATGAAGCAGGAGATAAGCCCTTATATTCTGACTATCTTGTTGTTGTTCTCGAAAGACCAGTTTCTGTAAAAACTACTTGGCCAGTCCAAATTAAAAGAGGAGAAGGACCAAATTTAGGATTAGTTAAAAGCACAATGCAATTTAATGCTCCTTATAGCATTGCTTTTGCAAGCGATAATGATATGCCTTTTTTAGAAGGTAGAGAATATAGTTTTAATATCGTCTTGAAGAGAAGACAAGAAAACGCTAAATTTAAGGAGCTTAATTACATTAGTGTGAAATTTCCTGATGATTTGATGATAGAATGTAAAGGTTTCGTTGGTTCAGATCATAAATTAGAATTAAGAGAGCACGATTATGAATCCTTAAAGAAAATTGCTCAATATAGCGAAAGCGAAGACAAATTTTCATGGCCTTGTAAACTTTATGTTTCAGAAGCGCCTCCTCAAGCAGTGTTGGCCCCTGTTAGTTTAGAATCTAAATATGTAGTTTATTCAGAAAGCAGTGTAAGAATAATTAAATCTTAGTTAAAAAATGAAAAAGTTCAATATAAAAATAACAAACGTTATTGTAGTTTTGTTAATTTTTATTGTTTTGATTTTTGTTTCCGGCCAAGAAGGATGCGAGATGCCTGGCAGTAGTGAGAAAACACAGGCAAAAAAAACTGGTGTTGATTTTAATTTGATAACTGGAGTAGATTATCTAAGTTCTGGCAAAATTATAGAGCAAGGAGAAAGCTTTTATGTTGGAATACATATCGAGAATTATGATAGTAAAGCGAAATCAGGAGAGGTTTGTATTTATGACGATATTTCTGATGAATATGGAGGCATAAATAGTCAAGGTGAATGTAAACCTTTTATAATTAATGCAGCAACTATAATAAAAAAAGAAACAAGCGGAATGATGGGTAAAAAAATAGTAGAAGAAGTTACTCCTGGTAAAGTTGATGTTTATTTTCCTGAAGAAGGTATCTATAAGTATTATGGATTGCCTTCTCAAAAAGCGCCATGGCAAAGAACTCTTTTTGTTTCGGTTCGTTATAGAGAAAGCTCGCAAATTACAGGCTCTATAAAAGTTCCTAATCCAAGTTATGAACAAATAGCTTTGATACAAGAGCCAACACCTCTTTCAATTTCAGTTACTAAATCAATTCATAAGCAACAAGATTCATATAAAGTTAATTTAGATATCCTTTTAAGCAAAAGAGCTCAATCAAAAATCTATTCTCCCGATTTTAAACAAGAAAACGTTACTGCATTCTATTTAAGACTAGAGCCACAACAGGTTCAATGTTTTTTGGCAGGAGGAGAGCCGATAAGAAATACAATTTTTATTGAAAACGAAAGACTTATAAAATGTTCTAGTCTCGTATATATGGCTGGCGAACTACAACAGACTTTGCCGCTAATAATTGCCCTTGATTATGGAGTAGCTATAGAAAAAAGTTATGGTTTTGGTATAAAAACATTGTAAAAAAAGAATAAAGAAAAAAGAGGAAAATAAAATGAGCTGCGGAGTTTGTGGAAAAAAGCAAAAAAAGAAGAAAAAGAAATAAGGAAATAAGAAATAAAGAGGAATAAAAAAATGGAAAGAAAGGTTTTTGTTGCAGTTGTTTTGACTTTGATATTGGTTTTACTTTTTGTTTCTGGACAACAAGGATGCAAAAAAGAAGAAAAAACAACTTTTAATACAACTGCTTTGATTGTTAAATTTATAGACGATGCCCCTCCAGTTCAGCTTGTTCCTGGAGAAAAGTACAGAATTTACGCAGAAGTAAAAAATTTAGGAGGATATGATGTAAATCCTGGAAATGCTCATTTTTTCTTAAGCGGCATAGGTGAAAATCTTAAGAATGTTAATTTACATTTGCAAAATAGCAATTTGTTAAACAAAAAAACAACGATGCAGGAAGGAGGTAAAGAACAAATAATATTTACTAATAATGCTGAAGTTAGTGAGAAGTTGAGTAGTTTGCCAGCTCCTTTTAATTTTAATATGAGGTTGGATTCTTGTTATAAATACGCAACAATAACTCAGACAGAAGTTTGTGTTGGTAGAGGAGATAATATTTGCAGTATAGCTGGAGAGAAAATTGTTAGTGGAAGCAATAGCGCAGCCCCTTTACAAGTTACTAGTCTGAAGGAAAGCGTCCAAGGCAATAAACTATATGTTACATTTTTGATAGAAAATAAAGGGAATGGCGAAGTATATTTGCCAAATGCGGATTGTGTTAAAATACAAGAACAAAACATTGATGAGAAGTTGAAACAAAACAAAGTTGAATTAGCAATAGAAGCAGAAGAAGGTTTTAGTTGTAAGCTTCAGTCAACACAGCCTCCTTATGGAACTATAGATAGTTTAAATGGAATAGCTTCTATAGGAACTATAACTTGTCAAAAAACTTTGACAGAAACCACAGGGCATAAAATACCTTTTAGAATTGTTTTATCATATGTTTATAGAGAAAGTATAACTAAAGGATTAACGATATTGCCTCCTTAACTATTTTAAAATGTTAGAATTCTTTAAAAGAATAATTCCTCCTTGGAGCAAAATTTATATTTTAATAGTTTTTTTAGAATTAATTTATTTAAGAATCTATTTAGCTTAATTTCAATTATTCTAACATTTCTATTTCAACATTAACATCTTTCGGAATCGGCAATCTCATTATGCTATGAAGAACCCGTTCATCTGCTGGCAAGTCAATAAGCCTTTTATGGATTCTCATTTCAAATCTATCGAATGTAGCTTTACCATTACCGCATGGACTTTTTCTTGTGGTGATTTTTAGCCTTTTTGTTGGTAATGGAATAGGGCCTCTAAGAACTATGCCGCTTTTTGAAGCTATCTCTTTAATTGAGCTTATTATTTCATTCATTTTGTCTATATCTATACTTGCTAGCTTTATTCTTGTGCGTGCCATTTTCAAATATTGAAAAAATAAATATGGAGCCTATAAAAAGGTTGCGATTCCAATAACAATCTTAAAAAAATTAAAATTTATAAAAATTTATAAACTTTATAAACTATTAGATTTTATTAATTTAAGAAATTTAGAAAATGGGAAAAGAGGTAAAAGAAAAAACAATTATTTTTTTTATGATCCTTTTTATAATTTTAGCTATAATTTTAATTTTCATTGGTTTTATCAATTTAAAGCCCCATTTTACTGGCAAAGCAATTTCAGTTGAAAAAGAAAGCTTTGTTATTAGTGAACCAATTAAAGGAACTTTTAATTTAGAATTAAAAGAAGGTGAACTAATTCCTTCAAACACCGAAGTAATTGTAACTTTAAAAAAAGATAATAAAAAAATAGTTAAAGAGCTTTCATTGAAAGAACTTGTTGAAATATCAGATTTAAAGGTCGCAGAACAACAAGGAAAATTTTTTATAGAAAATAAAAAAATTGAAGGTGAAGGTTTTGGTTATGGTTGGCCAGGTCATTATATCGTTTATCCTAATGTTTACTTTCAGTTAAAAGTTTCTAAGATTGCTGAAGAAAGTAAAAGTCAAGAAATTGAAGAGCCTTTACCTGAATTGCCTGTTGAACAAGAAGTTGAGCAAGAATCTCAAGAAATAATGTCAGAACAAATTGAAGAAGAGCAATCTACAGAACAAGAATCTCAAAAAGAAACATCTCAATCAGAAGAAACAGAGCAATCCATGGAACAAACAGAACAATCTGCAGGGCAAAATTTAGTTTCAATAACAGCATCTGCTGTTTTTAAAATGATAAAATTCTTTGGGATCTGGAACAGTTTTGCTGTTCTCGAAGAAAATGGAAAATATAAAATTATAGAGGCAAGTTGCTCTAATGAAAATCCTTTCTTTTATGATTTAAAAGAAAATGAAAAAGTTGAACTTGTTTCAGGAACCGTTCACACTGAAGATAAGAAATTAAAAGACGATGAAGTCAATATTGAAATTAAAAATAATAAAGTTGAAGTTTCAACCAATTATTTCGAAAGCTTTGAAGGATTTGGCGAGGCTTATTTAAACAAAGAAAAACACTATTTTAGTTTTAATCTTGAAAAATTAAATTTAAAAACAGATGAACCAGGAACTTATGATTTAATTATAACTTTAGTCTATCGAGGCCAAGAATTGTTGCGAGAAAGTGAAGAGATAGAAATTTTGCCTGGGGCTATTACGATAAAAGTTATTGACAAAGAAGGCAATGTTGAAGACGAGATTGCTGTTAATAATACAAAAATCAAGTTAAAAATTGGCAAGATAAAAGTTGGACGCGAAATTGAACACGAGCTTGAAATTGAAAAAGAAAATTTAGGAATAACGGGCAGTGCAATCATCGAGCAACCACTGCCAGAATCAGAAATCAACTTTATTTCGATGCCGGAAGATGTCGTGATTCAGATTGACAAGGTTCCTGAATATCAGACAGAGGTTTTTGCTATAGAGCCAAGTAAAGACATTGAGATTGAAAGCGCGATAATAACTTTAGAAAAAACAACTGCACAGCCAATAGCAAGAATCTTGCAGTGTGATGAATGGGACATTGAAGAATTTAAGTGTAATGGCGAATGGAAAGATTCTGGTTTGGAGTTTTTGGATAATGGAACTCACGTTTCTTTTACAACAAACCACTTCACTGCTTACATAGGCGAAAGCAACATGACTTGTCCTTATTATGTTAATGAAGATGTTGTGCTTGTGAGCAACGTTTCTTGCAATGGCACTGCCTTTATAATCAATGCCGATGATGTTACGATTGATTGTCAAGGTTATACTATAAATTATGGCATAACAAGTTCTGGCTATGGAATAAGCAATAATGGCTTTGATAACATTGCAATTAGAAATTGTGTTATTAATGGAGGCGATTATGCTGATAGTTCAATTTATCAGACAGGCTCTGCAGATAATTTTACAATCATGAATAACAATCTTTATTCTACTGCCATTCATACTTTAGATTTGCGAGAGCCACATAACAGCTTTATTTACAATAATACAATTTATGGCCGCATTTACATTGAGACTGGCTCGAATAATATTTTTGAAGGAAATATTATTGAGGGCAATGACTACCAATACTTTGGCGGAACTGATTATGATATAATTAACAATAAATTTTATTCAGAATCGATAGAACTTGATACTTATTCTGTTTATTTTGCATACAACTATATTGAAGACGCTGTTTCAGACAATACTGGTAGTGCAGTTTATTTGGCAAATCACGAGGGAGGAAACTATGTCATTTTCAACAACACAATTTTAGTTTATGCAGATGGTGATAAAGGAATATACTTGGATAGAGTAGTAGAATTGGCCGAAACCAATATAAGTTATAATAACATAACAGCCTATTGCGATGCTTGTAAAGGCATTGTTATTGACTATCCTAGTAACGTTCATATTGAAAACAACGCCATTGAGACTTTTGGCAGCGCAATTGAATGGACAATGGACGGCTTGAAAAATAGTTATGGTCTTGTGCTTCGTTATGCTAGCTCAGATGGTTTTAGATATATAACTAATAATGCAATCACAACTCATGGCGTTGGAGCTTCTGGGATTTATCTTTATGAAACACGTAACTGGAACGGCCCCGGCAGGAATGTTTTCCGCGATAATTTCATAGTAACAGAAAAAGGCTACGGCTTTGAGATTAGCGGAGATTGTGACGATCCTTATTCAAGTTATCCGAGCGATATTGATACAAGCAACTTAGTTGAAGGCAAACCAGTTTATTATTATTGTAATGTAAGCAATACTGAGATAAGTGACTTGGATGCAGGGCAAATTATGGTAGGGCAAACAGCGACTTGGCCTAATCCTTCAAATTTCACTTTGAAAAATGTTGCTTCTGAAGATGGAATAATGCTTATTGACGGCGTTGAAGGTGTCAACATTACAGAATCAACCATTAACACAAACAATCAAGAAGGCGTTGCTGCAATTTACATAAAATATGCGGGTGGCTCTAACATCTACAATAATGAATTAACAGGAAATTATTATGGAGTTTATGATGAAAGTGGCAATAACTATGTGCATGACAATAATATTTCAAATAACGAGTATGGCGTAGTAGAAAGAGAAGCGTCTTGGTCACAAATTTATTCTAATGTCATGGATTCAAATAATATTGCTGTATTACTAAACTCAACTTATTCAGGTGGCGGTGGTGGCGGTGGCACAAGTTATCATAATATATCTTTCAACAACATTTCAGGCGGCAATTACGGAATTTATTTGAGCGACGAAGACAACAACATTGTTGAGGGGAATACTATCGATAATGTTGACTATGCTTTATACATTTATGGCACTCGTTCTGAACAAACCGGAAACAATCAGATTTTAAATAACAATATAACTAATAGTAATGTTTATGATTTCTATACTTTATATTTAAACAATCCCGGATTCGGAGACGATATCATTACTAACTTAAAAACAGACAATGTTGTTTCTAGTTTGCTTGTTAGAAATATTGCATTAAAAGCAACAACAAGCCCTGCGCCTGATCCATCGGGATGGCAGAATATCGGCAAGTTTTTAGAAATAAACAACAATACAGAGAATTCTTGGCTGTTGTTAAACATAAGCTATCTTGATTCTGAAATTGGCTCGATAAATGAATCAACCTTGCGCTTGTGGAAATATAATGGTTCGTGGCATCAGGTTGATAGTGATGTTGATATTGACAATAATGTTGTTTATATGAACAACGCTGAGCCGCCTTCTAGTGTTTATGCTGTGATGGGCGAAGGCGGCGCAATTGATGATGAAGCGCCTCGATATAGTCAAGACAATGACAATTCAACTGGAAGCGTTGTTCAAGGCAAAACAGTTAAGGTTTATGTTTATTGGCAAGACAATGTTGGCTTGAGCCATGCAATTTTCAGAACAAATGAATCAGGAACGTGGCAAAATGTTTCTATATGTAGTTTTTCAGGCGCAAACGGATGGTGTAATGCAACTATTGACACGACAGGAGATGCAGGCAAAACAATCTGCTGGAACCAATATGCTAATGACACAAGCAATAACTGGAACACAACAATGTCAGAAACATTACATTGCTTCAGAGTCACCACTTCTGGCGGAGGCGGAGGTGGTGGCGGAGGAGCTTATTGTGGCGACGGAATCTGTAACAATAATGAAAACTGCACTACTTGTCCAGAAGATTGTCATAGTTGCGGTGACGGCTGCTGTAGTCCTGAATATGGTGAGAGTTACAGCAATTGTTGGCAAGATTGCTGCTATCCAGAAGGTGTCAATAGGCCTGTTTTGCCATTACATGTTTGCTGTCCTGGTTTAAATACTGTGATTCCTTATGACATGAATTGTGTTGCCAATCAGTTCTGGCAGTGTGCTGGTTGTGAGGCCATAGGAGCAGTAACTTGTGTCAAGTGCGGCAATGGTATTTGTGGTCCTGGAGAAAATTTCTGTAACTGTCCTCAAGATTGTCCTTTACAATATAATGTTACAGATTGTTCTGAGCTGCCTGAACTTGATGTTAATGCTTCGTGGCTTGAATCTTCACAAGAAGTTCAGCTCAGCTGGAATTCTATTTATCCTATATTAAAGACAAGAATTATGGAAGCTGACAAAGTTCAAGGCCAAAACAACTTGAGCAACTTCAGCTTGAAACAAGAACTTGAATCATGGCAGATTTCGTGGCAATCACAAGTTCCTGAGCGTTTGAAGTTTTTCCAAGTTGTTGCGAAAGTTAAGATAGGCAATCTTAATAGCGAATGTAAGCCTGAATGTTATTCACAAGGTTTAAATGGAAATAAGCCAGGTTGGTATGATCCTTGCACTGAAACTTTATTGAAAGAAGATTCTTGTATTGTAATAGAGCCATTATGCTGTTTCAAAGGAACAAGAAGCGAAGGTTGGTATAATGCGCCTTGCGACCAGGCTCAAGAAAATAACAGAATAACTTACGCGCAGTGCGAGCCGGGCGAGTATGCTATTGCCTGTAATCAAAGCAGCGGCGTTTTTGTCAAATTCACACAGCCTTTGAAATATAATCCGCCTACAGAGAGCAATCCAAAAACAAGCATCAATTGGATTGTTATGATGCCGATAAGCGGCTGGACAATAAATGACACTAAAGAAATATTACAGAATGGCATGCCAATTGATTACATTGCCTATTGGGACGCAGAAAGACAATTACAATATGGCTCAGCTCGTGGAGATCCTTCAAGAGGCGGCTTTTTCAGTTATGGCTTTTTGCTTGATTTATTGAATTCAGTTTTGCCAGGGCAGTATCTTGATATTGGAGGTTATGGCGGAGCAAATGGCTATAGCGGAAGTGGTGGAGTTGCTGGAGCAGGCGGCTACGGCGGCCAAGGTGGCAGAGAAATCGTGATAACAGGGCCATTCAACTTACAACAAGGCCATCCTTATTTCATCAGTGCAACTCAAGACTGGGACAGATGGACTTATGTTGGAAAGGTGCCTGAACATGTGACGTTTGAGTTGAAAGCGCCGAACCCTTCTGGATATTCAAAAAATTTTATTACTCTCCCCTTAGATACAAAAATAACAAAACTTTCCCAACTTTGTACGAATATTGCGGGAATGGGATTCTTAGTTGATTGGGATGCGGCGCAACAAGTAGAAAATATTTATGACTGTAGATATGCGGGCAATTTCTTACTTTATGCAGGCAAGAGTTATGGCATTCGTGTTAATTCTTCAAGTAATTGGACACAGATTTAATTACTTCAACATAGTAAAAGAAAAGGTTTATAAAGAGAATTAACTTTAATTTTTAAAATGAAAATTAATTTAGAGCAAAGAGTTAGTAGTATAGTAACTTTCTCTAAATTTAAAAATTTCTTTAACTCTATTGGGAAGCAGACAGCTTTAACGATTGCTATAGGGATAGGTTCTTTATTTGTAGCTCCTCAATTGAGTTTTGCTCAGATTGTAGCTACTGGGCGCGTCCACCCAGCAGCAGATGGTTTTAAATCTTATTTCGGAAAAGTGCGGGGATTTAATAAAAGAACAAATGAAATGTCTAATTGGAGAATAATAGGGACAGTTCCTTTTTATAATGATTCATGTTATTATCAACTTAATGTTTCAGATTTTCCTAGCCAAGATGTTCAAAATGGCGATTCTATCTCGTTGTTTTTTCAAAAAGATACGATTATTGGGGGAGATACTTTAAAATATGGCGCCAAAACATTAAAAATTTTTGATGGTACGGAAACAAAGCCTAGCGTTCCTGACATATTTCTTAATATTCCCAACAATAATCAAAAAGCATTTGCTGTAGATATGCTAACAATTAAAGATACTTCACAAATAGTTTCTGAGATTCGCGCAATTTATTGGTTGAAGAAAAATGAAGCTCAAAAATGTACAACCTTTGCTGACACAACAACTGGCGATCCACAAAACCCTGGAAGAGGATTTTTTTGTGATTTTTATGGTAATCTTGAAATGCAAGATTCAACATTTAGTCAAGGCGACTCTTTTAAGATTAGACTTGAGAAAACAAGAAATGATACAACATGGTTTACTGAAATTGCTTCTGCTATAGACACAACTTATTGGGATGCGATGCTTGTAAATGCTAACAATTCAGTTCATAATGGCGCTTTCCATGGTGATACTCTTTATTTTCCTCAAGGCTTTAGCGTTTTCAAAGACATTGGCCTTGAACAGATTCTTGTGCCTGATTCTGCTGATTCTGGTCAAATGATTGTGCCAGGCATTATCATTAGAAATTATGGCGGAATTGTTAGGCAACCTTGGTTACATTGTAAAATTAATGAGTTTTATAATGATTCAATGCAAGTTACAATGCCGCCAGGCATTGATACTTTTTATTTTGCTCCTTGCAGTTTAAATTCAGTTGGGAATTTTCTTGTAACTCAATATAGTGTTTTGCAAGGAGATGTTAATCCAAGCAATGACACTTTAAGAAAAACAATTGTTGTTAATCCTGTAGGCATAGTTGAAGAAAAGTTAGAAAATAGAGTTAGAGGCTTGATTATTAAACCAAATCCTGCAAGGAATTATCTTATTTCAACTAAAGAAGCCATTTTATATGATGCTTTGGGAAGAAAAATTAAGAAAATAGATAAAGGCAAAAATAGCATTAATTTGAATTCTGGAGTTTATTTTGTTAAGAAAGATGAGGATATTGAAAAGTTAGTGATTTACAAGTGATTTGGCGGCCATCCTTATTTCATCAGTGCAACTCAAGACTGGGACAGATGGACTTATGTTGGAAAAGTGCCTGAGAGAATTACTTTTAACTTAAAGCCAGGAGCTAATTATATTGCATTGCCTTTGGATACAAAAATAACTAATTGGAAAGAACTTCTTAATTCCTCTTCCGAAGCTTATATTGCAGATCTTAATCAACGATTACGACAGCGCTTTATGGCAAGCCATTATGCTCGGATTGTGAAAAGGAATTTGAAAAAAATGTTTGGATTCTATCGAGAATAGGAAATATCTCGAGAGCGCTTATTATTTCTTAGAGAAAATAAAAGCTTAAGATGTTAGGAGAATTGGAAAGATAGAACCTTTATTTGCAAGAGGATAACTTTTTAAATCCTTGAAACTTAAGAAAATTATGGCAAAAAAGAGGAAAATAAAAGTAAGGAAAGAAGCGAAAGTAAAGGTTAAAGAAGAAATTCCTTCGACTAAAAAAGAAGTAAGCCCTGCACAAGCCGAACACATACTTGGATTTGCAGGAGGCATACTTGTTATTATAGCGGCAGTTATAGCGTTGATATCTTTTTTAATTAGAGGAATTCTTGAATGGGCCAGTATTGTGAGTTTGTTATTGGGAATAGCAATGGTGGGTTTAACTTGGCACATTCCGAAATTTCCTAGAATTTCAGCAATATTTTTGTTGATATTGAGTATAGTTGCATGGATATTGCCTCCACACGGTTTTATAGTGGGTCCTATTCTTGGATTAATTGGAGCAATAATAGTTCTAGTGAAAAAATAAAAGCAGGGAAAAACTAAATTTTTAGTTTTTTGATAATTTCCCTTTCATTTAGCAAAGACTCTTCACCAGTTTTCATATTGCGAAGTTTGAATTTTTTCTTGCTCAATTCTTCTTTTCCTATAAAAATAACATAAGGAATTGCTTGAGAATTTGCATATTCTAGAGCTTTGCTTAATTTATCTATAATAAAACAAGAAATTTGTTTTTCTCTTAAAGATTCTGCAAGTTTTATTGCAGCTTTGTCTTGAGCTATAGAAATAATAATGCATTTAATACTTTCAAGAGGAACTTTTGCTAAATTTGTTAAACGGTCAAGGCCAAATGAAATTCCAGTTGATTGAATTCCATTTACAAGATAAGAGCCGCCACCTGCTATGCTTTCTTTCATCTCTTTTGTTTTAATTTCAAATACAGAGCCATTATAATATGATAAACCTCTTGCAAGGCTTGGAAGAAATTTTACTTGAACGCCATAGAATTTGCAATAATTTTCAAGTTCTTGGATTTCTTTATAGCTTTCATATTTTTTAAAATAAGATTCTGGTTTTTTGAAGATGGTTATGATTTTATCAGCGCCATATTTTTTTAAATTTTTTTTGACTTCTTCTTCGCTAAGCTTGTCTAATTTATCAATCTCTTTAATAACTTGCAATCTATCTTCTTCGTCTATGTTTTGTTCTTCAAGAATTTCATTAAGAAGTTTTCTATTGTTGATATAGATTGTTGCTTTAATTTTTAATTCTTTCAAAATTTCAGAAAAAAGTTTCAAAATTTCTGCTTCATCTCTAATTGTCGAACCAACGATATCGACATCACATTGCGTAAATTCACGAAAACGATTGCTACTTACTGGTTCATCTCTAAAAACTTGGCCGATTTGGTATCTTCTATAAGGCAATTTTTTGTTTTGTGCGAGACGCTTAAGCTGAAATGTAAATTCATAACGCAAGGCTAATGCCCTGTTGCCTTTGTCTTTTAATCTGAAAATATCACTTATTGTTTCTTCTGATTGTTGAGCTTTGGCGAATTCTTCAAATTCTATTATAGGAGTTTCAGCTGGCACGAAGCCATAAGTTTTAAATTTGTCTGTTATAATTTGTTTTATTTTTTCTCTTTTCAAAGCTTCTTCTCCAGAAATGTCTCTAAAACCTTTAACTGTTTCCATTGCCATCTTAATCACCACTTTTTGATATAGGGCGGTAGGTGGGAGTCGAACCCACTCCTAGCGGGTTCTGTCTTGAGTTTGCTTTAAGCAAACCAGACCACAGCCGCTCATACTAGCCGTTATACGACAACCGCCATGTTTATATTAATAATTATGATATTAAAAATCTTTTCTATAAAATAAATAAGGTAGAATAAAAATTTATCTAAGCCATCCAAAAATTTTATCAAAAAAATTTTTTTCTTCTTTATATTCTATATTTGCTAGCTTGGCTGCAAGCTTCTTGTAGCTTTTTGCTGCTTTACTTTTAGGATGGGTTAATACAACAGGATTTCTTAACATTATGCTTTCATGTACTGAATCATCTTCAGGAATTTTTGCAAGGATTGGCTTTTCGACTAGATCTTTAATATTTTTTATTGAAAGCTCTTGTTTTTTCTTATTTTTTACTCTCGTTACTATAACTCCTGAAACTTTTTTATTGAGCTTTTCTGCTAGTTTTATAGTTTTTAATGCATCTGTTATTGCAGGCATTTCAGGATTAGTAACTATTAGAAGTTCATCATTATTGTCGAGAGCTTCTATAGCTAATAACGCTTCTCTTCCTAAACCCGCTGCGCTATCAATTATTACAAAATCTCCAAGTTTTTTAAGTTGCTTTATTGCTTTTATGAAATTTTCTAATTTTATACCTTTAAGTTCTTGTAATGCTAATGAGGCCGGCACTATTTTTGTACCAGAATGATGTTCATAGATGGCTTTGTAAATATGTTGCTTGCCTTGCAAGACATGGTTTAAAGTTACAGGAATAACAGGAGCTCCTAAATGCAAAGCTACGTTGGGAGTTGTTAAATTACTATCTACAAGAATTACATTCTTACCTAAAGAATTCAGAGCTACAGCCAGATTTATTGCAGTAACTGTTTTGCCAACTCCTCCTTTACCAGACGATATTACTATAACTTTGCCCATTTTAATTTTTATTTACTTTCTATATGTCTAACATAAGATATAAAATTTTCTAAGAGAGAATTCCATTCTTTGAGTTTTTCCATATTTATAACAATCTCTTTACCTGTAGAAGAATTAATAATGCGTAATGCTACATTTTTTCTAAATTCATATTCTCGAATTTTTTCAGTTTCAGGAATTTTTCTGAATAAAGAATAAAGGTCCATAATTTTTTGTACTATTTCATCTCCATAAATTTCTCTTATCGCCAATTCTCTTGCTTTCGGAGCCGATGGAATTTCTTTTATTTCTTTCTTTTTTTTTGCTCTTCTTAACATTAATTCTATACATTTGTTAAGAAGGCTTTCCCATCTGATTATTAAATTAAGAATAACGTCAGTTGTCTTAGCATATTTAAGACTAACATAAAAGAGGTGATCGGCTATTCTTTTCTCCTGTTCTATTTCATTCCACATCTTAAGAAACACTTCTTTTTTTATTCAAAAAACTAAAATGAATGAAATTGTAGTTATTATTTATATCTTACGATTTTTTGTAATTACTTTATAATTAATAGTTATTTTAATCTTTTTATTTTTAAATTTTTCTTAATCTGAATGATTCTTGTTCAATTTTCGTTTTTGTTTTTTGAAGGATTATTTTTATAACGCTCAAATATCTTTTTAAATTATCTATGCTGATCGATTCAGTTTTGAGATTATTGTTCATTATCACTAACCTGTCTTTTCTAATAAATTCCATGGAACTTTCTTTGTATTTTTCCATAAGACTAAAAAGTTCAAAAATGGTTTGCAGTTCTGAAGGTGATATATTAAAATTTGGAGCGCATTTCTCTTTAAATGTTGTTAGAGGATTTTCATTAGATTCAATTCTTTTATAGAACTTTTCATAACTTAAAATTGTGTTAATTATGGAATTCGCGCTTTCATAAAGTTCTTCGATAATTTTTTTTATAAGCCTTTTTTCTTTAATCAGAGGATAGGTTATATAAATTATATGATCTGCCGTTCTTATTCTTTGTTCTGCAGAATTTAGAGAGTTAATAAAATTTTCCATTTTTAATATTTAATTGACTTAATGCAATACCCTTAGCAAAATTTCTAAAATTATAATTAAAATTATTATAAGAACAACTATTTCTGGCTTAATTTGAATTTTACTTTTATATTCATCAAAATATCTAGTTAAGCCTCCGGTTCCTGATGGAATAGTAAACTTTTCTGCCATTTTACTTTATTAGGCCTTAAGAATATAAAAAGGTTGCGTTTGAAGAAGATGGTTAGAAAAGATCTGGAAAGAGACAGCTGGAAAATAGGCCACTTTCTGTTTTCCTTCATCTCAAGGATGAAAAGGAAATGCCGACATCTTACTAAGCGTTTCTTTCGAAACTTGCACCAGCCAAGTTGGCCGTTTCATCAAATCTCTTTCTTCTTAGCTCCTCGCAAGATTCATTGCTCCGAAAGAGCTGTGTCGTTTCTGTGCCAGAGCTCTCCCTTACGAGAGGCGCCTCGCGGCGCTGGCTACTTCTTGCGTTTTTTAGTCGCGAGACATTAACGCAAGGGTGTGTGGACCTTCCTCCGACGCTAAAAATGCTCATTGCTTTTAAAGCAGAGCATTTGCATTTTTAGGCATTAGCGTCGGACAGTCGGCTATTCCAGCCGTCTTATTAAAATATTAGTTAGAGTTTAAAAATTTTATCTTAATGAAGTTTTTGTAAATGTTTAAAAAATTGATTTTTATTATATTTTTATGAAAAAAGGCTTTTTTATACTTGCAATTATTCTTTTGCTATTAGTCGTTCGAGTTGATGCAGCTACAATTTCGGTTAGTTTGCCGGTAGAGCCGCCAGAAAATTTTGTGATAACGCCTATTGAACCAATACAGAAAGAGCCCGTCATTCCTGTAGAGCCTGTGGAACTTAAAGTGGTAGAAAACTGTTCTTGTTATAGTTGTGACGAGTGTGAAGAAAAATTAAACAATCCTGCTTGTACTGAAGTTATTCTTGAACAAGATATATTTGATCATGTAGGAAGATGTATAGATAATCCAGAAAATTTCAATAACAAGATTTTTAATTGTAATTATCATTTTATTATTGGCAACGGATATGAAGGCATTTATTTAGAAAACAAACACGGAAATATTATTAAGAACTGCAAAATATCTAATTTTAGTCAAGCTATCTTTTTATTACATGTTTCAGATAGTCTTTTGGAAAAAAATGAATTGAATTTTAATGGTGTAGGTGTTTATTCTGTATATTCAGATAATAATGAAATAATTGAGAATATCGCCAATAATAATACCTATGGTTTTTATTTGATGTCTTCCTCTAATAATAGAATAATAAAAAACGAGGCAAAGTATAATGTTTATTATGGAATATTTTATGACGTTTTTTCTCAATATAATTTTTTATCTTCAAATTTGTTTGAAAATAATCGCGCAGGAATTTATATGCAAAGTTGGGCAAATTACAACATTTTAGAAAATAATTCTATTGTATCAAATGTTGAAGAAGGAATTGCTATATATTCTTCTGATGGAAATACATTAAATAGCAATTATTTAGCTTTCAATGATAAAGGAATCGCTCTTTATGCCGCACCGCATAATATTCTTAGAGAAAATAGGATTGAAAACAATGTGATTAATTTTCACATTACTGGTTTTGAAAAAGTTTATTATTTGCAAGACATTGACACAAGCAATATTGTGGATGGAAAGCCCATTTATTATTATAATGGCAATTGCGATAATTTTATTGTTCCAAACAATGCAGGTATGTTGGTACTTATTTCTTGTAAAAATGTAACTGTCAAAAATCTTGAAATAAAAAACAATTCGCCCGGAATAATTCTTGTAGAAGTTAATAATTCTTCTATATATGACAACATCATTAAAAATAATGGTGAAGGAATTTTGCTTTTTAATAGTTCTAAAAATTCAATAAATAACAATTATTTTATTTCAAACATTCATGGCATCTTTACTACATATTCTGAAAATAATTCTATAAAAGAAAATAATTTTAGTTCTAATTTGCTATCAGGCATCTATCTTTATTCCTCTTCTAACAACAACATAATTGAAAGAAATTATATTGAAGAAAGTAAAATTGGCATAACTGGCGTTATATCTGGATTTAACAAAATTTTAAACAATTCTCTTAATTCTATTGAAGTTTATGGCATTCTTTTATACGCTTCTAATGAGAATGAAATTAAAGAAAATTTGCTAGAAAATAACATTAATGGAATATTTTTTATTGAGGGTTCTTCTTATAATATTTTAGAAAATAATCAAATTATTGATAATAGGGAAAATGGGATTAGTTTTATGTACAATTCCAATAATAATGCAGTTTCTAAAAACTTTTTAGAGTCATATAAAGGCATTCTTGTTTCACAATCTTTTAATAACTTCCTGAACGATTGTATTATATTGAGTGAAAATTATTCTATAGAGATGGATTATCCACTATCTAATATTAGTTTGGTAAATGTTTCTTTTGACAAAGATAATGTTCAGATTTATGAAGGAAAACTTTATGTTAAATGGTATTTGGATGTTTATGTTAATGATAGTCAAGGAAATCCTCAAGAAGGCGCGATAGTAACAATTAAAGATATGTTCAACAATGAGAAAATTCTTTTTACAGAACAAAACGGTTTTATTCCAAGACAAATTGTCGATGAATATTATCAAGATTCTCAAGGGAAGCACTATGTTAACTTTTATCGAATAGTTGTTGACAAATCAGGATTTTATTCTGTAGTAAAAGATCTTAGTGTGAAAGAGAACGAGTTGCTAATAGCTACATTAAAAAGAAAAAATTTTGTTAAAAAAGATATTATGGAATAAAAACGCCGACGCCAGGATTCGAACCTGGAAGCCCTTGCGGGCACCTGCTTTCTAGCCGAGTCTCAAGGCAGGCGGAGTACCATTGTCCCACGTCGGCACAAAATTGTAAAGAATTCATACTTAAAATTTTTTCCTTTATTTGACTTAACTTGAGTTAGTTTCATTAATTTCGTTATTTTCTATTGTTTGTTTTTTCATAACATCAATTAAGGCAAGAATGAATCTTTCTGAAATTTCTATAATTTTACAATCTGCCACTTCTAAAATATAACATTGACCTTCTTGATGTATGTAGCTCTTGTTTTTATCGCTTTGTTTAAACAAGATCACAGACCATTTTCCTTGAGCATCGCTGCAATTTTTTATCTCATAATCTTCATAATTGTTGGTAAGATTTTTTGCTATTTCTTCGCTAGCGAAAGCTCCTTTTTTGTAAATTGCCGCAGCATCTAAAAACTCGCCTAGCTTGTAGGCCGCGAGTATAGAGCCATTGCATTGTAAAGGCTCGGCTTCAAAAGAAACATAGGCTTTTCTTGTTAATTTGCTAGAAACATTTGCTTCGATTGTTTTTTCTAAAACTCTAGGATCGTTTCTTAAATAAAGGGTATAAAAAAAGGTTTCATTTTGTAATGGTCTGTATATTGCTAGTTGTGTGGCATATAGTGTCAAGTTGCCTTGTTTACCTTTTACAAAAGTTAAGTTATGATATTGAAAAACATTTCCCTGGACTTTGTTCCAAAAAATAGTTAATTGATTTTTGAAAATGAATCCAAGAACTATAAGAGTTAAAATAACAACAAGAATTACAAGAACAATAGCAATTCTTTTGTAGTTCCATTTTCTTTTCTCTTTCTTTTCTTTTTTCTCTTTTTCTGCCATTTTATATTATGCCGAAAATTGTAAATATGGCTTTTTCATTAGCTTTTATCAACTCAATTCCTTTGCCTCTAATTATGAGACAAGAGTTTTTATATTCTATTGATGTTTCGTTTTCTGTTTCTTTGATTATTATTATAGTGTTTTGCCAGTCAGCGTCTTCACAACTTTTTATAGGCAAATTATTTTCTAAACAAAAAGTTGAATTTTCTTGCTCAGGAGAGCAAGCCAACTGCATTCTTAATGCAATTTTATTAAAAACGTTATATTCTAAAGCAGCTTGTTGTTCTGTATTGGTTGTTGCCACAATAAATATGGCTTTATTTAAAAAATCAGCTAAAAGTGGAGTTCCTTGAATTGAGATGTTTTCTAGTTCTTGAGGCAAATAATATGTGTTAAGTATTGTTGATTGCTCTAGTACTTTAATTTGAGTTTGCCAGCCACTTTCTGTTTTTATAAATTTGTAATTTTTGTATTTAATTGTTTGTTCTTCATTTTGATTTTGATAGTTTTCAAGCAAAGCATAGCCTATGACAGAAGCGATCATTAAAATAGCTATAATGATTCCTATGATTATATTTATTCTTTGCCTTTTTTTCTCTTTTATTGTTTTTGTTTCTAAAGGTCTCATTTTATAATTGTTTTTTCTTTAAATGGAAATAATCGCTTAAAAATCTTGCTAAAATTAAAGCAATAAAAATTCAATAACAATAAAAAAATCAAAAAAGAAAAAAGAAAGAAAAAATCAAATTTTGCGCACCTTTTTCTTAAGCTTCTATCAAGCTCACTGTGCTGGCAGTGTTCAATAAAGCGCTTGTCTTGCCTACGAGTTGCAATTTAAGAGTGTCTTCTCTCAAGGCTTTTGTAGCTCTTCGAGTGTCGACACCTTCCCAACCTGCAACAAGCATGGCCATCTTGCCAGTTGCCCAAGGCGAGTCCATTAACTTGATAATGGCCTTGCCAGGACCATCGACATTTGTGGCCTTTTGCCATGCTTCTTGGCTTCCGTATGTTGGGTAGCTAACTCCAAGCAATTCAGCCGCAGCTCTATTGATACCTGAACCTCCGATAACAATAACATTCATGTTCTTGACATCAGAAAGTTCAGTGTCAAGCACAGCTAAAAAAGAGCCAGGAACTCCTCCGCCACCTGCTTCGCCCAATGTAACACCTGTTTCAGTTACATAAGCAGAAACAATGGCTTGTTCGTCAGGGTAGCTTAAAACAACCTTGCCTTGGCCGCTTGAGTCATACCATACTTTCGTTCCCCAAACACTGTAATCTTCATATTTGTCAGTGTCCTCAATTTCTTGTAAGTCAATATAACCAAGATTATCTGTTGGTTCTGTTAGCTCAATTCTGTTGTCTGTCCCATCCCAAATGAAACCAGCATAGATTTCATTACTATTACCATCTTCATCTTCTTCTTCATAAAGCACTACTTGTTCATTTGCTAAATCGAAGAAGACTTGTCCTCCATATTTGGTATTGACCCGAATGTCTGTATCGCCATAATTGCCATCGGCATTTAAGTCAATGGCATCAATACCATCTTCTGGAGTTCCAGCTGTGACTAAATTAACACTTACAGTAGTACTGCCGATTGTGAAGGTTCTTTCTTCATCACTAGAACCATATGTCAAAACATAATCTTGGCCGCTGTAAACATCTCTTAAAGTAACCGTACCACCACCTGCTGCAAAGTTCTTCAAGTCCTTTACATACATATAATAGGACTCATCTTTCGCATCAGCTCTTGTGACAATGAAGTAATAATCTTCTTCAAAATCTGAAGAACCATCGTCTGTTCCTTCATCTAACACAAGAGGTCTTGAAGCGTCTTTACCAAGCTCAAAACTACTAGAACCACTATCATAGTAGAAAGCATTGATGTCAACATTGCCTTGTTTTATTGGAACAGTTACTATCAACTTGTCACTGGAACTTGTTTTTATTGTTATGTCTTGTACATTTTTTGTCTCTAAACCTTTCAGTTGTATTTCAAATGATCCAAGAGCTGGATCTTTGAAGCTGTGGTCTTTGTAAATATAGACATCATCGTTAGGCGTGTATAAAAATTCAATTCTGTTCAATTCCCAACTATCACCAGAATCGAATTCATCAGCGGTTCCAGCATTTGTTTTTTCTGTCATGTGGATGCCGCCAAACACGCCTTCAACATCTTCATCATTCACTTTTATTTCATAATCACTTATTGCTCCATCAGTTACATCATCATCATAGATTTCTATTTTTTCAGCGCCAAGATAAAAAGTAACCATTCTTTTTCCGCCTCCAAACTCTTGCCTCATGATTTCTCTTATTCCTATAATGGTACCATCGCTTAGTTTGTAAGTATCGCCTTCTTCAAGAACATCTGTTTTTTCATCGTTTATCTCTAATTTGACTCTGTTTTCAGAATCAATCATGAAAACCTTTACTTTATATTGTTTTCCTCCAAGGGTTGCTGTTTGAGCTTCTTGATCTTCAAATAAGCTCATTTTAACTTGTCCGCCAAGTAAAGTTAGGGTCATTGCAGCGCCAGAACCAACTCCTTCTACTAATGCATAATTCTTGCCCATTATTTTTATATCTCTGTCTTCAAAATCCGCAAGTTTTAAATCACTATTTACAGTACTTGATGCTCCTTTTGTGAAGATCAAGCTGTAAGTCAATAAGTCATCATCTTCTTCATTAAATATATACAATCCTGGCTTTTCGCTTACATCATCGTATCTTTCATAATCTACAATGGCGTTTCCTGCAAGAGCTATTTGTTGAGTGTATTTGAAGTCAGTGCCTTTCTTGTTTCTAAATGTTCCACCCGCCAACAAATTTGGAAGGTGCTCATCTGTTAAAGTTGTTATTGGCTGATTTAACGAATCGCCAATATTCAACTTTGTACCAGACGCTTCTAGCTTTGCAGCTGCAGGAGTAGAAACTTCGCCGCCACTTGTGATGCCAAGAGCTGCAGCAATATCGATAGCTCCAAGAGTGTCTTCTGCTGCTGAGCTTGCGCCAACAACTATGGCTGTGTCTGCTCCTGGGAATGATGCCCTCCAGTTGGCAAGGTCAGCCGCTGCTACGGTTGTTCCTGCGAATAACAATGCTACTGCTAAAGGTGCTATTTTCTTTAGCAATTTCATTTTTTTAACCTCCTTTCAAGATAATTTTTATTGACCAGTTAAGCCAAAATTTATCTGGCTCAACCGCTTGCGCTCGTGGCTTTTGGCCACTAGGTCATACTATAAATGTTAGTGCTATAAGCTTTGCACATCCATTTATAGTTAAAAATTCCAACTTTTGAGAGTTTTTAAAGGTTTTGTTTATATTGTAAAAATAACCTTTTTTTTTAAAGTTTATTTATAAAGGTTGCGTTGTTACTTTGCCGTTACTTCTTTTAATAGTGTTTCTTATTGTTTTCTTTTTGTTTTTTTATATATGTTATTTTTTAACATATATGTTTTAATAATACATATAACTTAAGACAACAATATTTATAAAGTTATTTTTATTGAAATTTACGACGATAATAAAATGCCAAAAGGTTTAGTAAAGAGAATTAACGTTAAATTGAATTTTGAAAAAACAAAAATTGGAGAAGGTCTAGAAAAAAGCAAAACTAAAGAAGGAACAGAGAGGTTTATTATTCCTGGTTTTCCCGGACTAAGGCCTTTTTCATTAGAACCTTTGCCATTTGAGCCAAAATTGCCTGGTTTTACAGGAATTAGTTTCGGAATTAAAGAATTTAGACAGTTGCTAAGTGATGAAAAAGCTAGAATTTTGGCAACAATTAAAACAAAAAAGCCAGTTTCTTTGTATAATTTAGCTAAGATGCTTGGCCGGGACTTTAAGGCAGTAAGACAAGATGTTAAAGTTTTGGAAAAATTCGGTTTTATTAAGCTTGTTTCTGTTAAAGAAAAGGGCAAGAAAAAATTAAAACCAGTTTTGGCTTTAGATAAGTTACAAGTGACTATTGAAATTTAATTTTATTTTTCTATGCTATAATAGAATTTTAATTTAATGCTTACATCCCCTTGTTGCACTGGTATAGGAATAGTTGAAGCGAAATGGTTGCCTTCTGTTGTTCCTTCTTTAATATATGTTAATTGAATTGAGTTGGCCATATTTGTGATATTGAATTCGTAGCCGTGGATTGGCGCGTTTGCTATTCTCATTCCTTGTCCTTGTAGTTCTTGAAACATGTTTTCTAAAGTGCTATTTAGAGCGACACAAACCTTTCTATCATCTTTACAAGTCCTTGTTGGAATGTCATTGCAATAGCGTATTAGCTCTCGAATGCTTTGATTTTTTGAATTAATTTCACAATTCGTTGTGTAACTTAACATTGAATTAAGAAAATCATCAAGTTCAGCTTGTTTCGGTTCTATTATAGGGCCGCCTCTTCTTAATGCAAATGCAAAAAACACAAGGGATATTATCATTACTAACAATATGATTATCACAAAACCCATTATTTCTTCTTGAGCTTTTTTATTTTCTTTTTTCATTCTGTTTTTATAGTTTCAGTTATTTCTTTATTTTTATTTATTATCCTTTCTATATTTGTTATCAATTCCGAAAATAGCATTGCTGAAGATGTTTCTTCTTTTCCTGTTTCAAGTCTCTTTTTGTAATTTTCTTTCAATTTTTCTATTTTATTTCTAAGTTCAATTTCTTTTTTTCTATCATATTTTTTATTTTCAAAAATAGAAATACAAGAAGCATTTAATGCTAAAAGTTCTCTGGAAATTTCTTTTAAAGCATTCATTGTTTCTTTTGATAAAGTTTCTTTGTTAATATGTTTATATCTGGAGAGCTGGGCTATGTTTAAAGTTCTATCTGCAATTCTTTCTATTAAGTCCACTATTAAAGAATAATTTATTAAAGTCATTAAATCTTCTTTATTAAGCTTGTTTTTTCTTGAAAGCTCATCTAAGAAAGAAGCTATTTCTCCTTGTAAGTTATCAACAGCGTCTTCTATATAGTTTATTTCTTCAAATGTTTTTTCTTTATAATGCTCGATTAATGGCAATGTTTTTTGAAGCATTTTTTCAGTTAAAATAAATTCTCTTTTCAGTTCCTTTTTTACTAAATCTAAAGCAACTTTGGGATTTTTTATGAAAATTTTGTTTATATAATGAGGCAAAAACTCTATAGAATCGTCTTTTCCAGGAACGATTTTTATTATCAATTCTGAAAAAGGTTTTATTAGTATTAGAAATATTGTTGCAGTGGTTAAATTGAAGAAAATATGAAAAAGAGCCGCTTTGTTTGCAACCGGAATTGCTATTGGATTTATTAAAAGGCAAATTTGTTGTAAGAATGGCAAGAAAATTAAAGTTCCTACAAAATTGAATAAAAGATGTGCTAAAGCAGTTCTTTTTGAGTTTAAAGAGCCAGTTATTGAAGCTATTAAAGTGGTTATTGTTGTTCCTATATTGGCTCCGAGAATTATTGCTATAATTGTTGGAAGTTCTAACAGGCCTTGTTGTGTAAGCAAAATGGCGCTGCTTATTGTTATAGCGCTACTTTGAATTATTGCAGTAACTATTATAGAGATTAATAATGCCAATAATGGATTTTTAGTTTTTGAGAAAATATTTAGAACCAAAGGATTGTCTTTTAATGAAGCAGTGGCTAAGGAAATAAGAAACAAACCAAAGAAAACAAGTCCAGAATAGAATACGATTTCACCAATTTTTTTTGTTTTTTTAATGAACGAAAGAATAAAACCTGCAAGAACAATTGCGAATGATATTTTTGTAATGCCTAAAGCAACGAGATTGACTGTTATCGTAGTTCCTATATTGGCTCCAAATAGTATTCCTAAAGAACTATAGAAGCTTAAAAGCCCTGAGCTTACTAATGCAATTGTTAAAACAGTAGTGGCACTACTACTTTGGTTTAGTGCAGTTATAATAAAACCAAATATCGTCCCTTTTAACGGGTTTTTTGTTATGTTTCTCAAATAAAAAGCAATTTTTTCCTTTACTATTGTTTCAAATTTTTTGCTTAGAGAGATTATTGCATATAGGAATAAAATTACACCGGTAATGCAAAAGATGATTGTTTGTATCTCCATTTTTACGGAACTTCTACAGTGGCTTTTATTTTTGCAATTTTACATATTTTATTTTGAGCCATTGAACATAAAGAAATGAAAGTACTATAAGTTACAGTATTTTTTCCCGTATTTTTTTCATAGATTTTATATTCTATTGTTCTTGTTGTTTTAGGATAAACTTCTTCTACAGTTACTTTTACAATATTCGAAGATTTCCAAAGTTCAGAGTATTTGTTTCTTATTGTGGCCGAGTTATCAAAAACAAGAAGTTTGTCTATATCGATGCAATTCGCTTCTTCAGTGCAGGCCAATTCTGGCATTGAAGCTATCATTCTTAACATTGTTGCTGTTCTTAAGCTTCTTAGTTCTGTTGCTTGTTTTTGTATTGATGTTGCTTGAAATCTCGCGAAAAAAAGCAACAAGATGCCTCCAAGAAAAATTACTGCTACAAGTACAAAAGCCATTTCTTGAATTTTTATTTGTCCTTTTTTGTTTTGTTTTTTTTGTTTTGTTGTTCTCATTTTAAAAAAGAGAACAGTCTGCATTTTCATTTTGTTGTTTAATTTGTTGCGCGGCATTCCACAATTGATTTAATTTTGATTCACTCACTGAATTTGAAAGTTCAAGGGCGGTTTGTTTTAAAGCATTAATGTTGAAAGAAACCGTACAACCTTTTTGTGTTAGCGCCTTGGCTTTTTCTTCATAGATTGTAGTTTCTAAATACAATCTTGAAGCAAGCCTTTTTAGATTACAGTTATAAATCTCTTTATCGGAAAAAATTGAAGCATACATCAAAGCATCAGAAGCAAAATAAATTACAGAGCCTTGTTTATTAGTAGAACCTTTATGTTGTTGTGCGCCATTTATCTGAATGTCGCAATTAGAACCTCCCTGGAAGCAGACCCTTGTAGATCCTTCGGGGCAGGAATCAAAATAAATAGAAGAAATATTTAAGCCAGCAGAGGTTTCATTGCTTAGAGTGTCTTTTATAAATTGAGGGGCTGAAATGAAGCAATATTTTTTATCATAAGGCCATAAAATTATTATTTCGGCAACACGCCAAGGCATTTCAAAAGGAATGCTTAAAGCTTGAAACTTTCTCGTTTCAACTGTTGATTCAGCGAAAATATATTTATCATAAACAACTCTAGGGATTCCTCTTTCTTTTTTAGATGCTATTGTTATTTCGTTAGTTCCTAAACTTTGAGCTTGAGCATAACAAGAAAATTCAACGACTGATTTTTGCGGTAGAGCGATAGGTTTGGCTTCAATTGTTTTCAACTCACCGAATTGAGAAAAGGGATTTAGAATTATATCTAAACTATATGCTTCTACTGTTGCTTGTTCGTATTGTTTGCTTAACAAATTCGTTCCGACAAAGTAGAAAGCAAGAAACAATATTATTGCTCCGACTATGACTGCAAAAACCCAAGAAAATTCAATTACTGCTTTTTTGTTTAACATTTTTTTATTTGTTATGTTATATAATTATGGACGAGAAATTATTACGAGAGGATTGCCACTTTCTTTCAAGAGTTTTATTGAAACTTTTCCTTCATTAACTGGAAGGCAATAAGGATTTGTATTGAAACTAATACATTCTTTTGTTCCACAGGAAATATGCCAGGCCGTTAATGTATTATATTTTTCTGCTTTTCCTAAAGGAATTAGAAATAAATTGTCTTTATTTGAGTTTTTCCACATTTCATACTCTGAACAAAAATTTAAAGGTACATTTGTATTTTGGCTGCACGGCTTTGATTGATTTATGAAGCAGACATAGTCAAAATTTTTGCTAAATGGCAAATCTTTTGTTACTTTGGCTTCTTCTGTCATCCAAATATTTTTTATTTCATATTCTAGTTGGTTTTTAACGAAATCATTGATTTTTGCTTGTTCGGCTTGATTTAGAAACATTCTGATTACATAAAATCCAACAAACACAGCAACCGCCACGAGAATTATTGCGAAAATGAATTGAAAAGGCAACCCCATTATCTGTGCTTTTTTACCTCTTTTTTCTATAATTTTCATAGAGATTTCAGTTATTTTTATCTTATAAAACTTTTCTTGTTTTATTTTCAGAAAATTTTTTAAAGGATATTTTAATAGTATTAAAACTAAAAAAATTTGTTTTTTTAAGATGTTGCCGATAACTAAATTTGTGAATAAAAATAAAAATTTTGAAAGCAATATTAGAATTAATTTGCTTTTTTTGTTGATTAAGGCTTATGTTGCAAGAGAGTTCTTAAAAGAAAGGATAAAGAGAGAATTAAGAAGAAAATTGAAAAAAGAAAGAGATTTTTCTGAAAGAGTTTGGAAAGATATAGAAGAAGAAACTTTGGCTATTTTAAAAAGCGCAAAAAAATCTTTTGATAGAGGAATTTCTCCAAGAGTAGTAGCAAAAATCAGTTCTATATTGACTTACTTACTTGCTCAAAGTTCTAAAGATAGAAAAGCATTACAAGAAAAATATCGCTATGATTCTGTTCCAGCTTTCGTTACAATAAGCCCAACAAATGTTTGTAATTTAAAATGTAAGGGCTGTTATGCTGGAGAAAATTATGAAAAGCACATTCTTGATTTCGATGTTTTTGATTGGGTTATTAAGGAAATGAAAGAAAAACTAGGAACGAGATTTTTTGTTATTTCTGGAGGAGAGCCTTTAGCTTATAGAAGCAAAGGCAAAACAATTTTAGACATTTTTGCCAAGCATAATGATTGTTTCTTTTTGTTTTTTACTAACGGAACTTTAATTACCAAAAAAGTTGCTGCTAGGCTTGAGAGATTGGCAAATGTTACTCCAGCAATTAGTGTAGAAGGCTTTAAAGAAGAAACTGAAATGAGAAGAGGCCCTGGCGTTTTTGAAAAAATCCTTGCTGCAATGAAAAACTTGCGCGAAAAGAAAGTCTTCTTTGGAATTTCTGTTACGCCAATGAGACACAATGCAAATTTGTTATTGAGTGATGATTTTATTAAATTTTGGTTTGACGAGCAAGGCGCTACTTATGCTTGGTATTTTCAATATATGCCAATAGGTAAAGAGCCTAATTTTAATTTGCTCGTTACACCAGAACAAAGAAAGAGAATGTGGGAAAAAACATGGCAGCACATTAGAAATGGTTATTTTATTGCTGATTTTTGGAATTGTGGCACAGTGAGTAGAGGCTGCATTTCTGCAGCAAAAAATGGCGGCTATTTCCATATATTATGGAATGGCGATATAACGCCGTGTGTTTTTATACCTTTCAAAAGTCCAGATTTTAAAGTCAACAATGTTTATAATTTAATGAAATATAAAAGAAGTATAGTTGATGCTATAAATACGCCTCTTTTTAAAGAAATAAGAGAGTGGCAAAAAAGACAACAAAAATGCGCTAAAAATAGCAGATGTGATTGTAAGAATAGCTGTGGCAATTTATTGATGCCTTGTCCAATTAGAGATCATTCTGAAGATTTTTATAAGATTATTAAAAAAACAAAAGCAATTCCTTTTGATGAAGGCGCGGTTCAATATAAGAAGTTGATTGAAAAAGGAATTATGCCTTCATATAATGTTGCTTGTCATCAAGTTTTAGATTCTGTTTGGAAAAAACATTATTTTTTAGTTTAAATTTCTGAATTTTTATTGAAAAAGGAAAAGAAACAAAGTCTTGGTAAGTTCGCCATAGAACAAAAGAAAGTTTTATAAATGCTCTGATTCTTGTCTTTACAAGCCGATGAAAAGGTAATTTAAAATTAAATTATGAGTGTATTTTAATTTTTACTATGGAAATGGAAATGCAACATCAGGTGATGGGCTATGATAGAGCCAGCACCATGTTTTCTCCTGATGGCAGGATTCTCCAAGTAGAGTATGCAGAAAAAACAGTAAGACTTGGAAGCGCAAGTATTGGAATTATCTGTGAAGACGGTATTGTTATAGTAGCTGATAAGAGAATTTTTGACCCTCTTGTTTTGCCAGAATCTTCTATGAAGATATGGGAAATAGACAGCCATATTATCTCGACTGCTTCTGGAATTTTAAGTGATGCAAGAGTTTTAATAGAAAGAGCTCAAGTTGTAGCGCAGCAACATCGAGTAACTTATGATGAGCCTATAGATGTCGAGTCTGTTATTAAAGACATAGCCAATATTAAACAGGCCTATACTCAATATGGCGGAGCAAGGCCTTTTGGAATAGAAATAATGGTTGCTGGAATAAACTCTGATGATTCAAAAAAACTTTATGTTAGTGATGTTACTGGAAATTATATAGGTTATAATGCAACAGCTATAGGCGAGAATGATGAAAGAATTAAAGAGATGCTAAGAGAAGGATGGCGAGAAGGATTAGTTATAGAACAAGGAATTAAATTGGCTCTTAATATTTTCAGAAAAGTTTTAGGCAAGAATTTCAATATCGAAAGATTTGAAGTAGCTTATATAAAGAAAGATGAAAAAAAAGTAAAAAGAATATTTGGAGAAGCATTATTAAAATATATAAAATAATGAAAGAAAATATACAAAAGATAATGAAAAGATTTTCTTTTTATAAATAAAATGGTAGATGTTGTTGCGAGAATTAAAATTAAAGGAAAACTTTTTGAAATAATAGTTGACTGCGATAAAGCATTGGCTTTGAAAAAGCAAGGCAAAATAACCAATCCTGTTGCAGCTCTAAGAGATGTTTTAGCAATTGATAATGTTTTTAGCGACTATAAGAAAGGATTGAAAGTTAGTTCAAACGATTTAAAAGAAGCTTTTGGGACAGATGATATTTATGAAGTTGCGGCAAAAATAATTTTAGAAGGAGAAATAGTTTTGCCTCAAGAATATAGAGATAAGGCCAGAGAAGAAAAATTGAAACAAATTATTGATTTTCTTGCTAGAAATTGTGTTGATCCTAGGACAGGAGCGCCTTATACTCCTGAAAGAATAAATGCGGCAATAAAACAAATAGGAGCAAAAATAGAAGAAAACAGGCCGGTTGATGAGCAAGCTTTAATGATTATTAAAGATTTGTCGACCGTATTGCCTATAAAGATAGAGACAAAAAAAATAAAAATTATTGTTCCTCCAGCTTATGTTGGTCGTGTTTATGGGCTGTTAAAAAATTTCACTAAAGAGAAAGAAGATTGGTTAAATGACGGGAGCCTTTTATGCATAATAAATTTGCCAGCAGGAATGCAACTCGAGTTTTATGATAAATTAAATAACGCAACTCATGGTTCTGCTGTAACTGAAGAAATTAAATAATAACAATTAAAATGACTTCGAAAAAAGAGACAGAAGAGACAGAACATAAAGAAAGAATCATAGTTGCTCCAGGAGAAGTTGTTGCTAAAGGAATGGAATTTTTACCTGGAGAAGGCACTAGAAGAGAAGGTAACGATATTGTTGCAATAAAATTTGGCTTGCTTGAAAAACAAGACAAACTTATGAAAGTAATTCCTTTAAGTGGTGCTTATATTCCTAGAGTTGGTAATGTTGTTATAGGCGAAATTATAGATGTAACTTTTAATGGATGGATTGTGGATATTGCATCGCCTCATTTAGGGTTTTTGCCAATAACAGAAGTTCCTATGTATGTTAATAAAGATTTAACCGAGTATTACGATTTTCATGATAATATTGTAGCTAAGATTAAAGCAGTTAAGTCAAGAGGTATTGATTTAACAATGAAAGATAAAGGAAAATATAAAAAACTTGAGGGAGGAATGATTATACAAATTAATCCTACGAGAGTGCCTAGAATTATAGGAAGAGCGGGAAGCATGGTTAATGTAATTAAAGAAGAAACTGGTTGTAGTATCATTGTTGGCCAAAATGGAATTATATGGATTAAAGGCAAAACTGTTGATGATGAACTTCTTGCCAAAGAAGCTATAGATTATATAGTTGAAAAGCCTTTTATAGAAGGTCTAACTGAAAAAATTAAAGAATTTTTACAAAAAAAGAAAAAAGAAAAAGAATAAAAAGATGAAAAATGGTTGAAAAGACATATAAAAGAGGAGACGGAAGAGCGCCTGATGAATTAAGACCTATAGAAGCAAAAGTTGGAATTATAAAAAGAGCAAATGGAAGCGCAATGTTCAGTTTTGGCAATAGTAAGGCGATTGCAGCAGTTTACGGGCCGAGGCAATTATATCCTCAACATTTACAAAATCCTGAAAAATGTTTGCTTAGATGTTATTATGACATGACTTCTTTTAGTGTAAGCGAGCGCAAAAAACCAGGGCCAAGTCGAAGAAGTGCTGAAATTTCTTTTGTAACAACAAAAGCTCTTGAACCTGTATTACAGTTAGAAGCTTATCCTAATTCAGTCATTGATGTTTATATTATGATAATTCAAGCAGACGCTAGCACTAGATGTGCTGGAATTAACGCGGCGGCAATGGCATTAGCAAATGCTGGCTTACCAATGACTGAGTTAGTTAGTGCAGTTTCTATAGGCAAGATAGGCGAACATATTGTTGCGGATTTGACAAAAGAGGAAGAAGATTATAGCATAGTGAAAGATGGTAAAAAAATAAAAGCGGCGACAGATATTCCGATGGCTTTTTTATCCAGAAGCGGCAAAATAAGTTTATTGCAATTAGATGGTAAAATAAAATTTGAAGAATTAAAAGAAGCCATTGCTTTAGGAAAAAAAGTTTGTAAAAAAATAGCTGAAATACAAACAGAGGCAATTAAAAAAATAAAATAAAAATGGATGTTTCAAAATTAACAAAAACAAGAATAGAAGAGCTAATTAAAGAAGGAAAAAGATTTGATGGGAGGAAACTTTTAGAGTTTAGAGACATTGTGATTGAAACAGGAATATCAAAAAATGCGGAAGGTTCTGCAAGAGTAAAATTGGGCGATACCGAAGTTATTGTAGGAGTGAAACTCGATGTTGGCGAGCCTTATACTGATTCGCCAGATAGTGGAGCAATGGTAGTTACTGCAGAATTATCGCCATTGGCTTCTGAAAAATTTGAATTAGGGCCGCCCGAAATTCAAGCTATTGAATTGGCCAGGATAGTTGATAGGGGAATAAGAGAAAGCAACTTTATCGATTTCAAAAAATTATGTATCAAAGAAGGCGAGCTTGTTTGGATTATTTTTATAGATATTTATGTTATAAACGATGATGGCAATTTGATTGATGCTGCTGCTTTGGCTGCAGTTTCTGCACTTTACGAAACTGTTTTTCCGAAACTCGAAGGAGATAAAGTTAAATATGGTGAATTTACAAATAAAAAATTGCCTTTGAATGAGCCTCCTATAACAATAACTTGTTATAAAATAGGAAATTCTTTTATTATAGATCCAACAAGCATGGAAGAAGAAACAGCTGTAGGAAGACTAAGCGTGGCCATCACTTTAGATAAAGAACCTTATATTCACGCTTTGCAAAAATCAGGTGATGCAACATTTACAGAAGAAGAAATTTTTGAAGCAATAAAAATAGCTTCAAATGAAAGCAAAAAACTTTTAAATAAATTGTTTGAAAAATAAATAAAAGAAAAATATATATAAAAATCAAAATCAGAAAATGACTCAATTCAGTCCAGAGCAATATACAAAATATGAAAAAGCAAGAATTCTTGGAGCGAGAGCTTTACAAATTAGTGCGAATGCTCCAATTTTAATAAAACTCTCAAATGAAGAACTTGAAAAGCTTAATTATGATCCTATTAAAATTGCAGAACTTGAATTTGAAGCAGGAGTATTGCCCATAACTGTTAAAAGACCTTTGCCCAAAAGAGTTGAAGCAAAAATGGAAGAGCCAACTATAGAAATTGTCAAAGAAGAAAAAGAGATTTCTAAAGAAAGAATTAAAGAAGAAGAAACTTTTCCAGAAGAAAAAGCCAAAATTGAAGAAGCAGAAGAAACCGAAGCCGAAGAAGCTGAAATGACTGAAGAGGAATTGGTAGAAGAAATAGAAAGCGCCGAGGCCGAAGGCGAAGAATTTTAATTTTCTGTGTTTAATTTTGTTATTTTAGCAAAGCAGAAATTAAAGCATTCGTTCCTTTAGATATTAAACTCGAAAAAGTTTTAATTGAAGCCGACGAATTTGAAGCTATGAGGCTTAAAGATGTGTTGAATTTCAAGCGCGAGAAAAAAAGTTGCAGAGGCTTTAGTAAAAGGCAAAATTATAAAAATAAAAGAATTTATGTTAAATGAAAAATAAAAAGAGGCAAATACAACTAATAAAATGCAACTAACTAATGTTGTAGCAAGAAAAATTCTGAATTCAAGAAAAGAGCCAACAATTGAAGTTGTTGTTGAAGCTCAAGGCAAAAGAGCCGTTGCTAGCGCTCCAAGCGGTGCAAGTAAAGGAAAATATGAAGTCAAAGATATCTCAACAAGAGGCTTGGATTTTAGCATATCTTTTGTAAATGTTTTTGGAAAAAAACTTGTTAACGAAAAAGTTAGTTTTGAAAATTTTGAAGATTTAGAGAAAATAGAAATATTGGCTAGACGCTATGATGCTACAAAAAATCTCGAGTTTGTAGGTGGCAATGCTTTGTATGCTTTAGAAACTGCTATTTTAAAATTAGTTGCTTTATGCCAAGGAAAAGAATTGTGGCAGTTCTTGCTTCAGGACAAAAAGCCCTTTATGCCAAGGCCTGTTGGAAACGCTGTTGGAGGCGGGGCACATATTAAACAGCAAAAAAAGACAGATTATCAAGAGTTCTTGTTTTTGCCAAAAGCAACGAAATTTTTTGATTCTGTTTTCACGATGCAACAAGCATATAAAGAGACAAGAAAAACATTAGAAGAAAATGATGTTTTATGGCAAGGCAAACTTACTGATGAAAATGCCTTTGCAACGACTTTTGATAATGAAACTGTTCTTGAAATTATAGATTCTGTAAGAAATTCAATAAAAGAAAAAATAGGCATAGAACTTGGAATAGGTTTAGATTGTGCTGCTTCAACTTTGTGGACTGGAGTTAAATACCGATACAATAATTTTTCTAAAACAATTAAAGAAAAAATATTAAGCAAAGAAGAACAATCCAATTATGTTGTTGAACTGGCAAGAAAATATAATTTAGAATATATAGAAGATCCGATGCAAGGCGAAGATTTTAAGGGCTTTGCTAATGTTTTAAGAAGGCTCAAGAACTGTTTTGTTGTTGGAGATGATTTGATTTGCACAAGAGCAGAAAGGCTTGAGAAAGCACTCAAGGAGAAAGCAGTCAATGCTATAATCATTAAGCCAAATCAAGTCGGCTCGCTTCTTGAAACAAAGAAAACTATTGACTTGGCAAAGAAAAATGACATTGTTACAATAATCAGCCATCGTTCTGGCGAGACTTTAGATAATGCTTTAGCACATTTTGCTGTAGGCTGGAGAATTCCTTTCATAAAGTGTGGAATTGTCGGAGCTGAAAGAATGGCAAAATTAAATGAACTGCTCAGAATTGAAAGGCAAATAATCTCTTAATCATTTTAAAAAAAAAGATTTATAAATGCCTTTTTATATGTTAATTTATTAAGAAAAGCTTACAAAAGAGGTTAAGATGAAGAGAAGTTTTATTTTAATCTTATTCTTTTTGTTAGCAATCTCTATTTTTGTCAGTTTCATCAAAGCAGATGTTTGTGAATGTAATGATTGTTCATCTTGTACTGATGCTTTGAATAATGAAAGCTGTACTGAGGTGAGGCTTACTGCTGATATTATTGATTATACAAGCAGTTGCATTGACAATCCAAGATTTTTTGAAAACAAGACTTTTGATTGTCAGGGCCATATGATAGATGGGGACGATTCTGGAACGTATGGGATTTATCTTAATGGTAAAGATAATAATGTGATTAAAAATTGTATCATTAGTGATTTCAGTTATGGAATTAATTTAGATAACTCTGGAAACAACACTATAGAAAATAATTCTATTTCTAGTTGTACTGATACTGGATTGGTTGTTGGGGGAAATAATAATGAAATTAAGTTCAATGTTATTTATGGTCATGATGATGTTGATGCTGTTGGGATATGGGATGATGGCTATTATACTCTGACCTTTAACAACACTTTATATGACAATTATTATTGCATCGAAGTTTATGGCGAAGGAGATAACGATTATGTGAATGTAAGCCAAAACAATTTGACGAATTGCGAATATGGGATATATGTAACTTCAAGCAACTATAATAGCGTGGAAAGAAACACAATAATAAATTCTAGCAACAAAGGAATTTATCTTGATGGCTCAAGTCATAACAATATAAGCAGGAACAATTTAAGCTCGATTGGAGATGATGGAATTTATTTAAGTGGATTTTCGGATGAAAATTTAATAGCAGAAAATAATGTTTCAGATAGTAATCAAGGAATAGGGCTTAGTAGTAGCAGGAATAATACCATCATCGACAACACAATTTCTTATAGCAATAATCAAGGCATTTATGCATATGACGATAGCAATACTACTAAAATAATAGGCAACAGAATATTTAATACCGGATCAGATGCTATAGATGTTCGAAATTC
>JAVZYK010000002.1:0-3595 GCA_038886195.1 Candidatus Pacearchaeota archaeon
AAAAATAGGAATCATAATAGTAACACATAAAGCTTATTTTTCATATTTGAATGATTGCTTACTTTCAGTTGTTAATCAAAAAAGAAATTTGCATAGAAAGATTTTAGTGGTCAACGATCCATCTGGAGCCGTTCCAACTATTATCTCCAATGATTTGTTATCTCAATTTACTATACTGCATTGTAACACGTCTCTTTCGGAGGCAAGAAGAATTGGCTTAAATCATTTAATAAATGACGTAGATTGGGTTATCTTTTTGGATGGTGATAATGCTTTAGATAATAATTATCTAGAAAGCGTTAATCAAACATTATTAGATAATTCTGATCATAGAATTGGAATTATTTCTTGTAATTTGGTAGATTTTGATGCTAGCGTTTATTTGCGTAATACTGATAATACTAATATTGATTTCTTGTCTTATTTTTTAAATTGTAACTTAGTGGATTCTGGTTCAGTTTGGTCAACTCAAGCGTTGTTTAATATGCCAAAAATAGATAATTACTTTAGCGATTATATTATGGCTTTATCGTTGTTTTATGATGGTTATTCAATAATTCATGGTTCTCAACGGTTGCGATATAGATTGCATAGTGAACAATTGAGTGAAAAAATAAAAAATTCCTTAATTGGTGAATATTACGATCTTTACAAAAATTATTACCGTCTAGGAATAGTACAATTATTATCAAATAAAAGCTATATTGTAGATGAATTAATCGAGAATGTTAAAATTGTAGATTTACCAAAGAATACGTTTTGGGTAATAATCAATACGTCTCCGTCAAATAGCAAAGTCAGGCAATATATTAAATTTATCAAAGAAACTTTTGAATTTTGTTTAATTAAAGATGAAAATATACCAAATTCAGATCAATTGATTAATTTACCTCGTAGTTTAGATCAGAAGGTTCTGCAAGATATTCACGAATTAAATGTTATTAAACATAGAACAGTAAATTATTTGTACAATAAAGCTATTTCATTATTACCAAGAGTTAGTCACGTGTTGACTTGGGAAGATGATGTGGTAGGAGTGAAACCAGATTCAGTATTTAATTTGTTTTTAATGTTTCAACAATTGCAGCCTAGATGCCCTGATAACATTATTGCAGCGATTAGTTACCCAATTGTTTATTCAAACGAAGGAATACCTGTTCAACTGTTGGATTGTTTTTCAGAAAATAAACTTAATTTTAAAAATTATTTGCATTTAATTCAAAAAGGTGTACCTTACATTTTTATTGATAAAACTACTTATCAATTTACTTTATGGAACTATTTGTTTTTAAAAGACAAAGTTATTCCAGGCAAAGTTTATTCTGGATATTCTGACAATGAGAATAAAGCACCTGCATTATTCTCATTTGATTTTTATTGGACAACTCGTCAAGCCCAAAAACATAATAACAAAATAGTTTTGAATTTGCAACAGTTCTTACAACATAAACCACCTAATTAAGATTATTGATAAACTCCTTTAATTTGTTTAATGGATAAAGTTGATTAGGTATTAATGGTGGTGGTTGTTTCAAGGCAAAAGTAAAAGGGGAAATTTTTGGATGATCTAAGTTTATTGACTCTACGATTGGTTTTAATAATTCGATAATCTGATTTTGATAGTCTGTTCCCCAAATTAAATCTGGTATTTTGGTTAGGATTTTTTGATCATTATTATGAATATAAGATAAATAGTGAATTAATGGTGCTAATAACAAGTCAGCCTTATTGTAATCTTTTGACGGATAAAATTTGAAGTTTGGCAAGTTTTCTTCCGGTATTTGAAGTATATTTTTTAAAAAATCATATGCAGCATTAAAATCAGCATCTTCGCGGTATAATCTAATCTTAAAATTTTCGCTACCGACTGCACAATCTAATTTAATTAGTATATTATTGATAATTTCAGGATTAACATAAAACCCGTCAAGCACAGTTTTTAAAATTCCTTTTACAGTAAGATTCAGGGCTAAAATAGAAATTAACCATTTATAAAGGTTTCGGATATAAAGAATAATTTGAATATTAGCATTTAAAATATCTTTAATTTCATCAATAAATTTTTTAATACTTGAATATTTAGCTTTAGGTAAGTCTTCATAACTAATTACAAATAAACTATTAGAATAAAATTCAAATTCATGACTTTGTTTTAGTAAATTCAAAAGAACCAAACTAGTCGGCGTGCTAGTAGTGGTATCAGTGTAAAACAATTTGACGCCTTGTTGCGTCAATTCGTGGTAATCTGGCTCTATGAAAAAAATATTATTTTTTTCTAAAAGATGTTTGTTTGTTGATAAGGCATATTGTATGCTTTTTGTTCCAGTTCTATGTAAACCGGCATGTATAATTAACTTGTTTTTAATCATAATATTATGATTAATTTGATAATTAAATGACTTGTCTTCTTCAAAACATTTTACAATAATATCACTGTACGAAAAGGAGAATTAAATATGTCAAAAAAAGACGAATTTGCTGAAAAGCAATGGCCTTTTAAGGTAATATCACAAAATACTGAAAATAATATGTGGAAAGTAGTAATTGAATCAGACGATCAAAATTGTTTATCATTCGATAATACTGCAAATTTGATATTAGATGAATTAACTAAAATAGCTTCACAAAAATTGAATTTATTAAATGTTGGAATTACACATATTAGCAACATTTATCCTGTAAATGAGAAAGGGGAATTTGATTATGGATTCATTACAGGAGAAAAAAAACCAGTTAAGTGGAGACGGGAACTGGCTTTTAGAGGTTTTGTCTAATCCTATAGCTGAAAGTGAAATTTTACCTCATATTCATTCCTCTGGGCAAATTTATACTAAATTAAAAATTTTAGCCGGTGCGATTAATCAAAAGGATAATTTATTATCTTCTAAAGCTGCAATTTCACTCTTTACTTTCGATTTTCTTTCATCTCTAGTTCCATTACCAAATGAATTGTTTGAAGTTTTTTTACAGCTTTTAGCTTCAAAAATGGATTCATTAATTAATTCGTTTATTAACAAAGCTCAAACAGATAGAAAGCTGCCCTTAATATTAGCTACAATTTGGGATAGGAAATATTTGATTATTTCTGGAGATCAAAAAGCAATTGATTTGGAAGAAGGAAAAGACCTCAATAATTTAAATGGATTGCCAGTTGAATCTATATCATATAATTTAACATCATTGTGGCTGATGTTATGCAAAAAATTGTATGAGACTAGACACGGCATTAACACAGAAAATATTAATAAAAATACAGGCTTATCCTTAGAAATATCGTCTTAAAATACTTGTCGTGTTTTTATTTTCTGCTGAATCTTTTGCCAATAAATTTTAAATAATCTCTATTAACTTTAATTTCATAATCACTCGCTTCTTTATAAATTGGATAAATATGAAGGTCGTTTAGTGCTTGTTCTAGCATAGTTGCATCTTGTTTTGGTAATGTCGGAAGTATTTCAGCCACTTTTTTATGATCTACGTGTATACCATCGGAGCTTAATTCATTTAATATATCTTCTGGTAAATAATCCTGTAAATGATAAATTCGCAATTTTGAAAAATCATCTAAATTATATACCGTTCCGTTAACTGTTCT
>JAVZYK010000002.1:3693-7308 GCA_038886195.1 Candidatus Pacearchaeota archaeon
GGATATTTTCTGCCATATTTCTTCTAACTCGATAAGGCAGATAATAATAATATTCTGAAATATAATTTGCTGCTTTATGCAATTCGTGAATATTCCTAATAGGGAATTTTTTATTAGATGGGCGTGTTAACTGGGAAGTTTTTTCGTTTTGTTCTTCGGAATCCGTTTTTTTGGATTTATCATCTGTTAAAGCAGTCTCAATATCTGCATCTAATCCTATTTCTGAAAGATCTAAAGCATAATCTTTTGCATCTGGTTCCGATTTGTTCTTAAGGTCTTGCTTTTTTAATTTTTCAATATCAGCTGAAATACCCATATTTTCAGCAAAATTTTCTAATTCTGTTTTTAACTGCTCTGCTTTATTTTTGCTAATTTCATTATTAGCGTATTTACGCAATAATCGGGCATAACTCATCCAGCAAGCTGCTTTAGTGTGAACTGGAAATTCCTTATTTTTATCAAGATACAATAAATTTGGCAACAGTATAGGATCACCAAAAAGCTCTATATCTGTTGCCTCCTTAACATAAGGCGGAATTGTATAATTGTGAAAAATATATTCTAACTCTTGGTCGTGTAGATAATTAGAATAATTAGTCATGCTTTTTGAGTCCTCTAGTGATATAAATAGGTATATTGATATTAAACGGTTTTTGGTATGGTTTGGTATTGACCCAGGAGCGGAGTTTCCTAAAATTTGTCATTGTCCAAGTTGCGGTGGTCAAATGTATGTTTTTTTTGATAATTTAGGTGCTGGTCTATGGTTTTATTGTTCTAAATGTAATATAAATGGAGATGCCTTGGATTTTACGGCTTGGAATATTAATTCGACTATTGAAGATAGTATTCGTCTTCTAATAGAAAAAAGGTTAGTTTTTGATCCTTTTCTTAGTTTAAAAGATATTGACTCCTATATTTTTTATTATAACTTAATGTATAAAGAACACTTAAAGTATTTTGACAGGTTAACCAAGTTTGATAGTCCTAAAAAAATACAAATTTTCAAATCAGAATATTCCTTTTTTATGGATATACCTGACGAAATATTGAATTCTTGCCTAAATTATTTGTTTGCCATTTCAGTTGAACATTTAGAATATGATTATCTATGGAAAAGACATTTACTACAAAAAAGACTTAAAGTAAACTACGATTTTAATGACCATTATTTAATTGCATTGAATCATTATTTGCCATTGAAACTTGGTTGCATTACAATACTCAATAAAAATCATTGCGTTTCAGATTATTTGGTAAAGCCATCAAAAGGCTATACAAATATTCTGCAATTTAGCGGTTCAGGAATATTTGATTATATGTCAGTTTTTAATAGAAAAATAGAGAAACTGTTAATTTGTAGCGACGTAATGTTGGTTATTTTGTTAAATGCTAAAGCCAGATTAACCAATCAAAACTATGTTGCCATATTTCTACCCCCTATGGCCAAGTTTCCTAATTTATTTTCAGATTTACAATCAATTTACGTAATATACACTTCTTTTATTAAAGAAGCCCTTTATTTATCAAAATATTTCAATGCCAAAACTCTTATCATAGAAAAAAATCAATTACTAGATTTATTACTTCACAACTATCATAAAACCCTAGAGCTAATATTTAGTAAATCTTTAAGTTTTGATCAATTCATTCAATATGCTTTTTTAAATTTCAAGCCTTTAGAATTATCATCTTTACTTGCTGCCTCTCAGATCCAATTAATAAATCTAGGCACCAAACATAATAAAATTATAATTTTAAATAATCAAGGCTATTACGTTAGAGGCAATAACATTTTTGATAGTCGAGGTCAATTGGTTTGTAATTTTGATTTTGAAATTAATTTATTATTTTACAAACATAACCAATTGCAACATCCTTCTGCTTTTATAGGATATTTATATTCGGCTGATAAGGAAATTTTCAAATTCAAAATAAACGGTAAGTCGTTTAGTCCATTTACATGCATTCAGAGGATCTTATTCATCGCAGATAAAAAATTAAGCTATGTTCCAATAATAGATAGCCAATTTTTTGATTCAGCTTTTGAATGGGCGACCAGAAAAACAGCATTAAAATTATTCGGAAATATTTTAGGATGGCAAGGATCATCTTGTGTGTTTCCAAGATATATCGTTATAGCCAAAATAAATAATAAATTTAAAATTATTTACTTTTCGCCACTCATTAATACCAAAAAACTTATTTTAAAATTAAAAAAACTAATTAATAAACGTAATGTTACCATCGTAGCCAAATTATGCTTTGTTTTCATTTTACAATTATTAAATTATTTTATTAAAAACCGTTTTATCAAAATAAATTTAAAATTTACTAATATCGAAGATTGTGACATTTCAGATAGTTTAAATAATATTCTTTATTCGATACAAGCAATTTACAATTTCGTAGATTGGAAACTATCAAATTGGCCTTCTATAGGCTTAGAACAAGATTCTTGCCACATAACTCTTTCTACCAAAGATCTGAATACTGATATTTGTATTACTATGACTAAAAGTAACAAAATTGCTAAATTAACTGCTATATCTTTAAAATTAGCACCATTGTTTATGGTTAAATTGTTAAATCAAAATTATAGTAAATATGTCAAAAATTATAGATTATTAAGTGATTTCATAAAATTTCAAATGCATTATTATTTTGGATTAGCCCCAAAATTAAAAATTTCTGAAGCCCCAAGCAATTTTTGATGGATTTCCTTATATAAGGTGGGTTTCACTCTTCTGCTTGTTAAGTCAGGATCAAGGTCTTCACCTAAAAATGGTAACAAACGTCTCTTTAAAGCCAAAAATCGTTCTGAATCAATGTTGTTATACTCCAATGATAAAACTTGTTTGAACAGTTCTACTAAATTTTGTTTAATTTTAGCTTCAATTTCTTCAATAGTTTGAGAATCAAGAGTTTCAAAAACCTCTAAAACAGCCGGATCATCTATAACTTCTCTGTAAGTTTTGGGTCTATCGCTGAAGATGGCGAATGGTATTAATTTTTCTCCTCTGGCTATACCTGACCATTCTATTGTTTTTCCTAAAAATAATTTTATTTCTTTTGAAAAATTATCTCCTAAATTCTCACGATCTGGAGGATTGATAATAGTAGATTCTACCAGACCCCACACACAATCTTCTAAGTCTGGCAAACTGAACACTTCTGGCAAAATTGCAACATTATTCAATATTTGACAAATTTCAACAAAATCTGGTAAAGACCAGTAAAAAGCATCGGTAGTTAAAAGTCTAATACCGGCGTAAATTTTTTGCTTGTTAATTTCTGGCAATTTAATATTAAATGTACGTTGTATTTCTAGTTCAATAGTCGCTGGAAGCCAGTTGGTGAAATCGGTGGTAAATTCATCGATTAAGGCAGCTAACAAAGCGGTAGTGTAAGCTGATTCGGATAATAAAATATCTTTTTTTTTCATGATAAAATATAAAAAAAGGCTAATAAGATAATTTATCTAACAATAATAATATAGCATTTATTCAATCAAATTAATTATTAATTTTATCAAATATCGTAGATCAAACATCATAGAAAGGTTTTTATTATGCCTCAAAATAATGCTTTAATCAACAGACCGGTGATTCCAAATAG
>JAVZYK010000003.1:0-1600 GCA_038886195.1 Candidatus Pacearchaeota archaeon
TCTTTTAGCCTAGAAAACCAAATATAAAAAATATTATCCATATTATCTAAATGATATTTAATTTCGTCAATTGAATCTGTGTTTAATTTTGAAATTAATTTAGATGTTTTATTATCAAATATTAAAGTAACAGGATAAGTCGTAATGTTATAATAATATTTAGTTGGCCAGTCTCCTGGTTTTAAAACTGAAATATTACAACATTTTTCTAGTTCAGTTACTGTAATATCTTTATTAGAAATGATAACTATATGATATTTTTTTGAATTGGTAGCTTCCAGATATTTATTCAATTGATCATTCGTATCTCTAGAATTAATATTCTCTCTTGACAGACCAAAATTTTTTGATTTGAACATTTTAGCTATAACTAAATCAGCTTCACTCAAAACAATATGATTATCTTGTCGAGGTTTTAAGAAAATCGTCAAACACCCCAACTCGTCTTTATCTCTTCCTAACAATTTTGCATTATAAAAGGCTAATCTAGCCGATATTTTATTATCCCATTCTAAATGATATACTTTATTAGGTTTAATAACAAATTCTTTCTCTCCAGAAATCAATTTTATTTCAACAATTTCTGAATCTGGTACAGTAATTGAAAATTCTTTAACTTCGTTATCTAACCCAAAGCATATTCCCGTTACCCACAAATATAGTAAAATAATACTTAATTTCAATAATTTGATCATTTTCATGACAATTTTACCTTATTCTTTAGGTTTTGGTGGAGCTACTTTATTCACAAAGATGATAGCCCAAAATCCTCTATACGTAGCATATCTATCAAAAGTAGGTCTCCTGACCCATAAATATTCATTTGGAAAATTGTTATCCAAAATAACTCCCCATTTATCATCTAAATGAACCAGATTTACCATATGATCTATTCCAGCACCACCATAATGTGAATAATCTGTTCCCCAAGTTATGCATGGCATCATTCTAAGTTCCAACGCCGTTTTTAGAATTTTAAAAGTATCTCTGGAATCAAACACATGAAAATAAACTGGTTCTTTAACACCGTATTGATTACAATACTGTTTTACTATTCTATCAACCTTTTCCGGCCATCCACCACCAGGTCGAGAACGCATGAATTTTTGCATTTCATTTAATTGTAAAAATTGATAACGTGAACTGTGTTCAATAGAAGTAAACACACATAACCCAGCTCCATCAGAGCCGCCAGTATTGCGTTTGAATTGGGATATATCCATGTCTGCCAAAATTGTTATGCCGTCGTGTGTTTTTCCGCCTACATATTCATCTCTACTGTTTGCAATAACCTCTTCATTGCTTAAAAAACTAATCTCAGAAGTTGTAATATGGCTTGGAACATACTGCAGTTGAGATTGCTTATACCAGAAATAGGCTAAAATGATTAGAATAATAATTAAAATTAGTCTTAATAATTTCATTATCTATCACCTTTTTGTCTTGTAAACTGTTCTCTTTTTACTTGAATAGTAATTAATAAATTTATTATTAACATGCCAGTTACTATGCCTGTTGCAAAAGCCAGTGTCGGAATATGCTGAGCAAAAAGCCAAGAAATATAATCTAACGATCTCATTAAACTTGTAACATGTGATAA
>JAVZYK010000003.1:1699-3147 GCA_038886195.1 Candidatus Pacearchaeota archaeon
TAGCTCTACTAATTTTGAAAATAAACCATCAATGACTCTATCTCGGTCTGAATGTTCCGATATTCGTAAATAATTAGTCAATATCAACAACGGCAAAATCAAATAGGACGTCATAAATGCTTTACCTTTTTGTTAAATCATGATAATTTCATTTTATATTTTGTGGTTTTTCTAATTCACATTTATTTATTTGATTATTTTTACAACAATTACAACTACAACCACAAAACATTGAATTTGTCTGGTTATTTTCTGGATTAGTAATAGGCCATACCAGATGACCAACAATTAAACCCATTAAAAACGCTAAGATTGGAGCTGTTTTAATTGCTTTCGAGAGTACCTGTGAAAGCGTATAATTCCACCCAAACCATAAAACCATAATTAAGTCATAACATAATAAAAGTACAAATAATACTCCCAATAATACCAGACTAAAAACTTGCATGTTCAAAGTCATGATTATTCTTGATTTATTATTTTCTTATTATTAATTATAATTAATTTGTAAATTTAATTCCACGGTATTAGTTTATTCCCTTCAACAATAAATTGTGACCAGCCCATCTCCTTATAATATTTTTTACGTTTTAACGATTTTCGATAATAAATTGAATCAAATTGGTCAATGAAATCGCACACTATCCCAATAGGTTTATTCCCTTTAATTCTTGCTACCCTACCACAACTTTGAATATTTAATATTTCAGTACTTGTTGCATCTGCTCTAATAATTACTTTTAAATTTGTCGGGTCTATTCCTGTCGACCACACTCCAGTTGATATTACCTTTTTTAATTCTCCACTTTCAAATTTTTGTCTCAATTCAAGCCTTTTTTGGTTATTCATAATCATGTCATCTGTAAGTAAATTATTCTTTTTAAATTTTTCTAATTTATTTTGATTAATCGAATCATAAACAAATACAAATTCTGGCAATAGTTGTTTTAAAAACAAGCCATGCTCTACAGTTTTTACTAAAATTTGAACTTGAGTGTTATCATCAAACGATTTAGCTACATCAGCTATTATTCTATTACGATCTAAATTTTGCCAGATTAGGTATCTTTCCCTATAAATGCCTCTTACTGCACACTTTTTATGGCTCTTAATAACATACCATCTTATTTGTATTGGAACAACCAGCCCTTGTTTAACGGCTTCTTCATAAGTAATTTTATAAATTATTTTTCCAAATAAGCCTTCAGTTCTTAAATCAGAGTTATCTGCTCGACCAAAAGGAGTCGCTGAAAATCCATAAAATATAGAATTTTTATAATGACTCAGTAGCCTTATTGTTTTATCGCTTACTAATTCATGGCATTCATCACATATTATGATATCAGCGGTAAAATTTGATTTATGCAAACTACCGGCTGTAATAACAGTAACTCTGCTTTCTGAATTTCTTTTCCCTCCTATCATTCCACATCTAATATCATATGATA
>JAVZYK010000003.1:3246-6690 GCA_038886195.1 Candidatus Pacearchaeota archaeon
GTCAAAAAAACTTTTCGTTTGATTATTATCAATTTTTTTAAATAATTCTAAAACATTACCAAAACTCCTAATGGTAATTTCTACGTTCTGACTCGTTTGAAATTTATCATATAACAATTTATAAGCTACAGAGTTGCAAGGTTGAATCAAATCAATTTGTTGATGGTGAGCTGGCAAGGTAAGTTTTGAGGTTTCTTGCTGCCTGATCATCTAGAACTGTCTCTGGAATAAAAATTTCACTTATTGGAGAATTTTTATATTGAGATAGAGAATGTAACCAAAAATTTATTAATAAGTAAAACACAATATCATTAATAACTTCTATAGCTTGCAGCTCTGTTAATTCACCATTTAATTCGCTAATAGCTTTGTTAAAGAATTCAGATTTTGACCATAATTCTAATAAGACACCCGCTTTTATATTATCGTATCCAAAGCTGTGTTTTAATTTTTTATCAATTGGCAAAAATGAATCTGTAGCATGCCATCTAGGATCAACGATATCCGAAATTATGAATACTAAAGATTTTTCATCTAACCTATAAAAATTGCAAAGTTTTGCTAAGCAATGTTGAGAAAGAATTTTTAAAGCATTGTTTACATTATTATTAATTTTAAATTCATTAAAAATCCTGATTGATTGAATCATATCATTATTGACTAGACACCATCCACCAGAACTAGTTGGAACGCCTAGATTTGATAGATGTCTTATTCTGTAGATAATTAGTGATGGAACGGCAGTTATCGGTAACTGTAAATTGATAATAGAATTGGTGTAAATTTTTTGTTCAGCAGACCTGTTAATTTTAAAATAAAGCTGCTCTATTAGTTTAGAGGAATAAATAGTGAAGGGTATAAAATATGACGTAACACCTTTAATAGCAAATATTTTATCAATATCAGATAATGGTTGTTTATTGACCTGATATTGATCAATTGCATAATAAATGAATTCAGGATCCACAAATAAATAACAATTCTTCGCCATTTACTTTTATAATATCAAAAATCTTAATTTCATTTTAATACCGTAAACCTATCAACACCATCATCATATAATTCCAAATTAATAATTTTGTCAAAAACATCATTTGACAAATATTCGTGAGTGACAACAATTAACTGATAATTTTTAAATTTATTCTTTAATCTTATTAAAAAATCCATGACCAGATTTAAATTAATCTCATCTAGCCCGGCAAACGGTTCATCCATAATTAATATACTGCATTTCTCTGATAATAAAGTCAACATTGCTAATCTCAAACATAACGCAGCAATTACTTTTTCACCACCAGAAAGCAAATTTACGTTTATTTCGCGTCCTGATATATAATGTGTTATTTTAAATTCTACAGTTTCGACATCATTCACAGGTTTTACAAAATGAAATTTAACATTTAGTTCGTTTAGATAACTATTTGTTATAGCAATAATATCAGACATTATTTTATTTATTAAATACGATTGTACCGATTTCCAATGAAAACCTTGTTTGATAATACTCAAATATTCATCGGCTTTAATAACTGTTTTATACAATTTTTCTTTTGTTTTTTCAGATTCTAAGTTTGTTTTAGCGTTTTTTAATTTCATTTCCAAAATAACTAGATCATTTTGCAGTTTCTCTGCTTCTTTAAGTTTTTCTACTAATTCTTTATAACTCTTGTCAATTAAATCACATATCTTTTCATTCAACGAAGCAATATCAGATATGCTATTCAAATTTTCTAAAGAGATTGATAAATTTTTGAAATTTTCTATTAATCCATTTAGCTCAGCTGTAAATTGAATTTTATTATTCAAATTATCAATTATTGAAATAATACGAGATTTTAAGCTTGAAGCGATGCCAACATGAGTTTCGCTTTCTTTTAAATTATGGGAATAGATTAGCTTTTTACTATTAATTTTTTCCTTTAATTTGTTAATTTCTTGAATCGCCTCTGATATAGAGATAAGCTCTTTTTGAATAGCTTGTAGATTAGAGGTAATTTCTTGAATATCAGCAGCTTCTGAATCAGTTTCTGGTATTTCATGAGTTTTTGCGGCAATTTCATTAAGCTCTTTAGTTAATAACTGCTTTTCTATATTTAAACGATTTATATTTTCAGTTATTTCTTTTTTGATAGCTGAAATTTGGTTAAATTCATCTATTTCTTTTTCCAAAATACTGAATTTAGAATCTAATTCTTCAATTTGCGAAATTAAAAACTGTAAATTTGTTATAGAATTTTTGCAAAGTACACAAATATTTTCATTAACAGATTGCTGATATAATTCTTTTAAAATTTTAGTACGCAACAACAATTCTTTGATTGATGATTCTGTTTCAGGAAAATTGGAATCAGAAAGATGAGTCCTATAACGTAATAACTGATGATGATATTCTAATAACGCTTTATCAATTTTGTCTAATTTATTGGCAATGGTTTTTAATCTATTGTTGTATTCGTTGATTTTAATTCTGCGTTGTTCATAGTCTTTAGCCTTATTTAATTTTTCTAATAATTGTGCGTGCTGATGTAATAATTCAGTTTTTCTTTCCTCCGAAAAATTACTTTTTAACTCTAATCTTAATGTTAATTCCTCTGTTAATTTGTTAATTTCAGTTTCGATGTTTTTAGCACTATTATAATAATGTTTGATGTTGTTTAATGAATTGATGAACTCGGCTTTCAATTTAGACAGTTCAATATAATCTTTTAATATCTCCTTTATAGCATTACTCATTGAAATGACATTGCTATAATTTAGCATTAAAGTTTCTAACCTTGCTTTATGAATATGAATCTGTGTTTCTAATTGATTAATCTCATTTTCTAAATCATGTAATTTTTCTGGTGAATATTGAGCAGTGTTTTTAAATATCGATGAACTGTAATGACTAGTTAAAACATCATAAACTTTCATTAATTTATCTAAATCAAAAATTTTTGTTAAAAGCTTAGTACGTGTAGACGGAGGTAGAACTAAAAATTCAAAAATCTCCCACTGATCTACAAAGATTAATTTCTCAACTAAACTTAAAGGCATTTCAAAATTTGCTTCTAAAACTTCTTGAATTGTTTTTGCACCTTTGAATTCTTTAACTTCCTGCTGGTTCTGCATAATTAATTGATGTTCTCTTTTTCCAATTATATTTCTAGTTATTGAAAATAATGAGTAATCAGCCTCTAATGTTAATTTAACAAATGCGTCGTCAATATCATTATCAAAATTTCTAACAAGTCGATCCTGTGGTGTAGAACTAATACCAGTTAAACCAAATTTGATGCCTCTTATCATGTTGGTTTTTCCAACACCGTTTTGGCCTCTCAACGCTATTAAATTTCCAGTCAGATCAACATTTATATCTTTAAATTGACAAAATTCTTTTAATTGTAAGTTGGCCAATCTCATGATTTCATGATCTCCATAGCTTTCTGTATTATTGCCTCT
>JAVZYK010000004.1:0-1888 GCA_038886195.1 Candidatus Pacearchaeota archaeon
ATTCTAACCCCAATAGGTGGTAATTTACTAATTGTTTCAATGACGGGTTTATAACTTGGCATAAATCTAAAATGGTTTTTTCTCTGGCTACGAAATTGTTAATTTTAATTATTCCGTCCTGCACGTAAAGATCGGGATTAGTAAAACACACATAATCATATCTTCTGGATGATATGAATTCATGAAATTCTTTCAATGACGATAAGACAAGATTATTGGATGAAATTTTATTATGTAATATCATAGAATAATCGTTCGATTGCTAAATCTTTTAAAGAAGCAATATAAAATGCTTCTTTATTAAGCTTCATCATAATAAAGAAATTTGGTTCCGGAATATAAAATAGTCCTGAATAGTTGGTAATAAACCAATGTGGACCTTTTTCGCCGCTATTATACCATGTGAAAATAATTACGAATTTTTTGTCACCAAAAGTTTCTTTTAAAAAGCTAATAACTTCTGGTAATTTTTTGAAAAATTCATTAACCAATAAACAAGCTGGAATAATCTGCTGAATATCAATAATTACATTCGGTTGCAGTTTTTTATTTATATCTTCAAGAGTTTTTATATTTGGAAAATCTGACCTATACCGTGTTATCAGCAAAGTATATAGCCTATTCAGGATTGCTTTATTAGTGTTTTCTGGGATGTTAAGTGCTTCACTCTGCAGTTTGTTGATAACTTCATCCACAGCGTCACCCTGCGTTTATTATTTGTGAAATATTCAAATTATCTTCTTTTTGTAGTATTTGATCTTATCTTAGTCATATGAAACAATTTTCTCAAATTCTTTTTTATTAATTATCATGAGTTGTGTTCGTACAAACAAATTCTGTACATATATAACATGCATCTAAACCGAAAGCATATATACCTTGAAATGAACAATATTTCTCATTAATAGTATAGGTTTTATTTGCATAATTTATATTTTTGAGAATATTTTTATTTTTACCGAAAAGTATGAAAAATGCGGAAGTTTTATTAAATTGCTTCATAAATATTAAGTAATTGTAGCCATCAGTAATGTAAGGTAAGAGAAGGTTTTCCCTGGTTTTATAATGTCTGAATGTAATTACTTGCTCATCTACTATAGATAACTTCATAGCATTTTTTGTTTTTTAGAATCATGTAACTTTTTTTGATTCTTATATTTTTTAGTAATAAATACTATAATGTTTATTATCGAGACTTGTTAGAGATTTTTTGTGGAATAACTTTTATAATACGAATTTGTTCATTTGATGACAATTTCAAGTAATGACATCGAAAAGAAAAAGATTTTCTATGCAAGGTGAAGTTTCTTTTTAAATGACGAAATTCCTTTTCGGTTTTTTTATTAACAAATAGCACAAAAAACCCAGAATCTGCTTCATGTTTATCAAGAAGTTCTGAATATAAAAGTGAGGAACTGTAATCTATCGGATTATAAACAGAATATGGTAAACAAACACCATCAACTCTAACAAATTGGCATCGTATGTTGGATTGATAAGGTATCAGCAACATAACATCACCTTGACTTTTTTGTCCACTTTGGTAGTATAGCATTCTATATTTACTCAAAATCTTTAATTTCACTTCTAAATATCTTATCAATAAAAATCAGATTTTTGAAACCATCCTCCTTATTGATATACTTAATAATTTGATTGCTGTTACAACCTGAAAGGAAAGCAACATTAGATTTATAATGACAAGTCTGATTAATCGAAAAATTGTTGTCATCTATAATTGACCAGAATGACGGTTTTCTTACATAAAGTATTCCGAAATAATGCTGGACACCAAATTTGTAAATAAGCTCTTTGCATATCTGATAATTATCAGTGTGGTTGATAAACATTACTTTATTAGGTTTATGTTCATTTCCAAAGGAAGATA
>JAVZYK010000004.1:1987-5935 GCA_038886195.1 Candidatus Pacearchaeota archaeon
GATTAAAATTTTATTTTATCGACTTTTGACATGGCAAAAACTTATCCAGAATAATATAATTATAATAATTATTTATTGAACCAGCACATAACGTTAAATTAAGAATATCATAATTGTTGAAAATAAAATGGTCATGATGAAATTTTAGTGGTTCAATAAGACCCTTACCGTTTCTTGATAGTGTTAATTTAGATTTATAGTACAATAAGCTATAGTAAACTGATGCGCGATGCTTATGCAATAATTTTATACAATCAACGTGAGTAATAGTGCTATTAATAAACATGATACTTTTGCTGCCATCATTCTCTTTTACAATCAACACCATTGGTTTTTTAGTCCTTTTGACACAAAAGATTTATTGAACTTATTATTTATACGATTTACATAAATAGTGATTTAAGCGTTATTGCGTAATTTAAATATTGTTATTATTTTCAAGCATGGTAGAAGTTTTATAAATAAGAATGTAATGATACAAATTATTTTCGAGATAAAGATATAATGTTGTGCAATAAACATCATGATTATCAATAACGTACTTTCCACCCCAAAAAGTTAAAGATTCAAATGGTGTCTTCCCTTGTCGTTCTGGTCCAGGCAACATTGTCACGGTTTTATGATATAAAATACTATAATAAGTAGGTACAGCAAATTTTTTCAGTAAACGCACACATTTTTCATAATTGGTAGTAGCAGGAATGAACATTACTTGTCCGTATCGGTTACCAATTTTTTTATGTCTAGTATCATTGGGATAAAGGTGTTATTTCTGTTCGTTAATTACCAATTCTGCAACAATATTTATGTACTCATCTTTACTATTATCGTAATTTCTTTTTGAGTATATTAAATACCTATTTTCAAAATCATCTGCCTGATCAAATTCAATAGATGGTTTAAATCTTTGAACTTGTTTTGAATAATGCTGAGGATTTTTTGCATGTTCAAAAACTATACGATAATAATATTTTTCATTTCTTTGAATTAATTTTTCTAAGCATTGAAATGCGTTCATTGGACAACACTTAAACATAACAAAATCCCATATCCAACCGCAGTAAGATCCAAGATGCACGTGACGTAGAAGCATTGGTCATCTCTTAAGAAATCGTTTTTATTACATAATAAGTATTAGGCAACGGACATATTATTTCTACTGGATAGTATTTAAATATGAGAATATTTCATTATTAATTCCTATAAAATCCTTCAAGAATAAATCACATTATTATCTTGTCGTTTCTAGAAAAGTTCTTTTTGTACAATAACTGAATTAAACAAGAGAGATATTATCAATGAATAAATAATTATACTTTTGATCTTGGCAATTTATATATAAAGTAATTTGACGACTAACACATCTATAAGCAGGTATAGAGTCAATTTTAGTTTCTAATGGTTTCCTAGGACATGTTATTTTTCGTGGCGATTCTGATCTGAGAAATAATAATCCAAAATAAATTGATTTTTTAAATTTTGTCATTAAATCTACACAAATGTAATAACGATTATTACCGCCAATAAAGAGAATGTATTCAGCATCTGTTTCATTTTCTAAAACTAGTTTCATAGCTTTTGGTTATAGTTGCGTGTTTGGTTTTATTGACTGAAATAGTTTTGTATTATTGTTTTTATAACTTTACAAGATCTTCTAATGGGAATTGTTCATGAATTATACCACAGTTATCAACTTTAATATGATTATTTTATTTCCATAAGTTAATTCATCAACTTAATTTTATCGACATAGACACGGTATAACTTATTCTTGTGTCGTTCTATAGTTTTGGTAATTGTTATAACAGGGCATCCTACCACAATTTTATTTTGAAATTCAAATTCTTTTAAACAAGAGTCTGAACATGAAGAGGATTCAATAGAAAACATCAAACCATAACTATTATCTTTTTTACGCTTTCTAGCAATTTTAATATGTCTAGTATAAGTTGAGTTATCAACAATAATTACCATTTGGTATGTGTAGGTTTTGATCAATTTAAGTTTCATTATTGTGAATACCGTTTTTTCAAGTTATGCTAACAACTCTTCAGTTTTTTTTTGATTTTCATTGGTTTCATTTTTTTTTGTGTTTAATATTTACTTTAATTGATTTGTGATTAATTCAACAATTGAATTCAAATATTCGCCTCCTGCCCCATCATAGATTTTCTGATAATATCTGGTTACATAATGATTATTATTTTGCAAATTCTTTTGTTCAAATAAAAGTAATTTACGCATTTTTTGTTGATTTGAACTCGATTGAAACATATTTATAATTTCAAATGTTATTGAATATTGGAATGAATGTTTCCTTTTTGCAATTGTTTTATAAGTTTTAATGTTAGTTAGAAGACTAACCCCAAAGTTAATACGGTGCCACCAACCATATTTGTCACATCCAGTTCGACTAATTCGCAATAACATCGACTAGGTTTTATGATTAAGAGGTTTTTTTTATTTAATATTAGATTTTCCTAATTCTTTTGAAAAAAAAAGTATTCTTGATATTATAAATTTGCATCTTTAATTTTTCCTAAAATGCTTTGCATTAACTCGTTATAATCAGTACCAGCATAAAACAACGGCCTTCTTCTAATATTGAGAGCTGCTAATACTTCTGACTTTAATTCTTCATTAGAATTAATAAATTCGTTTAATTTAATTCCTAGCTCTTCTTTGGTTATCGCATCACTACTAGTTATTCCAATAGCATGACTATAATAGAACTTATTATCATGAGTTGATTCAATATCTATTAATTTTTTTAATTTTGCTGCACCCACTGTTCTTTGAGATAAAATTTCCATAAAAATATCGATTAGAGCTTCATCCCAATTGAATCTGGTAATTTGCGGGTAAGATTTGCCAGTTTCACCACAAATTGGGAAAGTGTAGTCAGTATACCATTCTTTTGTGACATAAATCGTTGAAACTGGTGCAGTAGAATTTTTATAAACTGATAGTTTTAATTCGACAAAATAAATGTCAAATATTTCAGTCTCACCAGATAATGGGCTTTTCTTCTTTGCTTTTTTTCTTTGCAATTTATCAGGATTATTTGAACTAACCTTATCTATTTGAATCTCTATAGATTCTTGAAATTTTATAACTGCTCCTCCAGCAATACGTCTTATAGGAAAACCCTGTGGCGTATTACCAAATTTTAATTGATTTACTAAAACCACAGAATAAGGAAAATTTAATATTTCTTTTGGCAAGACCTTAAAATATTTTGTTAAAAATAAAGCTTCTGCTGGATAAGATCTACTTAAATCACTTTCTTCAAAAATTCTTTTATATTCTGAATCTTCCAAAGAAGAAGAAACAGTATCAACTATGAAACAAATTGGTATTTGAGTACCAACTTGTTCTTTACACTTGTTAATTAAAGTATTTAAGTAATTGACCCAGTCAGTCAATGTTTTTAGTTTATTGTTTATTATTAAGGCTTTTTTGTCATAATTTACGATGGAGGCTAAAAGTTCTGGAGATATTTTAGCTTCCAAATCAATCATAAATGAAGTGCCCTTTTGCAATCTATGCCACCTAGCAATCTCAGCACTAAAAGACGATTTACTAACTCCAGGCTCCCCGACAATCGTGGTTATCCGTCCTAATGGAAAGCCTTCTTGTTGTAATAAATATGAAACCGCTAATGGTACTGGCAAGCAAATATTCAATTTTTCAGATTCTTTTCCAGTATAAATGTGACCAGGAAAATCTGAATCCACTGATTCTATCAGCCCTTCTACCAAATCATCATAGTCAGACTGATTGGTTTTTCGTGACATGAAAGTCGTACTTTTTGTTATTGTAATAATTTATCTAAATCTTGCAATATGTCTTGAGGAATTTGATTTTCTGGTACTGTTTGAGTAGCCTTGAATTCTTGTTCTGTTGATGAAATTATGTCTTCTATTAAAGAATCTATTACTGGCTGAG
>JAVZYK010000005.1:0-5239 GCA_038886195.1 Candidatus Pacearchaeota archaeon
AAATATTTTTAAAATAATTTCTGCTATCATCACAACGACTTTCTGCTATTTCACCATGATATTGTCCACACCTTAATGGCGGTACACAAAAATCACATTTTAAATATCCTTTTGTTTTAGTATATTTGTAATGACCAGGACATTTCCAAGTGTTTTCACAAAAATCAGTTTCCCAATTAAGACGGATCTGGTTCCATTTTAATTTGCATTTATTCTGTTGACATAGACAAAAATGGTAAAAATAGCAACCAAACTTATCAGTTGCTGAATCATCGTCAATATGAAAAAATCGCAACGGTAATATGGAATGAAAATTTAAATTTTCGCACGTTTGTTGATCGAAACATTTTGAACACACAGTCCTTAATTCGATTACGTAATTATTATGAAATTCATAAGAATAATCAGGAATAATTTTAAAAGTAAAAGAACGAATATTGATTCCGCAATCAAGATCTGGTGTTTGTTGGCAAGTCTGTAAACATATGGGATTAGTAATAGTATCAGGTTGATTGGGATACCTAGATTTAATATTGGCCATAAAATTGCAAGGGTAACCTTTTTTCAAATCAGCTACCGAACAAGTTGTATAATTTGGATAAATGACCCAAAATGCATCAACTACAATGTTTTGATCGCCCAAAAATTCACAATATATAGCATTATAAAAGCATTGGCTCATGATGTTAATTACAAGTTGGCTCGGGTATTTCTCTAATTGTTACATAAGATGATGTTATCGCTGGGCAGCCAATCAACTTAGTATCGATAGCATGAAAAATCAATATCGCATTTGCTATAAAAGGTGTTTCTGAAATAACATCAGTAATAATTATCGTAACATAACCAGCCATCAATCCAGACGGATGACCATTATCATAATAACTAAAATATTCGCAGTCAGGGGTCATTTCAAAATTACATCGTGTCGTAAATGTTTCATAAAATTGAGATGGCATCAAACATTCATTTGTTTTTCCATAAAAAATCAAACGGCTATTGTCACAATAAACATATTGATCTTTACTGCAATGACCATCGAAATTTTGATCAGGGTAAAAATTACATTGAATAGAAGAATCTGATGATGATAATTTTTTTCTTGAAAAAAATAAAAATGGAAATGCGGGACCTCGTTCTATCAGTCTATAGAATGTTTTTCCAGAATTTCTAGTTCCCAACCAGATTTCGTATGCACCTAGCAAATAATAACCTATCAAACCATCTAAATAATTTTTTTTCATAATTGCAAAATATGATATTAAAGATTGGTTGTTTCTGGTACATCTAAAAGGTTGGTTGTCATACAAAGCTACAATATTAATATTACAGACACCTTTATTTAAAGTTTTAGTTATAAGTTTGTAGCAATTAGCATTAATAGATAGACTACTATATTCACAAAACTCATAAGTTTTGATAATTTTTGTATGAACATGATCACCAATTATTTCAAAAAAGAGTTTTCTTACGCGCTTTGGTAATAGAGCAATTTGAGCTTTATTGAAATTATGAGTTGTTTTTTTTCCTTCAAAGAAGAAAAAATCCAAATGCATACTACCGGACTGATATATGTCATTCTCAAAACCATGAGAATAAAACATTCTAGTACCAATATTACCAATAAATGGTCCTAAATTACTATCTTCAATATAAGTTAAAAATTCACTAAAAATACCAAATGTATCAAGATTCAATCTACGTAGTTGTGACATAAAAGATAATCTTGTAATAATTTTTGGCTGATTACTGTTTGAATCAAATGAATTATCCTGCTGTAAACCACCATCAACATAGCCAATGAAATGAGGTAAATCTATATTGGCATAAACATTGCGATCAACCATTATGGCACTTTTAGTATTTTCAATATGTTGTATTCCAATAGTGTAATCGCCTAACCTTACATTTGATAATCGAAATTTGTTAAAATCAAATTTAACATTTAGATTATGATCAATATCAGCTTCTAAAAATAGTAAGTCAAAATCAATAGGACAATAAACATTATCAATCCTACAATAATAATCAGTATTAATTAATTCAAATAGATCATTACAGACAAATCTATCAGTTCTATATTCATATTTAAGTATTGGCAATCCCATTAAAAATAAATTTGCAAGTCTATAATCTAAAGTTAAATAATTATGATTCACAAACGGGTATAACATATTCATAAATGATCCGGCCATCATAAACGATCCAACTGAGACTGCATTCATATCTTGTGTCATACCGTAAAAGGTTCTGGTAAAATCTTTAGAGTAGTTGATTGGCCTGCCCGGAAATGATTTAACAACTTTAGAATTATCTATAATATAACCAAAATAATAATTTTTATTATTTGTTGGGTAATTCAAAATATCCAGATCTCCCAGTGCTGAAATACCAGATAGACAATAAGACAAATAATTAGAATAATTTTTTTCTTCCAATTCAATACAATTATGCAAATCAGTACTATATTGAAAATAATTTTTATAAAATGATGGCTCACAACTACTAACACAATCTACTCGAACACGTTGATTAGCATAAAGGCCAGGATAAGAAATATTATCGCATTTGCAATTTTGATTGCATAGATTTGTAGCTAATGACCAGTAACCAATATTTTGATTTTCTAAGAAAATCCAATCAAATTCACAATATCCAGAACAATATGAAGGTATTGGTTGATAGTCTCCAGTTATACAAATAGATTTAACTACCTCATTATCACTTGGACTGTCTATATTTTCGGGAAGATTACAAACACACGCCTTTGGACATTCTTTTAGTAAAATCCACGTAGATTTAGTAAATAACCAAATACATTCAAAATCATTACACGTCATTAACATTCCTCCACTAAATCAGCAATTAAATTAAATGTTGGTGTTGTGGTAATACCATTAAAACAAATTCTAAAATTGAATATGAACGGATCCAACGATGGTCGTCTTGGGCCATAAAATATTGTTATTAGAAAAGGTATATCAACACCAGAATATTCTTCATTATCATTTAATTTACAGTTACCAACAACAATACTTAGACCAGATGACGGTCTTAAATCTAAAACTATTTCACAATCTTCTATTTTTATGCTAGAAACAAGTGTTGGTTCACCAGAATCTCTTGCTGCTCGAAAAGATCCAACTTTTTTCCCGTTAATATATAAAGATGTTTTCCAAATTTTACCACAATATTCTAAATATGATAACAATAATCTAAAATAGCCAGACCAACCTTCATTAATAGTTTTTTGTTCTGGCTGCAACGGTTCAAAATAAAGAGGGTTAAAATTATTTTTTATTATACAATTAATAGTCCTATTATAAGCTGTTGAAGCGTCTTGATTCAAATAGTAATTACCAGCATTAGAATTGTATAAAATAGCAGATTCTATCATATTTGTTCCAACATAATATTCTTTTGGTTCAATGTATGGAAAAATTTGTGGAAATTCAGAAAGGGTATCAATAGAATGTTGTTGTACTGAACTCATGTTATGTGATAAAAAATTCATTAAAACTAATTCATTAACTTGCTTAATTTCTCCATATAAGATAGTTGTACCAAGTAATATCCCACAATTGTAATTTAAACGGCCATAATCAATTACTGGCGGCGAAGAATAATATTCATAAACTCGTTCATCACAATCTGAACCAACAGCATAACTCAAATACCACAAAACAATACTCTTTTCTCTTACAGCACAACGCAAAGCCGGATTACCTACAACCATATTCCTAGCCTCTAAATAAGGAGGCTTTAAAAATTGAACATACTCAAATTTATCATTTTCTAATTCATTTGTGATGCATTTGTATCGTTCGTTTCGTTCGTCAGATAAACTGTCCATGACTATTCCATAATAATAATTTATATTATCCAATATTAATCCTTACAGATTCATAACCAGAAAGACTATTTGAAAAAATTAATGTATTTTGGTCATAAGTCAAATATCCAACATCTAAAGCTGGTCTAACACAATAAAATTTAATCATTTCATCATATGGGTATCTGTACGGGTAACTGTCTATTAATTGCTTATCTGGAACTTTCCAAGCTAACATTCTGTTCAATAAGCAATTAATTGTAGATTTTGTACCTACCCAATATACGTTGGGATAAGTATAAGCTTCTGTATTAAATACTTTAAAATTACCTAAATAAATATCAGAATCTTTAATATGATAAGCTGTACCTCTAATGTCCAATCTCCAAACATATTCTCCAGTTATTTGATTTTGGTATAAATGATTATTGCCCTTATTAATAAAAATTGAAAATTCTAAATTCTCTAAATTGGTATCTAATTTGATCTCGTATAATGGTCCCCAATCCTTACCCTTTACTGGATCAGATGTCCTGATATTAGCACCAGCTGTTATAGGGGTTCCACAACAAAAAGAAAATAATTGTTCATATAAATAAATGAATAAAGAATAATTGTAGACAACATCGTTTGGAGGAAAAATAGTAGTACAATAACTGCTTGGCCTATATTCAGAAGGAGGCTGACACAGTTCAGAATACTGCAACATTCGCCGCAAATATTTGTGATTAGTTTTATCGCAAATTAAAGATAAACAATTATTTTCATTTAAAGATGAAAAAAGTTGCTGATCACAAGCTATATACCAAGAGATTTGAGAAAATAACTTATTAGATCTAGCATCTTCTTCATTATATGAATATGGAGTATTCATGCAACCTATCATTGATATTACTGGTCTAAATGACCATTGCCTTTGGTTGTATGCAGACCCACCAACATATCGCATACCTCTTAAACAATTGAAAAATCCTAAAATATTTTTTTCCCAAGCATCTCCTGTTGGTGATAAAGGATTAAAATTGAACGAATCATTATAAATTCCTAGAACACTTGCCATACCAGCTTCTGAGCTTAAATATGGTTTTAAATAACTCGGTAAAGAATATAAAATAAAAGGATATTTCGGCCCAACATACCTTGGCCCAATTAATCCTTTCCATTTTCCACTTGTTTGATATACCTGAGTATCAGCAACTATTGCTTGGGGCAAACCCATTAATCTAAAATAGTGAAGAACCCAAACATCACTATACTGGTACCTGTGTGGTAATTTATATAATTGAGCACACATTGGATAATACATCAGCTCACCAGCAACAATGTGCAGCTTATCAATGGCTGATGTGGCGAAGTGAGTGGCATGATATAACCGGCCGTTAAAATTTCTTATTTTATTGCCTTCTA